>NZ_JAVHPD010000070.1:0-140942 GCF_036170395.1 Sphingobium sp.
GCGCCGACCAGCGCCATGATCGCCACGAACGCCTCCATCAGCATCGCGCCATAGCCGATCAGCGGGGCATGGGCTTCGCTGGCGATCAGCTTGGGGGTGGTGCCGCTGGAGATGAGGGCGTGGAAGCCCGAGACCGCGCCGCAGGCGATGGTGATGAAGAGGAAGGGGAAGAGGCCGCCGGCCCAGACCGGGCCGTTGCCGCCGACGAACTGGGTGAGCGCGGGCATCTTCAAGGGGGGAGCCATGATGACGATGCCGATGGCGAGCGCCGCGATCGCGCCGATCTTGAGGAAGGTCGAGAGATAATCGCGCGGGGCGAGCAGCAGCCAGACCGGCAGCACCGAGGCGACCGCGCCATAGAGGATCAAGATCCAGCAGAGCTGCACGGGGGTGAAGGTGAAGGCCGGCCCCCAGACCGCCGAGGCGGCGACCGCCTGCCCATAGACGATCGCGGCGAGAAGGCCGACAAGGCCAAGCAGGGACACTTCGCCGATCCGGCCCGGCCTGATCCAGCGGGTATAAGCGCCCATCAGCATCGCCAGCGGCACGGTGGCGGCGACGGTGAACATGCCCCACGGGCTTTCGGCGAGCGCCTTCACCACGATCAGCGCCAGCACCGCAAGGATGATGACCATAATCATGAAGGCGCCGAACAGGGCGATCGTGCCGGCGGCCTGCCCCATCTCCATGCGGATGAGTTCGCCCAAGGATTTCCCGTCGCGGCGCATGGAGATGAAGAGGACCATGAAGTCCTGCACCGCGCCCGCCAGCACCACGCCGGCGATGATCCAGAGCGTGCCGGGGAGATAGCCCATCTGCGCTGCCAGCACCGGCCCCACCAGCGGCCCCGCGCCGGCGATCGCCGCGAAATGATGGCCGAAGAGCACGGTGCGGTCGGTCGCGACATAGTCGAGCCCGTCGGCGCGGCGGATGGCGGGGGTGGGCCGCGCGGGATCGAGCCGCATGACGTGGCGGGCGATGAACAGCGCATAATAGCGATAGGCGACGAGGAAGCAGCAGACCGCCGCGACGACGATCCAGAGCGCGTTGACGGCTTCGCCGCGCGACACGGCAACCACCCAGAGCGCGACCGCGCCCACGATCGCCGTCAGGAGCCAGGGCAGGTGTCGGGTCATGTCGCCTCACCGAAATCAGTCGCGGAGCTTGGAGGAGGGCACCGTAAGCCGCTCGGCCTGAAAGACAACCGCCTGCCCCGCCAAAACGGAACGCAATCCGCCCGCCGCCCGTTGCTCCCTTCCCGCCGCAACCAGAGTGTCCGATGACCTGCGATCCCACCGCCTTCGATCCGCCGCCCGAGGCGAAGCAATTCTATGCCGACAGTCTCAAGGAACTGGTCGCCTCGGACATCCCCTTCATGCTGTCGGGCACCTATGCGCTGGGGTGCCATACCGGGATCGTGCGGCCGACCAAGGATCTGGACGTGTTCTGCAAGGCCGGCGACGCGCCGCGCATCCTCGCCCATTTTCGCCATCTTGGACATGAGGTCGAGTTCGAGGACGAGCGCTGGATCGGCAAGGTGTGGAAGGACGGCAATTTCTTCGACGTCATCTACAATATCTCGTCGGCCAGCCTGCCGGTGACCGAGGAATGGTTCCGCAACGCCTCCCACGCCGATGTCTATGGCATCCGCGTGCGGATCACCCCGCCGACCGAGTTCATTCTGTCCAAGATCTTCATCCAGGACCGCTATCGCTATGACGGCGCGGATGTCGCGCACATGATCCTGAAACAGCATGAGGCGATCGACTGGCAGAAGCTGCTCGACGCGGTGGAGTTGCACTGGGAGGTGCTGCTCATCCACCTGCTCAATTTCCGCTTCATCTATCCGACCGAGCGGCATTGCATTCCGCTCTGGCTGTTCGAGGAACTGCTGGGCCGGTTGCAGACGCGCGCGGAACTGCCCGTGCCCAATATCCGGGTGTGCCGGGGACGGCTGCTGTCCCCACGCGACTATCTGGTCGACATCACCGAATGGGGGTTCGCCGACGTGGTTGGCAAGGGACTGGAGGAAAGCCATGATCGCAACAAGTGAGGCGGCATCCGCCGGCAGCCTGACCGTCGCTGCCATCGGCGACCTGCATGTCACCGACCAGCAGGAGCATAAATATCGCGACCTGTTCGCCGAGATTTCCGATAAAGCCGACGTGCTGGCTTTGTGCGGCGACCTCACCAATTTCGGCAAGACGCGCGAGGCGGAGATATTGGCGGAGGATTTGCGCGCCTGTTCCATCCCGATCGTCGCGGTCTTGGGCAATCACGATCATGAATGCGGCCAGCCCGAAGAAGTGACGCGCATCCTCAACGGCGCGGGCGTCACGGTGCTGGACGAGCAGGCGGTCGAGATCAAGGGGGTGGGCTTTGCCGGGGTCAAGGGGTTTGTCGGCGGGTTCGGGCGGGGCGAGCTGGGCGCGTTCGGCGAGCGGGCGATCAAGGGCTTCGTCGAGGAGTCGATCAACGAGGCGCGCAAGCTGGAGAATGCCTTGCGGTCGCTGCGCACCGAGCGGGTGGTTGCGGTGCTGCACTATGCGCCGGTCGCGCAGACGGTCGAGGGGGAGCCGGCGGAGATTTTCCCGTTCCTGGGTTCCTCGCGGCTGGCGGACGCGATCGACCGGTTCGACAATGTGCGCTTTGCCGTCCACGGCCATGCCCATCGCGGCACCTTCGAGGGCAAGACGCCGCGCGGGGTGCCGGTGTATAATTGCGCGCAGTTCGTGGTGTCGGAGCGGTTTGGACGGCCCTATGCGCTGATCGCGGTGTGAGGGGGTCTCAATAGCTGGTCACCCCGAGCTTGATCCGGGGCCCCGCTTTTTCTCAGTCGTTGCCAAGAAAGCGGGACCCCGGATCACGTCCGGGGTGACGGAGTGAAGGTGGCCTGGCCTAAGCCAGCGCTTTGACCCGCTCGCCGATGGAGCGTAATTCCTCGACGAACCTCGCGCGCTCCTCGGCGCGTTTGGTTTCGTCGGGGAGGCGGAGGAGGTAGCTGGGGTGAACCGTCACCCAGCCCTCGGCCCCGCTTTCCAGCGGGATGGCTGTACCGCGGGTCCGGCTGATCGTCACGGCCTTGCCGAGCATGGCACGGGCGGCGGACGCGCCAAGCGCGACGATCAGGCGGGGGCGGACGAGGTCGATTTCCTGCCCGAGCCACCAGCGGCAGGCCTGAATCTCGCCGGCGTCGGGCGACTGGTGGAGGCGGCGCTTGCCCTGGCGGACGAACTTGAAATGCTTGACCGCGTTGGTGACATAGGCGCGGCTGCGATCGACGCCGGCCTCACCCAGCGCCTGGTCGAAGAGCTGCCCGGCGGGGCCGACGAAGGGGCGGCCGGCCTGATCCTCCTGATCGCCGGGCTGCTCGCCGATGAAGAAGAGCGGCGCGTCGAGCGGGCCTTCGCCGAACACGGTCTGGGTCGCGTCCTTGTAAAGCGGGCAGCGGGTGCAGGCCATGGCTTCGTCGCGGATGCCGGCCCAGACGGTGGCGGCATTGCCCTGGCGTTTGGGCGGGGTCGGGGCGGTGGCGATCATGGCTGCCTCGCGCGCCTGCGCGCCGGCGATAAGATCGGGGATGAGCGCGGCTTCGGGGAGGTTGCGCCAATATTTCTTGGGCATTTCGGAGAGCATCGCGCCGGTCTTGAGCCGGGCCGGGTTGAAGATCGCGGCATAATAGCCCTTCCACAAAGCCTCTACGGGATCGCCGTCCGGCGCGTCGGCGCGGGTGGCTCCCGGCCCTTCGCGCACCGTCTCACCGTCCCAATGGATGCTGAGTTCCGGCGTCAGGATCGACCAGCGCATCGTGGCGAAGCGGCGGAAGAAGAAGCCGGCATTGGCGCGGACGATATGATGGTCGGGCTCGAACCAGGCGACGAAGCGGGTGCCGCCATCTTCCTCCACCTCGCGGAAGCGGACGAAGGCGCGCATCTTGTGGATGTCGCGGCGGACCGCCTTTGCGAGCGCGTCGACGCGGCGGAGCAGGGGATCGGCCTTGTCCTCCATCGTTCCGGGCCGGTCGCGGAGGCGGACGAGGAGCGCATAGAGCAGGGCGAAGCGCTCGGGGTCGCTGTGCAGGATCGCCTTTTCGGCCAAGTCGATGAAGGCGCGGGGCACGGAGAAGGCGGCGCGGAGCGGTTCGGGCGGGAGGGGATCGGGGGCGAAGAGGTCGGCGGGGGTGTCGCCGACCTGCCAGGTCACGTCGGCCGGATCGACCCCCGCCACCGCGAGACGGCGGGCGGCGGTGCGCCAGCCGTCGAAATCATCGGGGGTGGAGAGGGTGATGCGGTGCATTGCGTCAGCAATTGCCGTTCAGTTCGAGCCTGTCGAGAAGCTGGGAAATGGTTCTCGACAGGCTCGAACCGAACGGACGTTGAGATTCAATCCTCCGCCTGGGCGCGTTCCAGTTCGGCGGGTTTGCGTTCGGCGAACTTGTCGCCGAGCTGCTTTTCCTCTTCGTCGGTCAGATCCTTCGCGGCGTCGGGGAACATTTCCTCTTCCTCCTCCTCGATATGGTGGAGGTAGCGCTTCTTCAATTGGGCGAAGGTTTCGCGCCATTTCTTGCCGTCGAATTCCTGCTCTTCCATTTCCTCGAGATAATCCTCGATCTCCTTATGCTCGGAGACGCTGTGCTGGGCATCTTCGCGCAGGTCGGGGCGGGCGAGCATGGTGGCGTAGAGGGTTTCCTCCTCCGCAGCGGCGTGGGCCTTCACCTCGACCTTGAACTGCTCGAACAGCTTTTCGAGGCGGTCGGCGTCGTCCTTCGCTTCGTCCATCTTGGCGAAGAGCTGGCGGTGGCTGTCATGATCCTGCTTGAGGCGATCGAAGATGGTGGCGTCGGCCATGGCAAGTCCTCCTTGGTTACGGGCGGACAACGATGGCGGGCGCTTTTGGGTCCGAGCCTACCCGAAGAGGAAGCGATAGATGATGCCGACAGGTATCCAGAGCAGAGCGCCGATGATGCTGGCGGCCCAAATCTGGAAGACATCGACGCGGTAGCGGGTGGCGAGGCCGTGCTCCGACAGGGCGCCGCGTTCGAGCATCTGCCAGCGCCGCTCCAGCCCGCGCGCCGCGATGGCATAGCCGCCGATCGCGATGATGATGCCGAGGTGCAGGACGAGCGATCCGCCCATCTTCGCCACGATGCCGATCTGCGCGAGGCAGAAGAAAACCAGCGCGGCGGCGAGATGCGTGCTGATCCGTTTGGCGAAGCTCTTGCGCGGATGCGCGCTGTTGCCGAGTGCGGTTGCCAAGACCCCTACTCCCTTGATGACCCCGCAGCAGAGTTTCACGATCCGGGCGCGCGATCAACCCATAATTACAATTGGGTGAAAAGGTCGAGCTGCTGTGCCGGCGGGGCGAGGCGGGCGCGCAGGTCAGCGCGGTCGGCAAGCGCCAGCGGCCGCCAGTCGGCGGCGATGAGGAAGGGGCGGAGCTTCTTGATCGATGTGGTGAGGCGAGCAATGTCGTCGAGCCGGAGGCGGCGGTGGCGGCGGCTCATGAGGATGCGGTCCACCGCCTTGACGCCGAGGCCGGGGACGCGGAGCAGCGCTTCGCGCGGGGCGCGGTTGACGTCCACCGGGAAGGCGGCGCGGTGGTTCAAGGCCCAGGCTAGCTTGGGATCGATGTCGAGCGGGAGGCAGCCGGACGCCGGGTCGGTCGCCGCCGCGATCTCGCGCGCGTCATAGCCGTAGAAGCGGATCATCCAGTCCGACTGGTAGAGGCGATGTTCGCGCAGCAGCGGCGGGCGCTTGAGCGGCAGCACCGCGCTGGGCGAAGGGATGGGGGAGAAGGCGCTGTAATAGACGCGGCGCAGCTTGTGCCGGTCGTAGAGGGTGCTGGCGCGGGCAATGATAGCGCGGTCATCGGCGGCGTCGGCGCCGACGATCATCTGGGTGGACTGGCCGGCGGGGGCGAATTTGGGAGCATGGCGATATTTGCGGCGGGCGTCCTTCGTGTCGTCAATCTCGCTCCTGAGCTGGCCCATCGCGCCTTCGATCCGGGTGCCGTCCTTCTCCGGGGCGAGGCGTTTGAGGCCGCTTTCGGTCGGCAGTTCGACATTGATCGAGAGACGGTCGGCGTGGAGGCCGGCTCGGCGCAGCAGGTCGGGGTCGGCGTCGGGAATGGTCTTCAAGTGGATATAGCCGCGAAAATCATGGTCTTCGCGCAGCGAGCGGGCGACCTCGACCAATTGCTCCATCGTATAGTCGGACGAGCGGATGATGCCGGAGGAGAGGAACAGCCCCTCGATATAGTTTCGGCGGTAGAAGCTCAAGGTGAGGTCGACCACCTCCTGCGCGGTGAAGCGGGCGCGGCGGACGTCGCTGGAGCGGCGGTTGATGCAATAATGGCAGTCGAAGATGCAGCTGTTGGTGAGCAGTATCTTGAGCAGCGAGATGCAGCGGCCGTCGGGGGCGTAAGCGTGGCAGATGCCCATGCCCTCGGTCGAGCCGATCCCCTTGCCGCCCCGGCTGTCGCGCTTGGCGGTGCCGGACGAGGCGCAGGAGGCGTCATATTTCGCCGCGTCGGCGAGGATTTCCAGTTTCTGCCGGGTGCTTAGCTGCGCCATATCGTTCCTGATATGTTCAAAGCGGGGCGCTGTCCATGATCTGGATCAAGGGGTGGACCAAGGGGCAGGATATGAAGAGTAAGTGGAACAGCGAGTGGAACAGCTGATTCGTGGTTTGGCGATTCTCCTATATATAACATATTGATAAATCGGTCTTATTTTGAGGGGTGTTGGAGACTGTTCGCAAATGGCTGTAGGAGAATAGGAGATGGCGGCTTGCGGTCTTGAGGCGCTGCTTCGTTGGAACGGGCATCGATCGGGAGGCGCGGATGGACAGGCGGGCATTTATCGGCAGGGCTGCGGGGCTGGCGGCGGCGTTGCCCCTCGCGGCGAAGGCGGGCGCGGTCTTCGATCCGTTCGCGGGGGTGGAGCCGGTGCGCGCGACGCCCGACCGCATCTTCCGCACCACCGTCTGCCTGCGGCCCTTCCGCGCTGCCGGGCCGCGCATCGAGGTAGAGCAGGTCGGGCGCAAGCGGGTCGTCCATAATTACGGCCATGGCGGCAGCGGCTGGTCCTTGAGCTGGGGATCGGCGGAGGCGGCAGTCGCGCTGGCGTTGGCGGACGGGGTGCGCGAGGTGGCGGTGATCGGTGCGGGAGCGCTGGGACTGACGGCGGCGCTGACGGCACAGCGGGCGGGCGCGCGGGTCACCATCTATACGAAAGGGCAATTTCCCTTTGTCCGGTCGGCGCGCGCGACCGGCACCTGGTCGCCGGACAGCCGGGTCGCGATGGAGAAAGCGGTCGATCCGGGCTTCGGCGACCGGTGGGAGACGATGGCGCGCGCGTCCTTCTCCTATTTCCAGAGCCTGCTCGGGATGGCGGGGGATCCGGTGGAATGGACCGATCGCTATATGCTGTCGGACACGCCCTTTGGCCCCCGGCGCGCGGCGGCGCCGGGCGTGGAGCGGGCCGACGAATTTCTGCATCTGGAAAGCCGGCTGGCCGATATCATGCCGCGCAGCGTCGACCTGGCGCCGGGGACGCATCCGTTCCGGCCCGCCTATGTCCGGCGCAACAGTTCGCTGACCTTCAACGTCGCCGACCTGATGCGGCAGCTCACGACGGACTTCCTTATCGCGGGCGGGACGATCGTGCCGATGGAGTTTCATGCGCCGGGCGACGTCACGAAGCTGAAGCAGCCGGCGATCATCCACTGCACCGGCTATGGCGCGCGGGCTTTGTGGCGCGACGAGAGCATCGTGCCGGTGCGCGGGCAGATCGCCTGGCTGATCCCGCAGGCGGGGGTCACCTATGGCGTCTATTATGGGACGCTCTCGATGCTGGCGCGGCGCGACGGGATCGTCGTGCAGGAGGTGGGGGAGGACGAATGGTTCGGCTATGGCGACGCCAATGAGGAACCGGACCATGTGGCGGCGCAGGAGTGGGTGAGGCGGCTGGCGGGGTTTTGGGCGTGAGGGTGATCTGGGTGCGTCACTCTCAATCCGTTCGGTTCGAGTGCCTTCGAGCGAAGTCGAGAAGGCGTATCGAGAACGCTTGCGATGGTCTTCTCGACCGACGGTTCTCGACTTCGCTCGAACCTGCTCGAAGTGAACGGAAAAGATTGAAGGCTCGATGTTCTAAGCCTGATCCGTCGACAAGCTCAATGGCTACTTAGGACGAACGGGTTTGGTATGCGCAGGCTTTACCGCTCCCGCGTGGCGCTGAATTTGATCTTGGGGTGGCGTTCCTGCTGGTAGCCTATGTCCCAGGCGCTGCGGGCCATGAAGACGAGGTTGCCGTCGCGGTCCTTGGCCATGTTGGCGCCATTGTAGGCGACGAGATCCTTGATTGCGGCCTCGTCCCCGCTGATCCAGCGGGCGGTGTCGAAGGGGGAGGGTTCGAGGCCGGCGGCGACCTTATATTCGGCCTCCAGCCGCGAGATCAGCACTTCCAATTGGAGCTGGCCGACGACGCCGACGATCCACTGGCTGCCGATTTCGGGGTAGAAGACCTGGATGACGCCTTCTTCGGAGAGGTCGTCCAGCGCCTTGCGGAGCTGCTTGGTCTTGGTCGGGTCTTTCAAGGCGACGCGGCGCAGGATTTCAGGCGCGAAATTGGGCAGGCCGGTGAAGCGCAGGCCGGGCTTTTCGGAGAGAGTGTCGCCGACGCGCAGCGCGCCATGATTGGGGATGCCGATGATGTCGCCGGGGAAGGCTTCGTCGGCGAGTTCGCGGTCCTGCGCGAAGAAGAGGATCGGCGAGTGGACGGCGAGCGGCTTGCCTGAGCCTGAAGGGGTGAGCTTCATGCCGCGGCGGAACTTGCCCGAGACGAGGCGCATGAAGGCGATGCGGTCGCGGTGCATCGGGTCCATGTTCGCCTGCACCTTGAAAATGAAGCCGGTGACTTCATTCTGGTCGGGTTCGACGGCGGCGGGTTCGGCGGGCTGGGCGCGGGGCGGCGGGGCGTGGGCGGCCAGCGCGTCGATCAGTTCGGTGACGCCGAAAAGCTTGAGCGCCGAGCCGAAATAGACCGGGGTGAGGTCGCCGGCGCGGTAGCGGGCGAGATCGAATTGCGCATAGCCGCCCTGGGCGAGTTCGGCCTCCTCGCGCAGGCGGTCGAGCGCCTGGCGGGTGAGGAGGTCGGCCAAGGCGGGATCATCCAGGCCGGAGAGATGCGCTTCCTTGCCTTCAAACTCGCGCGAGGGGCCGGTGGGCTGGCGCAGGCGGTTGGTGGCGAAATCATAGATGCCCTCGAACTCGCCGCCCATGCCGGCGGGCCAGCTCATCGGACAGACGTCGAGCTGGAGCTGGTCGGCGACCTCATCGAGCAGGCCGAAGATTTCGCGGCCCTCCCGGTCCACCTTGTTGACGAAGGTGATGATGGGGACATTGCGCAGGCGGCAGACCTCGAACAGCTTGCGGGTCTGCGGCTCGATGCCCTTGGCCGCGTCGATCACCATGACGGCGGAATCGACGGCGGTGAGCGTGCGGTAGGTGTCCTCGGAGAAATCCTCGTGGCCCGGCGTGTCGAGCAGATTGAAGGTGATGGTCTCGCCGTCGCGCGTGCGCTCGAAGGTCATGACCGAGGAGGTGACCGAGATGCCGCGCTGCTGCTCGATCTTCATCCAGTCGGAGCGGGCGCGGCGATTGGCCCCGCGCGCCTTGACTTCGCCGGCGAGGTGGATCGCGCCGCCTTCGAGCAGCAGCTTTTCGGTGAGCGTGGTCTTGCCGGCGTCGGGGTGCGAGATGATGGCGAAGGTGCGGCGGGAGGGGATGGTCATTTAAGCGGTCATTCTATGGCGTCATCCCCGCGAAGGCGGGGATCCATCCCCTGACGTTGCGTCAGGAGGCGGGGTTGGGAGATAGATTCCCGCCTACGCGGGAATGACGGAAATAAACAGGGGGTCAGTCCGCAACCAGCGTTACGTCCATGCGGAAGCTACGGGCGTCGCCGGGGAGGAGGGCCATGATGCCGGGCTTGTCCCAGACGTCGCCGGTGAAGCCCACCGGATCGGCCATGCCGGCCCAGGGTTCGACGCACAGATAATGCGCGCCGGGCTTCTGCCAGAGGCCGAGCCAGGGGGTGTCGGGGAAGGCGATTTTGAGGTGCGGCTTGCCGGGGACGCCCCAGGTCAGCGAGCGGCTGTTTAGGTCGTCCCAGATGAGGGCGTCGCCCTCGAACATGGCGTGGGTGGGAGCGAGCGTGTCGCCTTCGACCGGCGAGGGGAAGGGTTCGCGGGCGATGAGGCCGGGTTCGTTGCCGACCTTGCGGATCGGGGCGGGTTCGGGAGCCTCGAAGATGATGCGGTGGTCCTCGACGCCGCCGCCATAGGGGAGCGGCCAGGCGAAAGCGGGGTGGTAGCCGAAGGCGAAGGGCAGTTTGGCCTCGCCCATATTGCTGACGGTGGCGGTCATGCGGAGCGTTGGCCCTTCTAGCGCGAAATCCATGTCGAGGCGGAAGTCGAAGGGGTAGGCGGCGCGGGTTTCATCGTCGGCTTCGAGGCGGAGGGTGACGCGGGCGTCCGACTGGTGGACGAGGGCGAAGCATTTGCGGCGGGCGAAGCCGTGCTGGGGCATGGGATAGTCGCGGCCGTCGAGGCGGTAGATATCCCCGCGCGAGCGGCCGACGAAGGGGAAGAGCAGCGGCGCGTGGCCGGTCCACCAGCGCGGATCTGCGTCGGTCATGAGATCGCGCCCGGCGGCGTCGGCGAGCGACCAGAGCTCCGCGCCGAGGGGACTGATGCTGGCGGAAAGGGCCGGCGAGGCGATGGCGAAACGCGCGTCGGGATCGGACAAGGATCATGGCTCCGTGAAAGGGACGACGCCTTTCTAGCGCGGGGCGGCGGACCTGTCTCGCCCGGCCTATCGTTTCGCAGGGGAACCGATGCCGCGCCTTGCGCATTGGCGGCGTGGGAGGACCAAAGATGAAGATGATTGCCATATCTGCCGCGCTTGCGATGCTGACGCCGGCTCTTGCGCAGGCGCAGGAGCAGAAGGACCAGAAGGACCAGAGCAAGCAGGAGGAGAAGCGGGACGATACGCTGGACAAGGCCGGCAAGATCGCGTCGCAGCCGGCCAAGGATGTGGGCCTGGACAAGGACGAGATCCCGCCGGTTCTGGTGAAGGCGGTGGAGAACCCCTATGCGCCGCCGCCGTCGCGGACGTGCAAGGGGCTGAATGCGGCGATGGCCGAGCTGAACGCCGTGCTGGGCGCGGACTTCACCGTCGGTACGCAGGCCAATGAGAACCGCACCGGCAAGATCGCCGAGGCGGTGGGCAAGACGATCGTCAACTCGCTGATCCCCTTCCGCGGGCTGGTGCGCGAGATCAGCGGCGCGGCCCCGGCTGAACGGCGCTTGCAGGCGGCGGTGACGGCGGGGATCGCGCGGCGGGGCTATTTGCGGGGGTTGGCTTCCGCGAAGGGATGTAAAGTTTCGGCATAATTTAGCCTCCGTTCGCCCTGAGCCTGTCGAAGGGCGTAGCGCGCGGGCTTCGACAGGCTCAGCCTGAACGGGTTTGGCGTGGTAAAGGTGGCTTCCCCCTGCCGCGTTTCGCCCTATATGGCGGGCATGACCGATCTACCGAGTATGGCCGACCTTCAGGACGAATATGAATTTCTGGATGCGGACGACCGTTATCGGTTGCTAATCGACCTGGGGCGCAAGCTGGAGCCGATGCCGGACGCGCTCAAGACCGACGCGACTCTGGTGCGGGGCTGTTCGGCGGCGGTGTGGGTCTATCCGACGGTGCTGGACGACGGAAGGCTGCATTTTCTGGCCGACAGCAATGCCGCGATCACCAAGGGGATCATCGCGCTGGTGCTGCTGAGCGTGCAGGATCGCGCACCCGCCGAGATCGGCGCGGCGGACATCGAAGGCGCGCTGTCGCCGTTCGACCTCAAGAATCAGCTGAGTTCCAACCGCACCCAGGGCATCCCCAACATGATCGCGCTGATCCGCGAAACCGCCGCGCGATATAGCTAAGATCAAGTGCAAGGGTATGTTCCCCGGCGACGGCCGGGGTCCAGTTCCACGCTCCGGACTGGACCCCGGCCTTCGCCGGGGAACATCAAGCCATCCCGCGCCAGGCAACCATATGTGACACCGAACATTCTCCCTGCGTAACCAACGCATGAGGAGACGAGCGATGCGCGCCATCCTGACGATCGCGGCCGTGGCCGCGCTGGCGGCCTGTTCGGGCGAGAAGAACGAAGGGCCGACCCAGCGCGAGCAGATCGGCCAGACCTGGAAATATGAAGGCGGCAAGGGCGAGAGCGCGAAGGGCGCGAAGGTCGCCTATATCGGCAGCGCCAATGCGGTGCAGACGATGACCGCGCCGGATACATTCTCCGTGCTGCTGGTGCAGCCGCTCAAGAACGGGACGGCGGACGTGACGGTGAAGCTGGTCGGCGCGCCCTTCACCTGCGACCTGTCCGACTGCCGCATCAAGGCGCGGATCGACGGGGGCAAGGCCGAGGAATGGAAGGGGCGGGTGGCGACTAACGATGACGGCATTACCATCGCGCCGTCACAGGGGGCCTATGCCGCGATTCGCAAGGCGAAGACAGTGACGGTCGACCTGGTGGTGGACGGCAAGGAACAGACCGCGCCGTTCACGTTCAATGTGGCGGGGCTGGATTTGAAGGGGTGAGGTGAATCGGATTCGCGCAGAGGCGCAGAGGGCGCGGAGTGGATATGAAAGCCGCCTCTGGCGGCACTTATAAGCTCTGCGGCCTCTGCGCCTCTGCGCGAACCAGAATCTCTCCTCTACCGGCAGCACAGGCCCTTCGACAAGCTCAGGACAGGCTTGACTCGGTATCCCGCTTTCTTCCCCGCGAAGGAAGATAAGAAGCGGGGCCCCGGCTCAGGGCCGGGGCGACGGGGCGTTATTCCTGTAGCGAGACGCCGGGGCTGCGGGGGTCGGCGGCGCCTTGCCAGCGGCCGTCGGGGAGGCGCTCGGCAGCGTTGGCCTTGAGGCCGAGGCGGGTGATGCTCACGCGGTGGCCGAGCTTTTCGAGCGGGGCTTTAAGCGCTTCGCGGTCGGTGCCCTGTTCGAGGACGAGGCCGTCGCCGTTGAAATAGACGAGGCCCTGCGCGATCGAGTCCTGCGCCGAGAGGCCCCAGTCGAAATGGGCGATGAGCGCTTTCGCCACCTGCATGATGATGGTCTTGCCGCCCGCCGCGCCCACGGTGAAGACAGGGACGCCCTTCGCATCATAGACGATGGTCGGGGACATGGAGGACAAGGGGCGCTTGCCCGGTTCGACGCGGTTGGCGACGGGCGCGCCGTTCTTTTCGGGCGTGAAGCTGAAGTCGGTGAGTTCGTTGTTGAGGATCACGCCGTTCGCGACGAGCTGGCTGCCGAAGAAACTCTCGATCGTGGAGGTCCAGGCGGCGATGTCGCCGTTGCGATCGACCGCGACGAAATGGCTGGTGCCTTCTTCCGGCTGCGGCTTGGCGGGGGTGCGGGGCGGCGCGCCGGGGGGCGTGCCGGGCTTATAGTCGTTAAGCGCCCTGTTGAGGCGGATGAGGGTGGAGCGTTGCTTCAAGTAGGCGGGGGAGGTCAGCCCCTTGACCGGGACCGACACGAAGGCGGGGTCGCCGATCCAGGTGTCGCGATCGGCATAGGCGAGCTGCATCGCTTCGGCGATGACGTGCCAGCTGCGCGGATCGTCCTTGCCCCATTGCCTGAGCGGGAAGCGCTCGACCATGCCCAGGATTTCGAGGACGGTGATGCCGCCGGCCGAGGCGGGGGCCATGCCGCACACCTTCCACACGCGATATTTGCCGCAGACGGGCGTGCGCGGGATCGCCCGGTAGGCGGCGATGTCGGCCTCCGTCATCGGCACGGGGTTTTTCGGCGCGTTGGTGACGGCGGCGCTCAAGAGCCTGGCATTCTCGCCGGTGTAGAAGGCGTCGGGGCCTTCGGCGGCGATGCGCTGGTAGAGGGCGGCGAGCGGCGGGTTGGTAAGCGTCGTGCCGACCGGGGGCGGCGCGCCGTCGATCCAGAAGAGCTTCTGGATCTCCGGGAAATCGGCCCAGACCTGTTGCGTGGCGCGGAGCGCGGTGGCGGTGCGCTCGCCGAGCTGGAAGCCGTCCCGCGCGTAGCGGATCGCGGGCTGGAACAGATCGGCCCAGGGGAGCTTGCCCCATTTCCTGTGCGCGTCCCACGCCATGCGCAGGTTGCCGGGGACGCCGACCGAATAGCCGCCGGGCCAGGCCTCTCGGAAGGAGAGGGGCTTGCCGTCCTTCAGGAAGCGGTCGGGGCGGGCGGCGGCGGGCGCGGCCTCGCGGCCGTCGAGCGTCTCCAGCGCGCCGGTGCGGCCATCATGGTGGAGGATGAAGCCGCCGCCGCCGATGCCGCTGTTATGCGGTTCGACCACCCCCAGCGTCAGCATCATGGCGATGGCGGCGTCGGTGGCGCTGCCGCCCTGGCGGAGGATCTCCTGGCCCGCGAGCGCCGCGCGGGGATCGGCGGCGGAGACGGTGGCCGAGGGGGGGACGGGGGTGCGGGCGGCGGCGGGGTTCGGAGCGAAGGCGAGGAGGGCGAGCGGGGCCAGCAGGCCGGGGAGGCGGAAGGTCATAGGGGGCAGGATAGACATTGCATTGTGCGCTGCAACTTGTTTGGCGCGCGTGGCTTAGGCGTCCACGCCCACGGCGTCGGCGACGGTGGCGAAGCCGTCACGTTTCAGCAGGTCTTTCAGGCCCTTGTTGATCCGCCGCGCGAGATAAGGCCCCTTATAGACCAGGGCGCTGTAAAGCTGGACCAGCGACGCGCCGGCGCGGATGCGTTTATAGGCCTGGTGCGGGGTTGCGATGCCGCCGACGCCGATCAGGGGGATGCGGCCGCGCAGCAGGGCGTGAAAATCCTTGATCCGCTGGTGCGACAGTTCGAGCAGCGGCGCGCCCGACAGGCCGCCCGCTTCGCCGGCATGGCGCGATTGCAAAGGCGGACGGCCGATCGTGGTATTGGAGACGATCAGCGCATCGACCTGATGGTCGGTGCAGGCAAGCGCGATATCCTCCATATCGGCGGGTTCGAGGTCGGGCGCGACCTTGAGGAAGATGGGGATGCGCTGCCGGCCGCGCGCCGCCATGACGGCGGCCAGCAGTTCGTCGAGCGCGGCGCGGTCCTGCAATGCGCGCAGGCCCGGCGTGTTGGGGGAGGAGATGTTGACGGTCAGATAATCGGCGAGCGGGGCCATGCAGGTGACGCCGGTGACATAGTCGGCGATACGGTCCGCCGCATCCTTGTTCGCGCCGATGTTGATGCCGATCACCGGCCCCACGCCCTTGTCCTGCCGGTAGCGGGCGATGCGGTCGGCCGCCGCGCCCTGGCCGCCATTGTTGAAGCCGAAGCGGTTGATGACGGCGCGATCCTCCACCAGGCGGAACAGGCGGGGCTGCGGATTGCCCGGCTGGGCGAGCGGGGTCAGCGTGCCGAGTTCGGCGAACCCGAAGCCCAGGCCGTGCATCTTGTGCGCCACCCGGCCATCCTTGTCATAACCCGCCGCGAGGCCGACCGGATTGGGGAAGCGGATGCCGGCGACCTCTATCTCCAGCATCGGGTCGGGCCGGAGCGGCGCGGCGGTCGGCATCATGCGCAGCGCGGCGATCGAGAGATTGTGCGCGCGTTCGGCGTCCAGGGTGAAGAGCAGCGGGCGGATGACGCGGTAGAGCATGGCGCGGCTATGCCAGCGCCGCAGTGCAACGTCGAGTCGCTGTGGCGATGCGGCAACACCCGCGCGCCTACGCAATTTGATGACAGAAAACGTCATCAATGAGACGGTTTGCGACCGCGAAATGTCCGATCCGTCCAATAATCTTGCCCCGATTCGGGCGTAAAGCGCCCCTGCGACCCGAAGGCTCTTAGGCCGATTGGCCGATGAGACCTTTTACTGACCCGGTGGCCCCCAAAGGCCGCCGGGTCATTTTTTTGGCGATTATGTCCTTTAAAGACCCAGAACGAAAATCCTCCCCTGTAAGGGGAGGTGGATGGCCGCAGGCCAGACGGAGGGGTGTCCAGCTATCGATAGGGCGACACCCCTCCGTCACGCGCTTCGCGCGCGACACCTCCCCTTCCAGGGGAGGATGCCCTGCTCGGCGCGCGATATCGGGTTTGCAAAGCACATCATCGCCATTTTTTTGACCGACAAGACAGGGTTAAGCGCACGGAAACGCTTGCGCGTGACAGCCGTCCGCGCATAGTGCTGCGCAGGGGTTTGAAAATGGGGTCGCATTGGATCGAAGCGAGCGGCAGCGCCGTTGCGCTGCCCGATGACCAGGGGCCGCTATCCTATACGGTGGCGGCGGCGCAGGGTCCGGTCAGGCTGCGCTATTTCGCGCCGCCCGAGGCGCTGCGCCGTTACTTCGGATCGCTCTATATCTTCTCGGTTTCCGCCGATCGTTACGCAGACGCAACAAGGGCGGACGTCCCGCAGCTGCGCTTCATGCTGACGGGCGGGGGCCATTATTATTTCCATGACGGCATGGTGATGGAGACGCCCGAAGTCTGCCTGCTGGGGCCGACCATGGGCGCGACTCGCTTCGAGCTTGACCGGCCGGCTCAGGTGGTGGGCGTGTCGCTGCTGCCCGCCGGCTGGATGTCGCTCCATGGCGGGGACGCGAGCGGGCTGGCGGACCGGCTGTGCGACCTCGCCGCCGAGCGCGGGCCGGCCTATGCGGGGCTGCTCATGCGGCTGCGTGCGCTGGGCGGGGATGCCGATGCGATGGCCGAGCTATGCTGGGCCGAGCTGGCGCGGCTGGTGAAGGCGCTGCGGCCCGCGACCTGGCAGCTGCTGGCGGCGGTCGACGCCTGGCTGATGGACGAGGGATCGCCCCGGCTGGAGGCGCTGGCGGAGACCACCGACCTGTCGCCGCGCCAGCTCGCGCGGCTGACCAACAAATATTATGGCGCGCCGCCCAAACTGCTCGCGCGCAAATATCGGGCGCTGCGCTGTTCGGCGCGGATCGCGCTCGACGGGGAGAGCTGGCAGCAATTGTGCGAGGAGGGCGGCTTTTACGACCAGTCGCACTTCATCCGGGAAATCAAACATTTCATTGGGCTGACCCCGCATCAGTTGCAGACCGAACCGAGCGCCGTGGCGCAGCTCACCCTGCTGCGCCGGTCGCTGGGCGGCGATGTGGCGGTGCTCAACCGGCTGTCCTGAGCCACGCATAAAAGGCTTGATTCTGCGCGCGCGGGGGACCACATGCGGGCAATCGGATCGATTCCGTCCGATTTGAGAATGGTTCGCAATGCGCCTGTCGAGTTTCGCCGATTATGCCGTGGTGCTGATGAGCGCCGCTGCGCGCCACTGTGGTGCGGCCCGGATGAACGCGACGACGCTGAGCGCCGAGACCGGCATTCCCCTGCCCACCGCGCAGAAGCTGGTGAGCCGGCTGTCGGCGGCGGGACTGCTCGAATCGAGCCGGGGGACAGGCGGCGGGGTGCGGTTGTCGCGCCCGCCCGCCGCGATCACGCTGGCCGATGTGGTGGAGGCGGTGGAAGGGCCGATCGCCATGACCGCCTGCGCCGAAATGGGCGCGCATGACTGCAATCTGGAGACCGAGTGCCGCATCCGTCCGCACATGAATGTCGCGAATGATGCGATCCGGGCGGCGCTCGCCGGGGTGACGATCGCGAGTTTGACGAGAGAAATGGCATGACCGACGAGATGAACATCCGCAACCGCGAGGCGCATGAGGCGGCGGAGCGCGCGTCGGCCTATGAACATGGCTGGTCGTCGGCGATCGAGCAGGATTTCGCGCCCAAGGGGCTGAACGAGGATACCGTTCGCTTCATTTCGGCCAAGAAGGGCGAGCCGCAATGGCTGCTCGACTGGCGGCTGAAGGCGTTTGCGATGTGGCGGACGATGGAAGCGCCGGACTGGGCGAAGCTCAATGTGCCGCCGATCGATTATCAGGACGCCTATTATTATGCAGAGCCCAAGAAGAAGGCGGAGCTGAATTCGCTGGACGAGGTCGATCCCGAGATATTGGCGACTTACAAGAAGCTGGGCATTCCGATCGCCGAGCAGGAAGTGCTGGCAGGCGTCAAGGGCGCGCGCAAGGTCGCGGTGGACGCGGTGTTCGACAGCGTCTCGGTCGCCACCACCTTCCGCAAGGAGCTGGAGGAGGCGGGGGTCATCTTCCGCTCGATTTCGGAGGCGGTGAAGGAATATCCCGATCTGGTGCGCCAGTGGCTGGGCAAGGTCGTGCCGATGCGCGACAATTATTTCGCGACATTGAATTGCGCGGTCTTTTCCGACGGGACGTTCGTCTACATCCCTAAGGGCGTGCGCTGCCCGATGGAGCTGTCCACCTATTTCCGTATCAATGCGGAGAATACGGGGCAGTTCGAGCGGACGCTGATCGTGGCGGACGCGGGGTCTTACGTCTCCTATCTCGAAGGCTGCACCGCGCCGATGCGCGACGAGAATCAGCTGCACGCCGCGGTCGTGGAGCTGGTCGCGCTGGACGACGCCGAGATCAAATATTCGACCGTGCAGAACTGGTATCCCGGCGACGAGCAGGGCAAGGGCGGCATCTATAATTTCGTGACCAAGCGGGCGCTGTGCCAGGGGCGCAACAGCAAGGTCAGCTGGACGCAGGTGGAGACGGGGAGCGCGATCACCTGGAAATATCCGTCCTGCGTGCTGAACGGCGAGAATAGCGTCGGCGAGTTCTACTCGGTCGCGCTGACCAACAATATGCAGCAGGCCGATACCGGCACGAAGATGATCCATAACGGCAAGGGATCGCGGTCGACCATCGTGTCGAAGGGGATTTCGGCCGGGCGGAGCAACAACACCTATCGGGGGCTAGTGCGCGTGGCGCCGGGGGCGGAGGGGGTGCGCAACTTCACCCAGTGCGACAGCCTGCTGCTGGGCGACCAGTGCGGCGCGCATACCGTGCCCTATATCGAAGTGCGCAACCCCAGCGCGCAGATCGAGCATGAGGCGACGACGAGCAAGATTTCCGACGATCAGCTGTTCTACGCGATGCAGCGCGGGCTGGACCAGGAGGCGGCGGTGGGGCTGATTGTGAACGGCTTCGCGCGCGAGGTGTTGCAGCAGCTGCCGATGGAGTTTGCGGTCGAGGCGCAGAAGCTGCTGGGGATTTCGCTGGAGGGGAGCGTGGGGTGATGGGTGAACAGACCCACCTTCATGACTGGGCGGTATCCATCGACTCCCCTCCCCTTCAGGGGAGGGGCCGGGGGTGGGGCGTTTCGGCTGGGCGGCTCGATGCGATTGGTGAAAATGCTCGCAACAACCGCAATAATCCAACGGAACCCGAAACGCGGCTATGGAGCATCCTGTCTCGTTCCCAGCTAGGGGGATATAAGTTTCGCCGACAAGCTGTAATTGGCGATGCTATTGCTGACTTCCTTTGCCCGCGCAAAGGGCTGATCGCCGAGGTCGATGGCGATACGCACCTCGATTCAAGCGCTGACGCGCGTCGCACGGCGAAGCTGGAAGCGCAGGGCTATCATGTTTTCCGCGTTACGAACGCCGATGTGATGGGCAATCTCGAAGGCGTCGCGCGGGCGTTGCTCGATCGTCTCGAAAGCCTTCCCGATCGGCGAGCGCCCCACCCCAACCCCTCCCCTGAAGGGGAGGGGCTAAAAAGGGCATCGCCATGAGTAAGCGTAGCGGTTTGGCAATGCTGGCTTTGTTACTGCTTTGGGCGGTCGTCATTTTGCCGCTCTGGCTCATCGGCTTGGGTTATGATGCGAACGGGTTTCGTGTTCCGGTATTCGGTCGGGACAAATGGGCTGATCTGATGATCTTTTACGCGCCGCTGCTGATCAGTGCATATCTCGTAATAAAGCCGCTACGCAAAATTCTGGGACGGTGAAAAAATAATGAGCGACGAAGACGATATTCAGGATGCTCTCGCGGATTTCGCGGAGGATGTTGGCAATGGCCAGTCATGGACCGCCGCGATCCGCATATTGACCGAGGATTATGAGCTGGAAGAGGGCGAGTTGGAGGCGCGGGCGCGGAAGGATTTTGGGGATCTTGACGCCTATCAGGCCGAAGCGCGCGCGGCGCTGGAGAAGGGGGACGCGGCCTTTACCGAAAAGCTCAAGAGCGACAAGGCGTTTCACAAGGCGAAGGCGCCCAACCTCGCGCGCATGGGGCCGGTGACCGAGTTCGTGTCGGGCGTGCTGGAGAAGGGACCACCCGAGAAGGACGCGGACTGGTGGCCCTATATGCCGATCAAGCGGCATATCGATACGCTGTTCCCCGCGCCGGGCGACGTGCGCGACATGGCCTTCTGGACCGCGCGAACGTTGCAGCGGGCGCATGGGGGGTGAGGGGGTTCGCCTCCTCGATAGCGGGACACCCCTCCGTCAACCCTTCGGGTTGCCACCTCCCCTTAAAGGGGAGGATTTTTAGAACATCTACGCCGGGAATGGCTCATGCTTGATATTGAAAACCTGTCCAATGAAATCGACGGCAAGGCGATCCTCAAGGGTCTCTCGCTGCGCATCAACGCGGGGGAGGTCCATGCGATCATGGGGCCGAACGGCGCGGGGAAATCGACGCTGGCTTATACGCTGGGCGGGCGGCCGGGCTATGACGTGACGGGCGGGCGCGCGACCTTTGACGGCGTCGACCTGCTGGGACAAGAGCCGCACGAGCGCGCGGCGGCGGGGCTGTTCCTGGGGTTTCAATATCCGGTCGAGATACCGGGCGTGTCCAACCTGCAATTCCTGCGCGAGAGCCTCAACAGCCAGAAGCGCGCGCGGGGCGAGGCGGAGCTGAACGGGGGCGAGTTCATCCGGCTCGCCAAGGAGAAGGCCGGGCTGCTGGGGCTGGACATGGACATGCTCAAGCGCCCGGTGAATGTCGGCTTTTCGGGCGGCGAGAAGAAGCGGGCCGAGATGGTGCAGATGGGGATACTCGACCCCAAGCTGGCGATCCTGGACGAGACGGACTCGGGGCTGGACATCGATGCGCTCAAGATCGTGGGCGCGGGGATCAACGCGATCATGCGCCGTCCCGACAAGGCGGTGCTGCTCATCACCCATTATCAGCGGCTGCTCGACTATGTGAAGCCGGACTATGTGCATGTGCTGGCAGGGGGCCGGATCGTGAAGTCGGGCGGGCCGGAGTTGGCGCTGGCGCTGGAGCGCGAGGGCTATGCCGAGGTGGTGGCGTGACGATCGCGAGGAAGAGGCTGATCGCCATCCTGATCGGCGCGATCCTGTGGCTCGCGGCGGCGCGGCTGGTGCATTTCCTGCCCTGGCTGTTCGACGGGGGCAGAATGTCCGCCATCCTGTTCGTGGCGATCATCGTCAGCAGCTGGCTGACGGTCGACATAGTCCGGCTGGCGACGCGCGCCGGCCCCGGCCAGCTCGTGCCGCTGATGGCATGGGGGACGTTGACCGCCTTGCTGCTGGACGGGCTCGCCATCAGCTTTGCGCCGTCCTTCTACGCCTCCGTCAGCAGCGCGACCCAGTTCGGCGCGGCGGCGATCATGTGGGGGGCGGGCCTGGGCCTGCTCTTCGCACTGCTGAGGGATAAGGCGCGATGAGCCTGCTCGATCTTCCGACACGCCGGGACGAAGCCTGGCGCTACAGCGATGTGGAGGCCGTCGCGTCCGTCTGGCCCCTGCCCGCGCCGACGCGGATCGAGGTCGCGGCAGGCGAAAGCGCGGCGCATCATCTGTTGCAGGATGCGGCGGAGGGGTCCGTGGCGGTGCATGATTATGTCATCGATATCGCCGATGGCGCGCGGTGCGACTTTCATCTGCTCAATGTCGGCGGCCGGCTGGGGCGGGTGACGTTCGACGTGACGCTGGGCCGGGGCAGCCATTTCGAGCTGGGCGGTGCGATCATCGGCGGCGGGGACCAGGTGCTGGAGATCGTGACGAAGGTGCGCCACGCGCAGCCCGACGCGACCAGCGGGCAGACGATCCGGTCGATCCTGGGGCAGCGGGCGGTGGGCAGCTATCTCGGCAGCATCAACGTCGCGCGCGATGCGCAGCGGACCGATGCGTTCCAGTCGGTGAAGGCGATGCTGCTCGACCGCACCGCGACCGCGAACGCGAAGCCCGAGCTGGAGATTTTCGCCGACGATGTGAAATGCGCGCATGGCGCGACCGTGGGCGAGCTGGACAAGGCGGCGCTCTTCTACATGGCGTCCCGGGGGATGGACCCGGCGACGGCGAAGACTTTGCTGCTGAAGGCGTTCGTCGCGGGGGTGTTCGACGGGGTCGAGGACGAAGCGGTCAAGGGCGCGCTGGAGGCGGCGGCGCTGGCGAAGCTGGAGGCGCTGGTATGAGGGACGACATCATCCTCCCCTTTAAGGGGAGGTGGCAGGGCGAAGCCCTGACGGAGGGGTGTCCCGCTATCGATAGGGTGACACCCCTCCACCACCGCTTCGCGGCGGTCCCCCTCCCCTTGCAGGGGAGGATGATATGAGCGTGGCCGCCGGACTTAGCCTGCGCCACGATTTTCCCGGCGTGGGGGACTGGCATTATCTGGACAGCGCGGCCACCGCGCAGAAGCCGGGCGCTGTGATCGATGCGATCGCGCGGGCTTATGGGGCGGATTATGCGACGGTGCATCGCGGCGTTTATGAGCGGTCGGCGAATATGACGCTGGCTTATGAGGCGGCGCGGCGGAAGGTGGCGGGCTTCATCGGCGCGGCGTCGGACAGCGAGATCGTCTATGTGCGTGGCGCGACCGAGGGGATCAACCTGGTCGCGCAATGCTGGGCGGGGACTCAACTGAAAGCCGGCGACCGCATATTGCTGTCTTGCCTTGAGCATCACAGCAATATCGTGCCGTGGCAGATCGTGGCGGAAAAGGTCGGCGCGGCGATCGACGTGGTGCCGCTGACGGCGGACGGGCGGATCGATCTCGACGCGATGGCGGCGATGATGATGCCGGCGCACAGGATGGTGGCGCTGGCGCACGTGTCCAATGTGCTCGGCAGCGTGCTGGATTGCCGGCGCGCGGCCGAGATCGCGCATTCGGTAGGCGCGAAGATTCTCATCGACGGGTGCCAGGCGGTGCCGCGGCTGGCGGTGGACGTTCAGGCGCTCGATTGCGATTTCTACGTCTTTTCCGCGCACAAGCTCTATGGCCCGACCGGGATCGGCGTGCTGTGGGGGCGCAAGGAACTGCTCGACGCGATGCCGCCCTATCAGGGGGGCGGGTCGATGATCGACAAGGTGACGTTCGAGAAAACGACCTATGCGCCGCCGCCGACGCGGTTCGAGGCGGGGACGCCGCATATCACCGGCGTCGTGGGGCTTTCGGCGGCGATCGATTATGTGGAGGGCATCGGCCTCGATCGCATCCACGCGCATGAATGCGCGCTGGTGGGGAAGGCGCGGGCGGCGCTGGAGCAGATCAACAGCGTCCGCGTCTTCGGGCCGGCGGACAGTGCGGGCATATTGTCCTTCGAGGTGGAGGGGGTGCATCCGCACGATGTCGGCACCATATTGGACGAGGGCGGGGTCGCGATCCGCGCCGGCCACCATTGCGCGCAGCCGCTGATGCGGCATCTGGGCGTCGAGGCGACGGCGCGGGCGAGCTTCGGCATTTACAGCGACGAGAGCGACGTGGACGCGCTGGTCGCGGGACTGGAACGAGTGAGGAAGATCTTCGGATGACCGAGGAAAGAAAGATCATGGTCGAGGAAGTCGATGCGGTGGCAGCGCCGCCCAAGGCGCGCGTGGAGGAACCGCGCCAGCGCGACTATCTGGACGGGTTTCTGGCGCAGAAGCCGGTCGAGACGGCGGCGGGCGAGCCGGGCGGGAGCCTCTATGACGGGATCATTGATGCGCTCAAGGAAATCTACGATCCCGAGATTCCGGTCAATATCTATGATCTGGGGCTGATCTACGGCGTCGATGTGACCGACGATGGCCACGCGGTCGTCACCATGACGCTGACGACGCCGCATTGCCCGGTCGCCGAATCCATGCCGGGCGAGGTCGAACTGCGCGTCGGCGCGGTGCCGGGGGTGGGCGATGTCGAGGTGAACCTCGTGTGGGATCCGCCGTGGGACCCGCAGAAGATGAGCGACGAGGCGAAGCTCGAACTGGGGATGCTGTGATGGCTGCGGTGGGGCAGCCGAAGCGCGTGCCGCAACCACCCCACCCCCGTCCCCTCCCCTGAAGGGGAGGGGTGAAAGAGGTAGAAGATGAGCGAGACTATCACCAAGACCCGCGCGCGGCCGGCGGCC
This sequence comes from Sphingobium sp., assembly GCF_036170395.1. Classification (GTDB taxonomy): domain Bacteria; phylum Pseudomonadota; class Alphaproteobacteria; order Sphingomonadales; family Sphingomonadaceae; genus Sphingobium. Next base: position 24,218 of record NZ_JAVHPD010000070.1, read on the forward strand.
GTCCTTCTGACGCCGAGCGCGCAGGGGCGCATAGCCGAACTGATGGACCAGGCGCCCGAAGGCGCGATCGGGGTCAAGTTGTCGACCCCCAAGCGCGGCTGTTCCGGCCTTGCCTATTCGGTCGATTATGTGAGCGAAGAGGCGAAATTCGACGAGAAGATCGAGACGCCGGGCGGCGTGCTCTATATCGACGGGGCGTCGGTGCTGTATCTCGTCGGATCGACGATGGACTGGGTGGAGGATGATTTCGCCGCCGGTTTCGTGTTCAACAATCCCAACGCCAAGGGTAGCTGCGGCTGTGGGGAGAGTTTTACGGTTTGACCGTCAGTGCTCCTGCGCAAGCAGGAGCCCAGGATTGAGGGCAGGACAGTCGACCCTAGGCTCCTGCTTTCACAGGAGCACGGAGACTCCGGTGCGATGCCGCATATGCTGATCCTGGGCATGGGCTATACCGCCTCGCGGCTGGCTGACCGGCTGCGCGGGCAGGGGTGGCGCGTGACGGGCGTGCGGCGGAGCGCCGGAGACGATGTGCTGGCGTTCGAGGATGAGCGCGGGGTGCGCGCCGCCATTGCCGGGGCGAGCCATATCCTTTCGTCGGTGCCGCCGGAGGGCGAGGATGATCCGGTGCTTGTCCGCTATCGCGATGCGATCGCCGCCGCGCCGGCGCTGTGGACCGGCTATCTGTCCTCGACCGGCGTCTATGGCGACGCGGCAGGCGCCTGGGTGGATGAGGGCAGTCCGGTCGGTGCGGGCCGGCGAACGGCGCGAGTCGCCGCCGATCTCGCGTGGGGCGCGCTGCGGGCCGATATGCGGCGCTTTCGGTTGCCGGGCATTTACGGGCCGGGTCGGTCGGCGCTGGAGCGGGTGCGCGAAGGGCGGGCGCATCGGATCGACCTGACCGGGCAGGTTTTCAGCCGGGTGCATGTGGACGATATCGTTGCGGGCGTGATCGCCTCATTCGATGGGCCGGCGGGGGTCTATAATCTGGCGGACGACCTGCCCTGCGCGCAGAACCGCGTGATCGAGGCGGCGTGCGATTTGCTGGGGCTGGCGTGGCCGCCGCTGCAATCGATGGAGGAAGCGCAATTGTCGCCGATGGCGCGGGGATTCTATGCCGAGAACCGGCGGGTGGCGAACGGGCGGGCGAAGCGGCTGCTCAGGTGGCGGCCGCTCTATCCGACCTATGCGGAAGGGCTGCGGGCGTGCCTGTGATGCGGCCTGACGCGTGGTTTACGCATCATTAACCTCTGGGCTCGACAAGCGGGGCATGAGCCGCTTCGACCAACGCTTCGCCGCCCTCAGCCGTCAGATGAAAGCCATGCCCGCGCCGGGGCGCGTGGGGCGGGAGTCGCCGCCGATTACGAGCCTGATCGACCGGGTGAACGCCGCCAAGCAGCGCTATCGGGTGGGGTGACGCACCGCCCATCACCTAAAAACCGTTCGCCCTGAGCCTGTCGAAGGGCAGTGTTTTTCGAAGGAAAGTAGGGGCTTCGACAGGCTCAGCCCGAACGGAGGTTGGATGACCTGATCGGCGCTAGGCCGCTTTCGCCCGTAGCGCGATCGCCATGCCGGCGATCGCCAGCAGCGCGCCGGCGATGGCGAGGGGGGACCAGCGATAGCCCTCCACCAGGGTCGAGATCAGCATGGCGATGATCGGGATGAGGACGCTGGTATAGGCGGCGCGCCCTGCGCCCATGCGCTGGATCAGCGTGAAATAGAGGGGGAAGGTGACGACCGACCCCGCGATGCCGAGCCAGGCGACGCCGAGCAGATAGGCGGGCCGGGGATCGAACTGCGGCGGGCCGACCGTGGCCCAGGCGAACGCAGCGTTCAGTCCAGCGCCGATCAGCATCGCCCAGGTCAGCACCGCGATCATCGGCAGGCGGCGCGAGACCTCCATTCCCTGCATGACGTTCGACGCCGAAGCGCTGAGCAGCCCGGCGAAGGAGAAGGCCGCGCCCAGCAGCACCGCGTCCGGGCTGACCGTGGCGGCGCGATATTCGTGCAGCAGCATGAGGATGATGCCCGCGACCGCAACCAGCGACCCGCCGATGAAGCGGCGGCCAACCGGCTGGCGGAAGAAGAGCCACGAGAAGATCGAATTGGGGATGAGCAGCATCGCATAGATGACCGCCACCACGCCCGAGGTCAAATAATGCTCCGCGCGATAGACGAAGTTGAAGTTGAGGACGAATTGCGTCAGGCCGACGGCGGCGGCGAAGAGCAGGCCCGGCGCGCCGATGCCGAGCGGCACGCGGCGCATCCGGGCGAAGAGCGCCATCGCGATGCCGGCGAGCAGGAAGCGGTAGCAGACCGACCAGCTTGCCGGGACCGATCCGATCTGGTCGCGGATGACGATCCAGGTCGAACTCCAGATGAGGGTGACGAGGGCGAAGGGGACTGCGATCGCCGTCGGGCGCGTCGTCATGGGTCGAGCGCCGCCAGCGCGGCGGCGAACGGAGCGACGGCGGCCGCGTCCTGCGCCCAGTTGGTGACGAGCCGCGCCGCGCCATCGCCCCAGTCGTAGAAGTCGAAGCCCCGCGTGCGCAGTTGTGCCGCCTCATCAGCGGTCAGGCGCACGAACAGCTCATTGGCCTCGACCGGGTGAAGCAGGCGGGCGGGGATTGCTTGGGCCAGCGCCCGCGCGGCGGCGTTGGCGGCGCGGGCGTTGGCGAGCCAGAGGTCGCCTTCCAGCATGGCGAGGATTTGCGCGGCGAGATAGCGGCCCTTCGAGAAGAGATGGCCCGAGCGCTTGCGCCAGCGCTTCGCGTCCTCGGCCCGCACCTCGGCCTGTGGGCCGAAGAAGAGCAGGGCTTCCCCCACCATGCCGCCATTCTTGACGCAACCGAAGGAAAGGGCGTCGACGCCCGCGCGCCATGTGATGTCGGCCGGCGCGCAGCCTAGACAAGCGACCGCATTGGCGAAGCGCGCGCCGTCCATGTGGAAGCCGAGGCCATAAGCGCGGGCGAGATCGCCGAGCGCGGCGACTTCGGCGGGCAGATAGACGCGGCCATATTCGCTGGCCTGTGTGATGCTGAGCGCGCGGGCGGGGGATTGGTGGACGTCGGGGCGGATCGTCTTGAGCTTCGCCGCGACGGTATCGGGCGTCAGCTTCGCGCCGTCGCCCGGCAGCGGCATGATCGTCGCGCCATGGGTGAAGAAGCCCGGCGCGCCGCACTCGTCAATGACGATATGCGCCTCCTCATGCGCGAGGATGCCGCCATAGGGCGGGCAGAGGGTGGCGAGCGCAATGCTGTTCGCCGCCGTGCCGGTCGCAACCCAGAGCGCCTTCACCTCCGTCTCGAACAGCGCGGAGAAGGCAGAGTCGAGCCGCGCGCTCCAGCGGTCGCCGTCATAGCCGTGGTCGGCTTGATCGGCGGCGGCGATGGCGGCCATGACCTGCGGGCAGACGGGGGTGGCATTGTCGGAGAAGAAGTGCATAGGGCGGCGATAGCGAGGCGGCAGCGGCGCGGGAAGAGGCCAGCGCGGGGCGGCTGGCCCTGTTGTGATAATAGGTCAGTATATATGACCCATTGTTTCAGAAGGCGCACTGTGACATAGGCGAGCGCCTTCGAGCCAGATCAAGGAGACTCACCATGGCCGCTGAGCAGACGCCGCGCTTCACCGTCACCCGCAACAGCCAGGCTGTCGCGGCCGACCAGCGCGCGATCCTGCTCACCGATCCCGGCTTCGGACGGCTGTTCACCGACCATATGGTGACGATCCGCTACACCGAAGGGCAGGGCTGGCACAGCCACAAGGTCGAGCCGCGCGCGCCGTTCCAGCTCGATCCGGCCTGCGCGGTGCTCCATTATGCGCAGGAGATTTTCGAGGGGATGAAAGCATACCGGCTGGAGGATGGCAGCATCGCCATGTTCCGCCCGGAGGAGAATGCCCGCCGCTTCGCCGCGTCGGCCGAGCGGCTGGCGATGCCGGTGTTGCCCGAGGACATCTTCCTGGAGGCGTGCGAGGAATTGGTGAAGATCGACGCCGACTGGATTCCGGGCGGCGAGGGCAGCCTGTATCTGCGCCCCTTCCTGTTCGCGAGCGAGACCTTCCTCGGCGTGCGGCCGTCCAACGAATATATATTCTGCGTGATCGCTTCGCCCGCCGGCGCCTATTTCAAGGGCGGCAAGAAGGCGGTGACCCTGTGGGTGTCCGAGCATTTCACCCGCGCGGCGCGGGGCGGGACGGGCGCGGCCAAGTGCGGCGGCAATTATGCCGCGAGCCTCGTCGCGCAGAAGGAGGCGATATCGCACGGGTGCGACCAGGTCGTCTTTCTCGACGCCGCCGAGAATAAGTGGGTCGAGGAACTGGGCGGCATGAACGTCTTCTTCGTGATGGAGGATGGCTCGATCGTGACGCCGCCGCTGGGGGGGACGATCCTGCCCGGCATCACCCGCGATTCGATCATCAGCCTGGCGCGCTCCAAGGGGCATGATGTGCGCGAGGAGCGCTACAGCTTCGCGCAATGGCGCGACGACGCGGCGAGCGGGAAGCTGCGCGAAGCCTTCGCCTGCGGCACGGCGGCAGTGGTGACGGCGATCGGCACGGTGAAGAGCGCGGGCGGCGACTTCACCATCGGCAATGGCGATGGGGGGCTGGTGACCGAGGCGCTGCGGGGTGAGTTGACGGGTATCCAGCGGGGAACGGTGGCCGATCCGGCGGGGTGGGTGCGGCGGGTTTGAGTCCTTCCCGTTAGCTTTCCGTTTGGGGTGTTACGCCTACGACTCTCACTTTTTCGTCATTCCCGCGAAGGCGGGAATCCATCTCCCGACCTTTCGCCCAGAGGATAGCGTAGGAGATGGATCCCCGCGTTGACCTTCGGTCGCCCTTCGGGTCGCGGGGATGACGATCGGGGGGGGCGCAGCTCTGACCTTTCGGGCAGGCCGGGCGTCGGGGTGCTTCCCAATTCGGCAGTCGCTCCCTAGATAAGCGGCCATGGAACGCTACGACGTCGTGATATTGGGGGCGGGGCTGGTCGGGCTGACGCTTGGCATCGCTCTGTCCAGCCATGGGGTGCGCTGCGCCGTCATCGATCCGGCCGATCCGGTCGCGACCACCGCCGCCGGGTTCGACGGGCGGGTGTCGGCGATCAGCTCGACCAGCCTCGCGATGATGCGCGCGATCGGCGTCGCGCCGCATCTGGAGGGCAAGGGCTGCCCGATCGACCGCATCTGGGTGAGCGACGGGCTGGAACCGGGCGCGCTCGATTTCGCGCCGGATAGCGACGACGGGGTGATGGGGGTGATGGTGCCTAATCGCGACCTGCGCGTGGCGCTGGCGCGGACGGCGGCGGAGGCCGAGAATCTCACCATCTTCCAGCCCGACCGGGCGGTGCATGTGGATCGCAACGCCGATGGCGTGACGCTGACGCTGGCGAGCGGGGCGACGATCGGCGGGGCTTTGCTGGTGGCGGCGGAAGGGCGGAACAGCCCGACGCGCGAGGCGGCGGGCATCCGCACGACGCGCTGGCAGTATAAACATACCGCCATGGTGACGGCGATCGACCATGAGGTGCCGCACGCCAACACCGCCTACGAGATTTTCTATGTCGGCGGCCCTTTCGCGCTGCTGCCGATGCTGCCGGGCACCCGGTCCGCCGTGGTATGGACGGTGCCGACCGATCAGGCGCCGGCGATGCTGAAGCTGGGCGAGCGCGCCTGGCTCGCCGAAGCGCAGAAGCGGATCGGCGGATTTCTGGGCGAGATCAAACTGGCGGGGCCGCGATCCTCCTATCCGCTGGGCTTCCACCATGCGGCGCGGATCACCGATACGCGCCTGGCGCTGGTGGGGGACAGTGCGCACGCGATTCATCCGATCGCGGGGCAGGGGGTGAATCTGGGCTTCCGCGATGTCGCTGCGCTGGTGGAGGTGCTGGTGGACGGGATGCGATTGGGGCTCGATCCGGGCGACGCGCAGTTGCTGGCCCGGTATCAGCGCTGGCGCGGGCTGGACGCGATGATGACCAGCGTGGCGATGGACGGTCTGGTGCGGCTGTTCGACGTGCCGGGCAAGCTGCCCTCGCTGGTGCGCCGCGCGGGGCTGGCGGCGGTGCAGCGCGCGACCCCGCTCAAGAACCGCTTCATGGCGGAGGCGCGGGGGCAATCCGGCGCGCTGCCCAAGCTGCTGGCGGGCGAGATGGTCTGAAAAGGTTTAATGGAAGTGGGCGGCGACATCTCCTAATCCGGATGCGCGGCAATAGCGCCGCGTACCGAAAGGAGTAGAAGTTGTGAATTTGGCAGAAGTCGGCATCGCCCTTGGGGCGATGTTCGCCTTCGCGACCTTGGTTCTCAAGATTGTAGAGGTTTCGCGCTCCAAATAATACCAACCTGCAATGATCGTGACCTACAAGGCCCCTCCCCCTTGAGGGGGAGGCCGGGTGGGGGGTGTACCAACGACAGCGTGGACGCTCGGCTTCGCCTCGCTCCCCCTCCCCCGCCCCCTCCCCGCCGGGGAGGGGAGATGAGTCAGGGTCATCACAGGTTGGGCGACGGGCGGGGGCGCGTTGCCGCGCGTCCCCAAACGAGCGAACCCCCGTCATTGCCGTGCCGGGGGTTCTGTAACGAAAGTCGAAGTGTGACTTTGGCAGAAACGCACAGATACACGATCTGAGGGCTAAATTCAACCGGAGATCGCTGGCCCGTTGCGGCCGCGCGACCTTTCACCCCACCCGGTTCTCCACCAGATTGTCCACCACCGACGGGTCGGCGAGCGTGCTCGTATCCCCCAGCGCCTGCGCCGACACCTCGCCTTCCGCGATCTTGCGGAGGATGCGGCGCATGATCTTGCCGCTGCGTGTCTTGGGGAGGCCGGGGGCGAACTGGATCGCGTCGGGGGTGGCGATCGGGCCGATTTCGGTGCGGACCCATTTGACGAGGGTGGCGCGCAGGGCGTCGCTCGGTTCCTCGCCGCTGTTCAAGGTCACATAGGCGTAGATGCCCTGGCCCTTGACGTCATGCGGGAAGCCGACGACGGCGGCCTCCGCCACGGCCTCGTGCAGCACGAGCGCGCTTTCGACTTCGGCGGTGCCCATGCGGTGGCCCGAGACGTTGATGACGTCATCGACGCGGCCGGTGATCCAGTAATAGCCGTCCGCGTCGCGGCGCGCGCCGTCGCCGGTGGTATATTTGCCGGGGAAGGTGGTGAAATAGGTCTGGAAGAAGCGGTCATGATCGCCCCAGACGGTGCGCATCTGACCCGGCCAGCTTTGCGCGATGACGAGATTGCCCTCGGCCGCGCCGTCCAGCACCTTGCCCTCGCTATCGACGATCTGCGGCACGACGCCGGGCATCGGCAGGGTGGCGGAGCCGGGCTTCAAGTCGGTGGCGCCCGGCATCGGTGCGATCATCGCCGCGCCGGTCTCCGTCTGCCACCAGGTGTCGATGATCGGGCAGCGATCCTCGCCGACGACATGATGATACCAGCGCCATGCCTCCGGGTTGATCGGTTCGCCGACCGTGCCGAGCAGGCGGAGCGACTTACGGCTGGTGCGGGTCACATAATCGTCGCCCTCCTTCATCAGCGCGCGGAGCGCCGTGGGGGCGGTGAAGATGGTCTGGACCTGGTGCTTGTCCACCACTTCCCAGATACGGCTTGGGGTGGGCCAGTTGGGGACGCCTTCGTACATCAAGGTCGTCGCGCCGTTCGCCAGCGGGCCGTAGACGATATAGCTGTGCCCCGTGACCCAGCCGATGTCGGCGGCGCACCAGTAGATGTCGCCGGGGCGATAATCGAAGCAGAGTTGGTGGGTGAGGCTGGCCCAGAGCAGATAGCCGCCGGTGGTGTGCAGCACGCCCTTGGGCTTCCCCGTCGATCCCGACGTGTAGAGGATGAAGAGCGGGTCTTCGGCGTTCATCGGCTCGGGCGGGCAGTCGGCGGCGACCTTGGCCGCTTCCTCGTGCAGCCAGAGGTCGCGGCCCGGCTGCATCGCGATGTCGCCGCCGGTGGCTTTCACCACCAGCACCGTCCTGACGCCGGGGCAGTCCTTGAGCGCGGCGTCGACATTGGTCTTGAGCGGGACTTTCCTGCCGGCGCGGCAGCCTTCGTCGGCGGTGATGACGAAGGTCGAATCGCAATCCTGGATGCGGCCGGCGAGGGCTTCAGGCGAGAAGCCGCCGAACACGACCGAATGGATCGCGCCGATCCGGGCGCAGGCGAGGAGGGCGAAGGCAGCCTCCGGGATCATCGGCATATAGACGGTGATGCGGTCGCCCTTCTTCGCGCCCGCGCCCTTGAGGACATTGGCCAGGCGGCAGACCTGCTCATGCACTTGCGCGTAGGTGTAGGACCGCGTGGGTGCGTCGGGGGCGTCGGGCTCCCAGAGGATCGCGATCTGATCGGCGCGTTCGGAAAGGTGCCGGTCGATGCAGTTGGCGCTGACGTTGAGGACGCCGTCGGCGAACCAGCGGACGCCGAAATCGGCTTCGGCGAAGCTGCTTTGGTTGGTGAGGGTGGGGGCTTTGATCCAGTCGAGCCGCTTTGCCCGGTCGAGCCAATAAGCGTGCGAATCCTCGATCGAGCGGCGATAATCGGCGTCGCGGGCCGCGCGGTCCATCAGCGCCTCGCTGGCCCATGCGCCCGGCACCGGGAAATAATCGTCAGACATCGGGCATCCTTTCCATCGCGCAACCAGTTTGGCGGCTCTTCTATCGCCCCGATAGCCGGTTCGGAAGGGTGCAACATGCCGTTTATCATGGCGAAGGGGCGCGATCGCCCGCCTTATGCGCCTCGCGCTCGGAACGACATTTTGCGGCTTTCCCCTTCAGCCCCGCGCGCCTAACAGGGATCGCCTATGTGGTTGCTCTATCAATTCCCGCTCTGCCCCTTTTCCCGCAAGGTCCGGCTGCTGCTGGGCGAAAAGGGGATCGGTTATGATCTGATCCGCGAATCGCCCTGGGCGATGCGGGACGAGTTTCTGGACCTGAACCCCGCCGGCACCACGCCGGTCATGGTCGAACAGGAGAAGGGCGTGACGCTGATCGACAGCCAGGCGATCTGCGAATATTTCGAGGAGACGGTGGAGAAATTTCCGCTGATTTCCGGCACGGCGGCGGGGCGGGCGGAAGTGCGGCGGCTGACCGCCTTTTTCGACCAGAATTTCTATGGCGACGTGGTCGGCCCGCTGCTGCACGAGCGGATGAAGAAGCGCCTGATCGAGCGCGCGCCGCCCGACGCGCGCGTGCTGCGCGAGGCGATGAAGCGGGCGAACGTCCATATGGATTATATGGACTATCTGCTCGACCATCGCAGCTGGATGGCGGGTGGGACGCTGAGCCTGGCCGATATCGCGGCGGCGGCGCATCTGTCGGTCGCGGATTATCTCGGCGGGATCGACTGGGCCGGGCATGAGCCGGTCAAGCGCTGGTATGCCGGGTTCAAGTCGCGTCCGTCCTTCCGCCCGCTGCTGTCGGAGCGGATGGAGGTCATCACCCCGCCGCCCCATTATGAGAAGCCGGATTTTTAGATCATTGCGCGTTCAATCTGATCCGTTCGCTTCGAGCAGGTTCGAGCGAAGTCGAGAACCGTCAGTCGAGAAGGATGGTGCAAGCGTTCTCGATACGCCTTCTCGACTGCGCTCGAAGACTAGTCGAACCGAACGGAGGGGGTTCGGGTTTGGCGCTCGGCGCTCTAGAACGGTCAGTCAGTCTCCGCTGCCAGATAGACGCGGTTGCGGCCATGTTCCTTGGCGAGGTAGAGGGCGCGGTCGGCGGCCTTGAGGGCGGCGCGCGGATCGTCGAAGGCGAGCACGTTGGCGACGCCGGCGGAGAAACTCACCCGCTCCATCCGCTCGCCATTGGTGCGGTTGACGAGGCTGCGGCCGGCAAGATCCTCGCGCACGTCGTCCACCGCCTTGCAAGTGTCGGCGGCGCTCTTGCCGCGGAACAGCATCACAAATTCCTCGCCGCCATGGCGCGCGACATGGCAGCGGTCGTTGGACGCTTTGGCGAGCAAGCCGGCGACGAATTTCAGCACCCGGTCGCCCGTGTCATGGCCGTGGGTGTCATTGATATTCTTGAAATGATCGATGTCGCAAAAGGCGACCGAGAGCATTTCGCCATTTTCCTGCGCCGCTTTCACCTCTTCGCGCAGCACGCCTTCAAAGGCGCGGCGGTTGGGCAGGCCGGTCAGATGGTCATGCTCGGCGGCGCGGCGGGCATTTTCTAGGCTCGACTTGAGCGCCTGGGTCTGCTTCTGATTTTCGCGTAGCTGGCCTTCGACCTGGCGGGTCTTTTCGACCATCGAGCGGGTGAGGCCGACGAGGCGGGCGAGCACCGGCTCGCCGTCGCGCCCTTCCAGTTCCTTCGCTTCTTCCTGGAGCGCGGCGCCGTAGCTTTTCGCCGAGTTGCGGGATTCGTGCATGAGCCCGGTGAAGGTGCTCAGATTTTCCTCGACCTTGTCGAGCATGGCGGCGAGCGAGTCGGGGGTGACTTCGTCACTGCGCTGTTCGGCCGCGAGCGTTTCGATCCAGCCGTTGGTGATCTTGCCGCGCTCCATCATCACGGCGCGGATTGCCTTTTCGACGCCGATATTGGCGCCGGTCAGATAATCGAGCGCGACGCTGAAGTTGATCGGGGTGAGATCGAGGTCATGGGCGAAGAGGAAGTCGCCGATATCGGCATAAAGCTGGCGGCGGCGGTTGATTTCGCGGCTGGAGGCGCTGCCGGAGCGGGGTCGCTGCGTATCTGTCTCCTGATCCTCTTCGGATCGGCCCGACAGGCCGCGCGCCCAGCGCGCCAGACGGTCGGTCAGCCCATGTTGCGGGCTAGCGGATATGGTTGTTCCCCCGGTCATGCCCCTTAATACGGCGGCGCGGAAACGAGGTTAAGCGCGCGGATGGAAATTTCCGCGTCAGATGTCGGCGGCGACCAGCCAGTCGCGGAAGATGCGCACCGCGCGGGTCTGGAGCGCGCGGGGGCGGCACACGAAGAAATAGCGATAGGGGCTGTCGACGTGGATCGGGAAGAGCCGCACGAGGCGCGGATCGCCCGCCTGTTCATAATGGCTGGCGTGCATGACCGCGACGCCAAGGCCCTGTGCGGCGGCCTCCAGCATCAATTGGCCCGAATCATAATTGTCGATCGCGAGCGGTTGCAGGTCGGGCAACCCCGCCGCTTCCTTCCAGGCGTCGAAGGAGAGCGCCATGTCGCGGTGGAGCAGGACCGTCTGCTGCGCCAGCTCCTCCGGGCTGGTGAGGGCGTGCGGCCCCTCCAGCAGTTCGCGCCGGCCGATCAGATAGACTTCCTCATGATCGAGCTGGTGGGCGTAGAGGGCAGGATCGATGTCCTTCGACAGGACGATCGCGGCGTCGAGCCCTTCGCCGAGGCGCGCGACGGCATGGGGCGTGGTTTCGATGTCGATATGGAGCTGCGGATGCTGTTGCCTGAGCTTGCCGAGGTGCGGGAATAATCGCTGGGTGGCGAAGAGCGGCATGACCGCGAGGCGCAGGCGAAGCTGGTTGCCGCCGCTCTGGATATTTTCAAGCGCGAGGCTGAGCGAATCGAGCGCCGGGGCGATATCGTCCAGCAGGCGCTGGCCGTCGGCGTTGATCTCCAAGGCCTGATGCTTGCGATCAAACAAAGGGCGGCCGATGAAGCGTTCGAGCGCCTGGACGCGCCGGCTGAGCGCCGGAGTCGACAGCGCAAGCTCCTCCGCGGCCGCCTTGACCGAGCCGAGGCGCGCGACCTGAACAAAGGCCTCAAGGGCCGTGAGGGGCGGCAATCTGCGCATATTCCGTCTATCGTCCGAACCCGATCCGCTGCGCCGCGTCAATTCTCTTTATCGAACGGCGCGCAGCCCGGTTCCAAGCATCCTGCCCCTAAAGAGCAGGAAATCGGGCAAAATGGCAAGATGCAATTTTTGCAATCAGTCATCTTCTTTCGCACTTGCAATATTTCACGTTGCAACGCATATAGGAACTGCCTTTCAGGCATCCTCTCCTAAAACTTTCCGGGCCGGCATTTTGCCGGCCCTTTTTTTGTCCCATGTTATCGCCTGCCCAAGGGTCTTTCCGATCGCTGCCGCGTTCCCTATCTCGTTACGGAGCGACAAAGACGGGGACGATGCGTGGCCGATCAGGACAAGACCGGACGGAAGATACAGGTGGCCAATGCGCGGCCGGAGGATGCGGGGCGCGGACTTGCGCGCTTGCCGCTCGCCGTGATGGCGGAGCTGCATCTGGCCGAGGGCGATGTTGTGGAGATTATCGGCAAGCGGTCGACCTCCGCGCGGGTGGTGCGGCCCTATAAGGAGGATGAGGGGCTGGACGTGCTGCGGCTCGACGGGCTCCAGCGCGCCAATGCCGGCGTCGGGTCGGGCGATTTCGTCCAGATCGCCAAGATCGAGCCGCGCCCGGCGCAACGGGTGGTGTTCGCGCCTGCACAAAATAACCTGCGGCTCCAGGGCAATCCCGATGCGCTGAAGCGCGTCTTCTTCCAGCGGCCGCTCGCCGCCGGGGATATCGTCGCGACCGCCGGGCAGCAGCAGGTGCCGCCCACGGACATGCCGCCGCAGCTGCGCCAGATGCTGGCCGCGCCGGCCTATGCGCTCCAGGAAATCCGGCTGGTGGTCGTATCGACTACGCCCAAGGGGGTGGTGCACATCGACGGCGACACCGAGGTCGAGCTGCGCGCCGAATATGAGGAGCCGCGCGAGCTGCGCCGCGCCGACGTCACCTATGACGATGTCGGCGGCATGGCCGACACGATCGACCAGCTGCGCGAGATGGTGGAGCTGCCGCTGCGCTACCCCGAACTGTTCGAGCGGCTGGGGGTCGATCCGCCCAAGGGGGTGCTGCTCCACGGGCCGCCGGGGACGGGCAAGACGCGCCTCGCCCGCGCCGTCGCCAATGAGGCGGAGGCGGAATTCTTCCTCATCAACGGGCCGGAAATCATGGGCTCCGCCTATGGCGAGTCGGAAAAGCAGCTGCGCGAGATATTCGAGGCGGCGAGCAAGTCCGCGCCCTCGATCCTGTTCATCGACGAGATCGATTCGATCGCGCCCAAACGCGGCAATGTGACCGGCGAGACCGAGAAAAGGCTGGTCGCGCAGTTGCTGACGCTGATGGACGGGCTGGAGCCGCGCGCCAATCTGGTGGTGATCGCGGCGACCAACCGGCCCGAAGCGATCGACGAGGCGCTGCGGCGGCCGGGCCGCTTTGACCGCGAGATCATCGTCGGCGTCCCCGACGAGCGCGGACGGCGCGAGATTTTGGGCATCCATACTCGCGGGATGCCGCTGGGCGACAAGGTGGACCTGTCCGAACTGGCGCGCATGACCTACGGCTTTGTCGGCGCGGACCTGGCGGCGCTGAGCCGTGAGGCGGCGATCGAGACGGTGCGCCGGTTCATGCCGCGCCTCAATCTGGAGGAAGGGACGATTCCCCAGGATGTGCTGGAGGAATTGTCGGTCACGCGCGAAGACTTCATGTCCGCGATCAAGCGGGTCCAGCCTTCGGCGATGCGCGAAGTGATGGTGCAGGCGCCCAATATCGGCTGGTCCGATATCGGCGGGCTGGACGAGGCACAGATGCGCCTGAAGGAAGGGGTCGAACTGCCGCTCAAAGACCCCGACGCCTTTCGCCGCATCGGCATCCGTCCAGCCAAGGGCTTTCTGCTCTACGGTCCGCCCGGCACCGGCAAGACATTGCTGGCGAAGGCGGTGGCGCGCGAGGCGCAGGCCAATTTCATCGCGACCAAATCGAGCGATCTCCTCAGCAAATGGTATGGGGAGAGCGAGCAGCAGATCGCCCGCCTCTTCGCGCGGGCGCGGCAGGTGGCGCCCACGGTCATCTTCATCGACGAGCTGGACAGCCTGGTCCCCGCGCGCGGCGGGGGGCTGGGCGAGCCGGCGGTGACCGAGCGGGTGGTGAACACCATCCTGGCGGAGATGGATGGGCTGGAGGAATTGCAGTCCGTCGTCGTGATCGGCGCGACCAACCGGCCGACTCTGGTCGATCCGGCGCTGTTGCGGCCGGGGCGGTTCGATGAATTGATCTATGTGCCGGTGCCCGACGAGGCCGGGCGGCGGCGCATCCTTGGCATCCATACCGGCAAGATGCCCTTGGGCGACGATGTCGATCTCGACTATCTGGCGCGCGAGACCGAGCGGTTCACCGGCGCGGACCTGGAGGATCTGGTGCGGCGGGCCGGGCTCGTCGCGCTGCGCCAGTCGCTGAGCGTCGACAAGGTGACCCAGGCGCATTTCGAGGAGGCGCTCAAAGATACGCGCGCGTCGGTGACGCCGGAGATGGAGCGCGAATATGAGCAGATCCAGTCGCAGCTGAAGCAGCGGGCGATGGAAGTGTCGCCGATCGGCTTCATCGCGCCGGGCATGGTCCGATCGCGCGACCGGGAAGGATGAGGAACGGGTGGCGGCGGATGAACCCATCCGTCCCTCCTGTGTTTATGACAAGTCTGTTGCAAAGACGATCGCCGCCCGGCACGACCATGCGCAGCATTTTGACACGAGAGAATAGGCGAGCGTTGATGGCCTCCATTCCACTGAAAAAGCATGATAATGTCGCGGGGTCATTCTGGAGCCAATGGTCGCTCTTCTTCCGTCAGTTCGTGCGGCATCCCGGCATGATCGGGTCGGTCATCCCGTCCTCGGCCGTGCTGGTCGACCGGATGCTGGATCAGGTGGACTGGCGATCGACCCGGCTGTTCGTGGAATATGGGCCGGGGGTGGGCACCTTCACCCGGTCGATCCTGGACCGGCTGCCCGCCGACGCCATGCTGATCGCGATCGACCTGAACCCCGATTTCGTGGCCTGGCTGGAGGCGCATATCGCCGATCCCCGGCTGCGGGTGGTCCATGGGTCGGCGGCCGACGTGCGGCGCTTCATCCGGGAAGCGGGCCATGTCGAGGCGGATTATGTGCTGTCGGGCATTCCTTTTTCGACCCTGCCCGATGGCGTCGGCGCGCAGATTTGCGCCGAGACCAAGGCGGCGCTGCGGCCGGGCGGATCGTTCCTGATCTACCAATATTCGCGATTCGTGATGCGGCTGCTGCGCCCGCTGTTCGGCGAGATTTCCGACGCGATGGAATGGCGCAACATCCCGCCGTGCCGGATGATCCGCGCGACGCGGGAGGAAGAGCTGGCGCAGGCGGCCTGATCGGGCTGGCGCCGCCGCTTTTGTTACGGAATTGTCATGAAAAAAAGGCCGCATCCCTACCCCGTATAGGGTATGTAGATGCGATGCGGACTCGATAGGACGAGGGCGAGGCGGAGCAGTTCGCCCACCGGCGGCCGGATCATTCGCGACCCATGATCCGGCCGTCGAACCTTTGGCGGCGGAGCCCGTTTGTCGCGGATCGCTTTCATGCTAAGGCGCGGCTCGATCCATTCCGGCGAGACCTTTTCCATGAACGACCTGACCCAGACCCCCGAAATGCTGATCGCGACGCTCGGCGCGCGGGCGCGCGCCGCCGCCGCCGTGCTGGCGCAGGCGAGCGACGCGCAGAAGGCCGACGCTTTGCGCCGCGCCGCGCAGGCGGTGCGGGACCATGCGCCGGCGATCATCGCCGCCAATGCCCGCGACATGGAAAATGCCGCCGCCAACGGCCTGTCGCGCGCGATGCTCGACCGGCTGAAGCTGGACGAGGGGCGGATCGCGGGCGCGGCGGCAGGCGTGGAGCAGGTGGCGACGCTGCCCAATCCGCTGGGCAGCGTGATCGACACGATCGTCCGGCCCAATGGCCTCGAACTCAGCCGGGTGCGGGTGCCGCTGGGCGTGATCGGCATCATCTACGAAAGCCGGCCCAATGTGACGGCAGACGCGGCGGCCTTGTGCCTGCGCGCGGGCAATGCGGTGATCCTGCGCGGCGGCAGCGAGGCGAAGGAAAGCAACCGCGCCATCCATGCCGCGATGATCGAGGGGATTATCGCCGCTGGCCTGCCCGCCGAAGCGGTGCAACTGGTGCCGACGACCGACCGTGCGGCGGTGGGCGCGCTGCTGAAAGCCGCCGAGTTCGTCGATCTGATCGTGCCGCGCGGGGGCAAGAGCCTGGTGGCGCGGGTGCAGGAGGAAGCGCGGGTGCCGGTGCTGGCGCATCTCGACGGGATCAACCACAGCTATGTCGATGCTGCGGCCGATCCGGCGATGGCGCGCAGCCTGGTGGTGAACGCCAAGATGCGCCGTACCGGCATTTGCGGCGCGACCGAAACGGTGCTGATCGACCGGGCTTTTAGCGAAGGCGCGTCGATCGTGGCGGCATTGCTCGACGCGGGCTGCGAAGTGCGCGGCGACGCCGGCGTGCAGGCGATGGACGCGCGGGTGAGCGCGGCGGCGGACGAGGATTGGGACACCGAATATCTCGACGCGATCGTGTCGGTGGCGCAGGTCGATGGGGTGGACGGGGCGATCGCGCATATCGCGGCTCATGCGAGCCACCATACCGACGCGATCATCACCGACGATGCGGCGACCGCCGAGCATTTCCTGAACGCGGTCGACAGCGCGATCGTGATGTGGAACGCCTCGACGCAGTTCGCCGATGGCGGCGAGTTCGGGCTGGGGGCGGAAATCGGCATTTCGACCGGGCGGCTCCATGCGCGCGGGCCTGTGGCGCTGGAGGGGCTGACGACCTATAAGTGGATCGTGCGGGGGACGGGGCAGGTGCGGCCTTGAAACCACCGTCATCCCAGCGTAGGCTGGGATCTCCCTTCTTCTGTTCGCGCCAGGACCGAAGAAAAGAGAGATGCCAGCCTTCGCTGGCATGACGGGGAAGGGTTATGCTTTCACCACCTCGTCGATCGCCTTGAGCTTCTCCAGCATCGGCGCGACCCATTCCAGCGGAAGCATGACCGGGCCGTCCGAGGGCGCGTTGTCGGGGTCTTGATGGGCTTCGGCGAAGATGGCGGCGACGCCGGCGGCGATGGCGCTGCGGGCGAGGAGGGGGGCGTATTCGCGCTGGCCGCCCGAGGCTGAACCCAAGCCGCCGGGCTGCTGCACCGAATGGGTGGCGTCGAATATCACCGGATAGCCGGTCTGCGCCATGACGGGCAGCGCGCGCATGTCGCTGACCAAAGTGTTGTAGCCGAAGCTCGCGCCGCGTTCGGTGAGCAATATGCGCTCGTTGCCGGTGGAGGCGACCTTTTGCGCCACCGCCGCCATGTCCCAGGGGGCGAGGAACTGGCCCTTCTTGACGTTGACGACCGCGCCGGTGCGGCCGGCGGCGAGCAGCAGGTCGGTCTGGCGGCAGAGGAAGGCCGGGATCTGGAGGATGTCGACCGCTTGCGCGGCAGCCTCCACCTGGGTCGCGTCGTGAACGTCGGTGAGGACGGGGCAGCCGAGGCTCGCCTTCACCTCCGCGAGGATGGCGAGGCCAGCGTCTATGCCGACGCCGCGCTGGCCGGAGACGGAGGTGCGGTTCGCCTTGTCGAAGCTGCTCTTGAAGATGAAGGGGACGCCCGCGCCCGCCGCCGCCTTTGACAAGGCTTCGGCCATGAAGAGGGCGTGGTCGCGGCTTTCGATCTGGCAGGGGCCGGAGATGAGGACGAAGGGGCGGTCATTGGCGATCGTCACCTCGCCGACCTGCACGGTACGCACGCTCATTTTGGCGCTTTCACGAAGCGGCGGAGCAACTGGCCGCGCCACAGCCCCTTGCCGGGGTGATAGTTCCAGCAGAACCAGCCGAAAGCGAGGCAGGCGAGCAAAGCGGGCAGCGCCATCGGATCGCCGTTCGCCTTCATATGGCGGTAGAAGGTGAGGTCCGCGCGCCAGCGGTCGCGCTCGCTGCCGCCGCCATTGATGCCGTACATATTGTCATGCCGCCGGCAACCGACATTGCGGTTGTATTTCCGGTGGTCGATGAAATAGCAGTAGTCGCGTTCGGGCGTGGTCATGCGCGCGATTAGGGCGGGGCCGGTGCAAAAGTTCAAGCGCAAAGTCTTTTATCTCGGCGGATTCGACCCGCGCGGCGTGCGTTTCTATCACCATCTCTATCGCGAGCAGGCGGCGCGGCACGCCGCGCTGACCGGCGACCCCATCGATGTGAGCGCGCGGCGGGCGGGGCCGGCGTCTTCGGCGATCTGGACGGTCGAGAATCCGGCGGCCGGGGTCGAGACCGACTATGAATATCTGCGCTGGGAGGATCTGGTCGGAAAGGTGTGGGTCCGCAATCCGTTGACCCTCGCCTGGCGGTCGATCGCCACCTATGTCGGCCATGCGCGCTTCATGCAGTTCAAGCGGATGAAGAGGCTGCGGCCGGGGCCGGTGCTGACCATCTGCTACCCACCCTTTCTGGCGGTGATGATCCCGTTGCTGTTCGCGCTGATCCCCGCGCTCCTGCTGTGGACCGTCCTGCCCTTCTGGGCGGCGGCGCTGATCGGGATCGGGGTGAGCGCGGCCTTTTCGGGGAAATGGCTGACCAAGCTGGTGGTGCCCTGGCTGCTGCGCTTCACCTATTATCATCATGGGCTGGCGGCGCGGGGGCCGGGCGAGGCGCTGGACGAAAGGCTGGACCTGTTCGCGCGGCGGATCGTCGCGGAGCTGGACGGGCCGTGGGACGAGATATTGCTGGTGACCCACAGCGCCGGGACGATCCTCGGCATGTCGCTGATGCGGCGCATCTTCGACCTGCGCGGCGACAGGCTGCCGGATCATTTCGCGATGGTGGGGCTGGGTCAGGTGGTGCCGGTGATTGCGCTGCGGACCGATGCGCGCTGGTATCATGCGGACTTGAAAGCGCTCGCCGACAAGCATTTCCGCTATGTCGACCTGTCCTACCCGCCCGACGGCGCGGCCTATTTCAACGTCAATCCGTTCTTGCTGGAAGGCGAAGCCCATGCCGCACGGGTGGACATGCTCTCGCCGCGCTTTCACCTTTTCTACCGGCCGGAAAATCACAATAAGGGCTGGTCGAACAAATATGAGGCGCATTTCGATTATCTGCGGGTGGGAGACAGCGTGTCGCCGGTCGATTTCATCAGCCTGACTGCCGGGCCGCGCCGGCTGGACGACGCCATCGCCGCCTTTCGGGCCATCCCATGACCGAGCCGCTCTTCACCCCGCCCTTCCCGCAACCCACGCGCAACAAGCGCACCATGCTGCGCCGCTTCTTCATCGGCTGGCACAGCTGGATCCATGTGCTGTTCGAGAAAAGCTATACGATGAAGATGGGCGAAGTGCGGGGCAAGGGGCAGCTCATGTACATCGCCAACGAACTGCCTTTGGTCGATCGCATCCTCAAGGGCGGGACCGAATTTCCCAAGCATCGCGAGCTGGTGAAGGGGCTGTGGCCGCTGATCGGCAATAGCGTCTTTTCCGCCAATGGCGAGGATTGGGAAAATCAGCGGGCGATGGTCAATCCCGCCTTCGCCCACACCGCGCTCGCCAAGTCGATGCCGCTGATGGTGGGGGCGGCCGACGCCTTTCTGGAGCGGATCGATGGAATGGATCGGTCACGCCCGATCGACGTCGATCCGATGATGACTCATGTCGCGGCGGACATCATCTTTCGCACCTTGTTCTCGCAGACGCTGGACTTGAAGCGATCCGCGATCATCCACAAGGCGTTCGGGCGGTTCCAGCGGCTGTCGCATTCGGCGTCGATGCTGGGGCTGTACGGCTTGCCGAGCCGCTGGTTCGAGAAAAGGTCAGAGCAGCCGGCGGAAGCGATCCGCGAGGTGTTCCGTCCGATTGTGGAGGCACGGTTCGATGCGTTTCACGCCGGCGAGGCGAGCGAGCATAAGGACATCCTCCAGTCGCTGGTGGAGGCGAAGCATCCCGAGACGGGGGCGCATTTCACCTTCAAGGAGCTGATGGACCAGGTCGCGACCATCTTCCTGGCGGGGCATGAGACGTCGGCCAGCACCATGACCTGGGCGCTCTACCTGCTCGCCGAATGCGCGCATATCCAGGATCGGGCGCGGGCCGAGGTCGCCGAGATTGCCGGGGACCAGCCCTTTACCGCCGCGATGCTGAAGGACATGCATATGGTCCGCAACGTCTTCAAGGAGACGCTGCGCCTCTATCCGCCGCTCGCCTTCTTCCCGCGCGAGGTGCCGTGCCCGATGCAGATGCGCGACAAGCAGCTGGTGCCGGGCGCGATGCTGGTGGTCGCGCCCTGGTTGACGCAGCGGAACAAGGACAACTGGGCGTGCCCGCACAGTTTCGATCCCGATCGCTTCGCCGATCCCGCCAATGCCGAGATGGTGAAGCAGGCCTGGTTCCCGTTCAGCCGGGGGCCGCGCGTATGCGTGGGGGCGGGCTTTGCCCAGCAGGAGGGGATGACGGTGATCGCCAGCATCGTGCGCCGTTACCGGCTGACCGTCGCCAGCGGGTTCAAGCCCGAGCCGATCAGCCGCCTGACGGTGCGGCCGCGCCGGGGGATGAAGCTGATGTTCGAGGCGATCGGCTAGGCGTCGTCTCCTCCTCGGGCGCGACATCAACGCTGACCGACAGGCTCTGCCCCGCGCCGCCGACGAACAGGCCGTCCATCGGCGCGACATCGGCATAGTCGCGGCCCATGGCGACGAAGAGGTGCCCTTCGCCCGCGATGCAGCCATTGGTGGGATCAAAGCCGATCCAGCCGCGCGTCGGCCCGCACCATAGCATCACCCAGGCGTGCATCGCGTCCGCGCCGACGAGGCGGGGCATACCGGGCGGGGGCAGGGTGCGCAGGTATCCGCTGACATAGGCGGCAGGCAGGCCGGCGTGGCGCAGCGCGACAAGCATGACATGGGCGAAATCCTGGCAGACGCCATGGCGGGCGGCGAAGGCGTCGGCGACCGGGGTGCCGGCATCGGTGACGCCCGCCTGATAGCGGAACTCGGCGCGGATGCGCTGCGCAAGGTCGAGCGCGGCGGTGACGATCGGCTGGTCGGGGGCGAGGGTCGCGCCGGCCCATGCGCCGATCTGCGCCAGCAGCGGTGCGCGCGCGGAGGCGTAGAGATAATGGGCGGGGGCGGCCGGCCCCATGTCGCGATTGGCGAGCGCGGCGTCAGCGACCGAGGCGATGACGGGATCGTCGGGCTGCGGCGCGATGACGCCGCCCTGCACCCCGGCGCGGAAGCGGCTTTCGATGATGAGTTCGCGGATGGGGCTTTCGATCACCAGCCGCGCGACCTGCACCGGCCAGGCGGCGGGGCGCGATTCGATGATGGCGGGGGCGGGATCGACGCTCAGTTGGTGGTCGGAGGTCCATTGGCCGGGCCAGGGTGCCGGCTTCAGGCGCAGGTTGAAACGGGCGAGCCGGACCGGCGCGGCGTAGCGGAGGGTCGTGCGGTGGCGGACATGGTAGATCATGCGAGCAGGTCCGCGCTTTCGGTCTTGCGCACCTGAAGGAAATAGCGCTGGCCGATCGCGTCGGAGAGGCCGAGCAGGCGGCTTTCGGCGTCGGCGATGTCGGCGATCGCCAGCATGTCGCCGGTCAGGGGCGCGAGCCGGGCGACGAGCGCGTCGGCCAGGCGGCGGGGTTCTTCGGGCATTCCATCGGCGCGCAGGGTCGGGAGCGCGGCGACATGATCGGCGAGGCGCTGCGCCTGGTAGAGGATCGCGCGGGGATTATGCGGTTCGAGCGCGAGCAGATCGCGCACCGGAGCGAGCGCGGGGCCGGAAAGATAGCGGGTGCGGTAGCTGATCTGGCTATCCATCAGGTCGAGCAGCAGGATGAGATCATCGTCGCTCGCATTGTCGCCGCCGAACAGGGTGAGGAGGCGGCAGCCGGCGATGGCGCGCTCCATGCGGCGGCCCATGTCGTGGAAGCGCCAGCCGTCGCTGCGGCCCATATTCTCCGCCGCCAGGCCCGACAAAGCGGAGAAGCGCTCGATGAGGCGCGAGGAGGCGTCGAGCAATGTTTCGGTGACCGCGCCGTCGAAGGCGGGGAGGGGCAGGCGGACGAGCCGCCAGAAGTCGCTCGCCAGCCGGTCGCGCAGCCCTTCGCCGATATTGGCGACGTTGGCCATCAGCGCGCGGACGCTGCCGGGCTGGCGCGCGTCGCCGAGCGCAGTCGCGCAGAGCGGGCCGACCGCCGCGCCGCCGCCCGGCACCGCGCCCCAGAGGCTGAGCTGATCGACCAGCCGGGCCATGGTGGGGCTGGCGAGCGAGGGGCCAAGATCGGCCTCGATCGACCCGCCGGCGATGGCGCGGATGAGGCGGGTGGTGGCCTCGGCGCGCTCAATATAGCGGCCGAGCCAGAAGAGATTGTCCGCCGCCTTGGCCGGGAGCATCCCGCCGATGCGCCGGATGGCGGGGGTTCCGCCGCCCAAGAGGCTGTCGGGCGGGGCGGGCTTGTCATCGACCACGCACATATCGGCGGACATGTCGCCCCGGCCCATCAGCGCCGCGCGAATGTCGCCATGGGCGGCGAGCCGGGCGAAGGCGCCGGGCATGACCCGCCAGTGCCCGGCCGCGTCGCGCGCGACGAAGAGGCGCAGGGTGAAGGGGAGGGGCGCGAGCTGCCCCTCGATGATCGCGGGGGTGGTGGACAGCTTCACCAGCTCCTGCCCCACATAGTCCATCGGGCGGCGCGCCATCGCGTCGAGCAGGGCGGCGCGCTGGCCGGGGTCGAGCGCGGAACCGGGGAGGAAATGGCTACGGGGGAGGCCGGGGGCGTCCTGATCGAAGGCGGAGCCGACGACGAGATCGTCGAGCCGGGCGCGGACATGATCGCGCTCGCGCGGCTGGCCGGACCACCAGGTCGCGATATTGGGGAGGATGAGGTCGGCGCCCATCAGTGCGCGTGAAAGCTGCGGCAGGAAGGCGGCGAAGGCGCGCGATTCGATGACGCCCGCGCCGGGCCAGTTGCCGATCATGAGGCCGCCGCGCGCGCAGGCGTCATAGAGGTCGGGGACGCCGATCCGCGATTTGGGATCGAAGGCGAGCGGATCGATGAAGCGGCTGTCCATCCAGCGCCACAGGCCGTCGATGCGCTTCAAGCCCTGGATGGTGCGGACGAACAGGCGGCCGTCCGAGACGATGAGATCGTCGCCCTCGACCAGCAGAAGCCCCAGATAGCGGGCGAGATGCGCCTGTTCGGCATAGCTCTGGTTGAAGCGGCCGGGGGTGAGAAGGCCGATGCGCGGATCGGCGCGGGCGCAGTCGGCGGCGAGGCCACGGCGCAGTTCGGTGAAGAAGGGGGCGAGGCGGCGGGCGTGCAGCGCGCTCAAGAGGTCGCCGGTGGCGCGCGACAAAGCAAGGCGGTTTTCCAGCGCATAGCCAACGCCCACGGGGGTGCGAACCCGGTCGGCGAGGACGCGCCATTCGCCGGCCGGGCCGCGCCCGATGTCGGCGGCGTAGAAATGGAGGTGATGGCCGCGCGGCGGCGGCGTGCCAGTCATCACCCGCCAATAATGCGGGCTGCCGGTGACGACGCTCGCCGGCAGCTTGCCGTCGCGGACGAGCGACTGGGTCAAGTAGATGTCGGAGATCACCCGTTCGAGCAGCTCGGCGCGCTGGACGAGGCCGCGCTCGATATGCGCCCATTCGGCAGCGCCGATCAGCAGCGGCACCGGGCCGAGCGGCCAGGCGCGCTCCTGCTCGTCGCCGGTGAGGCGGAAGGCGAGACCCTGTTCGGCCGCCTGCCGGCCGACATGATCGGCGAGGATCGCGGGATCGCCCTGCGCCTGGGTCGAGAGGCGATCGAGCATCATGCGCCAGCGCGGGGCCATCTCCGCCGACGCGCCGGCGAACATATCGCCCTGCGGCGCGGCGGCGAGGTAGGCGTCGGCCCAGTCGCGGGTCAGGGTCGTTGCCATCACCCTGCCGCGTGCGGCAAGCGCAGGTCGAGCGTCATGGGGAATTCGCCCGGCAGTTCGGGCGGGGGCATGTCGACCGGGCCGGGGGTGTGGCCATGATCCTGGAAGCGCGCCTTGCGGCGGCTTTCGGCTTCATAGCCGTTGATCGGCAGCGTGTCGTAATTGCGCCCGCCCGGATGCGCGACATGATAGACGCAGCCGCCCAGCGAGCGGCCGCTCCAGCTATCGAATATATCGAAGGTGAGCGGCGCGTTGGTCGGGAGTTGGGGGTGGAGGCAGTTGGCGGGCGCCCATGCCTTGTAGCGCACGCCGCCTACGGCCTCGCCCGGCACTGCGGTCGGCGTCATCGGCACGCGGCGGCCGTTGCAGGCGACGATGTGGCGGCCAGCGACCAGGCCGGTGGCGCGCACCTGCAAGCGTTCGGTCGAGGAGTCCACGTAGCGCACCGTGCCGCCGATCGCGCCGGTTTCGCCGAGCACGTTCCAGGGTTCAAGCGCATGGGTGATTTCGAGGCCGACGCCGCCGGCGTCCACTTCGCCATGGACGGGGAAGCGGAACTGGCGCTGCGCCTCGAACCAGTTGGGGTCGAAATCATAGCCGCCGCCGCGCAGGTCGGCGAGCACTTCGAGGAAATCGCTCCACACGAAATGGGGCAGCATGAAGCGGTCGTGCAGCGCCGTCCCCCAGCGCACGAAGCCGCCCTGCTGCGGATGCCGCCAGAACCAGGCGGTGAGCGCGCGCAGCAGCAGTTGCTGGACGAGGCTCATCTTCGCTTCGGGCGGCATTTCGAACCCGCGAAATTCGAGCAGGCCGAGGCGTCCGGTCGGGCCGTCGGGCGAGAACATCTTGTCGATGCAGATTTCGGTGCGGTGGGTGTTGCCGGTCACGTCCACCAGCAGGTTGCGGAACAGCCGGTCGACCAGCCAGGGCGGCGGCAGCTTGTCCACGCCCTCGCGGATCGGATCGGGCACCTGCGCCAGCGCGATCTCCAGTTCATAGAGGCCGTCATGCCGGGCCTCGTCGATGCGCGGCGCCTGGCTGGTCGGGCCGATGAAGAGGCCGGAGAAGAGATAGGAGAGCGAGGGGTGGCGCTGCCAGTAGAGGACGAAGCTTTTCAGCAAGTCCGGGCGGCGGATGAAGGGGGAGTCGGTGAGGGTCGGGCCGCCCAGCACGATATGATTGCCGCCGCCGGTGCCGATCGAGCGGCCGTCGACCATGAACTTGTCGGCGGTAAGCTGGCATTCGCGCGCGGCGGCGTAGAGGCGTTCGGTGATGTCCACCGTCTCGGCCCAGCTGGCGGCGGGGTGGACATTGACCTCGATCACGCCGGGGTCGGGCGTGGCTTTGAGCACATTGAGGCGCGGGTCGGGCGGCGGGGCATAGCCCTCGATCCTCACGGGGATGCGGGTCGCTTCCGCCACGCGCTCGACCTCGGCGATCAGTTCGAGATAATCCTCCAGTTCGCGGACCGGCGGCAGGAAGACCGAGAGATGGCGCCCATGCGGCTCGACGGTGATGGCGGTGCGGACCGCGCCTTCGATGAAGACCTGCTCGACCCGCTCCTGCGCCGCCGCGCCGCCCTCCGCATCGGCGACGCGCTGGACGCGCTGCGCTTCCTCGCGGCTGGCGGGTTCGCTCACTTGCGCGCGGAAATCGGCGAGCGGCCCGCGCGGTTCGCTGGTGTCGCGGGGGTGGATATAGGGGTAGGCGGATTCGGGCACATGCGGCAGCGATCCCAGCGGCAGGCGATAGCCGAGCGCGGAGTCGCCGGGCACCGCGAACAGCTTGCCGCGGCGCAATTGCCAGATTTCGCTCTGCCAGCGCGGGGTCTGCGCCGCCGCCTGCCAGCGCTGGACGGGGAGGACATAGCCGACCGGCTGGTCGAGCCCGCGCTCGAAGGTCTTTACCATGCGGGCGCGGGCTTCGGGGTCGGCGATGGCGGGGTCTTGCGGATCGGTGTTGATCGGGAGGTCTGCTTCCTTCACCATCCAGACCGCCGGGTCTTCATAGACCGGGTGGGTGTATTCCTCGGTGAAACCCATATTGCCGGCGAGCGCGGCGAGCGCGGCGAGGAAGGCGCGGGCGTCCTCCGCCGTGGTCGCGCGCGCGCCGTCCGGCGGATCATCGGTGGCGATCAGGCTCTCGTCGCGCCAGATCGCCACCCCGTCCTGTCGCCAATAGACGGCGTATGCCCAGCGCGGCAGGCTTTCGCCTGGATACCATTTGCCCTGCCCATGGTGCAGCAGCCCGCCCGGCGCGAATTCCGCCCGCAGCTTGCGGATCAGGCGGTCGGCGTAGGACGCCTTGGTCGGGCCGACCGCGTCGCCATTCCATTCGCCCGCCTCGCCGCCGCCCTCGGCGACGAAGGTCGGCTCGCCGCCGATAGTGAGGCGCACGTCCTGCGCTTGGAGGTCGGCGTCCACCTGCGCGCCCAGCGCCATCACCGCGTCCCAGCGCGCGTCGGTGAAGGGCTTGGTGATGCGCACGGCTTCGGCAATGCGGCTGACGCTCATTTCGAAATGAAAATCGACTTCCGCCGGTTCGGCCATGCCGCTGATCGGGGCGGCGGACTTATAATGGGGCGTAGCGCAGAGCGGGATATGGCCCTCGCCCGCGAACATGCCGCTGGTCGCGTCGAGCGCGACCCAGCCGGCGCCCGGTACATAGGCTTCGGCCCAGGCGTGGAGATCGACCACATCCTGGGTCACCCCCTTCGGCCCCTCGATCGGCTCGACATCGGCGACGAGCTGGATCGAATAGCCCGACACGAAGCGGGCGGCGAAGCCCAGCCGGCGCAGCAGTTGCACGAGCAGCCAGGCGGAATCGCGGCAGGAGCCGGTGCCGATCTCCAGCGTTTCCTCAGGGCTCTGGACGCCGGCCTCCATGCGGATGACATAGCCGACCTGGCTTTGCAGGCGGCGGTTGACCTCGACCAGGAAGTCGACGGTGCGGCCCTCATGCCCCTGATGCTCGGCCACCAGCGCCTCGAACAGCGGCCCCTGCGCCTCCACGTCGAAATAGGCGGCGAGGTCGGTCCTTAGCTGATCGTCATAGGCGAAGGGATAGTCCTCCGCATAAGGCTCCACGAAGAAGTCGAACGGGTTGATGATGTCGAGATCGGCGAGCAGGTCGACTTCGATCGAGAAATGATCGACCGGATCGGGAAAGACGATCCGCGCCAGCCAGTTGCCGTGCGGGTCTTGCTGCCAGTTCAGGAAATGGTTCGCCGGCTCGATCTTCAGCGCATAATTGGGGATTTTGGTGCGGCTGTGCGGCGCGGGGCGAAGGCGGATGACCTGCGGCCCCAGGCGGATCGGGCGGCTGTAGCGATAGGCGGTGAGGTGGTGAAGCGCGGCCTTGAGCATGGCGCGATCAAACGCCACCGCTTGCTGCAATGCAATGCGGAATCGTTGCTGGCACGCGAATTTGCCAGCGGCTGGAATGGCGGAGGCAGAGTGGCGGCGTCCGGTCTTCGAGAAGGCGGATGAGACGGCCGCCCTCCACCACTGGCTACGCCGCTGCTGCATAAGGTCGCGCCGCTTTTGCGATTGACTCTTAACAGGCGGCTTGATACCGACTCTTGCAAATCATTCGCAGGAGCAATCATGTCGCGTGGGGTGGCGCGTGCAGGCGGGTTCGCCGCGGTCTTTTCCGGCTTGGCGGCCGGCGGTCGGCTGCTGTCGGCGTCGCGGACCGTGCGCGCTTCGGTCGGCGCGAAATTCTGAGCCGTGCGCCGCCAGCCGCTCCTTCTCTGGCATCGGTGGTTCGGGCTGTTGGGCGCGGTCTGGCTGTTCCTGATCGCGGCGACCGGCTCGATCCTTGTCTTCTATGAGGAGATCGACCGGGCGCTGAACCCGGATCTGTTCACCGCCAGCTCGGGCGCGCCGCAGCCGCTCGACCGGGTGGCGGCGGCCGCTCTGGCAGGCCATCCCGACAAGTTCGTGCGCTATATCGACATCGCCGACAACAGGCGCGCGACCCACCTCGTCTATCTGGCCCAGCGCCCCGACGCGCCGGAGGAAGCGAAGGCCAGCGCGTGGCAGATGTTCGTCGATCCCGCGACGGCACGCGTGCTCGGCGCGCGCGACTATGACGCGATCGACCTTTCCAGGCGTGGCATCACCAGCTTTGTCTACAAGCTCCATTATTCGATGCACCTTGGCGAGTGGATGGCCTGGCTGCTCGGATTGCTGTCGCTGCTGTGGGTGGTCGACCATGCTGTCGCGGCGGCGCTATCCTTTCCAAACGCCGCCCGCTGGCGCGAGAGCTTTCGCATCCGGCGTGCCGCCAGAGGCCATAAGCGGATCTTCGACCTGCACCGCGCGATCGGCCTGTGGCTGTTTCCGGTGACGCTGACGCTTGCGGTTTCGGGCGTCTACTTCAACTGGCACGAGGAATTTAAGATGGCGGTGAACGCGATATCGCCATTGACGCCGCGGATCGACGAACAGCGGCAGGCTCTGGCTGAGCCGCTCTTGGCGCCGCCGATCGGCTTCGACGAGGCGGTGGGTCGCGCCGGATCGGCGCAGGTCGATGGCCTGGCGTTCAACGCGGCCAAGGGACTCTACTGGCTTCGCGTCTATGACCAACGCGACATCGATCCCTATGGACGCCGCTGGATATTCGTCGATGCGCATGACGGTCGCATCATGTCGGACACCCATGCGGCGGACGGGTCGGGGGGCGATGTCCTCCTGGCATGGCAGTTCCCGTTGCACAGCGGGAAGGCATTGGGCTGGCCCGGACGCATCGCCATTTTCGTGACGGGCATCGCCACCTGCATGTTCGTGGTCACCGGGCTGCTCATGTGGGCACGCAAGCAATCGGCGCGCAGGACAAGGCGGCATGGTTCGGCCTCTTTGGCGTCGATCCCGGCCGAATGAGCCAGGGGCTGTTCCGCTGGACGCGCGTCTCGCGGTAGAAGGCTGGATCGGCCCAGCTGTCGGTCAGCTCCCAATATGTGATCGGCAGCCCGGCGGCGCTCGCGACGGCGATCGGCGCGCCGAGCACAAGCGCGAGCCACAAGTGGATTTGCCGCCACTGGGCGACATGAAGGCGAAGAAGGGTTGTCATGTGTTATACTATAACATATCAAGCAAGCGGGTTCCTGGGGGATAGCTGATGCGCTGGCATAACGAAACGGCCTTTCTGGCGATCGCGCTTGCAGGGGTCACGCCCGCCTTGGCGCAGCCAGGCCCGCAGGCGCCGGATGCGCCTGCGTCCGTCGAACCGATCGTCGTCACCGGTTCCGTGTCGAAGTTCAGCGTCCCGCTCAGCGAAACCCCGCAGGCCATCACCGTCATCCCCGCCGAACAACTGGAGCGGCAGGGCGCGATATCGGTGGAGGAAGCGTTGCGCTTCACGCCATCGATCCAGGCCGAGCTTGCCGGGCGGCAGGGTTTTGACGAGTTTCTCATCCGCGGCTTCTCCCAATCGCGCTACCAGTTTCGCGACGGGCTGCGCCTCGATCCCGGCTATCTGCAACAGCAGGAGCCCTGGGGCCTGGCGTCGATCGACGTGCTGAAAGGCCCTGCATCCGTGCTTTACGGCCAGATCGCGCCGGGTGGTCTGGTCAACCTGACGAGCAAGGTCGCGAGCGCCGAGACGGTGCGGGAGGTCGGCGTGCAGGTCGGCAGCTTCGGTCTCGTGCGCGGTTTCGCCGATCTTGGCGGCGCGCTCGATAGCGCAGGAACATGGTCGGCTCGCCTGCCTGTGGTCGTCTCGACTCGCGACGACGTGCAAGATTCCGTCGGATCGGAGCGCCGGTTCGCCGCCCCCTCGCTCAGCTGGTCGCCGTCGC
The DNA here is from genome assembly GCF_036170395.1 of Sphingobium sp. Taxonomy (GTDB): domain Bacteria; phylum Pseudomonadota; class Alphaproteobacteria; order Sphingomonadales; family Sphingomonadaceae; genus Sphingobium. Next base: position 53,719 of record NZ_JAVHPD010000070.1, read on the forward strand.
GCGACACGCAGCTTAGCCTGATCGCCCTATATCAGCGCGACGAGTATGACCGCACCATCGGCCTGCCGCTCGCCGGCACGATCCGGCCCAATGCGAGCGGCCGGGTGCCGCGTTCGCGCTTTCTGGGCGAGCCGGGCCTGCCGCGGATCGAGTCCGAGCAATGGCAGCTTGGCTATCTGTTCCGCCACCGCTTCTCGCCTGCCCTGGAGTTCCGCTCCAAGCTCAAATATAGCGACTTTGCGCTTGAAGGCCCTATCGTCCAGGCGCCGCGGCCGGGATCGACCGATACGGCGATCAACCGTCGCGGCTTCGTCTACACCGCCGACCGGACGTTGCTTGCGCTCGACAATCAGCTTGAGGGCGTATTTCGCACGGGCGCGGTCGAGCACCGGATCGTCGCCGGGTTCGACTATCAACGCTATGATGACGACAATGCCGGCGACCTGTTCGGCCTCGCCCCGCTCGACCTGTTCAACCCGGTATACGGCGCCGCGCCCGTCCCGCTCGGCCCCTTCTTCGCGTCCGACAACAGGCTGACCCAGTTCGGCGCCTATGCGCAGTACCGCGCCAAGATCGCCGAGCGGTTCGTGGCGGTCGCGGGCGTGCGCTACAGCGACTCCGAGAATCTGACGCGCGATCCGAGCGCTGGCACCAGCCGTCGGCAGGACGACGAAAAGGTCACCTTCAACGCCGCGCTGATGTATCTCGCGCCCGGCGGGTTCAACCCCTATGTCAGCTACGCGGAATCCTTCGAGCCGCAGGTCGGATTCGACCCGCTCACCAGCGGCGAGACCCCGCCGCCCTCGCTGGGCCGGCAATATGAGGCGGGGCTGCGCTGGCGCTCGCAGGACGGACGTGTCGAAGCGACTGCGTCCGCGTTCCGCATCGACCAGACCAACATCGTCAACGGCGATCCCGCCAATCCCGGCTTCAGCGTGCTCGTCGGCGCGCAGCGTCATGACGGCTTCGAACTGGAACTGACCGGCCGCCCGTTCGACATGCTCCGCGTGCAGGCTGGCTATGCGTTCCTCGACGCCGAGATCACTCGCAGCAACAATGGCGACCAGGGCCTGCGGCCACTGAACGTGCCTCGCCACGCCGCAGCCGCGTTCGCGACGTTGGACGGCGCCGCCTTCGGCCTGCCTGCCGCCGACCTGTCGGCCGGGGTTCGCCATGTCGGCAAGCGCCGGGCGACCGACGAGGGCGACACGCTTCCCGACTTCACGGTCGTCGATCTTGGCGCGCGCTATCGCTTCGACCGGGTCACGCTCCAGCTGAACGTCAAGAACCTCTTCGACACCCGCTATTTCACCGCCGCCAACTTCGGCTCGATCAACTATGGCGAGCCCCGGGTTGTGCAGGCCAGCTTGAGGGCCAGCTTCTGATGACCGGGACCATGTTGCTCGAGGCGCGGAGCCTCACCAAATATTATGGCGACCACCTGGCGCTGGATCGCCTCGACCTGAGTGTCGCGGCAGGCGAGATCATCTGCCTCCTGGGGGCGAACGGCGCCGGCAAGACGACGACCTTGAACCTGTTCCTCGGCTTCACCGAGCCGAGCGCGGGCGAGGCGCTGGTCGACGGGCGTTCGGTCGCGAGCGACCCGGCCGGTGCGCGGTCGAAGCTCGGTTATGTAGCCGAGGTGGTGAGTCTTTACCCGGCGCTCACCGGGGCTGAGAATCTGGCGTTCTTCGCCGAGCTTGCGGGCAAGCGCGTCGACATGAGCGAGCGTGACGCGATCCTGTCGCGTCTGCGCTTCCCGCTCGAACAGATCGACCGCGCCTCGGGCGGCTACTCCAAGGGTATGCGCCAGAAGCTCGGGCTCGCCATCGCGCTGATGAAGGGCGCGCAAGCGATCCTGCTCGACGAGCCGCTGTCCGGCCTCGATCCGGCCGCCGCCAACGACCTCGTCACCGTCCTGCGCGAGACGGCGGCGAGCGGCACGGCGCTCCTCGTTTCCACCCACGATATCTTCCGCGCGAAGGAAGTGGCGCACCGCATCGGCATCATGCGCCACGGCCGCCTTGTGGACATGGTCGAGCCTGCGACCCTTTCGGCGGGCGAACTGGAACAGCTCTACCTCACCCATATGGCGGAGCGCGCGGCATGACGGCGGCGTCGGCGATCGCGCGCAAGGATTGGCGCGAGTTCGTCCGCGACCGGCGGCTGCTGGTCATGGCGGCGCTGATGGTGCTGCTCTCCCTCGCCGCCGTGATGACGGCTTATGCGCGGGTGGCGGCCTATGAGGCCGACCGGGTCGCGACCGAGCGGCGCGACCGCGTCACCTGGGAGAGCCAGGGCGAGCGCAACCCGCACTCGGTCGCGCACTTCGCCACCTGGGCGCTCCGCCCGCTGACGCCGCTCGCGGTGCTGGAGCCCGGCGTGACGCCTTATGCAGGGGCGGCGATATGGATGGAGGCGCACAACCAGAATGGCGCGCGCGCCCGTGCGATCGACGACGCGGCGATCGCCTTCGACCTCGGCACGTTCAGCGTCGCCTGGGTGCTCCAGACCATCGTGCCGCTCCTGATTTTCGTGATTGCCGCCGGCCTTGTCGCGCGCGAGCGCGAGCGCGGCACGCTTGCGCTGCTGCTCATTGGTGGCGCGGACGCCCGTGGCCTTCTGCCACGCAAGCTCGGCGGCCTGGCCCGCATTGCGCTGCTGCTCGCCGCCCCGGTGCTCGCCGCCGGGATCGCGGCGGCGCTGCTGGCCGGCGCTGTCGATCCGCTCCGGCTTGCATTATGGACGTTGGCGTACATCCTGTTCTTCGGCATCGTCGCGACGGCGGCAGTCGCCGTCTCCGCACTCGCCCGCACGGTTTCAGGCGCGATGCTGATCCTGATCGGCCTGTGGTGCGTGGCCGTGCTGCTCGCGCCCAGGGCCGGCGTGGCGATCGCCCAGGCAACCGCGCCGACGCCCGCACCCGACGCTTTCTGGAGCGCTCTGCGCACGGACCTCGCCAAGGCGCCCGATCCGTTCGAAGACAAGGCGTTTGAGGCAGCGGTGCTGCAGCGCTACGGCGTCGGCAAGGTCGAGGATCTGCCCGTCAGCTTCGCCGGCTTGCAACTCGACGAGAGCGAGAAGCATGGCGCGGTTGTCTTCGACCGCCATTTCGGCCGTCTTGCCGCCATCCATGCCGAACAGCGCGCGGCGATGCGCTGGGCGTCGCTCCTGTCGCCGGTGCCGGCGCTGGAGAATGTATCGACCGCGCTCGCCGGCACCGACGGACCGCACCAGCTCGCCTTCCAGAACCAGGCCGAGGCGCACCGGCGCGCGATGATCGGGGCGCTCAATCGCGACATGGTCGAGCATGGCGCGGGCGAGGACTTCGACTATAAGGCGGGCTCCGCCCTGTGGCGCGCGACGGACGAATTCCGCTTCCACATGCCGAACGTGGGGGCGACGCTGCGGACCATCTGGCTCGATCTTGCGATCCTCGGCGCATGGGCTCTTGCCACGGCCCTGCTGCTGCGCCTCGCATCCCATCGGCTCGCGCGGAGTATCGTCTGATGCTGCGCCTGATCGCGCTCGAAGCTCGGCTGCTGGCGCGCGAGCGCTTCGCCTGGGTGCTGCTGCTCTTCCTCGCGCTGTCCTGCGCGCTCGCCGTCGCGAACGGCCGGGTGCTGATGGACCAGCAACTGGATGGGCGCGCGATCGCGGCGCAGGGCGACGCGAAAGCGCGCGAGCGAGTGGAAGGCGCGTTCGCGCCGGACTTCGACCGGGCGCTCGCCATCGTGGTTCCCTACTGGGTGCGCACCCAGGCGGTCTCGCCCGCGCCGCCGCTCGCCGACTTCAGCGCTGGTCGGGCAGCGATCGAGCCGCACGCGACGACGGTGACGCTGCGCTCGCGCGTGGACACGCTGTTCGAGCGCACCGCCGTCGACAACCCGGAAGCCGCCGCGCGAGGCTCGCTCGACCTCGGCTTCGTCGCGGTCGTGCTCATGCCCTTGGCGCTGATCGGGCTTGGCTATGGTCTGTTCGCCGCCGACCGTGAGAGTGGCGCGGCGCGCCTGCTGCTGGCGCAGGGCGGCACGCCGACGCGCGTGCTCCTCGCCCGAAGCGTGCCGCGATTGCTGCTTGTGCTGGGACCGCTGGCCATGGCGGCCGTCGTGCTGCTCGCGACCGGTCCACAGATCGACGAGCGCGGCACGGCGGCGGGATGGTGGCTGCTCGTGGCCGTCGCGCTTGCCGCCTTCTGGTGGGCGGTGATCCTGTTCGTGAACGCGCTCCGCATCGGGGCCGAGACGGCAGCGCTGACGCTCGTCTCCGTTTGGGCCATGCTGACACTGGTGCTGCCCGCCGCCGTCACCGCTACGGCGCAGCTCGCCTATCCGCCGCCCTCGCGCTTTGCGCAGATTGCGACCGCCCGCGCCGCCGAAATGTCCTCGACCACGGCGTATGAGAACGACCATCCCGACCTTGCGTCGGAAAGCTTCGCAGGCCGGCTCGCCTCGGTCCGCAAGTCGCTCAGCATCGCGCGCACCGTCGACAGGGCGGTAGAACCGATCGCCCGCCGCTTCGACGCGCAACTTGCCGGGCAACAAGGCATCGTGCGCGCACTGGCCTGGTTGTCGCCGCCCATGATCGCCGCCGATGCGATGACCGCGACCGCCGGCACCGATGTTGGCCGCTCGCTCGCGTTCCGGCGCGCGGCGGTTGACTATATGGGCCAGACCAAGGCGGCGCTCGGCGGGTTCATCGACCGCGGCGCGATCATGACGCGCCCCGAATATGCGGCGCTTCCCGCATTCGACTGGCGGCCGGAGCCCGTGCGGCCCGTCGCGCAGCTGCTGGCGCTATTCGCGCTGGCGCTGCTGGTCGGCGCGGTGGCGCTGCATCGCTTTCGCCGCGTGTCCGTGTGAGATGGTGCGGTGGCGTTCCCGGACCAGCCGCGCCGCCACCGCCGGGTGCGTTCGCGTCCGAGCATCACGCCGTGTAGCTGGCATTGAACCCCAGAGCGACATCGAGCGAGACGCCGCTGATGCCGCGCGCGGCGTCGCTCGCGAGGAACACCGCTGCGTCGGCGATCTCGCGCGGATCTTGCACAGCACGGCCGCCATAGGGCAGCATCGGCGCGAGCATCCGGTCCTGGTCCGCTGCACTCGCGGCGCCCATCGACCGGCGCTGCCCCTCCGACCGATACATCGGCGTGTCGACCGGGCCGGGCGCCACGGCGTTGACCGCAATATTGTGCTTGCCGAGTTCGGCGGCGGCCTGCTTGACCATGCCGATCACCGCCCATTTTGACGCGGTGTAGGCACCGTTGCCCGCCACGCCGAACCGACCGCCGATCGATGAGGTTGCGATGATCCGACCGCCGCCGCGACGGCGCAGGTGCGGGATGGCGGTATGCATCGTGTTCCACACGCCATGAACATTGGTGTCGAACACCTCCTGCCACTGTGCGGGCGTGCCGTCCTCGAACGGATGCCAAGCCACGAAACCGGCGTTGGCGAGCACGACGTCGAGGCCGCCGAACGCCTCGGCGGCGCGCGCGGTAGCGCGTTCCATTTGAGCGTGGTCGCGCACATCGGCTACCAGCTTCAGCGTGCGGCCGCCCCGCCGCCCGACCGATGCGACCGCGGCGTCGAATTCGGACATGTTGGCGACGCGATAGCCACGCGCGGTGCGATAGGCTGAGGGGTCGGCGATATCGAGCAGCGCGACATTTGCGCCGGCGTCGGCAAAGGCTTCTGCCATTGCCCGGCCGATGCCCCGGGCTGCGCCGGTAACGAGGACGGCCTTGCCGTCGAGCAGCTTGGTCATGGACTGAGTCTCCTGCGCTTGCGCCGCGCGGGCGAACCCGACGGCGGCCGTGGTGGCGCCGGCGGCGAGCGCGGCGCGGATGAAGGTGCGGCGGCTATTGTCGGTCTGCATCATCGCTTCCTCCTCTTTGGGACGGGGCCGCCGAGGCCCCCGATGCGATGAATTTAGGCGCGCTTCATTTCCGCGATAATCCGCTATATCATTGGTGAACTCTCAAGTTGGAGTTGATAGTGCAGCGTGATCTGCTCGACGGCGTCGTCGCTTTTCTGCGCGTGGCGGAACGCCAGAGCTTCACCGCGGCTGCCGCTGAACTGGGCGTCTCCCCCCAGGCCGTAAGCCAGACGATCCGTCAGCTTGAGGCGCGCGTGGGCGTTGCACTGCTCGCGCGCACGACGCGCAGCGTATCGCTTACCGAAGCGGGACACCGCTTCCTGGCCGAGGCCAAGCCGGGCGCAGAAGCGATCGCCTCTGCGTTTCGCGCGGCGTCTGCGTTAGGTGGCCGGCCGAGCGGCACGCTACGTCTCAACGTGCCGCGCATTGCACTGGCTGGCGTCATCGAGCCGCTTCTGCCCGGCTTTCGCGCGGCACATCCGGAGGTGACGGTTGAGGTCTTGGTCGAGGACCGGCTCGCTGACATTGTGGGCGACGGGTTCGACGCCGGAATTCGGCTGGGCGAAATCGTCGACGCCGATATGGTCGCCGTGCGGCTGACCCCGCCCGAACCGATGACGGTGGTCGGCGCGCCCGATTACTTCGCCCGTAACGGCCGCCCGACGACGCCAGCGGATCTGCGCGACCACAGCTGCATCAACTTCAGGAACACCGCGCGCGGCGACCTCTATCGCTGGGAGTTCGCAATCGACGGTCGGGAGGTCGAGGTGGCGGTCGCAGGTGGAATGGTCGTCAACGACTCAGGTCTGTTGGTCGGGAGCGCTGCGGCGGGCCTGGGTCTCGCCTATACGCTGACGTCAGCAGCGGCGCCGCTCGTCGCGCAGGGAAGGCTTCAGCAGGTGCTGCAGCCCTTCTGTCCGGATACGCCGGGCTTCTTCCTCTACTTCCCCTCGCGCTCGCAGGTGCTGCCGAAACTGCGTGCGTTCATCGATCACGCGAAGAGCGTCCTTGGCGGGTGATTAAGGTCGCGATTATGGTCAATGAGATGCGGCAGCTCGCGCTGCCGAGTGACAAGGCCGCGGTCACGCCCCGCGTGATCGCGAGTCCTTGTCACTCCCACTCGATCGTGCCCGGCGGCTTCGACGTATAGTCATACACCACGCGGTTGATGCCCTTGACCTCGTTGATGATGCGGGTCGCGACGCGGCTGAGGAAGGCGGCGTCGAAGGGGTAGATGTCGGCGGTCATGCCGTCGGTCGAGGTGACGGCGCGCACCGCGCAGACATTGTCGTAGGTGCGATAGTCGCCCATGACGCCCACGGTGCGGACCGGGAGCAGCACCGCGAACGCCTGCCAGATGGCGTCATACAGGCCAGCGCTCCGGATTTCTTCCAGATAGATGGCGTCGGCCTTGCGCAATATGTCGCAGCGCTCCTTGGTGACTTCGCCGGGGATGCGGATGGCAAGGCCGGGGCCGGGGAAGGGGTGGCGGCCGACGAAGATATCCGGCAGCCCCAGTTCCTTACCAAGCACGCGCACCTCGTCCTTGAACAGTTCGCGCAGCGGTTCGACCAGCTTCATGTTCATCCGCTCGGGCAGGCCGCCTACATTATGGTGCGACTTGATCGTCACCGAAGGGCCGCCGGTGAAGGACACCGATTCGATCACGTCGGGGTAGAGCGTGCCTTGCGCCAGGAAGTCCGCGCCGCCGATTTTCGCCGCCTCCTCCTCGAACACGGCGATGAATTCGCCGCCGATGAACTTGCGCTTCTTTTCGGGGTCGGTGAGGCCAGCGAGGCCGCTCAGGAAGCGCTCCTCGGCGTTCACATGCACCAGCTTGATACCATAATGTTCGCGGAAGAGGCTGACGACCTGTTCGGCTTCGCCGAGCCGCATCAGCCCATGATCGACGAACACGCAGGTCAGCTGGTCGCCGATCGCCTCGTGGATCAGCACGGCGGCGACCGCTGAGTCGACGCCGCCCGACAGGCCGCAGATGACGCGGCCATCGCCGACCCGCTCGCGGATCTCGGCGATCTTGACCTGCCGGAATTCGGCCATGGTCCAGTCGCCGGCGAGGCCGCAGACATGGCGGACGAAATTGGCGATCAGCTTGCCGCCGTCGGGCGTGTGGACGACTTCGGGGTGGAATTGCGTGCCGTAATATTTGCGCTGTTCGTCGGCGATGACGGCGAAGGGCGCGCCGTCCGACACAGCGACGATCTTGAAGCCCGGCGCGAATTTCGTGACTTTGTCGCCATGGCTCATCCAGACCTGATGCCGCTCGCCGACTTGCCAGAGGCCGTCGAACAGCGCGCAGGGCTCGGTCACGGTCAGGAAGGCGCGGCCGAATTCGCCGCCTTCGCCCGTTTCATGGCCGGGGCGCACTTCGCCGCCGAGCTGATGGCTCATCACCTGCTGGCCGTAGCAGATGCCGAGGATCGGCACGCCTGCGTCGAACAGGGCCTGGGGGGCGCGGGGGCTGCCTTCCTCCGGCACGCCGGCGGGCGAGCCGGAGAGGATGATACCCTTGGGCTTCAATCGCTCGAACGCTTCGGCGGCGGCGGTGAAAGGGGCGATTTCCGAATAGACGCCGGCTTCGCGGACGCGGCGGGCGATGAGCTGGGTCACCTGGCTGCCGAAATCCACGATGAGGATGGTGTCCTGATGGGGCAGCGTCATGGGAATCGCCTTTGGTTGCGCGGTTAAGGGATTCGCGCCCGGTTAGTGCCCCGCTGCGCCGCTGTCCAGTTGCGGCGTCGCATGGCGACCGGCGCGCCAGCCGAGTAGCGCCGCGCTCGCCAGCACCAGCGCCGCCATCAGGAACGCCGTGCCGATATGGGGGAAGAAGGGATTGCCCCCGACCGAGGCGGAATAGACCGCGCCGAAGAAGAGCGGGGAGAGGATACCCGCGATCGCGCCGACGCTGTTGTTCGCGCCCTGAAGCTGGCCCTGCTCGCTTTCGGACACGCGCCGGGTCATCAGCGACTGGATCGTCGGCATGGCGAGACCCCAGAGCGCGTTGGGCAGCATCGCCGCGACGAACAGCCAGCCGGTGGGCGCGAGGCCCATCGCGCCGATGCCGATCGCGCCGAAGGCGAGGCCGATGACCATGGTCGGTCCGTCGCCCAGCCGCTTCACGACCGGCCCGACCAGCATCCCCTGCACCCCCATGTCGAGGATACCGACGAGGGCGAGCAGCGCGCCCACTTCCCACGCCCCCCAGCCATAGCGCGCGCCGGCATAGAGGACGAACACGGCGGAGAAGAGATGATGGGCGAAATAGAGGAGGAAATTGACGACGGCGAGGCTCGATAGCTCCGGGTGGGATCGCAGCAGACGCAACGCGCCGAAGGGATTGGCGCGGGTCCAGCTGAAGGCCATGCGCTTGTCGGGCGTCAGCGATTCGGGCAGCACGACAAGGCCATAGAGGAAGGCGAGGCCGGAGAGGGCGGCGGCGGCCCAGAAGGGGGCGCGCAGCGACACTTCGCCCAGCACCCCGCCGATCAGCGGCCCGGCGACGAACCCCGCACTGAACGCCGCGCCGATCAGGCCATAGCCCTTGGCGCGTCCCTCCGGCGGGGTGATGTCCGCCATATAGGCGAAAGCGGAGGTGAAGCTGGACGAGGTGACGCCGGCCAGGATGCGGCCCAGGGCCAGCCACCAGAGATTGGGCGCGAGCGCCATCAGCACATAGTCGAGCGCGAGGCCCGCGATCGAGACGAGGATCACCGGACGGCGGCCATATCGGTCGGACAGCGACCCGATCACCGGCGAGCAGAGGAACTGCATCCCCGCCCACAAAGCGACGAACAGGCCGTTCCAGAGGCCCGCCGCCGCGATCGAACCGGACAATTGCTCGATCAGTTGCGGCAGCACCGGGATGACGATGCCCATCGACATGACGTCGAGCAAAGCCGTCACGAGGATGAAGGCGATGGCGGCGGTGCGGCGCGGATGGGCGGGGACGGTCATGCCGGTGGGGCTATCGGGCTGGCGGCGGATTGCCAAGGGTGGATGATGCGGCCTGCCTGTCCTTTATGCGCCGGCTTCTAAAGGCCGGCGAGGCGTAACTACCATCCGAACACATAGCGCTCCCGTCGCACGTCCGCGCCGCCGCGCAGCGTGAAGCTGCCCGGAACGACGCCCGCGGCGACGATGCCGGTCGACACGCCGAACGGCCCCAGCACATCGAGCTTGTGCCCGCGCGCGGTCAGATCGTCGCGCACCGACTGCGGCACCCGATCCTCGATCTCCAGCACGCCCGGCTCATCCTTCTTGATCGCGAAGGAGCCGTGGAAATGGTTGGAGTTGATGCGCGGCGCTTCGATCGCGGCCTGGAGCGGCTGCCCAAAGGCGAGCACCCGCAGCAGCACGTTCATGATCTGCTGGTCCTGATTGTCGCCGCCCGGCGTCCCGATCGCCAGGAACGGCGCGCCGTCCTTCATGACGATCGAGGGCGACAGCGTCGTGCGGGGACGCTTGCCGGGCGCGAGGACGTTGGGGCTTTGCGGGTCGAGATCGAATATCGTCAGCCGGTTGCTCATCGGCACGCCGGTATCGCCGGCGATATAGGCGCCGCCCAGCATCCAGCCGGAACTGGGCGTGCAACTGAACAGGTTGCCGTCGCGGTCCACCACCTCGATCGCAGTCGTATCCGCCGTCGGGCGCGGCGGAGCCTTGAGCATATGGGGCGTGAATAGCGGCGTTGTGCGCGCCTTCCCCTCATAGGCCCAGGGGTCGCCATAGCGATGGTCGAGCGACGCGCGTGGGCCGATCTCCTTCGCGCGCGCGGCGGCGTAGCTTTTCGACAGCAGCCCCTTCATCGGCACGGTCGCGAAATCGGGATCGCCGAAATACATGTTGCGATCGTCGAAGGCGAGCTTGATCGATTCCGCAACGACATGGAGATAGTCGGCCGATCCCGGCGTCATCGATGCGATGCCGGCGGCTTCGGCGATGTTGAGCGCGATCAGCATCGCCGGCCCCTGGCTCCAGAAGCCGCCCTTGCAGACATCATAGCCAAAGACGCGCGTGGTGGCCGGCGCTTCGATCCTGCCCCGGTAGCCGGCAAGATCGTCATAGCGGATCGCGCCGCCGTCCCGCTCCATCGCCGCGCCGATGCGACGGGCGATGTCGCCCTTGTAGAAGGCGTCTCGCCCGGCCTGGATCGCAGCCTTGCGGTCCTTGCTCTTCCTGAAGGCGGCGGCGTCGGCGTCGGCGATGATCCGCATCGTGCGGGCGAGGTTGGGCTGGCGGAAGATGTCGCCGGTGCGCGGCGGCTGCCCGCCCGGATAATAAGCGGCATAGGCGTCGGCCCATTTCGCCGTCGCCTTCTGCTGGCTGACGAACACCTCGGCCAGGAAATTATACATGACGAACCCGTCGGCCAGTTCGATCGCGGGCTGCATCACCTGATGCAGGCTCATCGTGCCGTTGAGTTGCAGCGCCAGCGCCATCGCATCGACCACCGCCGGGATGGTGCCGCCATTGGGACCGTTGCCGGGGATCACGCCCGCCGCCGCGAACCGATCCGGCGTGGCGAGCGCGGGCGCAGTCCCCGGTCCGCTCACGACGGAGACCGTCTTCGCCTTTGCGTCATATATGATCGTCGGCGCTTCGCCGCCAAAGCCGAAGTGCGAGATTTCGGTGACGGCGGCGGCGAATACGGCCGCGACCCCGGCGTCGGTCGCGTTGCCGCCCGCCAGCAGCATCCGCGTGCCGGCGGCGACGGCATAATGCCGCCCGGCCGCCACAATGCCGAAACTGCCGACGATCTCGGGCCGCAGGGTTTCGCCCGCGCTCACCAATCTGGTTGGTTCGATCGCGGGTTTCGGCTGCGATGCGGTCTGGCCGACCCCCCCTGCCTCCCAACCCGCAGCGGCGACGCCAGCCATGGCAAGAGCGGCGAGATCACGGCGTGAAACGCCGATTTCGGGCTTGTCGGTCATGACGTCTATCCCCTGTTTGCCATCATCGGCGCGCCGGCGAAGACGGCGCGGGTGCATTTGCCGCAGACCCAACGAAAGGCGGCGGGATGTCCGCCATCCATATGGGTGTTTTCGATAAAGTTCACAAAAATGCAATTTCGGATGGCGGAAATTGCGCCGCTATCAGTTCTTACGACCGAAAGCCTTCGCCGCTGCGGGGTGGAGAAGCGAATGGCCTTTTTGGCCGCGATAACCCGTGTTCAAGGGGACGATGCCGGCACTCCATTTTTGGGGGTCCGCTGATGCACTGCCCGGATTTCAAGAATGACGATCGCGCCACCCGCATCTTCTGCGGGCTGCGGACGCGCTCGCCCGGCTGCGCGGCGCGATGGACCCGCATCATGCCGGAGTGGACCTGAAAGAAAGGCGCGCACGCAGGACAGGGGAACAGCAGCATGAGGGTCAAGGTCACAGCCGGTCAGTTACGGATCATCGCGGGGGTCAGCCTGAGCGCCCTCACCATCGGCAGCGCCGCTGCGCAAAATGCCAGCGATGCAGCGCCGCAGGGCGAGGAACCGCCCGCCGCCGAAATCGTCGTCATCGGATCGCAGATCAGGGGCGCGAACACGGCCGGGGCGCTGCCCGTCAACGTCGTTGGCGAACAGCAGATCGAAGCGGTCGCCGCCGTGTCCGGCGCGGACCTTTACCGCTCCATCCCGCAACTGGGCGGCGTGACCTTCAACGAACAAGTGTTGGGCGGCGGCAACGCCAATGCGGCGCGCGGCGACGTATCAACCGTGTCGCTGCGCGGCCTGGGGCAGGGCAATACGCTGCTGCTCATCAACGGCCGCCGCACCGTCCTCCACCCGACATCGCAGGCGATCACCGGCGTCATCGATTCGGGCGTCCCGACCTTCGGCTATAATTCCAACACCATCCCCGTCGGCAATATCGCGCGGGTCGAAGTGCTGCGCGACGGCGCGGCGGCGCTCTACGGGTCGGATGCCGTGGCGGGCGTGGTCAACAATGTGCTCAACAGCGATTACAAGGGCGCGCGGTTCGACATCCAATATGGCGGCGCGGAAGGCACGAACCTGCGCGAACTGGCGGTCAACGGCCTGGTCGGCACCAATTTCGCCGAAGGGCGCGGGAACATCACCCTGTTCGCAGGCTATGCCCGCAAATCGAAGCTCTACCTTGCCGACCAGGACTATACCGCCTTCGCCGATCGCCGGCGCTTCGTGGCCGGCACGTCCTTTGCCAATGTGAACGCCTTCAACGGCACAGGCACGGCGACGCCCTGGGGCACGTTCCGCGCGCTCAACGCGACGCCGAGCGCCAACGGCCTCGTCAGCTTCTTCAACCGCGCCATCACCAGCAACGGCACCGCCTTCACCAATGCATCGAGCCAGTGGCACATTCAGCCCAACGCCAACAGCGGCTGCCGCATCGCTTCGGGCACGCCGGGCATGTGCTATGACGACGGCAATGGCGTCACCGAAATGGCGACGGTCGATTCCAACCTGCGCTTCGATTCGCCCGGCACCTTCAAGGATCTGACGACACAGCCTTCGGTCCGCCGCATCAACCTGTTCGCCAACGCCCATTATGACCTGACCGACAACCTGACCCTGTTCGGCGAGGCGGGCTTCTATCGCGGGGTTACCCATGCGACGATCGGCGCGCCGGGATCGCTGGCGAACATTCCCATCACCGTCGCCGCCAACGCCTATTGGAACCCGCTGGGGCCGGTCGGCTCGCCCAATCGCCTGCCCGGCCTCTCCACCGCGCAGGTGCCGGCGACCGGCCTGCCGGTGCAGATCACCGCGCTCAGCTATGTCGATGTGGGATCGCGCCCGGTCGACGTCACCAACTATCAATATCGCTTCCTGGGGGGCCTGCGCGGCAGCGTGGGCGACTGGGATTTCGACACCGCCGCGCTCTACACCTGGGCGACGGCGTCCGACACGCAGCGGAATTTCTCCAACACGCTGCTGCAACAGGCGATCAACCGCACGACGCCCGACGCCTATAATCCCTTCAACGGCGGCTGCGTCGACGCGCCCTCGATCGGCGACTGCACCCCCAATGCGCAGGCGACGATCGACAGCTTCATGATCGACGCGACCCGCCGCACCCGCACCAGCCTGGCGCTCGGCGATTTCAAGATTTCCAACAACGCGCTGCTCGGCCTGTGGGGCGGCAACAGCATCGGCATCGCGGCGGGCATCGAATATCGCCGCGAAACCTATCACGACAATCGCTCCACCTATCAGGGCGGCGTCGCCGGGGTCGACACGACCTATACCGATGCGGTGACGGGCATTTTCTACGGTTCGGACCTGGGCGGCGCCAGCCCCTCGCCCGACGTGCGCGGCAAGCGCAACGTCAAGTCCGCCTATGCCGAACTCGCCATCCCGATCTTCAGCCCCGACATGGAAGTCCCCTTCTTCCGCAGCCTCGAATTCCAGCTTGCCGGCCGCTACGAGGATTATAGCGACGTGGGATCGGTGGCGAAGCCCAAGATCGCGGGATCATGGGAGCTGTTGCAGGGGATGCGCCTGCGCGGCTCCTGGTCGCAGGGCTTCCGCGCGCCCAACCTGGAGGTCATCAACACCTCGACCCTCGACCGCGTGAACCAGGGCATCGATTATGTCCTTTGCGAGGCCGACGTGCGCGCCGGCCGCATCGGCAATTTCTCGCAATGCGCGCGCAGCATCTCCGTCCTGCGGCGCAGCGGCGGCAACCCGAACCTGAAGCCCGAGGAATCGACGAGCTGGAGCTTCGGCGCGGTCTTCTCCCCGCCGCTGGGCGATGGCTGGGGCAAGGTCACCTTCACCGTCGACCGCTGGAAGATCCAGCAGAAGAATGTCGTCGGTCTGCTCGACTATCAGAATGCGCTGAACCTCGACTATCTGCTCCGCACCCAGGGCAGCACCAACCCCAATGTCGTGCGCCGTGCGCCCACGCAGACCGATATCGACCTTGCCGCCGGCACCGGCCTCGCGCCGGTGGGTGAGCTTCTCTATGTCGTCGCCAATTTCCAGAATCTGCTGCCGGTGACGGTGCAGGGCATCGATTTCGGCCTTGACTATTATCTGCCGACCGCCGCGCTCGGCACCTTCTCCTTGAACGTCAACGCCTCGCGCCTCATCAGCTATTATGTCGATGCGCCTGCCGCCGTGCAGCAGGTGATCGACGCGCAGGCGGCGGGCCAGATCAGCGCGTCGGTGCCGATCCAGGGCGGCGGCGACGTGATCGGCCGCGACGGCCAGCCGCGCTGGCGCATTTCCGCCACGCTGGACTGGACGATGGGGCCGGTCAAGATCGGCGCCTTCACCCAATTTGTCGACGATGTGTATGAAAATGCGGTGTTCGACGCCAGCAACACCAAGTTCGTGGTGAAGGGCCAGACGACCGTCAATCTCTACGCCCAATATACGTTCGAGAATGACGGTCCGCTCAACGGCACCTCGATCCAGGTGGGTGCGCGCAACATCTTCGACAAAGACCCGCCGCTGTCGTCGGCCGGCTATCTGTCGAGCGTCTACACGCCGCAGGCGCGCTACTGGTACACCAGCCTCAAGAAGAGCTTCTGAGCCAAGGGGGATGGCGCGCGCCCTCCCGCTCGTCGGACAAAAGGACGTCATGACCGACCGCGACTCACAACCCGGCACCGTTCACCGGCGCGAACTGCTGGCTGCGGGGATCGCGGGCGTTGGCCTTGCCGCCCTGCCGCGGTCGGGGCTCGCGCAGTCAGGCGCCCGGGCGCCCGATGCGCCACGATCGGGCGGGGCGAGCGTCGCCGCCCACCGCGTCGAAGTGCCGATGCCCCATGGCGGCGTCACAGCCGGCCATCCGCTCGCCGCGATGGCGGGCACGCGGATGCTGATGCAGGGCGGGACAGCCGCCGACGCGGCGGTCGCGGCGATGGCAGTCATGAACGTGGTCGAGCCCTGGGCATCGAGCGCGGGCGGCAACGGCTTCGCCACCTGCCTTGATCGCAGGAGCGGCGCGGTCCATGCGCTCGCCTTCACCGGCGGTGCGCCCCGCCTGCTCGATCCGAACGGCGATCCCGCCGCGATGGATCATGGCCCCAAGGCGCTGACGGTGCCGGGCGCGTTCGGCGGCTGGATCGCGCTCGCGCGCCGCTTCGGCAAGCTGCCGCTCTCGGTGCTGCTGGAGCCCGCGATCGGCTATGCGCGCGACGGCCATCCGCTCGATCCGTCGATCGCCCTGTTCATCGCCCGCGCGCAAAAGACGCTGGCGCTCTACCCGACAAGCGCCGCGATCTTCCTGCCCGGCGGAAAGCCGCCCGCGCCGCGCGCCATCTTCCGCAACCCCGATCTCGCGCGGACCTTCCAGTCGCTCGCCGACGCGGAGACGCAGGCCTTGAAGGGCGGGGCCGATCGCGACCGCGCGCTTCAGGCGGCCTATGACTATTTCTACTCGGGGCCGATCGCGCAGGAATTCGCGCGCTTCTCGGCAGCGACTGGCGGCTGGCTGCGGCTGGACGATCTCAAAAGCTATCAGCCGCGCTGGGACAAGCCGGTCACGACCAACTATCGGGGCCTCGACGTCTATTGCAGCCCGTTGACCTCGCGCACCGGCCTCGAAGTCTGCGAGCAATTGAACCTCGTCGAAGGGTTCGACCTCGCCGCCCTGCCGCCTGACGACCCGCGCCTCACCCATCTGCTGATCGAAGCGATCAAGGTCGCCAAGGCGGATGTCTATAAATATGCCGCCGATCCGCGCTTCAGCCGGACGCCTGTCGAAAGGCTGCTGTCCAAAGCCTGGGCCGCGCAGCGCCGCAAGCTAATCGATCCCGCCCGCGCCGGCCTTTATCCCGAAGGCGGCACGCCTGCGCTTGCGTCCTTGGCGCGCAGCCGGTTCGCGGCGCGAGACGATCGCGCCCGTCCCGGCGATACGACCAGCCTGTCCGCCGTCGACGCGGACGGCAACGCCATCGCGGTCACGACTACCATAGGCGGCGGCTTCGGCACCTTCCTTGTCATGGGTAGCACCGGCATCCTCTTCAACAACGGCCTGCGCCTGGGGTCCACCGCGCCCTATCCCGGCCATCCCAATAGGCGCGCGCCGGGCAAGGTGCCGCTGCTCGGCAATGGCCCGACGATCGTGCTGGAAAAGGGCCGGCTGAAACTCGTCTTCGGCTCGCCCGGCGGCGAGACGATCGGCCAGACCCAGTTCCAGTTCCTCGTCAACGCCATCGACCGGCAGATGCCGATCCAGGCGGCGATCGAAGCGCCGCGCTTCGCGCTCGACGCGGAACCCAATTTCTACCAGCCGGGCGCTGCGATCACCGTCCAGGCCGAAAGCCGCTTTGCGCCCGCCTCGCTGGAGGGCTTGCGAGCGATGCGCCACCGGATCGAACCGGTCGGCCCCTATGCGATCGGCAGCGTGCAGGGGATCATGGTCGATCCCTCGGGCGCGCGCATGGCCGGGGCCGACCCGCGCCGCATGGGCTACGCAGTCGGATATTAGGACAAGCGACAGGAGAGCAGGGCATGACCTGCAATATGAAATCGACCATTGCCGCATTGCTGCTCTGCGGCGCCCCGATCGCCCATGCCGCGCCGGCCAACCCGCCTCCGCCCGGCGGCGAAACGCCCGTCGCCTTCGATGTGCATGAAGGCACGTCGATGGCCGTATCGGTCTCCCCGGACGGCAAATGGCTCGCGGTCGATCTTCAGGGCAGCCTCTGGATCATCCCCGCAAAGGGGGGCAAGGCGGTGCGGATCACCGACTATTTCAACGACGCCCGCCAGCCGGTCTGGGCGCCCGATGGCAAGTCGCTCGCCTATTTCGCCTATCGCGAGGGCGGCTATGACCTCTGGACGGTGAAACCCGACGGCACCGACGCGCGCAAGCTGACCCAGGGCGCTTATGACGATCGCGAACCGGCCTTCTCGCCCGATGGCCGGACCATCGCCTTCTCCTCCGACCGCAGCGGCAATTACGACATCTGGACGCTCGATCTCGCCTCCGGCGCGATCAAGCAGGTCAGTAACAACCCGCGCGAGGACCGGATGCCGAGCTGGTCGCCGGACGGCGCGCGCATCGCCTATTCGGGCACGGACGGCGCAAAGACCGGCCTCTATGCAACGACGCTCGCCACCGGCGCGGAGAGTCCGTTGCGCGCGGTGGAGGGGCGGGTCGATGCGCCATCCTTCGGCCCCAAGGGCGAACTCGCCTATGTCGTGCAGGACGCGAAGGGCAGCCGGCTCGAAATCGACGGCACGCCGGTCAGCGGCGCGGAAAATGTCTTTCCGTTCCGCATCTCCTGGGGAAAGACCGGCTATTATTATGTCTCGGACGGCAACGTGCGTCATCGTGCCGGCACGAAGACGGCGACCATCCCCTTCTCCGCCACGCTCGAATATGTGAAGCCGAACTACACCCGCGCCAGGCGCGACTGGGACAGCGCGGCGCCGCGCAAGGCGCTCGGCATCGTTCACCCGACCATCTCGCCCGACGGCAGCCGCATCGCCTTCGTCGCGCTGGGCGATCTCTACCTGATGTCGTCCAAGGGCGGCGCGCCCGAAAATCTGACGAAGGACGGCGCGATGGACGCCGATCCCGCCTGGTCGCCTGACGGAAAGCAGATCGCCTACACCTCCGACAAGGGCGGCGGCCTGCCGCAACTCTGGATACGCGACCTTGCGACCGGCAAGGACCGCAAGCTCACTAATATCGACACCCAGCCGCTCGGCGCGGCCTGGTCGCCGGACGGCAGCCGCATCGCCTATATCGACGTCGACGGCCGCTGGGGCGTTGCGGGCGTGTGCATCATCGACGTCGCCACGGGCAAGATCACGCGCCTGCAAGGATCGCTCGGCCAGCCCGGCAGTCCCAGCTGGTCGGCGGACGGAAAATATGTCGCGATCAGCCTCTCCTACAAATATTCCAACAGCTTCCGCGAAGGCACCAACCAGGTCTATGTGATCCCCGCCGATGGCAAGGGCCAGCCCTTCTGGCAGATCCCGGAAGCCAATATGTCGATGGATACGCGCGGCGGCGGCGGCCCCACCTGGTCGCCCGACGGCACCAAGATGGCGGCGATCTACGAAGGGCTGCTGAAGGTCTGGCCGGTCGATCCCGGCGGCAAGCCGATGGGTCCGCCGCGCAGTTACAGCTCCGAAATCGCCTATTTCCCGACCTGGACGGCGGATTCCAGAACGATCCTTTATCAATCGGCCGACAAGCTCAAGACCGTCGATCTGGAAACCGGCAAGGTCGCCGACGTGCCGCTCGACCTCAGCTACACCCTCGCCAAGCCCAGCGGCCGCACCATCATCCATGTCAGCAATCTGGTCGATTCCGTCCGCGACGAAACCCAGCATGACAAGGATATCGTCGTCGATGGCAACCGCATCGTCGCGGTGCAGGATCATGATCCGGCGCTGCACACGACCGGCACGCTGGTCGACGGCACCGGCCTTACCGCCATCCCCGGCCTCATCGAACATCACAGCCATGTGCAGAAGGATTTCGGCGCGAACCAGCATAAGGCGTGGCTCGCCTACGGCATCACCACCGTCCGCGATCCGGGCGCGCAGGTCTATGACGGGCTGGAGGATCGCGAGGCGAGCGAGGCGGGCGTCCGCATCGGACCGCGCATCTACACCGGCTCTTCGCTGATGGAATGGCATCGCGTCTATTACAAGATGGGCATCGCCGTCTCCAGCCCCGCCCATCTGGAGCGGGAGCTGGAGCGCATCCGCCTGCTCAAATATGACCTGATGAAAAGCTATGTGCGGATGCCCGATCTCTACCAGCGGCGCATCGTGGAGGCGGCGCACTCGTTCGGCATTCCGGTATCGGGGCATGAAATCTACCCCGCCGCCTATAGCGGGGTCGATGCGACCGAGCATCTGGGCGCGACCAGCCGGCGCGGCTATTCGCCCAAACAGGGGCCTATGGGGATGGCCTATGAGGATGTGATCCAGCTGTTCGCGCGCAGCGGCCGCACGCTCACGCCGACGATGTTCGGATCGCTGACCGGCTATCTGGAAAAGCACCCCGCCTATCGCGACGATCCGCGCGTCAACCTCTACCCCGTCTGGGCGCAGAAATCGGTGCGGGAGACGGACGCGATGGCGACGCTGCTGCGCCCGCTGATGGGGGGAAGCCTCAAGTCGCTGAAGGCCATGTATGACGCCGGCACGCTGGTGACGGCGGGCACCGACACGATCATCGCCACCAACCTCCATTCGGAGATCGCCTCCTATGTCGATGCGGGGCTAACCCCGTTCCAGGCTCTCCAGACCGCGACGGTCAACAGCGCGAAGGCGCTGCTGCTCGACGCCGGCACGCTGGAGGCGGGCAAGCTCGCCGACATCGTGTTGCTGAACGGTGATCCCCGCGCCGACATCGCCAACACGTTCAACGTCGTGAAGGTCATGGCGAACGGGACGATGTTCGATGTGCAGGATATGCTGAAGCCATGAGGGACGCGCTGCGAACGGACATATAGACGAGGGACGGGGCGGCATTTGACTCGCCAGGGGCGGCAACGGCGGGAGACATATGGAATATGCCGGGATTGCGGATTATGGCGATCCGCCGGACCCGACGTTAGAGGATATTCCAGGTGGCCAAAGCCGCATCGACCAAGAACGACGCCGCGCGCAATTCGCGCGCGATCGAGGCGGAGGAGACGCGCTTCAACATATTGGAGGTCGCGACGGCGGAATTCGCCGACAAGGGGCTGAGCGGGGCGCGGATCGACGAGATCGCCGAACGCACCCATTCGTCTAAGAGGATGATCTATTATTATTTCGGCGGCAAGGAAGGCCTGTATCGCGCCGTGCTGGAGCGGGCCTACACTGCCGTCCGGGAAGTCGATGCCGACAATCAGCGCGATCGCCTGAAGCCCGACGAAGCGCTGCGCGACGTTGTCGGCGCGACGTTCGATTATCATAACCAGCATCCCGAATTCGTCCGCCTGGTGATGAACGAGAATATCCTCCGCGGCGCGCATGTCGGCGAAGTGCCGGGCATCAAGGAGCGCAACCGCAAGGTGATCGACCATCTGCGCGACATATTGGCGCGGGGCGTTGCGGCGGGGCATTTCCGGGAGGGAATCGACCCGGTCGAGCTGCACATGACCATCAGCGCGCTATGTTTTTACAATGTGTCGAACCGCTACACATTTTCGTTCGGATTTGAGCGCGACATGAGCTCCGCCAAGGCGCTTGCCCGTCGCCGCGCGAGCGTGATCGACGTGATCGAGAGCTGGTGCCGGCGCTGATTGCGCTTGCCGAGCGCTCCGTCCCCCGCTAGCAATGTACGAAACAGTTCGCTCACATTGGATCGAGCGGCAGGGAGAGAGATATGCGCAAGGCATTTCGCGTAGGCTTCGTCGGTGTCGGCCTTCTGCTTGCGCTTGCGGCGGCAAGCGGCGCGCGCGCGCAGGAGGCGGCGCCCGCGACATCGCCCGAACCGGCATTGGGCGATCCCATGCCCGACCGCATCCTGACCTTCGGCAATGGGGTGCGCGTCAGCACCGACATCCCCTTTTCCATCATCCCCGGCTATCGGCCGATCACGCTCGACCTCTACCGCCCCAGGGACGAGGGGACCAAGCCGCTGGTCATCTATGTCCATGGCGGGGGCTGGATGAACGGGCATACGCGCCAATCGGGCGCTTTCAGCGACTTCACCGCCGTTCTGTCGGAGCTTTCCGCGCGGGGCTATGTCGTGGCTTCGCTGGAATATCGCCTGTCGAGGGAGGCGCCGTTTCCGGCGGCGATCGATGATGTCCGGGCCGCCATCCGCTTTCTGAAGGCGAATGCCGCCCGTTATGGCATCGATCCGGCGAGGGTCGCGATCTGGGGCGGCTCGGCCGGCGGGCAGCTGGCGGCGCTGGCCGCGCTCGACTGCGGGCGCGGGGCGACGGGCGAGGACAAGAGCAATGCGAGCCAGAGCGATTGCGTGCAGGCGGGCGTCGGCTGGTATGGCGTCTATGATTTCGCGACCATGCCGCAATCCGCCATCCCGCGTGCCGAAAACGCCTATCTGGATTGCGAGAAGGGGCAATGCCCCGCCGATCGCATCGCCGCCGCAAGCCCCGTCGCGCATGTCGACGCCAAGGATCCGCCGATGCTGCTGATTCACGGGACGGACGACCGGACAGTGCCGGTCACGCAGTCGAAGGAACTGGCGGAGGCGCTTGGGGCAGCGAGGGCGCCGGTCACGCTGGAGATCATTCCCGATGTGGGGCATAGCTGGATCGGGGCGGACGCAGCGGCGACGCGGCAGGCCAGCTTGCGGGCGCTGAACCTTAGCTTCCGCTTCTTCGACACGCATCTGAAGGGCAGGCGCTGATGCGCCGGGCATGGATCGGCGCGCTGCTGCTGGCCGCAGCGTCGCCTGTGACAGCGCAGGTGGTCGAGCGCTCCGCCGGCGATCCGGTGCAGACGGACAAGGGGCGGATCGCCGGCAAGACATTGCCATCGGGGGTCAGAGCCTGGCTGGGCGTGCCGTTCGCCGCGCCGCCGGTGCGTGACCTGCGCTGGCGCGATCCGCAGCCCCATGCAGCCTGGCAACGCGTCTGGAACGCCGATCGTCCGGCGCCCGAATGTATCCAGCCGCTGCGCGGGCGAAACATCAATCACTATTTCGGCGAAGAAGCGACCAGCGAGGATTGCCTCTATCTCAACATCTGGACGCCCGAAGCCCCGCCGCCCAAGGGAGAGGCATATCCGGTCATCGTCTGGATTTATGGCGGTGGGTTCAACCTTGGCTCGGCGTCGATGGCGAATTATTCGGGCGAGTCGCTGGCGCGGAAGGGGGCGATCTATGTCGCCGTCGCCTATCGGCTGGGCGCGCTCGGCTTCCTGGCGCATCCGGGCCTGACGGCCGAAGGGGCCGGCCATTCGGGCAATTATGGCCTGAAGGACCAGATCGCGGCGCTGCGATGGATCCAGCGCAACATCCGCGCCTTTGGCGGCGATCCGGGCAATGTCACGATCGCGGGGCAATCCGCCGGTTCGATGTCGGTATCGCTGTTGCAGGCCAGCCCGGCCGCCAGCGGCCTGTTCCATCGCGTGATCGGGATGAGCGGCAGCGCGTTCGGCCCGATGATGACGCCCGCTCCACTCGGGCAAGCGGAAGAAGAGGGCATGGCGTTGCAGCGGGCGCTGGGCGCGACCTCTGTCGAGGACATGCGCGACATTCCGGCCGACAGGGTGATGGCGGCTGCGGCCCCCTTGCGTCGGCGTCCGATCGTGCTCGACGGGCAGGTGCTGACGTCGACGCCCGAGCAGATGTTCGCGCAGGGGCGGCAGAATGATGTGCCGGCGCTGATCGGCTTCACCCGGGACGAGTTTTTCCGCTCCATCGGCCCTGTGGGCAGCGTGGCCGACTATGAAGCCGCCGTGCGCGCTGCATTTGGCGAGCAGGCCGCCATCCTCTTGCAGGCCTATCCCGCAGACACCGCCGAGGAGGCGCGCCGGGCCGCGCGCGACATCGACCGGGACATGACGCTGGGGCTTCAGATGGCGGAGTGGGCCAAAGGCCAGGGCAGAGGCCGATCGCCGACATTCGCCTATCTCTTCGCGCGGACCCACCCCTATCGCCCCGGCGTCCGCTTCACCGATCATGATCCGGCGACGGTCGGCGCCTATCATACGGCGGACGTGCCCTATTGGCTGGGCACGCTGGACAGCCTCAATCGCTTTCGGGTCACGCGGGACTGGACAGCCTATGACCGGGCCTTGTCGAGCGACATGATGGATCATCTGCTCGCGTTCGCGCGGACGGGCAAGCCGGGCGCGGCGTGGCCGGCGCTGGATCTGGCGCGTCCGCGCCTTCATCTTTTCGGCAACGAGGCGCCGGCCGGAAGCGACGGGATGATCGACTGGCCCGGCTTTGCCATCCTGCCGGCCTTGCGCACCGCTGCGCCGCCGCAGGAGCGGCCAAGGGTGAGGGATTGAGCGCGATGCGGGACATGGACCGGCGGCAGGCGCTCAGGGCCGGGGCCGTCGCTGCCGTGGCGACAGCGATGCCCGTCGCTTATGCCAGAGCCGCCGGCGCGGACGAGCCGGGGCTTGCCTTCGTCTATGAGGCGCTGGTGACGCTGGAGCCGACGATCGAGGTCGGCGCGACCCCGCTTGGCGCCCGCCGTCGCGTGCCGATCATCGGCGGGTGGTTCAAGGGGCCGGACATAGCGGGCAAGGTGCTGGGCGGCGGCGCGGACTGGCAGTTGCAGCGCGCCGACAATTGGACCGTGATCGAGGCCGACTATATGATGCAGGCCGACGACGGCACGCTGATCCATGTCCGCAATGTCGGGCTGACGAACAGCCGAGTGCCGGGCGCCAAGCAGCGCTACCTCCGCACGATCCCGAGTTTCGAGGCGCCCGAGGGCCGCCATGGCTGGCTCAACCAGGCTGTGTTCGTCGGCACCATCGGCACGCCCCCTGCCGATGCGCCCAAGCCCGCGGTCGTCATTCGCGTCTATCGCGTGACATGAGGCAAGCCTTGTTTGCAGCGGCGCTGCTGCTGGGCGGCTGTGCCTTGCCGCGCGAGGGGATGCCGGAACAGGCGGCGCTTTCGTCCACCCAATTCGATTTCGTGACCGGCGTGAGCAAGCCTGAAGACCTGGCGCATATCCCAGGAACGCGATGGATCATCGCAAGCGGCTTCTCGACCGGCGCTGGTCTCAAAATCGTCGACAGTGTCGCGCGGCGCGCGGCGTTCTGGTTTACCGGGCGGGGAGATCAGATCGCGCATGATCGCCTTTATTCCGATTGCGACACCCCGCCCGACCCGGCTCTGTTCACCGCGCGCGGCATCAGCCTCCGGGTGACCGCGCCGGGCCACGCGCAACTGCTGGTCGTCAATCATGGCGGGCGCGAGGCCATCGAGCGGTTCGCGGTCGATTTTACCGATGCCGCCGCCCAGCCGCGCCTTCGCTGGCAGGGCTGTATGCCGATGCCCGAGGGGCATGTCGCCAATTCCGTCGCATCCTATAGCGACGGAACGGTGATCGTCACGGTGTTGACGCGGCCGGGGACGACGATCACGGATTTCGAGCTCGGCAGGGTCACGGGCGCAGTGTTTGAACGCGCGCCGGACGAGCGCGCGTTTCGCCTGCTTCCCGGCACCGAATTGCCCGGCAATAACGGCCTGGAAACGGCGAGGGACGACAGCGGCTTCTATGTCATCGCCTTCGGGCTGCGCCAGGTCGTCGCTTATGCGCGGCGGGACACGCGGCAGCCGCTCTGGCGGGTCGAAGCGACCGACTTCATGCCCGACAATATTCATTGGGATGGCGACAGGCTGCTGCTTGCCGGCATGGCGCGGGACGAACCGGGATGCGGCGGCGAGCGCAAGATCATCGATGGCGTGGCGGACGCCATGCTCTGCCATCGGGCCTGGCGAGTCGCGCAGCTCGATCCGGCCACGCGCCGCATGTCCGTGCTTGCGTCCGGGCCGGCGGACACGGTCTTCAACGGCCTGTCCGCCGCGGTGATCGTCGATGGCAGGCTGTGGCTGGGTTCCTATCAGGCCGACCGGATCGCCATTCTGAAATGATTGTATGAACTAGCTCGTACATAATGCTTGCTTAGACGGACGAATGGGGATAGGCGTGAGTCCGCAAGACCAGGCAAGCGACCGGGCGGCTTAGGATGGGGAGGATCGGGCCGACATGGGCCAGCGTTTCATTCATATTCTCAACGGGCCGAATCTGGACCTTTTGGGGGTGCGCGAACCGCATATCTACGGCCGTGACACGCTGGCCGACGTCGAAGCGGCCTGCCGCGCCGAATTGGACGGCAGCGGTGTCGACCTAGTCTTTCGCCAGTCGAACGCCGAACATGAGCTGGTCGAGTGGCTGCACGATGCGCGCATCGGCGCCTTCGGGATCGTCATAAACCCTGCCGCTTTCTCCTATGCCGGCTATTCGGTG
The DNA here is from genome assembly GCF_036170395.1 of Sphingobium sp. Lineage (GTDB taxonomy): Bacteria > Pseudomonadota > Alphaproteobacteria > Sphingomonadales > Sphingomonadaceae > Sphingobium. Next base: position 79,462 of record NZ_JAVHPD010000070.1, read on the forward strand.
CTCGATGCGCTCAAAATGTGCGACTGCCCGATCATCGAAGTGCATATGTCCAACATCCACCGGCGCGAGGAGGCGTGGCGCGCCCAGTCGATCATGACCCAATGGGTGACGGGGATCATCTCGGGCATGGGGATCGACGGCTATGTGCTGGCGGTGCGCCACCTGCTTCAGATCGACAGGCGGAACGCGGCATGACGGCCGAGACGGGGACTCATCGCCCGACGCGCGCGCGGCTGGGTGTTCTGGGGCTAATCAGCGTCGCTACGCTGCTCAACTATATGGACCGCGCCGTCATGGGCGTGGCCGCGCCATCGCTCACGGCGGAACTCGCGATTTCGCCGGAGATGATGGGCGTCATCTTCTCCGCCTTCTCCTGGACCTACGCGGCCGCCCAGATTCCGGGCGGTCTGATCCTCGACCGGCTGGGCGCGCGGATAACCTATGCCGGCTCGCTGATCCTCTGGTCCTTCTTCACCCTGCTCCACGGCATGGCGGCGAATGTGGCGATGCTGTTCGGCTTTCGTCTCGCGCTGGGGGTGGCGGAAGCGCCCTGCTATCCCTGCAACAGCCGCATCCTGAGCAGCTGGTTCCCGCAGCATGAACGCGCCCGGGCCAATTCGGTCTATGCCGTCGGGCAATATGCCGGCCTCGCCTTCTTCAGCCCGGTCCTGTTCTGGATCGTCGGCAGTTTCGGCTGGCGCGCGCTGTTCCTGATCGCCGGGGCGCTCGGGATGCTGTTCGGCCTCGTCATGTATGCGCGCTATCGCGATCCTGGCGACAGCCGCCGGGTGAACCAGGCGGAACTCGACCATATCCGGGCCGGCGGAGGGCTGACCGCAGACGGCCCTGCCGGGAAGGCGGCCTTTTCTTGGTCGAATGTCGGCAAGCTCCTGTCGCAGCGCCAGATATTGGGCGCGTCGATCGGCCAGTTCTGCGGCAATTCGACGCTGGTCTTTTTCCTGACCTGGTTTCCGACCTATCTCGCTACCGAGCGGGGCATGGATTGGCTGAAGTCGGGGACGTTCGCGGTGCTGCCCTATATCGCCGCATCGGTCGGCGTCCTCCTGGGAGGGCAGATCTCGGATATGCTCATTCGCCGCACCGGATCGGCCAATGTGGGACGAAAGCTGCCCATCGTCGCGGGATTGCTGCTCGCATCGACGATCATTCTCGCCAATTTCGTGACGAGCAACACGGTGGTGATCGCGATCATGTCGATCGCCTTCTTTGGGCAGGGCATGGTCAATCTCGGCTGGACGCTGATTTCCGATGTCGCGCCGCGCCAGTTCGTCGGCTTGACCGGCGGCGTGTTCAACCTGTGCGCGAACCTCGCCGGGATCGTGACGCCGATCGTCGTCGGTCTGATCGTCGGCCAGACCGGCTCCTTCTACGGCGCTCTCGCCTTCATCGGCATACTCGCGCTGGTGGGAGCGGCGGCCTATGTCTTCATCGTCGGTGACGTGCGGCGGGTGGAACTGGATTGATGCAAAGCCGCGCACATGGTTGTGTGTCATTGTTAACGAACTAGTTAGTAAAAAAGGGAGGATGGGATGAGATCAGAGTTTAAGCTGTGCCTGCGGCTTGGGGGATCGCTCGTCGCGCTGGCGCTGGGCGTGGGGGCGAGCGCCGCGCGCGCGCAGGATACGGCCCCGGCGGAGGCGGCCTCGACCGCGCTGGCGCCCCCGGCCGCCTCAGCGGCAGAACCCGGCGCCGATATCGTCGTCACCGGATCGCTGATCGCGCGGCCCAACAGTGTCGCCGTCAGTCCGATCGTCACTGTGTCCGACGAGCTTGTCCAGCAGAGCGGACAGATTACGCTGGAGGACTCGCTCAATCAGCTGCCCGGCTTCACGCCGTCGGGCAACGCAGGAACGGGCGGGCAGGGCGCGGGCGGACGCGCTACGCTGAACCTGCGCGCGCTGGGGTCCAACCGCAACCTCATCCTGCTCGACGGCCGCCGTCTGCCCTTGTCCGACATCAACGGCAATGTCGATATCAACATCCTGCCGGAATCGATCATCGGATCGGTCGATGTCATCACCGGCGGCGCGTCCGCCATTTACGGGTCGGACGCCATGTCCGGCGTCGTCAATTTCAAGACCGACCGATATTTCGACGGCGTGCGGGCCGACATTCAGAACGGCAACAGCTTCCGTGGCGACTATGGCAAGTTCAACGCCTCGCTCGCGCTCGGCACGAAATTCGCGAACGATCGGGGTCGATTGATGCTGGCGCTGAGCTATGCGGATCGCGATCCGCTCTCCGGGGCGCAGCGCGGCTTCTTCGCGGACAAGGTGCCCTCCTCCTTCATCGGAACGGGCGCATTCGTGCCCAATGCGCTCAACCTGCCAAGCCAGGCGGCGCTCAACGGCGTGTTCGCCCGCTACGGCGTGACGACGCCGATCAACCGGACGCTCAATCTGGGCTTCAACGACAATGGATCGCTGTTCGTGCAGACAGGCGCGATCAACTATCAGGGGCCGCGCACGGACGCCTATGCCGTGGTCGGCGGCAATGTGCGGATGCCGGTCGGGCCGCAGCTTCAAATCCTCAATGCGTTTGAACGCAAGTCCGCCTTTGCCAAGGGCGAGTTCGATCTGACCGAATCGCTCACCGCCTACGGCCAGTTCCTGTACGTCGATACGACCGTGACGACGGAAAGCGGCAGCAGCCTGACGCAATTTGCGCCGTTCACGACGATTCCCGTCACCAACCCCTTCATCCCCGCCGACCTTCGCACCCTCCTCGCGTCCCGCCCCAACCCGGCAGAGCCGTTCCGCTGGAGCGCGCGCTATGTCGGCATCGGCGACAAGGGATGGGACGAAAATTACCGGGTCCAGCAATATCTGGGCGGCCTGAAAGGCACGATTACCGGCGGGTGGAAGTTCGATGCGTTCGTGGCGTGGGACGAAACGGTGCACGACCAGTCGATGTTCAACGCCGTGCTGAAAAATCGCGTGCAGACCCTGCTCAACGCGGCGGACGGCGGCGCGTCCCTGTGCGCGGGCGGCTTCAACCCGTTCAGCATCGCCAACGCGACACGGCTGTCGCAGGCGTGCCAGGATTATGTGACCGCCACCGTTAACAGCCGCGAGCGATTGACCCAGACGCAGGCGCAGGCGCAGGTGAACGGGCCGCTGTTCGATCTGCCGGCCGGACCGGTGCAGCTGGCGCTGCTCGCCGGCTATCGCAAAAACAGCTATCGTTATGATCCCAGTCCCGATCTGGTGTCGAGCAATGTCGAGGCCGTCGTGGGATCAAACCCGGCGCGCGGCGAGATCAGCGTCAAGGAATTCGCCGCGCAGATCGACGTGCCTGTGCTGTCGGACACGCCCTTCTTCCACGAACTGGGGGTCGGCGCGGCGTTCCGCTATTCCGACTATAAGCCGACGGGCAGCGTCAAAAGCTACGAATTTGACGGGCGGTGGCAGCCTGTCGAAGCGCTGCTGATCCGGGGAAGCTACCAGCGGGCGGTGCGCGCGCCCAATATCGGCGAACTGTTCTCCCCCGTCACCGGAACGCAGCTGGCGATCGGAACGCCGCCTGCCGCAATCGGCGATCCGTGCGACATACGATCGTCGGCGCGAACCGGGGCCAATGGCGGGCAGGTCCGCACGCTCTGCCTGGCGCAGGGGATACCGGCCGCGGCGATCGACGCCTATCAGTTCGCGACCACGGCGACCGGCGGCAATATCCAGGGCAATAGCGGCCTGACGCCCGAAAAGGCGAACACCTACAATATCGGCTTCGTGTTCAATCCCAAGGCGTCCTCGCCATGGCTGTCGGGCTTCTCGCTGTCGGTGGATTATTACAACATCAAGATCCGCAACGTGATTTCGACCATCAACGGCCTGACGGTGCTGGCGAAATGCTATAATCTCGACGGGTCGAACAGCAGCTATTCCAACGCCAACGAGTTCTGCCAGCTGATCCAGCGCGATCCGACCGGGCAGCTGGTCGCTATCGCGCAGCCTTATCTCAACCTCGGCGCGCTCGATACCGACGGCATCGACGTTCAGCTGAACTGGTCGCTGAAGCTTTCCGAAGCGGGGCTGGGCGACGGATCGGGGCGCATCTATGCCTCGTCGGCGATCGGATGGCTCAACCATTATAAGGTGCAGACGCTGCCGGGCACGGCCTCGCAGGACTTTGTGGGCACCAGCACCATCGGGCGTCCTCTGCCCCGCTGGAAGGCGCTGACGACGCTGGGCTATGGTTCGGATGTTTTCGGCATGGGCGTGCGCTGGCGCTATCAGGGCAAGATGCGCGACATCAGTGCGATCACCACGCCCGCCGCAGAGCAGGTCGGGGTGAAGGCCTATAATCTGTTCGACCTGTTTTCGACGGTCGACGTGACGGAGAATGTCCAGCTGCGGGCGGGGATCACCAACCTGTTCGACAAGGGCATCCCGTTCGTCGCCAGCTCCCAGAACGGCACCGATCCCGGGACATACGACATGGTCGGCCGGTCCTTCTATGTCGGCGCGAAGTTCGACTTCTGAGCAAGAGCCGCCTCCGTCATTGGACGGGGGCGGCCTTCCCATCCTCCAGCGGATATGACGATCTTGACCCAAGTCCTTCCTGCCGCCCGATATTTGACCGGCCTTATCGGGCGTGATATTCAGGGCTCGCTTTCGCCGCGGCTGCACGAGAGCGAAGCGGATGCGCAGCATATCCGCCTGATCTATCGCCTGTTCGACCTGGCCGCCGAAGGCAAGGATGGCGATTATCTGCCGGAATTGCTCGATGCATTGCAGACGAGCGGCTTTTCAGGGGTCAACATTACCCATCCCTACAAGCAGGCCGTGATCCCGCACCTGGACGAACTATCGCCGGAGGCCCGGCAGATCGGCTCGGTCAATACGGTGGCGTTCCGCGCGGGACGGCGACTGGGCTTCAACACGGATGTCAGCGGGTTCATGCACAATCTGCGGTCCGGGCTGCCGATGGCGGGCATGGATAGCGTGGTGCAAATGGGCGCGGGCGGCGCCGGCGCGGCCACGGCGCATGGACTGTTGCAGATGGGAACGCAGGCGCTGGTGCTGTTCGACCCGGACGAGGACCGCGCGACCGCGCTCTGCGCCTCGCTTTGCACCATATTCGGTCCCGGCCGCGCTGTCGTGGGCCGCGACCTCAGGGCTATGATCGATAAGGCCGACGGGCTGGTCAATGCGACCCCCATCGGCATGGCGGGCTATGCGGGAACGCCCGTGCCGCAGGCGTTCCTCCGCCCCGCCCTCTGGGTGACCGACATCGTTTACTTCCCACTGGAAACGCAATTGCTGCGCGAGGCGCGTCAGGTCGGCTGCACCACGCTCGATGGCAGCGGCATGACGGTGTTCCAGGCGGCGGGCGCTTTCGAGCATTTCACCGGCAGGGTCGCAGACAGCGCGCGCATGGCGGCAAATTTCAGGGCTGCTCTGGTGTCCGGGGACGACAGGGAGGGCAGGGCTGGATGACCTATGCGATCGCCACCGTATCCTTGAGCGGTACGCTGGAGGAAAAGCTGCGCGCGGCGGCGGCGGCGGGCTTCGATGGCGTCGAGATATTCGAGAATGATCTGATCGCCTGCCCCCTGCGCCCCAGGGAGGTGCGTGCGCTGCTCGACGACCTTGGCCTTGCCTGCCTGCTCTATCAGCCGTTCCGGGACTTTGAAGGGATGCCGGGGTCGCTGCGCCAGCGCGCGCTCGACCGGGCGGAGGCGAAGTTCGACCTTATGGGCGAACTGGGCGTGAACCGCATCCTGGTCTGCTCCAATTGCGCGCCGCAAGCATTGGGCGAACGCAGCCGGATCGTCGCCGATCTGCGGGAACTGGGCGAACGCGCCGAACGGCGCGGGATCATCGTCGGTTATGAGGCGCTCGCCTGGGGCCGCCATGTCTTTGACCATCGCGATGCCTGGGCGATCGTGGAGGAGGTGGACCATCCCGCGATCGGCATCCTGCTCGACAGCTTCCATTCGCTCTCGCGCGGCATAGCGAGCGAGAGCATTCGCGCCATTCCCGGCAGCAAGATCGCCTTCGTGCAATTGGCCGACGCGCCGAGGCTGGACATGGACTTGCTATACTGGAGCCGGCACTTCAGGAATTTTCCCGGACAGGGCGGGCTGCCGGTCAACGACTTTGTCGCCGAAATCCGCCGCACCGGATATGATGGGCCGCTCAGCCTGGAAATCTTCAACGACCGGTTTCGGGGCTGGTCGGCCGACCTGATCGCGCAGGATGGGCTAAGGTCGCTCCGCCATGTCGAGGATGCGGCCTGCCGGTTGCTGGGCCGCCCCGCCGCCGCACCGCCGCCCCCCGCCAACCCGCGGCCCGAATTCATCGAATTTGCCGTCGAGGACCGCGATGTCGCCGATCTGGAAACCATGTTCCGCTCGCTCGGCTTTGTCCGCACCGGGACGCACCGGACCAAGGCCGTGACGCGGTGGCAGTCGGGCGCCGTGAACCTTGTCATCAACGCCGAACCGCAGGGGTTCGGCCATAGCTTCGCCGTGACCCACGGCCCGTCCATCTGCGCGGTCGGGCTGGTGGTGCAGGATCGCGACGCCGTGGCGAAGCGAGCCGAGCATCTCGGCATCAAAGCCGTCGGCGAAAAGGACGCGCCCGGCAATCTCGCTCTGCCGGCGCTGCGCGGCATTGGCGGCAGCATCATCTATGTCATCGGCGAAGATGAGGTGGCGGCGATGTGGGACGCCGAGTTTGCGCCCACAGGAGCGCCGCACGATGCCCGCGACCTGACGATAGACCATCTGGCGGCCGTCGTTCGCATCGAGGAATATCTGTCCTGGCAACTATATTGGCGGTCGCTGTTCGGACTCGATCACGGCGCGCAGGCGGACGTCATCGACCCGTCCGGGCTGGTCCTGAGCCAACCGCTGCAAACCGCGGACGGCGCTCTGCGCATCACGCTCAATGCGTCGGAGGCCGCCCGCACGTTGTCATCCCGCTTCGTCGAGCAAAATTTCGGCGGCGGCTATCAGCATATCGCCTTTGCCACCAAAGACCTGGTCAAAAAGGCCGAGGAACTCCAGCGAAGCGGGGCGCGGATTTTGGAGGTCAGCGGCAATTATTATGACGATCTTCGCGCTCGCTTCGGCCTCGATCCCAAGGCGGTGAGCGCGATGGAACATGCCCATCTGCTTTACGATCAGAACGACGGCGGAGAATATCGACAGCTCTACAGCCGCGCATTCCAGAAGCGCTTCTTCTTCGAATTCGTCGAGAGGACGGGGTATGAAGGCTATGGCGCACCCAATGCCGGAGTCCGGCTGGCGGCGCAGGAGCGGTTCAAGCAGACGCATTGAGGGAAGGGGCAATCAGCCGGCGCGCGCGCCGTTGCACTTGCCGTCCCCTCCGCCGGTAGCGCCTGTTCACGATGGCTTCGAGGTTGAGCCAGCGGGCGCTCAAGCCGGTGATGCGTGACATCGCAGCAATGTATTGGTTTCGCAGCGGCGGCTGATCCCACGGGGGCGCAGCACGCATAATTGCGTTTGGCGCGTCGCCGGCATGGAACCGGCGCCGATCCTTTGGAGCACCCCGCAGACATCTTTAGTGCCGCCCGCTCGCCAAGGGTGCGACGCCGTGCGCATGCCAGCAGAATGATGCTTATTGGCTGCACTCCAAAAAGCTGTTGATCTCAAAATGTGTATTACACTATGGGAGTACAAACATGGAGGAATGATGCGGCTTCACGATCTGATACGCTTGCGAGCGGAAGAAAGAGGCGGCCAGTTGGCGGTGGTGGAACTCGCTGACACGGACGAGGTCGAAACCCGCTTGGCGCTGAGCTATGGCCAACTCGACCTTGAGGTGGATCGCGTTGCGGCAGGGGCGATCGCGCTGGGCCTGCCCATAGGCGGGCGGGTGCTGGTTGCGCTCAGCAATCGCGCCGAATTTGTCAGCACCTTGTTCGGCCTGATGCGCGCCGGTCTGGTGCCGGCGCTGGCCAATCCGCGCCTCGGTGCGGAGGACTATGCCCGGATCATCGAAGAGCTGTCGCCAAAAGCGCTGATCGGCGATGATCTGTCGATGGCTGCTCTGCGCGCAGCCAATGGCGCGGGTCTGCCGCTCATCAGCCTGGCGCGCGAAACGCAGGTCGATGGCGTGACGACCTGGGGCGCGTTCCTGCGGGATCCGGTGGCCGATCGTTCGAGAGAGGCGGCGAGCGATATCGCGCTGATCCTGCTGACGTCGGGATCGACCGGTCGGCCCAAGGCCGTCGATATGACGCATCAAGGCTGCGTCCAGCATTTCGAGGATCAACGCCCCTTCTATGGCGCGATCTACCAGCGCACGCCCGTCACGCTTGCGGCCACGCCCTTATTCCACAAAAATGGCACGGGCACGATCAAGACGATGCTGACCATGGGCGGAACGATCGTCATCGCTCCGCGCTTTCATCCCCGCCGCTTTCTGGCGGCGGTCCAGCGGCACGGCGTCACGACCTTCACCGCGGTCGCCACGATGGCGATGATGCTGCTCGACCAGAAGGATCTGATCGAAGCCGGCGACTGGTCGAAGCTCGACGCCATCATGATCGGCGCGGCGCCGACCGGTCGGGTGCTGCTGGACGCGATGGAAGAGGCGTTCGGCGCGCGTGTATTCCATATGTATGGCACGACCGAAGCAGGGGCTTCGCTGGGGCATGACCCGGCGCGCAGATATACGCTTGATTCCTGCGGTCGTCCGCTGCCTGGCGTCACCGTGCGGCTGGTCGGCCCCGACGGGGAAGAGGCGGCGCACGAAGGCGAATTGTGGGTCCGTTCGCCGGCCGTCGCGCTCGGTTATGTCGGCCGGCCGGAAGAGACCGCCGCGCGCTTCAGCGACGGTTGGTATCGCACCGGCGATATTCTCGAACGCGACGCCGAAGGCTTCTTCTTCTTCCGCGGCAGGGTGGATGACATGTTCGTGTGCGGTGGGGAGAATATCTACCCGCTCGAGGTGGAGCGCGTGCTGCTCAAGCATCCCGGCATCCGCAGCGCCTGCGTGGTCGCGGTGCCGCATCGGCTGAAGGGGCAGGTGCCGGTGGCGATGATCGAGGCGGAGCCGTCGCTGGACGAAGCCGCCGTGAAGCAATGGGCCATCGCCAACGGTCCTGCTTATGCGCATCCGCGTCAGGTCTGGGTCGAGGAAGCCCTGCCGATCGCGCCGACCGGCAAGATCGACCGCAGGGCGGTGCACGCCATGGCGCTGGCTCGGATGGAAGAGTCGGCATGAGCGACACAGTTACTCTGCACGTCGCGGACGGTATCGCCACCATCACCCTGGACCGGCCGGGCGCGCGCAATGCGATGGACCCGGCGATGGTTGCGGCCCTCGCCGACCGGGTCGGACAATGCGATGCCGATGCTGCGGTGCGCGTGATCGTGCTGACCGGCGCGGGCGCGCATTTCTGTGCCGGCCTCGACCTTGGCGCCGGATGGGCGACTGACCTTGCTACCCTGGCGGGGGAGGGCGTCGAGGCGCGATGCGCTCCGGCGCGCGCGCGCAAGCCGCTGATTGGCGCGGTTCGGGGCGCGGCGATCGGCGCCGGCGCTGAATTGATGCTGATGTGCGATCTGGTGGTCGTGGGCGACGACCTGCGCTTCGCGCTGCCCGAGTTCGGCATGGGCGCGCTGCCGGTGACCGGGGCCGTGGCGCGGCTTTCGGCGCGGATCGGCGCAATGCGCGCGGCCGATTTGATCGTCTCGGGCCGCAGCGTCGGTGGCGCGGAAGCAAGGGCGCTGGGGCTGGCCGTCTCGGTCCATGCGCCCGATGCCCTGATCGATGCCGCCCATGCGCTCGCAGCCCCGATCGCCCGCCAGTCGACCGCCCACGCGGTGCTGCTGAAGCAGGCGTTGGGGGAAGCGGGCGGTGCGGCCGACGCGTCCGCATCGGCATTGCGCGCGATGGCGGCGCTTTCGATCACCATGATGCAGCGCAAGACGGAGCATGGCGCATGACCAAATTTGCGATTGATTGGGATGCGCTGGAGAGCCTGCGCAGCGACGTGCGCGCGTTTGCCGAGAACAGCCTGACCGGCTTCATCGACGCGATCGACCAGCCGACCGGCCTGCCCGAGCCGGCTTATCGCCTCCTGGCCGACGCCGGCTATCTGGGGATTACCTTGCCACCTGCCTATGGCGGCGCGGGGTTGAGCTTTGCCGAATATTGCGTGGTTCTGGAGGAATTCAGCCGCATCTCCTCCGCCTTCGCGCTTTGGGTAACGATGTCGAGCGGCCCCGTGCAGGCCGCGATCCTCAAGGCAGGCAATAAGGCGCAGCGGCAAACGCTGTTGCCGGCGGTGGCGCGCGGCGAATGCCGCATGGCCTTCGCGCTGACCGAGCCCGATGCCGGCTCCGACGCGGCGGCGATCCGTACCCGCGCCGAACCGGTGGCGGGCGGCGGCTGGCGCATCAACGGCCGCAAACATTATATCACCCTGGGCGACGTCGCCGACTGGGTGCTCGTAATTGCCCTTACCGATCCCGAAAAACGGGCGCGGGGCGGCATCAGCGCTTTTCTGGTGCCCACGACCGCGCCCGGCTTTTCGATCGGCCGAATCGAAGTCACCATCGGCAACGAGCAGATTGTGGAACTGGGTTTCGACGACTGCCTGGTCAGCGAGGAGGCATTGATCGGCGGGCTTGGCGGGGGCTTCGCGGTCGCCATGGACAGTTTGGACGAAGGCCGGCTGGGCGTGGCGATCAGCTGCATCGGCGCTGCGTCGAAGGCGCTGGAGCTGATGACGGATTATGCCCGCACGCGATCGACCTTTGGCGAACCATTGGCCGCGCGCCAGGCGGTGCAGTGGATGATCGCCGACTCGGTCGTTGAGATCGAAAGCTGCCGGGCGCTGTTCGAGAAGGCGCTGACGCGGATGGCCGAAGGGCAGCCGGTGACTCAACTGGCATCGATGTGCAAGCTCGCCGCCTCCGAGATGGTCGGGCGGGTAACCGACCGGGCGATGCAGGTCCATGGCGGCGCAGGACTGATCCGCAGCGGCGGGGTCGAGCGGCTGTACCGGGAGACGCGGCATTATCGGGTGGGGGAGGGCGCGTCCGAGGTGCAGCGCATGATTATCGCGCGCGCCGCGCTGAAAGGATGAGCGCCGCGCGCGCCGAGTTTCGCAGAGGCTGGCGCGCGTTACTGGCATGCACCGTGGGCGCCGGGCTGGGCTTCACGCTGTTCGGCTATATGTTCAGCCTGTTTGTCGAGCCGCTGCAATCGGCGTTCGGCTGGTCGCGCGGGGCGATCGGCGGCGTGCTGGTGGCGGTGCCGATTACCGCTTTGGCGCTGCCCGCAATCGGTGCGGCGATAGACCGATTCGGGCCGGCGCGGATCATTGGTCTGTCGACCGTCGGCCTGTCGGCCAGCTATCTGCTGCTGACTGGGATGGACGGCGATATCGGGCGCTTCTATGCCGGCTACGGACTTGCCGCGCTGCTCGGATCGGCGACTGGGCCGATCGGCTATGCGCGGGTGCTGGTGTCATGGTTTGAAGCAGCGCGCGGCACGGCGCTCGCGTTGATGCTGGCGGGCGGGTCGATTGCGGCAGCGATCCTGTCTCCCCTATTGTCCGCAACGATTGAGACGGCCGGCTTTCGCGCCGGCTTTGCCGTGCTTGCCGGCGCTGCCCTGCTCGGCGGGGGTGCGGCGCTGGCTCTGGGGCTGCGCCTTGGGCCGGTGACGTCCGTGTCGCGCGCCGATGAGTCGGACCAGCCCCTCGGCTCCCGCCGCACCTTCATGCTGCTGGGATGTTCGCTGTTTCTGGCCGGGATACCGGCCATCGGGCTTGCCTCGCAACTCCAGCCGCTGTTCGTTGCGCGCGGATTTGGCGCGGGGGCGGCGGCGGCGATGATCGGCATCCTGGCATTGGCCGTGCTCGGAGGCCGGCTGGTGACAGGCGTTCTGCTCGATCGACTGCGGCCAACGGTGGTCGCCGCCACAGTGATGATCGTCGCGGCGGCCGGCGCTCTGGTCCTCGCCGTTCCCGGCGGACATGCCGCCGTCGCGGTGGTTGGCGTGCTGTGCATCGGCCTCTCGCAAGGGGCGGAGCTTGATCTCCTCTCCTTCCTCTGCGCCCGCTATTTCGGGCTGAGCCGCTATGCACGCACCTATGGCAAGCTGTTCCTCTGCTACGCAGCCGCGCTCCCGCTTGGCGGCTTGCTGTTCGGGCTGAGCTACGACCTGACAGGTAGCTACGCCACCGCTTTAGGGGTCAGTGCCGGCCTTCTTGCATCGTCCGCTGTCCTGTTCCTGCTGCTGGAGCCCCGCGCCAAGCCATGAAAAACAGAGTTGCATATAAATGTGTAGTACACTATTATACACGCATAAATATGGGGAGGCTGTTATGCGTAAGGTCAAACTTGGGTGCGTGATCGGTTCGATCTGGGCCTTGTCCGGGGGGCATGCCCTGGCGCAAGCCTCGTCCGAAGCGGTTCCGCCGCCCTCTGGCACGCAAGGGATTGCGGACATCATCGTCACCGCGCGCCGGGTTGACGAGAGCCTTCAGACAACGCCGATCGCCGTCTCGGTCGTATCGGGCGCCGAGCTTGAAAGCCGGGCGGTTGACGACCTCAAGGACTTGGCGCGCATCACGCCAAATCTGACGCTGGAGGGCGCTGCGCGCTCATCAGGCGGCGGCTTCAACTCGTCGGCTTTCCTGCGTGGCGTCGGGCAGGACGAATTCCTCATTACGTTTGAACCGGGCGTTGGCACCTATATCGACGGCGTGTATCTGGGCCGGACGGTCGGCGGCGTGCTCGACCTGCAGGATGTTCAGCGCGTCGAAGTGCTGCGCGGGCCGCAGGGGACGCTGTTTGGCCGCAACACGATCGGCGGTGTCGTGCAGGTAGTGTCAAACCCACCGGTCGACCGGTTCGAGGGATCGCTGTCGGCGGGTCTTCGCACCGATGAAGGCGTCGATCTCGACGGCACGGTCAACGTGCCGCTCGGTGAGGGCATATTCTTTCGCGCATCGGGCCAATATCGGCGGCAGGATGGCTATTCGGTCAACCGCACGACAGGACAGGAACTGGGCTATATCGACCGTCTGGTGGGTCGCGCGCAGCTGCGCCTGGTGCCGTCGGATCGGCTGACGATCGATCTTGCGATCGACGGATCGCGTGCGCGGCAGGCGGGCGTCCCTACAAGTCTGATCGACCTCGTGCTCGTCAACAACGGCTCGCCCACGCTCGCTGCCCTTTACAACCTGTTCAACGCAGGCAGTCTGTGCACCTCGGGCTGCCCATCCTCGTCGATGTCGATCACCGCAGCCGATGTCCGCCGCGGCGAACGGGATTTCTCGACGATCAACGACAAGCAGATCAACGACGCCGACCTCTGGGGCGCGGCGGGCACGATCGCCTTCGAGGTGAGCGACGCGCTGACGCTGAAGTCGATCACCGCCTACCGCGAAATGAGCGCCTTGTTCAGCGCTGACCTGGACGGGACTGACTCCCGACTGGTCAATACGCTCTACGACACGCGCCAGGACCAGTTCAGCCAGGAATTGCAGGCCACAGGCAGCCTGTGGGATGACAGGCTGTCCTATGTTGCCGGCCTCTATTATTTTCGCGAAAGCGCCAGCGAAGTGGGCGATATCCGCATCTTCCCCGGCCTGTTCCAGATTTTCGAGGCGCTGCCGGGGCCGTCCTTTCCCGTTGTGAGCGGGGCGAATTGCGCGACAAGCCCGCAATTATGCGCGGGCGGGGCCGGCAATCCCAGCAATCAGTTCTTCGACAATATGTTCCTGACCGACTCCTCGATCCGGTCGCGCAGCTATGCCGCCTATGGACAGGTCAATTTCGAGATTGCGACCGGCCTGCGGGTGACCGGCGGGCTGCGCTATACCAATGATCGCAAGACCTTCGATTATTCGGCGCTGCGCAACGGCGGCAGCGGCGCGGTTTATGGCGCCAACGGTCTGCTCTATGCCATCGACCCTACCCGTCGCGTCGGCAAATATGACGCATGGACACCCAAATTCGGCATCGACTGGCAAGCCAGCCCGTCGCTGTTCCTCTATGCTTCGGCCGCCAAGGGGTTCAAGTCGGGCGGCTTCAACGGCCGCGCTACCACCAATGCCGATTTCTCCGCCTTCGGGCCGGAGACGATCTGGTCCTATGAGGTCGGGGCCAAGACCGACCTGTTCGACCGCCGGCTGCGGCTCAATATGGCGGGCTTCTATTCCGACTATACCGATATTCAGACCACGGTGGCGGTGCAAATTCCGACCGGCACGGCGAGCCCGGTGCTGAACGCCGGCGCTGCCCGCATCTATGGCGCGGAAATAGAGGCGCAGGCGATCGTCGCGCGTGGGCTACGCATCACGGCGGGGATCGGGTTGCTGAATGCCCGCTATACGCGCGATACGCCGCCCAACATCGTCGATGGCGGTCGACTGCCCAAGGCGCCCGAATTCCAGGGCAGTCTGGCCGCCGAGTATCGCACTGCCGTGTTCGGCGATTATGAATGGATGCTGCGCGGCGAAGTCAGCCACCGGTCGCGGCAGGAGAATGAACCGTCCAATTATGCGGCGGTCGCGCAGCCCGCCTATACGCTGCTCAGCGCGCGCACTCAGATCAGCAGCCCGGATAAGCGCTGGACCTTTGCGATCTGGGGCAAGAACCTGACCGACGAGACCTATCTGCTCAATGCGTTCCGCTCCGGTGGCGGCACCAATGTCGGCTATTATGCGCGCGGCCGCGAGGCCGGCGCCAGCCTGAGGTTCACCTTCTGATGGCGACCCCGCCCTATCGGCTCTACGGCGCAGTCACCCCCAATGTGGGCAAGGTGACCGCATTACTGGAAGAGATTGGCGCGTCCTATGACTTGGTGATGATCGACGTGGCGGGCGGGGAGCAGCACCAGCCGCCTTTCGCCGCGATCAATCCCAATGCCAAGGTGCCAGTGCTGGAGGACCGCGAGGCAGGTGGCCTGCGGCTGGCGGAATCGGGCGCGATCCTCCTATACCTGGCGGAGAAACATGGGGCCATGCTTCCCGCCGACCCGGTGAAGCGCGCAGTCGCTTATCAGTGGCTCATGTTCCAGATGAGCGGAATCGGGCCGATGCTGGGTCAGCTTAGGCACTTCCGCATGGTGGCCCTTGCGGGCAACGACCATGCGCTTGCCCGCTATGGCGACGAAGCGGTCCGGCTGTTCACCGTGCTGAACAACCAGTTGCAAGGGCAGGACTTTGTCGCCGATACGCTGACGATCGCCGACTTCGCGCTTTATCCTTGGTTTCACTTCATCGACATCTACCGTGCACAGGGCATCGACTTCGGGCTGGATCCGGTGCGCTTCCCTGCGATCGCCCAATGGCAGGAGCGGTGCCGCACACGACCGTCGATGGCGAAGGGCATGGCTGTGCTGGAAGCGCGGCTGGAAGAAGCGATCGCCGCATTGCGACAGGCTGGACGGTGGTCTGATGCTCCCGCCTGACATAAGGGGGCTTGCGCAAGCCGCGCGTCGCGCTGCATTCCCTGTCGTCATGGAAGACACGCACGACACACAGGCCGCGCAGGGCGGCTTCAGCAAAGGCGCAACCGGACGGCGCGATCATTCGGCCGTCGACTATATCGTCGACCGCGTGCGCCGCGCGATCCGGGAGGGGCGGCTGGTGCCGGGCCAGCGGCTGATGCAGGAGGAACTGACCCAAGGGCTCAAGGTCAGCCGTGGCCCCGTTCGCGAGGCGCTTCGCCGGCTCGCTGCCGATGGTGTGATCGAACTGGCGTTCAACCGCGGCGCCCGGGTCCGCCGCCTGACCCATCGGGAGGTCGTCGCGCTGGGCGAGGCGCGCGAAGCGGTGGAGACCATGGCCGCCGAACTCGCGGCCCGCCGCGCCGCCGGATCGCCGCGCCGAGAAGAATTGGGCATCCTGACCGGTCGGCTCGAACAGGCCGCGGCGAGCGAGGATGCGGCTGCCTTCACCGCTCTTAATGAGGATTATCATCAGCTCATCTTTGCGCTGGCCGACAATGATGTGCTCGACGACCTCAACGGGCGGTTGCACCTTCAGGTGCATTTCATCCAGCACCAGTTTCGCGACAGCTATCCGGCCGACTGGATGCACCAGGCGCAGGCCGAGCACCGCCAGATCACCGCCGCGATCCTGGCCGGCGACGTGATAGGCGCGCGCGAGGCGATGCGGGCGCATGTCAGCCGGATCGCCGCCACATCGGCGCAGATGCCGCCGAAATTTTACGAACCCATTTGAGGGAGCAGATATGCGGATCGTCGATAGCGAGGAAATCCAATGGCACACAGGGCCGGGGCATCGCGATCCGGGCATATATCTGCGCGATGTGCTGACCGGACAGGAGGGCGGCCCGGGCAATTACTGGCTGTCGCTCATCCGTATCGAAAGCGCTTATGACGCGCCCATTCACGGCCATAATTTCGATCAGGTCCGCGTGATGCTGGAGGGGACGTTCAATTTCGGCGAACAGGATCAGGCCGAAGGAACGATCGGCTATTTTTGCGAAGGCACGCCCTACACCCAGTCAGCGCGCGGCCGGTCGCTGATGCTGCTGCTTCAGTGCGAGGGCGCCAGCGCGTCCCGCTTTCTGAGCCAGGCGGAGATGCGCCGCGGGGTCGTGGAGCTGAAAGCGGCGGGCGGCGATTTTCGCGACGGCCGTTATATCGGCCCGCACCCGCTGACAGGGGCCGAGGTGACGATCGATTCGGTCGAGGCGATCTGGCAGCATATCGTCCAGGAACCGATCGCTTATCCCCCGGCGCGCTACGAGCGCCCCGTTATCGTGCATCCGCAAGCCATCCACCCGCGCCCGATCGCCGGAGCAGCGGGCGCGAGCGAGCGCCTGCTGGGCCTGTTCAACGAACGCGGGCTGCGCATAGCGCTGCGCACGCTGGAACCTGGCGGAACGCACGTCTATGATGGCCGAACCGAAGGCTCCGGCCTACTGTTTGTGACGCAGGGCGAGGGCACGCTGGGCGGGGCGGACTTTGGCTATCGTTTCGCCGCGGAGATCGGAGCGGAGGAAGCCGGCGAGCTGGTCGCGGGCGCAGACGGCCTGACGGTGCTGGTCATCCGCTTGCCGGACTGAGCATGGCGTCGAGATAATCGAGCGAGGCGCGCCGAGCGCGGGCGAGGCGCAAACGGCGGGGGCGCGCCTGAAAATGGTGCGT
This sequence comes from Sphingobium sp., assembly GCF_036170395.1. Classification (GTDB taxonomy): domain Bacteria; phylum Pseudomonadota; class Alphaproteobacteria; order Sphingomonadales; family Sphingomonadaceae; genus Sphingobium. Next base: position 96,597 of record NZ_JAVHPD010000070.1, read on the forward strand.
GTCGGCCGCAGCGCGCCATTCGCCCGGCCGGCGCTCCAAACTCAGCCATTGTTCGGTCGCGGCAACCGGATCGTCGAAACGGCCATCGGCCCATGCCTGGGCATTTACCGCCATGCCATCATAGACGGCGGCGGTCAGCACTGCTGGCGCTACTCGCCCCTCCATCAGCGCCACGGCCGAAAAAGGCGGGACTCCAAGTTTCACCTCCGGCAGCCGCCAGACCGCATCGGGCGTCGCATGGATGCGGTGGGTTGCCGCCAGCAGCAATGCGCCCGCCCCGACGGCCAGGCCGCGCGCAACCCCGATCACCGGCGCGTCGTGCGCCAGCACCGCATCGAGCAGGTCGAACAGCGCGATAGCGCTCTCGCGGGGGCGCCCAAGCATATCGGCCCGATCAGCGCCGCCGCTGAACAATGTCGCGCTGCCGGCGAGCACGACCGGTCCCGCCGTAGCGCGCAAGCAGTCGGTGATCGCCTGCATGTCCAGGACGCGCAGGCTGCTGGCTGCGGCGGGCGCTTCGATCCGCAGCCAACAGGCGTCGTCGGTCAGCGTGCAGCCGATCCTGTCGGTCAATGCACCGCTCATGATGAAGCGCCTTTCTGCGCGCGCCGCCAGCCGCTTGGCGGACTGCCATAATATTTGCCGAACGCCTTGGTGAAGGATGTCGCCGAGCGATAGCCGCAGGCGCGGGCGATGTCGGCGATGCTGTGTCCGCCTTCTTCCACCATCGCGGCGGCGCGCGCCAGCCGCTGATGGCGGAGGAATCGCGCCGGCGGCGCGCCCGCCACATCGGCAAAGCGGCGGACAAAGGTGCGGGGCGCCATCTCCGCCTGGCGCGCGGCGTCGGCGATGCGCTGGCCCGGCCCCTTGTCGAGCCAGGGGCGAACCAGATCGGCTTTGTGTAGCGGACCGGCGAGGATCGCCGCAACCAGAGCGTTGACGAGATGATTGACGATGACCGGCATCGCGGAACCCGGATCGCGCCCGGCAAGGTCGATCGCTTCGCACAGCCGCTGAAGCACCGGGTCCGGCGTCACGACGATCAGCGGCGGCGCTACCGCCCGCAGATAATCGACGGTTCCGCCGGTCCAGAAGGACTGGGTCGACCACATGTCGATAATCGGCGATTCGCCCGCGCCATGGTGGGTGAGAAGCGTGTTCTGGCGAACCGGGCGGGTGCGCAGCAGATCTTCGACGGCGACATCGGCCTTGCAGCCCGGATCGCTTGCAACCTCATGCTCCATACCGACCGGGAGCAATGCAATCTGGTCAGAGGCGACCTCAACCGATTCGCGCTGGCCAGCCATCCGAAAGTAGAGACTGCCGCCGTGCGGTGCATAGATGAGCGCCGCATCGACCGCAGCGGTTGCGGCTGCCCAGCGCCCGGTCATGCGAAGCGGCCCATATAGCGTCCCCCCAAGGCGCAGGTGCCGCGGATCGAGCGTCGTCAAATCCTATCCCTGTCTGCCATATATCTATCCGTTACTGCCGTTGCTCATCTGCGGTGATTGCCTCTCCCTACAAGTATCCTACACTTTGGGAAAGGGGTGATGATAGACGCCCCGACGAAGAGAGGACCGAAATGGCCGATGGAATTGCCGACATGAGGCCCGCTGCAGGCTGGATCGATGCCGGGGCAGGGACAATCGATGCAGCGATCTACTGGGATCCTGCTGTTTACGCGCTGGAGCAAGAGCGCGTGTTCGGCAAGACATGGCTGTGCGTCGCGCATGAAAGCCTGGTCCCAAAGGCCGGTGATTTCTTCACCAGCCGAATGGGCGAGGATCCCGTCATCGTCGCGCGGCAGCGGGACGGGTCGATCGCCGTCTTCCTCAACCAATGCCGCCATCGCGGCGCTCGCCTCTGCCGCGCGGACATGGGCCAGGCCAAGGTGTTCGCCTGCTCCTATCATGGCTGGACCTACGACCTTGCCGGCAACCTCATCTCGATCTCGAAAGAGAGCGTGGTCGATGGCGGCAAGATCGACAAGACCCGCTGGGGGGCGGTCAAGGTCGCCAAAATCCATAATTATCACGGCCTGATCTTCGCCACCTGGAATCCCGACGCGCCGGCGTTCGACGATTTTCTGGGCGAGGCGAAATGGTATTTCGACATGATGTTCGATCGCCCCGGCGGCACCGAAGTGATCGGCGGCGTTCAGAAATGGGTGGTCAAGGCGAACTGGAAACTGGGTGCCGAACAATTTACCAGCGATATCTATCATTTCGACTATACCCATGTCGGCACGTCGATGGCGTTCATGCCGCCCGACATGCCGATGGGTGAGCCGCCCGTCGTCAACGGCCGGCAGTTCCGCGATCAGGGACATGGTGGCGTCGTGACCACCGACGTCCAGCTCTCCGACATGCAGACGGCAATTGCGATGGGCATGGACGTGCTTGCCTATAACCAGTCGCGTCGGCCGCTGATGGCCGAGACGCTGGGCGCGTTGCGCGGGCATGACGCGCAGCCGGTCCATGCCAACATCTTCCCCAATCTCGGCATCCTGCCGCTCAACCAGACGCTTCGCCTCTGGCAGCCGCGTGGACCGGGCGAGATGGAGGTGTGGGCCTGGACCCTGGTGGACAAGGAAGCGCCGCCCGAGATCAAGGAAAGGGCGCGGCTCCAGACTCAGTTCACCTTTGCCTCATCGGGCGTGTTTGAACAGGATGACGCCGAAAACTGGGCCGAGGTCCAGCGCGCCCTTCGGGGGCCGATGGGCCGCAGCGCCGTCTTCAACAACCAGATCGGCCGAGGCGAGAGCCGCGACCCCGATGGGATTTTTCCCGGCACCACCGACTTCGCGATGAGCGAGGCGGCCGCACGGGGCTTTTACGCGCATTGGCAAAAGCTGATGCTGGAGGATGGGCAATGAGCTACGAAATGGTGCTCCCCTATCGCGTCAGCGACGCCGGCGAGCCGGCCGATCTGCCGCTTTGGCACAGCGTCCAGCAATTCCTGTTCCAGGAGGCCGCGCTGCTCGATCGCCGGGCATTTGCCGAATGGCTCGACATGCTGGACGACGGCATCCGCTACTGGGCGCCGACCCGCTATAGCCGCACCCCGCGCGAGCGGGCCGGCGAATGGTCGCGGCCCGATCAGGCGGCGCATTTCGATGACAGCAAGCAGTTCCTGGCGCTGCGGGTCCGGCGGCTGCTGACCGACCGGGCGTGGTCGGAGGATGCGCCTTCGCGCACGCGGCACCTCGTCACCAACGTCCAGGTTCGCAGGCTGGCCGACGGAGCGATCGAGGCGGACTCCAACTTCCTCGTCTATCGCGGGCGGGTGGACGATTGCGAAGAGATATTCTCCGGCGCGCGGCATGATCGGCTGGTGGGCAGCGACGGCCCTTACCCGTTCCGCATCGCTGAGAGGGTCATCCTGTTCGACCATACGATGATCCTCGCCAACAATCTCGGCATCTTCTTCTGATGGGCGGTCGTCTTGAGGGGCTGAGCGCAGTCGTGACCGGTGGCGCGTCGGGCATGGGCCGGGCGATCGTCGATCGCTTCGTGGCCGAAGGCGCGCGCGTCGTGTTGTTGGACCGCAACGCCGAGCGGGCGCTCGACGTGGTGGCGCAGCACGGGGACGCGGTACGCATGGTGGCCGGCGACGTGCGGTCGCAGGCGGACAACCGGGCGGCAGTCGCGGCAGCGGTGGCGCATGGCGGGGGGCTCGACATATTCGTCGCCAATGCCGGTCTGTGGGACTGGAACGCGCGACTGATCGATCTTCCGCTGGACGCCACCGAAGCCGCGTTCGACGAGCTGTTCGCGGTTAACGTGAAGGGCTATCTGCTCGGCGCGCAGGCCGCGGCGCGGGCGCTTGCTGACCAGGGCGGATCGCTGATCTTCACTTTGTCCAACGCGGCGCTCTACACCAATGGGGGCGGGCCGCTCTACACCGCGTCCAAGCATGCGGCGCTGGGCCTCATGCGCCAGCTCGCCTTCGAACTTGCGCCCCGGGTGCGAGTGAATGGCGTCGCGATCGGTGGCGTGACGACCGATTTGCGCGGTCCGACCGCCTTGGGGCAAGCCGAACAGTCGATCGCGCTGATGCCGCTGGCCGTGGCGGCCCCTTTGGTCATGCCGCTCGCGCGGCAGCCGGAGGCGGCCGATTTCACCGGCGCTTATGTCATGCTGGCCGATCCGCAGGATGGCCGCGCGATCACGGGGGCCGTGATCGAGGCGCATGGCGGCTATGGCGTGCGCGGCGTGCTGAAGCCGGCCGGCGGCTATGATCTTGACCCCGCCGGCGATCCCACCCCGGCGGCGATGGCGCAGTTACAGGCAATCATGAGCGGCGCAGCGGCGCCGGAGGAGCGAGCATGAGCGATATCAAGGCACTTGGCTATCTGGGGTTCGGCGTGTCCGATCTCCCTGGATGGCGCGGCTATGCAACCGACTTTCTGGGGCTTCAGCCGGTCGATCGCCCCGATGGATCGATCGATCTGCGCATGGACGATCACGCGGCGCGCATCCGGTTGGTGGCCGACGCGGCGGACGACATTCTCTGGCTGGGCTGGGAGGTCGCCGACGCTGCGGCGCTCGACCGGCTGCGGGCGCGGCTGGCAGCGGCTGGCGTTTCCTACGAGGACGGCAGCCCCGCCGACGTGAAGGACCGGCAGGTCGAGGCGCTGATCCGCTTTGCGGACTGCGACGGCACGCCATGCGAAGCCTATTGGGGCCTGCTGCGCCGCACCGAAGCGCCGTTTCTAAGTCCGATCGGCGCGCGCTTCGTCACGGGGCGCCAAGGGCTGGGCCATGTCATCCTGATAACGCCGGACCGGGTTCGTACCGAGGCCTGGTATCGGGACGTGCTGGGCTTTCGCGTGTCCGACTATGTTCATGCGGAAATGGCGCCCGGCATGACCGTGGATTTCACCTTCATGCGGTGCAACAGCCGCCATCACTCGCTGGCCTTGTGCAGCGTCCCCATGCCCAAGCGGCTCCAGCATTTCATGATCGAGGTCGACAATATCGACGATGTCGGCCGATCCATCTATCGCGCCGAAGATGCGGGCGTCCATACGATGCTGAGCTTTGGCCGCCATTCAAACGACAATATGCTCTCGGTCTATTACATAACGCCGTCGGGCTTCGCGGTCGAATATGGCTGGGGCGGATTGGAAGTCGAGGATGAGAGCTGGCATGTCCAGAACCATGCCGCCCCGTCGGCGTGGGGACATCGCTTCCGTCCGCCGCCGGGCACGCCCGCACCGGTCCCCACCATCATGCACGAAAGGGAAGACGCATGACGCTCGCGCTTGAAAGCCGCTATATCCACTCCAGCGGGCTCAAACTTCATGTTCAGGATGGCGGCGGCGATGGTTTTCCGATCATCTGCCTGCATGGCGGCGGTCCCGGCGCGTCGGGCTATTCCAATTATCATCGCAATATCGATGCGTTGGCCGCAGTCGGCCGCGTGATCCTGATCGACCTGCCTGGCTATGGCGAAAGCGACAAGCCTGAACTGGAAGGGCCGCGCCTGGCCTTTTTCTCGGGCCATGTGCGGGCGGTGATGGACGAACTGGGCCTGGCGCAGGTCGACCTTATCGGCAATTCGCTGGGCGGCGGCACGGCGGCCAAGCTGGCGCTCGATACGCCGGAGCGGGTGCGCCGGATGGTGCTGCTGGGACCGCCGATCGGGATGCCGGTGTTCAGCCCGTTTCCGACCGAGGGGTGGCGGCATATGGCTGGCTATTACCGCGGCGAAGGGCCTACGAAGGAGAAGATGCGCGCCTGGATCGAGGCGCTCATCCATGACCCGTCGCAAGTGACCGACGCGATCGTCGAAGAGCGTTTCGCCGCATCGACCCGCCCTGATGTACTGGCCGCGCCGCTCAACGAGCCGGGGCCGAAAGCGCCGTTCGAGCCGATCTGGCAGGATGTCGGCCGCATCGCGCATCCCACGTTGATCCTGTGGGGCCGCGACGATCGGGTGGTGCCCTATGAATCCGGCCTGATGGCCTTCAAGCAGATGAAGCGCGCCGAACTCCATGTGTTCGCCGAGACCGGTCATTGGGTGCAGTGGGAACGAACCGACGCCTTCAACCGGCTGACCGCCGAGTTTCTGAGCCGTGCCGAATGATCGTCGCGGACCTTGCGGTGGCTGATCCGCGCCGCGCGCATGGGAGCGGCGGGCGGGCGCATATGCCCGTCGATCGCCGCCATGCCCGGACGGGCGGAGCAGGCCGATGACGCGCATCCTTGCAGCGCAAGTGGGCGACATCGCCGAAGGCGAGGCCAAGGCCGTGCCGCACGATCCGCCGATTGCCCTGTTCCACGCCGATGGCCGCTACTTTGCGACCCAGGAAATGTGCTCGCATGAGGAAGCATCGATCATAGATGGCTGGGTAGGGGACGACTGCACCATCGAGTGTCCGTGGCATAATGCGAAATTCTGCCTGAAAACCGGCCAGGCGCTGACGCCCCCCGCTTATGAGCCGCTGCGTGTCTATCGGGTCGTCGTCGAGGGCACCGACATCTTCATCGAGCTTTGAGGGATGCTGCATGATGGCGGCTGCGCGTTTTTCCGGTCATGTCGTGGTGAAGGCGCCCCTGCGGCTCTTGGGTCATGATCGCTATGCCGGCCCGGCGGCGGCGCCGCGATGATCGTCGCGGAGGTCATGCCGCTGCCGGTCCCGCCCGGCTATCGCCCGCCCGATGATCTCGACATCGTCGCGCTATCCGCGCTACCGGATCAGGAAGGCTGGCTGGCCGAGCATGGCAACGGCATCGGCGTGCTCGTCACCCACGCCGGACATGGCGCGCCGCGTGAACTGCTTCAGCGGCTGACGGGGCTGAAACTGGTGGCGCATTTCGGCGCCGGGCTCGATCTGCTGGACCTCGATCTGCTGCGCGAACGCGGTGTCGCGCTGACCTATACGGCTGATCTTCTGACTGACGATGTCGCCGATCTTGCGCTGATGCTCATGCTCGGCGGGCTGCGGCGCATTGTGGAGTGCGATCGTTTCATTCGCGCCGGCGCATGGGGCCGGACAGCGCCGCCCCTCGGCCGATCGGCAGCGGGCAGGCGGGTCGGCGTCTATGGGCTCGGCCGGATCGGCCATGCCTTCGCCCGACGCGCCGCCGCCTGCGGATGCACGATCGGCTATCATGGGCGTAGCGCCCAGCAGCGGTGTGACTACGCCTATTTCTCCTCGCTCCATGATCTCGCGCAGTGGAGCGACGTGCTGGTCGCGGCGGTGCCCGGCGCGCCGGAGACGACGGGGGCGATCAATGGCGATGTGCTCCAGGCGCTGGGGCCTGACGGCCTGCTGGTGAATGTCGCGCGGGGCGCCGTCGTGGACGAGAGCGCACTGATCGACGCGCTGGCGCAGGGGCGGATCGCAGCGGCCGCCCTCGACGTGTTCGACAAGGAACCCGCAATCGACCCCCGGTTCCTGGCTTTGTCCAATGTCACGCTGACGCCGCATATCGGCAGCCTGACCAGCGACACGCGCGGGGCGATGGCCGATCATGTGTATGGCAATGTCCGGCGGCATCTGACGGGCGCGCCGCTCATCGGCCGCTTTTTCCACGGGGAGACGACGAATGGCCATGGGTAGCGGCATCCCGACCACGGCGCTGTGCAAGGCGGACCGCGCTTCCATCACCGTGCGCGATCGCGACTTCTGCAACGACCTGATCGGTGGCATGAGCCTGTCGGCGTTCATGCTGTTCCATTGGACCGGACGCGAGGCGACGCCGGCTGAGGCGGCGATGCTCGACGCGCTCATCATCGCCATCACCGAACATGGGCTGGCGCCCACGGCGATCGCGGCGCGGATGACCTATGCGTCTGGCCCGGAAGCGCTCCAGGCCGCGGTCGCGGCGGGCATATTGGGCGCTGGCTCTGTCGTGCTGGGATCGGCGGCGCAATGCGCCGATCTGCTGGTCGCCGGGGTGGAGCAGGTTATGGCTGGGGCAGCGGCCGGGCCGGTTGCGCGCGCATTGATCGAGGGCGAGATCGCCGCAGGCCGCAAACTTGCCGGCTTCGGCCATCCGCTGCACAAGCCGGCCGACCCTCGTGCCGTGCGGCTGCTGACGCTGGCCGACGAACTGGGCATCGCCGGGGCGCATGTCGCGTTACTGCGGACGCTGGCGCCAATCGCCGACTCGCTCCACGAAAAGCCCCTGGTGATGAATGTGCAAGCGCCGATCGCGGCGATCGGCCTCGACATGGGATTGCCGCCCTTTCTGACGCGCGCCATCCCGATCCTGGCGCGCGCGATCGGCGTAATCGGCCATATCGCCGAGGAGGCGGAGAATCCGATCGGCTTCGCGCTGGCGATGCAGGCCAATCAAGCGGTGCGCTATCGTGAAGCGGACGGCAGCACGACGCCGCTACATCGTTTCGAGTGACCTGCAATGCTGCATCACCTTGTTTGCAAAGGCCGGCGCGTCATTGGCTGCTGCATATATTGGTGACCTTGCGCCGCGGCGCCGATGCCTCGTCTCCTCGTAGAATTCCTTAGGAAAGTGGCGAATGCCCATCACTGCGCTTCGGGCGCATAGCCGATGCGGACTTCCGGCTGGAGACTCGTATGGACACTACCGCACCCGCCCCCTTGCATGATGCGCCCACCCTGGCGGAGCCATCAACGCCAGCGGTGGCCAAGGCTCTTTTCATCCGCCTTCGCGCCAAGCCGGGGAAGGGCGAAGAGGTCGACGCCCTGCTGCGTGGCAGCCTCGACGCGGTGATGGACGAGCCCGACACGACCACATGGTATGCTGTGCGTTTTGGCGAGGAAGACTTCGCGATCTTCGACACCTTCCCTGACAATGCCGGACGCCTTGCCCATCTTGCGGGCAAGGTGGGACGCACCCTCATCGCGCGAACCCCCGATCTGTTCGAGGGCTTGCCCAAGATTGAGCACGCGCAGGTGCTGGCTTACAAGCTACCCGGCGCAAGCGGTCAGGTCAGCGAATGAGTGCCGCCGGACGCACCGCCGCCCGAAAATAGCGGACGCGGCTTTCGAGCTTAGATGAGGGCTCCCGACCAGGCGCTTGGGCGACGACGAAGCGGTCAGGCGACCGCTTCGTCGGCAGGCGTGTAGGGCAGCCCGAGATCGTCGGCGACCGCCTGATAGGTGATCTTCCCGTCCCAGACATTGAGCCCGGCGCGCAGATGCGGGTCGCGGCGCAGCGCTTCCCTCCAGCCCAGCTCGGCGATGCGCAGCGCATGGGGCAAGGTCACATTGTTGAGCGCATAAGTGCTGGTGCGCGCCACCGCGCCCGGCATGTTGGCGACGCAATAATGGACCACGCCATCGACCACATAGGTGGGATCGGCATGGGTGGTGGCATGGCTGGTCTCGAAACAGCCGCCCTGGTCGATCGCGACATCGACCAGCACCGCGCCCTTCTTCATGGTCTTGAGCATGTCGGCGGTGACGAGCTTGGGCGCGGCCGCGCCGGGGATCAGCACCGCGCCGATGACGAGGTCGGCTTCGGCGACACATTCGGCGAGGTTCGCCTTGTTGGAAAAGCGCGTCTTGGCCCGCGCCTCGAAATACATGCCGAGCTTTTCGAGCACCTCGGGGCTGCGATCGAGAATGGTGACGTCTGCGCCGAGGCCCGCCGCCATCTGCGCCGCGTTGAAGCCGACGACGCCGCCGCCGATCACCGCGACCTTGGCCGGCAGCACGCCGGGCACCCCGCCCAGCAGCACGCCGCGCCCGCCATGCGCCTTTTCGAGCGCCGTCGCGCCCGCCTGGATCGCCATGCGGCCTGCGACCTGGCTCATGGGCTTCAGCAGCGGCAGCCCGCCGGTCGCATCCGTCACCGTCTCATAGGCGATGCAGGTCGCGCCGCTGGCGATCAGGTCGCGCGTCTGGTCGGGATCGGGGGCGAGGTGCAGGTAGGTGTAGAGGATCTGGCCGGGACGCAGCATGGCGCGCTCGCCCGCCTGCGGCTCCTTGACCTTCACGATCATGTCGGCGGCGGCGAAAATCTCCGCTGCGGTCGCGATGATCTCGGCGCCGGCCTTCATATAGAGGTCGTCGCCCGCGCCGATCCCCTCGCCCGCGCCGCTTTCCACCAGCACGCGATGGCCGTGCGCGCTCAGTTCATGCACGCTTTCGGGCGTCAGGCCGACGCGATATTCGTGATTCTTGATTTCCTTGATGGTGCCGACGATCATCCTGGCTCTCCATGCTTTCCCGGCGCGGCGCGCCCTTCCTGCGCTGGATCATAGCGCAAGGGTGGCGGCGGATGTTCCCTCATTCATGGGCTTTAATGCGCTAGTGCGGGATGATATCTGATCCAGCGCAGATTTGGTGGGATGATGTTGCATGGATCGGTTCGATGTCGCCTTGCTGGAAGCGCTTCAGGCCGATTCGCGCCGATCCATGGCTGACTTAGGCGAACGGATCGGCCTCTCAGCTTCCGCCTGCCACCGCAGGATCAAGCTGCTGGAGGAGGCCGGCTTCATCGCCGGCTACGCCGCGCGGCTCGATCCCGCCGCGCTTGGCCTTGCGCTTCACGCCTTCGTCGAAATCTCGCTCACCAGCCAAAGCCGCGAGGCCATGGACCGGTTCGAGGCCGCCGTCGCCGACTTTCCCGAGATATTGGAATGTCACCTGATGGCGGGCCAGGCCGATTATCTGCTGCGCGTAGCCGCCGCCGACCTTAGCGGTTTCGACGCCATCCACCGCGATTGCCTGGCGCGCCTGCCCGGCGTCTCGGCGATCCGCACCAGCTTCGCCATCCGCCGCATCCGCGACTGGCGCGGCTACCGGCTGCGCGGGGTTTAGGGCGGGAGGACGTCGATCGGTCCAGCCAAGGGAGATGATGTTCCAGCAATGGCGAATCGATCGCCTTACTCGTCGTTTGCGACGATGGCCGGGCGGCGCGCGCCAGTGGGCCAGCGGAAGCGCAGCGGGCGGTAGCTCTGGGTGCGCCACCAGGGATCGGCGACCTGGAAGAGGCCGCGTTCCTCCGCCCGGCGGCCCAGATCCTTGCGCGCGGTGATCGCAGCCAGCAGAGGCGCGGCGAACAGGCCGATCACGACCGGCAGGGTCCAGCCGAGCGCGCCCGCCTCGATCGCGAGCAGAGTGAGGCCGATCCCAAGCAGGATATGCCATTTGAACAGCCAGATCGCGCTGCCGATCGCCATGCCGTCGCGGTCGCGGGTCTGGCCGTTCCAGCTCGCCTTCTTCCCCATGAGGATGGTGACGAGATTGATCGTCTGGGTCAGCATCGCGACCGGAGCCATCAGGATCGACAGGAGAATGTCGGCCATGACGCCGCGCGTCATCCGCGCCGCGCCGCCGAAGCCGATGCGACGCGCCGGGTCCGCCATCGCCCAGAGGATGGCGAGGATTTTCGGCCCGAACAGTAGCACCGCCGTCACCGCCAGCAGACCGCCCGAGGGCAGGATCGCGGCGGCGGGCCACAAGCCGCTGGCCGCGCCGCCTAGCACCACCAGTATCAGCGCCAACCACATGGGCGAGGTGCAATAGGCGCTGGCGCCCACGAGCAGCTGGAAGCGGCTGACCGGATGCAGGCCGGCGATCTTCACCAGCAGCGGGACATGCTGGATATTGCCCTGGCACCAGCGGCGGTCGCGGGTGAAGAGGTCGGGCATGGACGGCGGAAATTCCTCGAAACTGTCGTCGGCCGTGACCATGTGCACGTCCCAGCCGCGCCGGCGCAGCAGCGCCGCCTCCAGCATGTCGTGGCTCAATATGTGACCGCCGAAGGGCGCGCGGCCGGGAAGCTCGGGCAGGCCGCAGCTTTCGGCGAAGGCGCGCACCCGCACGATGGCGTTATGGCCCCAGAACATGCCCTCCGACCCCGCCCACCATATCATGCCGGCGGCCGAGATCGGCCCGAACAGGCGGCTGGCGAATTGCTGCCAGCGCGCGAACAGGGTCGCGGCGCCCATCACGGTCGGCACGGTCTGGATGAGGCCGACATGCGGGTGCCGCTCCATGTCGGACGCGAGGCGGGCCATGGTCTGGCCGCTCATCACGCTGTCGGCGTCAAGTACGACCATATAATCATAGCCGCCGCCGAAGCGGCGGACCCATTCGGCGATGTTGCCGGGCTTTCGCCCGATGTTGAGCGCGCGGCGGCGATAATGGACAGGGCGCGAGAAGGAGCCGCGCATTTCCTGGTAGGCGCGCCGCTCGCTCTCGCCATTTTCGGCGTTGGAATCGGAGAGGATGAAGAATTCAAACCGCTCGCCGCCCATCACCTGCGCCAGGGATCGCTCCATGATCGAGAGGCGGCCGAGAACGCCCAGAAAATCCTCGTTGCAGACGGGGAGGAGGATGGCGGTGCGGCCGCGCAGCGGTTCCGATGCGTGGAGGGCGCGCGGGGTAACGCTGCGTCCGCCGCCCAGCGTCAGCAGCAGGAAGCCGATCGTCGCAGTGGCGAAGCCGAAGGCGATCCAGGCGAAGAGCGAGATGAAGAGGGCGAGATAGACGCCCTCCATCGCGCTGATGCCGTCGAGTCCGATCGAGCGGCGCATTTCATGCGCGGCCATGGCGGCGGGCAGCATGGCGAGCGCCACGACCAGCAGCCGCCGCGCCCAAATGTCGATATTGAGCGGGCGGCGGGCGATGAGCGGCGGACGGGCGCGGAAATCCTGCTCCGGCATGGCGATCGGCGCTTCCGCCGGCACGGATTCGAAGGCGCGCGCCAATGGCTTATCTTCGGCAGCGGCGCTTGCCGCCGGCCCGCTTCCATTCCCCATGAGTTTGTTCCGATCCGATTGACCCGCGTGCAGAACCGATCGTTGCGTGGTCGGTTCCCATCATGCGCCGAGCGGGTAATGCACATATTCGCTGAACGCACGATTGCCGGCGCGCAACTGGACGCGGATGTCGGCCGCCTTGCCGCCCGGCCGTTCGATGTCGAGGACGGTGCGGAACAGGCCGTCCTTGCCCAGCACGGGATAGCCGGCGCGGTTGACGATGCGCGCTTCGCCGCCGTCCGTCCAGATGTCGGGTTTCGTGCCTGTCGGCACGCCGGAAAAGTCGATCACGAGGCGGTCCTGGCCAGGCTGGCTGCCCCGGCCGCGCCAGACATTCTCGACGATCGCGATGTCGGAGCCGGCGGGCGCGCGTGCGGCGCTCCAGTCGAGGCGATAGGCGGCGTCGATCCGCCGGCCGGGGCGCGCGGGCGCATCCGGGGTCCAGTAGGCCGCGACATTGTCGACATATTCGCTGTCGGTCGGGAAGGCGTAGAGCCGAACCTGCCCAGCGCCCAGCGGCTGCGATGGCCTCGCCCAGAGCGAAGGGCGACGGTCGTAGAAGACGCCGTCATCCTGATAATGGTCGAAGTCGCGGTCGCGCTGGAGCAGGCCGAAGCCCCTGGGATCGGTTTCCTTAAACGTACTGAAATGAGGTGCCGATGGATTGACGAGGGGGCGGGCGTGCACGGTTCCGTCGGCGCTGGCGATGGAGAGCATGTCGCTGTCGTGGATTTCGGGCCGCCAGTCAGTGCCTTGGGTGCGGTTTGCCTGGTCGTACCAGAACATGCTGGTCATCGGCATCAGCCCCAGTTCCTCGATCGGGCGGCGGGGGAAGAGCGCGGCGGTTACGTCCTGCCGGACGCCGTCCGCTCCAAGGCTGCTGGCGAAGTGATAGGCTCCGGTGATCGAAGCGCCGTCGAGCAGGGCATAGACGGTGACGCTGTTGTCGCTCACGCGCTCCAGCCAGAAATGGGTGAAGCGGGGAAATTCCTCGCGGCCGGGCAGGCTGGTGTTGATCGCGATCGCGCGGGCGGAGAGGCCGAACTGCTTTTGCGGGCTGGGCGCGCGGAAATAGCTGGCGCCGAGGAAGGACAGCCAGTCGCCGTCGCGCGCGGCGTTCATGATGCGGAAGCCGGCAAAGCCCGCGTCGGCCCCGAGCGCCCCGACGGCGTTGCCGGCGGGCATGTCGAACATCGCGGGATCGTAGCGCAGCGGGGTGGCGCGGCCCTTTTCGACTGTGGCGATCGTCACCGGCTGGGCGGCGTTCACCGACAGGGGGAAGAAGCGGATGCCGGTCGCTCCGGGCAGGTCGCCCCATAATGTGCGTTCATCCCGGAAGCGGGCGGCGTGGAGCGCGTCATAATCGACCTTCGCCGCGCCGGGATGGACGGGCGTGTCGCGGAAGGGCGCGCGGGCGCGCTGCTGCGCCATGGCGACGAGCCGTTCCCAGGAGAAAGCGGCCGCGCCGGTCTGGGCGCGCAGGGCGTCGGGCAGCAGCAGCGCCGCGCCGGAGGCGGCGAGCAGGGCGCGCCGGTTCATGTCGGTCATGGATTGCTTCATGGAGAGCGGAAACGGCCAAGCCAAGCCTTATATCCCTGCAACGGTCCGCTCGGGGCGCAACGAAGAAGCCTCCGCCCGGGGGGACGGAGGCTTCAAACTCTGGTCGTTCGATCGAAGGTGTCGCCCCCGGCGCGGTGGGGACTGTTGGTGCGCCGGGGGCCACTTGGACGGGTGTCAGGTGACCAAAACCTCACCCGCCCAATTCGGTATCGCTTAGCCGATCAGCTTCAGCACGCCCTGCTGGCTCTGGTTGGCCTGGGCCAGCATGGCGGTCGACGCCTGGCTCAGGATCTGCTGCTTGGCGAGGGCGGTGGTTTCCGACGAGAAGTCGGCGTCCTCGATGCGGCTGCGGGCATCGGTCAGGTTGGTGATGTTGTTGGTCAGGTTGTTGACCGTCGATTCGAGGCGGTTCTGCACCGCACCGAGGTTCGCGCGGGTCGTCGCGATCGCCTTCAGCGCGTCGTCGAAGGTGGCGAGGTCGGCGGTCGTCGCGGTGGTGGCGTCGACGGCCAGAGCGGCGGTCACGTCAGCGTCGCCCGCCACGTCGTCCAGCGTGATCGTGACAACGTCCGAAGCATTGGCGCCGGCCTGGATGTCGACCGAAGCGGTCGAACCGTCGAACAGCTTCGTGCCGTTGAATTCGGTGTTCGCCAGCGTGTCGGTGATCTGGGTCTGGAGCTGGGTGATTTCCGCCTGGATGTTGGTCTTGGCGTCGGCGTCGTTGGTGCCGTTCAGCGCCTGGACGGTCAGTTCACGCATACGCTGAACCATGTTGCCGACTTCGCCGAGCGCGCCTTCCGCGGTCTGCGCCAGGCTGATGCCGTCATTGGCGTTGCGGACGCCCTGGGTCATGCCGCGGATCTGCGCGGTCATGCTGGATGCGATCGCGAGGCCGGCGGCGTCGTCCTTCGCGCTGTTGATGCGCTTGCCGGTCGACAGGCGCTCCATCGCGGTGGACAGCGACTTCGACGCCATGGAGGAGGCGTTGGCCGAGCGCAGCGCCGCGGTGTTGGTTCCGATAACAGTCATGATCTTCCCTTTCCGTTCGTCATCAGGTCGCTGCCATCAGGGCGCTTGCGGCCTCGAAGGGGGATAACGGCGGGGCGTCGGGGGCTTTTAGCCGAGCCTTTGATTTTTTTGCCGGAGCGCGGCGATTCGCATGGGCGCGACGGCCCCCACGCGGGCGCGCCGCGCGCACGACAGACAGAAGTCCGATATTCTTGCCGCTCCGCCCGGAAATAAATTGCCGCCGGGCGGCAAGCGGCAATGCGAATTAACCTTCTGATAACCACATGCGGCGTAAGCATCCTTCATCGAAGGGGCTAGGGGCGTACGGGGGTACAAGCCGGCCAAAATTTGGGGTTCAAACTCATGTCATCGCTTGACGTGAGCCGTGGCGTCTGCGCGCTCGTTCCGGGCTTGCAGCACTGGCTCGAAAATGCCCTTTATGCGGTGCGGATCGTGGATGCGGCCAGCCCGCGCGACCGGGACGACCGCCGCATATTGCTGGCGACCGAGATCGGTCATGCCACCCATCGCGACATCCTCATCACCATCGTCCCCGGCGCGCCGTCGCTGTTGCCGGCCGCCAATGGCCTGCCCGCACGGGTCGCCTTCGGCATGGCCGACATGGGCTTCGCCTTCGCACTGATCGCCGAGCTGGCGCGGCCGGCTTCGGTTCCCGCCGTCGGCGACAATGGCAGCGCGCGGCTGATGACGCTCGCCGGGCGGGTCGCACGCAGCGACGCCACGGTGCTGATCCAGGGGGACACCGGCACCGGCAAGGAAGGCATGGCGCGGTTCCTCCACGCCCGATCGGGCCGGTCGACCCACGACTTCATCGCCGTCAATTGCGCGGCGCTCCCCGAAACGATGATGGAAGCAATGCTGTTCGGGCACCGCAAGGGCAGCTTCACCGGCGCGGCCAATGCGTCGGAAGGGCTGTTCCTGGCGGCGGACGGCGGCACACTCTTCCTGGACGAAATCGCCGAACTGCCGCTGGCGCTTCA
The DNA here is from genome assembly GCF_036170395.1 of Sphingobium sp. Classification (GTDB taxonomy): domain Bacteria; phylum Pseudomonadota; class Alphaproteobacteria; order Sphingomonadales; family Sphingomonadaceae; genus Sphingobium. Next base: position 112,871 of record NZ_JAVHPD010000070.1, read on the forward strand.
GGCCAAGCTGCTGCGCGCGCTTCAGGAAGGCGAAGTGCTGCCCGTGGGCGCGACGCATCCGGTTCCGGTCAATGTCCGCGTGATCGCGGCGTGCAACCGGAACCTCGCCGAGGAAGTCGCCGCCGGCCGCTTCCGCGAAGATCTTTACTGGCGCTTGAACGTGATGCCGCTGGAGCTGCGGCCGCTGGCCGAACGCCGGGGCGACATCAGCGCCATCGCCGCCGCGATGCTGCTGCGCCTGTCGGACATGGGCAAGGCGGGCTTCGTCTGGCCGACCGCCGAGGCGATCGAGAAGCTGGTCGCGCATGGCTGGCCCGGCAACGCGCGCGAACTGGGCAATGTGCTCCAGCGCGCGCTGGTGCTGCGCGACGGCGATCGGATCGAGGCGGACGATCTCAGTCTGGGCTCTGCGCCGCCGTCCGCGCCCGCCATTGTCGCGCCGGTGGCGCTGGTCACGCCGGCCGCGCCGATCCGGCTGCGCGATGTGGCCCGCCATTCCAAGCTGGAGGCGATCCGCCTCGCCCTGCGCGAGACCGATGGCCATCGCGCCGCTGCCGCGCGGAAGCTCGGCATTTCCGAACGCACGCTGCGCTATCGGCTCGCCGAGATGCGCGAGCTGGCGGCGGCGTGAAGGAGGGCTGACCCATGGCGATCAACGGCATGTCCCCGACCGACAGCGTGATGGCGATCCGCAACGCCATCCTGCAAAAAAATGCGGCGCTGCGCGACATCAGCGAGGCCGGCAATGCCGGCGCGGCGGCGGCCACCGGCGGGACGCAGGAAAGCACCCGGCCCGGCGCGTTCACCGAGGCGCTCAACAGCGCGCTCAACCAGGTTAACGGCCTCCAGAACCAGGCCGGCGAAGCCGCCGCCGCGTTCGAGCGGGGCGAGACCACCGACATCGCCGCCGTGATGCTCGCCAAGCAGCAGGCGTCGGTCAGCTTCGAGGCGACCCTTCAGGTCCGCAACAAACTTCTGTCCGCCTACAAGGACATTATGAGCATGCCGGTTTAATCGATGAGCGAGAACGCCCTCTCCACCACCGTCGGCTCCGCCGCTCCGGCCCTGCCCGCAACCGCCACGCCCTTCGGCGCGGGAGCCAAGGGGTTCGACGCCATCAAGGCGCGCTTCGCCGGCTTCATGAAGCAGCCCGCCGTCGCGAAGAGCCTGCCGCTGATCGGCCTGCTCGGCACGGTCGCGGTTGCCGGCGCTGCCTGGCTGGCGCTACGCGAACCGCCGCAGCGCGACCTGTTCCGTGGCCTGCCCGACGCTGACAAGTCGGCGGTGGCGCAGGTGCTGGACCAGAATGGCATCGCCTACGACTTCGACAATAGCGGCGCGATGACCGTGGGCGAAGGCGACTATTTCAAGGCGAAGATGATGCTCGCCGCGCAGGGCTTGCCCAAGAGCGCGCCCGACGGCAACAGCATGATCGACAGCCTGCCGATGGGCGCAAGCCGCGCGGTCGAGGGCGAAAAGCTGCGCTCCGCCCGTGAAACCGACCTTGCCCGTACGATCGAGGCGATCGACAGCGTCGAGACCGCCAAGGTGCATCTCGCGGTCGAGCCGCCGAGCGTCTTCCTGCGCGATCGGGCCAAGCCGTCGGCATCGGTAATGCTGCGCCTGGCGCAGGGGCGCAGCCTGACCGACGCGCAGGTGAGCGCGATCGTGCATCTGGTGGCGTCCTCGGTCCCGGAACTCAACCCTGAGGATATTTCGGTGGTCGACCAGAATGGCCGGCTCATCAGCAATAATGACAGCAACGCCGCCGACGACCGCCAGCTTGCCATCCAGTCGCGGATGGAGGATCGCTATCGCCAGTCGGTGATCGCGCTGCTGACCCCGATCCTGGGCGAGGGCAAGTTTTCGGCCGAAGTCCATGCCGAGCTGAACTTCGCCGAACGGCAGGCCACCCGCGAAACCTACCCGCAGGATGAGGCGCGGCTACGCACCGAGCAGGGCACCTGGGCGTCCGATCCGCGCGGGCAGGGCGCGGGCGAGGCGTCGGGCATCCCCGGCGCGCTCAGCAACCAGGCGCCGGTCAACCCGACCGTCACCCAGACCAACCCCAACGGCCAGGCGGTGACTCAGGGGCAGACGGCAGACGGCACGCAGGGCGCTCAGCCCGGCACCCCGCCCAATCCGCTGATGAAGACCGAAGAGACCTTCAACCGCAGCTTCGAGCTGGGTCGGGAGGTTTCGGTCACCAAGGACGCGGTGGGCACGGTCAAGCGGCTGTCGGTCGCGGTCGCGCTCGACAATGGCGCGGACGGCAAGCCGCGTTCGGCGCAGGAGATTGCGGCGCTGGAGGCGCTGGTCAAGGGCGCGGTGGGGTTCGATCAGGCGCGCGGCGACGTGGTCGCTCTCTCTTCGCGCAGCTTCGTCAAGGCAGAGACGCCGGTCGTCCCCTGGTATGAGGCCGACTGGATCGCTCCGCTGGCGCGCAACGTGTCGGCGTTGCTGGTCGCGCTGCTGGTGATCTTCGGCATCGGCCGTCCGCTGCTCAAGCGCCGCGCAGCCGCGCAGCAGGCCGCCATGACCGATCGGGCGGAACAGGGGCAGACGATCGGCCGGGAAATCTCGTCCGAAATCCGCAAGCAGGCGGTCCCCGCGACCCAGGAGAATGGCGAGCAGACCATCACGCTCGACATGATTTCCTCGACTTACGACTATGCGCAACGGGCCGAGCTGATCCGCAATTTCGTGAAGCAAGACCCGGATCGCGCCGCTCTGGTCGTCCGCGACCTGCTCAAGGAAGCGAAGAAGGACAAGGAAAATGCCTGAGATCGTCCCCGGCCGTCCCGAGGCGCTCAAGGGCAGCGCCGCCGCCGCCGTCCTGCTGATGCTGTTCAACGAGGACGAAGCCGCACAGATCCTCTCCCGCCTGGAACCCGACGAAGTGCGGCAGCTGGGCTACGCCATGTATGACGTGCAGGATGTCGAGCCGGAAGAAGTGAACGAGGCGCTCGACCATTTCGTCAACAAGGCGAAGAAGCGCACCACCATCGGCTATGGCGCGACCCGCCATATTCGCGGCGCGATGACCAAGGCGCTGGGCGAGGAGCGGGCCGAGACCATCCTGGCGCGCATCACCCCGCCGACCCGGTCGACGCAGCTCGAAATGCTGAAATGGATGGATGCCAAGGAGATCGCCGCGCTGATCGAGGCGGAGCATCCGCAGATCATGGCGATCGTGCTTGCGCATCTGGAAGCGCCGGTCGCGGCTGACGTGCTGCAATTGCTCCCGGTCGATTACCAGGAAGAGATCGTGTTTCGTATCGCGACGCTGGGGCCTGTCTCCAATGAAGCGCTGGAGGACTTGGAAAATCTGCTGCTGCGCGGTCCCGTCGGCAAGCAGGGCGCGGCGTCGCAGCGCGGCGGCACGGTGGAAGCGGCCGCCATCATGAACAATGTCCGCAAGGATAATGAGCAGCGGATCATGAAGGCTGTCGCCAAGCGCGACAAGATGATCGCCCAGACGATCGAGGAGGAGATGTTCGTCTTCGACAACCTCATCGACATGGACGACAAGAATCTCGGCACGCTGATGCGGACGATCGACAGCAGCGTGCTGGTCGTGGCGCTCAAGGGCGCGAACGATATGCTCAAGGCCAAGATTTTCAGCTGCATGTCCGCCCGCGCCGCGCAGGCCATCGCCGACGAGATCGAGGAGCGCGGCCCCATCCGCCTCGCCGAGGTGATCGACGCGCAGAAGCTCATCATCGCGACCGCGCGCCGCATGGCCGACGCCGGCACCATCATGCTGGGCGGCAAGGGTAATGATTATGTTTAAGGTTCATCAGGCGTTCCAACGCTACGTTAAGCCCCTCCCCTTGAGGGGAGGGGTTGGGGTGGGGTCTATCCACTTGGCGGAGCGTATGGGGCAAAACCCCACCCCCTGCCCTTCAAACGAGGCACGTGACTCGTTTGAACCTGAAGGGGAGGGGTGAAGATGAGCAGGGTGTGGGGCGCGGACGCGGTGCAGGATGTTGCGCCGGTCACGGTTGCCGGCTTCCGGCCGGCGGAGGGGGGCTTTCGCAGCCTCTACACCGCGCCCGCAAGGCAGCAGACCGCCGCCTTGCGCGGCGAACTGATACCCGCCGAGCCGGTCGATGTGCTGGAGGAAGCCCGGATCGAAGCCTTCACTATGGGCTTCGACGAGGGATGCCGCATCACCGCGCAGGCGCAGGCGGAGGAGGGGGAAGCGCAGGCGCGTCTTGCCGAGGCGCTGGAACTGCTGGCCCCAGCGCCGAGCGGGATGCTGTCCACCATGCTCTCCGCAACGGTGGTCCGGCTGGTCGAGCAGATTGTCGGCGAGGTCGAGATCGATATGGAGCGGCTGGTTCAGCGCTGCGACACCGTGGCCGCCTTCATCGAGGGCAACCAGGATCGCAACGCGCTCCATCTGCATCCCGACGATGTCGAATTGCTAAAGGATGCGGCGATCGGCGTGCCGATGGTCGCCGACAAGGCGATGCAGCGCGGTTGCGTTCGCCTCGAAACGGCCGACGGATGGGTCGAGGACGGGCCGGACGTGCGCCTCTCCCGCCTTCGCGCTTTGCTGGACGACATGGAAGGCAAGGCATGATCCACGCCGCGCTGCGTCAGGCCGAAACCCTGTTCGACCATCTCCAGGTGCAGAACCGCGCGCCGCGCCATGTCGGCCGGCTGGTCAGCCATGACGCGGGGATGCTGGAAGTCACCGGATTTCGCCGGCCGATCGGATCGGGCGCGCGCGTGCTGGCGAGCGACGGGTCGGTATGCCGGGCCGAGGTCGTCGGCTTTCGCGGCGACCGCACCCTGCTGGTGCCGCTCGACGCCGACGCGCCGCTGGAAAGCGGCATCCGTGTCGAGCCGGACAGCCAGGCGAACATGGTGCAGGTGGGCGATGGGCTCATCGGCCGCGTCATCGACGCTATGGGCCAGCCGCTCGATCGCAAGGGGCCGATCATCGCCGGAGGAAGCTGGCCGCTCAACGGGGTCAAGGGCAATGTGCTCGACCGGGGCCGGGTGACCGAACCCTTCGACTTGGGCGTCCGCGCCGTCAATGCGCTGCTGACCGCCGGGCGGGGCCAGCGCATCGCCATCATCGCGGGATCGGGCGTCGGCAAATCGGTGCTGATGGGTCAGATGATCGCCGGGGCCGAGGCCGATATCGTCGTCGTCGGCCTGATCGGCGAGCGCGGCCGCGAAGTCAGCGACTTCCTTGAAACCAAGCTCAAGCACACGATGGGCAAGAGCGTGGTGGTCGCGGTTCCCGCCGATCATCCGCCGGTGCTGCGCCTGCGCGCCGCCGCGCGGGCGACCGCCATCGCCGAATATTTCCGCGCGCGGGGCAAGAAGGTGCTGCTGCTGATCGACAGCCTGACCCGCTGCGCCCATGCCCAGCGCGAGATCGGGCTGGCGCTGGGAGAGCCGCCGGCGATGAAGGGCTATCCGCCCTCCGCCCTGGCGCTGATCCCGCGCCTCGTCGAACGGGCGGGGGTGGACACGCGCAGCGGCGGGTCGATCACCGCGCTCTATACCGTGCTGGCCGATGGCGACGACACCGACGATCCGATCGTGGACGCCGCGCGCGCGATCGTGGACGGGCATTTCGTCCTCTCGCGCCATCTGTCCGAACAGGCGATCTTCCCGGCGATCGACATCGGCAAGTCCCTGTCGCGCGTCATGGCCGATGTGGTGGGCGACGATCATCGGCAGGCGGCGGCTGGCTATCGCCGGCTCTGGGCCGCCTATGAGGAAAATCGCGACCTCATCCTGATGGGCGCCTACCGCCCCGGCAACGATCCCGTCATCGACGAAGCGGTACGGCGGCGGCAGGAGGTGCTCGACTTCATCCGGCAGGACCAGAAGAGCCGCATCGATCTTGACACCAGCGCCGGCGCGCTGATCGCCGGCTTCGCCGAATGAAGGGGCTGGTTTCCAAGCGCCATCGCGTGCTGCGCGTGCGCCATGTGCAGCACGCCATGGCGGTCGCCGACACGGCGCGCGCGCGTGATGAGGCGAACGGTATCGCCCATAACATCGAGCGGCTTCGCGCGGTGCGCGCCGAACTGTTTGGGACGCAGGGCGCGGCGACAGGCGCGTCCTTCGCAGCGATGCAGGAACTGGCGACCCGGCTGGAGCAGGCGGGGCGGCAGCTCGATGGCGCGCTCTATGACGCGAACAAGCGGGTCGAGGCGCAGGAGGGGCTGACCCTGGTCGCCAATCGCGAGAAGGAGATTGCCGTGCGCCTCAAGGACCGCGCCCGCGCGGAACTGGAGGAATGGCGCGAGAACAAGCTGGCTGCGCTGCCGCGCTATCGGCGGATGCAGCGGAGCGGAGAGGCATGAACATGACGGTGCTGAGCGGGCTGAAGGCGATGCTGGGGCTTCAGGGCGGCGGGACTTCGCCCGTTGAAGGCGAGTCCGTCGCAGGGCAGGGCTTTTCGGCGCTGCTGGCGATAGCGCAGGGCGCGATCGCGCCGAAAGCGGCGAGCGGGACGGCTATGGTCGAGGCCGACGCGCCGGCGCATCCGGACGTGCAGGCGGTGCCGTTCGCTTCGCCGTCGATGGCGGCTGCGAGCCCTGCTTTGTCAGGTGCGGGGGAAACCGCGCAGCTAGCGCAGCCCGCCGTCACGCTGAATCAGCCGCCGGCTCCCCGTTCTGGCGCGCATCCGGCTGCCCTGGATGGTGACCAGCCGACCGCCAAGGTCGAAGGGCAGAAGGATATTCCGCCGCCAGTCGGCAAGCCGGCCGCAGCGGCGAAATCCGAGGCCCTGCCCGCCGACCCGGTCGCCGATGCCCTGCCACCTGCCGAAAGGAGTGCCGCCGGCGAAGCGGTCGGGAGCGATCGGTCGGCGAAACGGCGTGAGGACGGGACGCCAGCGGCGGCTCCCCTCCCGACCCAAGCGGCTCCGCCTGCTCCTGCGCCTGCACCCGCATCGCCGACGCCTGGCGCGTCCTCGTCGCGCGCGGTGGCTGCCCGTCCGGCGCTCGCCGAACCTGCGGCTTCGCCTGGGGCGGAAGCCGGAACTCTCCCCTCCGGCGCGGCAAAGGACAAGACGGAGGCGGCAGGACGTTCGCAGCCGCAGGCGCGCAAGGCTGCTTCTCCGGCAAAATTCCTGACCATTGTCAGCGATACTGGAGCACAGCCTGTTTCTGCTGAGGCGGCGGCCGTCGATAAGGGTGCTGAGGCGCCTGGGTCCAAGGAAAAGGATGAGGCGCAGGCGCTGGTGGCGGTTCCGCTTGTAGCGCCCGTGGTCACGGAAGCGTTTGCGGCTCCGACGGCTCCGGCTGCGGCGGTGCCGCTGCCAATCGCCTCGCCCGAGGCTAGCACGGCGGTGAATGCTGCTGTCGCCCAGAGCGTGATTCAGCGCGAGCCTCCGTCCAAGGAGACGATCGCGACAGCGCCGGTCCAGGCCAAGCCCCAGCCGGCGGCTGAAGCGGTCGCCTTGCTGCAACTGGTGCGCGACCATGTGCAGGGCGGCGGAAAAGATGCGGCTGAGCGCGGCGCGCCGACTTCCGGCCAAGGCGGCGAGAATTTGTCTGCCGCTGCCACGCCCGCCGTGCATCAATCCGCCGCCGCGCCGCCGGCCACAGCCGCGCCGCTCCCTTCCACGGCGCAGCCCATCCCCGCGCCGATGCCTGTGGTCGATCTGTCCGCCAGCATCGGCGCGCAGGTGGTGGATATGGGCGTTTCGGGGCAATGGATCGACGGGCTTGCCCGCGACATTGCGGGTCTTTCGGCGCATGGCGCGCAGGGGCGGTTCCAGATCGACGCCGCGCAGCTCGGCCCCATCCAGGTCGATATCCGCCAGAGCGCGGAAGGGGCGGCGGTCAGCCTGACCGTCGCGACCGACTTGGCCGAACAGGCGTTGCGGCAGGATAGCGACCGGCTGAAGCTGGACGCCAGCCTTTCGGCGGTGCGCATCAGCGAAGTCCGGGTCGAACGCACGCCTGCGCCGGAAACCACCCGCAACGATGGTTCGGGCGCGCAATCCGCGGCGCAGGGGCAGGGCCAGTCTTCCGCCCATTCTCCGTCTCAGAACCAGGCCCAAACCCAGGCCCAATCCAATCCGCACGGGCAGGGCCGGGCGCGCGAAAATATCCGTCATCCCCATAAAGGCGGCGGCGACGCGGCCGTTCTTAACCATGAACAGGGTGGCGCGACTGCCACGGACCTGCCGCGCGCACGCTATGCGTAACCGCTGATACCGGGGGACAAGACCGATGAGCGACGAGCCGAAGGCCAAGAAGAAAAAGGGCGGGGGCATGAAGATGATCCTGCTGCTGGTCGTCGGCATCGTCGTCGGCGGCGCGGGGGCTGCCGGCGGGCTCTACGCCGCCGGCTTCTTCAGCGCCAAGGAGGAAGGCCTCAAGGAAGATCCGAACAAGCCGGTGCTGGTGCTGGCTGGCGAGGACGCGCAGGCGATCGCCACCGCGCATGGCTGGGCAGGCGAGAGCGGCGGCGAAGGCGGCGGCGGTCATGGCGGCGGCGGCAGCGCCCATGCGCTGGCGGGCCATGCGCCGGGCCATGGCGTCGACCTGCCCGCGCCGGCCAATCCGGCCGCCTATCAGGCGACCTATTTCCAGCTTCAGGCGCCCTTCACGTCGAACATGTCGGACACGGACGCCTTCGCCCAGATCAGCGTCGCGGTATCGACCTACTACGACTATCGCGTCATCGCCGCGATCAAGCAGCATGAGACGCCGATCCGCAGCCAGGTGCTGATGATGCTGGCGCAGCAGCCGCAGCAGGTGCTCGACACGCCGCAGGGCAAGCAGGGATTGCAGAAGAAGATCAAGGATATCGTCAACGACGTGCTGAAGCAGAAGACCGGCTATGGCGGCGTCGACAATGTCTATTTCACCAATTTCGTGATCCAGTAAGCGCGGCGGCCAGGCTGCCGGCTTAACCGGAATTTTACCATTTTCGTTATTTTATAGACCCGCCTGAAGAGGACGGGGACATGCCCCCGGTCCGATCCGGGCAGGGGACTGAAATGACCGAGGTACAGACGTACGCCTTTGGGCGGGGGGAAGCGCAGGCGCCAATCATGCTGTCGGGACTGGACCGGCTGGGCGAAAAGCTCGGCCGGCGTATCCGCGCGTTGATCGAACCGATCGCGGGCCTGCGCCCCCATGTCGTCGCGCAGGATACGCGCGTGCTGGAATTCAGCCAATGGTCGGCCGAGGTGCCGGCCTTTTGCAGCCTGTCCATCTATCGCATGATGCCGCTCAAGGGGCAGATGCTGCTGCGGATGGACGCCGGCATGATATCGACGCTGGTCGATTGCTTCTATGGCGGGATCGGCAACCGGCCGCTGCCCGCGCGCGCCGAATTCACGCCCACCGAGGACCGGCTGATCGCCCGCCTCGCCGATACGATCGCGGCCAAGCTGGTCGATACCTGGACCGACATATTGCCGCTGGAGCATGGATTGATTCTGCGCGAGACCGGGGTCGGCTATGCCGCCGCCGGGCAGCCCGGCGACCAGATGGTGCTGCAACGCTTCATCGTGTCGCTGACGCGCGAGCAGGAATGGCCGATCGACATTCTCTTTCCGCTGGCGGCGCTGCGCGCCGTCGAGGCGCTGACCGGCGCGAATATTCCCACCGATGATGAGCATCGCGATCCCGTCTGGCAGCAGCGGATCGCGCGGCGGATGCGCGACATCCGCCTGCCCGCGCGCACCGTGCTCGCCCGCCCCAACCTCTCGATCGCCGATCTGATGGACCTGAAGGCCGGCGACGTGATCCCCGTGACTATCGGCCGGTCCCTCCCGCTGATCGTGGGCAACCGCATCGTCGCCCATGGCACGATCGGCGAACAGGACGGACGCGCCGCCTTCCAGATTGAAAAGCTTGCACAGGAACCTGACCAATGAGCGACATGAGCGAAGCCCCCCGTATGGAGCGGGCCGAAGACCCGGTCAGCCGGATGACCAGCAACCGCCAGTTCAAGCTGCTGGCCGACATTCCGGTCCGCATGTCGGTGGAGGTCGGCTCGACATCGCTGCGGCTCGCCGAAGTCATGGACCTGGCCGAGGGCAGCATCGTGGAGCTGGATCGGCAGGCGGATGACCTGCTCGACATCATGGTCAACGGCGCGCTGATCGCCAAGGGCGAGGTGGTGACGGTGAACGGCCGCTATGGCATCCGCATCGTCGATATCGCCGCGACCGAGAACCGGCTGGCGGGGATCGAGCGCCGCTGATTTTGCGCTTGCCTTTGCCCGCGAAACTGCGGATCGCAAGGGTCAAGTTAACCATAGTCGCGGGCGGGCTTTCCCCATGGTCTGGTATTTCGTCAAACTGCTGATCCTGCTGCCGCTGGTGGGCGGCATGGCGTTCGGCGCGCTGTGGCTGTGGCGCAAATATCAGCCCGGCATGATGGCGGGGCAGGGCGACCGATCGCTGAAACTGCTTGAGGCGTTGCCGATGGGGGCGTTCGGCAAGCTCGCCGTGGTGGAGTTCGAGGGAAAGAAGATATTGGTCGCGGTGACGCGCGGCCGGATCGAGAAGATCGCGGAAGGCGACAATGCCCGCCTGCGCTGACCTGCTTCCGCGCAAAGGTGGGAGATGGATTCCCGCCTTCGCGGGAATGACGGTGCTTTTTCTTTTGATGATAGCCGTTCCCGCCTTCGCTCAGGCCGTGCCCGCCGCGCCGCCGCCGGTCGACAATGGCGGCGCGCTGAGCCGCGCTCTGGGGCAGGTGTCGGGCGACGGGCGCTCGCTGTCGCTGAGCCTGCAAATCCTGATCCTCATGAGCCTGCTGACGGTGCTGCCGTCGCTGATCCTCATGATGACCAGCTTCACCCGCATCATCATCGTGCTGTCGCTGCTGCGCCAGGCGCTCGGCTTGCAGCAGACGCCGCCCAATCAGGTGCTGGTCGGCCTTGCGCTCTTCCTGTCGCTGTTCGTGATGCGGCCGGCGATCGACACCATCAACGCGCAGGCGTTCGACCCCTATGGCAAGGGGCAGATCAGCATCGAGGAAGCGGTCGGCCGATCGGGCAAGGTGCTGCACGGCTTCATGACCAAGCAGACGCGCGAAAGCGACCTCAAGCTGTTCGCCAATCTCGCCGAAGCGCCCGCCTTCCGCACGTCCGCCGACATTCCCTTCTCGATCCTGCTGCCGGCCTTCGTCACCAGCGAACTCAAGACCGCGTTCCAGATCGGCTTCATGATCTTCCTGCCGTTCCTCATCATCGACCTGGTTGTCGCATCGACGCTGATGGCGCTGGGCATGATGATGCTCTCGCCCACGATCATTTCCATGCCGTTCAAGCTGCTCTTGTTCGTGCTGGTGGATGGTTGGGCGCTGACCATGGGAAGTCTGGCGGGGTCGTTCGCGACATGAGCGTCGGGTTCGCCTCTCCACCGTTCGCCCTGAGCCTGTCGAAGGGCGCGCGCGCCCTTCGACAGGCTCAGGGCGAACGGAACTGAGGTTCCGACCGGATGGAAAACGCCGATTTCTTCATGGGTCTGGCCCAGCAGGCGCTGTGGATCACGGCGCTGGCGGCCGCGCCCATATTGATCCCGGCGCTGATCGCGGGCCTGGTCATCGGCATGGTGCAGGCCGCGACGTCGATCAACGAACAGACGCTCAGCTTCATCCCCAAGCTGCTGGTGGTGGGTGGGATGCTGGTGATTTTCGGCGGGTCGATCATGGTGCTGATCGCCGATTTCACCCGCGAGATTTTCGAGCGCATCCCGGACCTGCTGCAATGATCGCGCCGGGCTTTCAGGGCGTGGAGACGCAGCTCTGGGTCTGGCTGATCGCGATGGTCCGGCCGGGCGCGGCGTTCATCGCAGCACCGGTGTTCGGCGCGCCGGCGGTGCCGCTGCAATTGCGGCTGATTTTAGCGCTGGCGCTGGGGCTTGCCGCATTGAACAGCGTGACGATCGCGCTGCCGCAGGATGGCGTCGCCAGCTTCGAAGGCGTGATGCTGGTCGCAGGCGAAGTGCTCGCCGGCCTTGCCATGGGGTTTGCGGTGCAGATCGGCTATGCCGCCGCCTTCGTCGCGGGGGAGACGATCGGCAACGCCATGGGCCTCAACTTCGCGGCGATGATCGATCCCTCGTCGGGGCAGGGGACGCAGGTAGTGGGTCAGTTCCTGTCGATCCTCGCGACCTTCCTGCTGCTGGGCATGGACGGGCATCTGCTGCTCGCGAGCTTCGTGGTGCAGAGCTATGTCGCGATCCCGCCGGGCGGCGCGCTGCTGTCGAACGATGCGGTGTGGCATGTCATCGAGTTCGGTGGCTCGTTGCTCGGCATGGGGGTGACGGTGGCGCTGCCGGTCGCCTTCGCGCTGGTGCTGGTGCAGATCGTGATGGGGATGCTGGCGCGCGCCGCGCCGTCGCTCAACCTGTTCGCCGTGGGGATGCCGATGGCGATGATGGCGGGGCTGGTGCTGCTCGCCATCGCCGCGCCGATCATGGCGGAGGGCATGACCGCCGCGCTCAAGGCGGGCCTGGAGCAGGCCCGCTCGCTTTCGGAGGGCCGCTGACATGGCGGGCGGGAGCGAGGGCGGCGAAAAGACCGAGAAGCCGACACCCAAAAAATTGCAGGACGCCGCCAAGAAGGGCGACATCCTCCAGTCGCGCGAACTCGGCACGGCGATGGTGGTGATGGCGGGCATCGGCTGCATGGCGGTGATCGGCCCGTCGCTGATCGAGGCGCTGTCGGACATGCTGGCGGACGGGTTGCGCTTTCGGCGCGAGGATGTGGTCGATTTCTCGCCCGCGCAGCGCGGGATCGATCTTTTGGCGGGCATCGCTCTGCCGGTCGCGGGCGTGATGCTGGCGACCTTCATCGCTGCCATTGCCGCGCCGGCATTGCTGGGGTCGCTCGGTTTTCGCCCCGGCGCGTTCGCGGTCAAGCCCGAGAAGATGAACCCGATGGCGGGCATCAAGCGCATGTTCGGGATGCAGGGGCTGATCGAACTGGTGAAGTCGATCGCCAAGGTGGGGTTGCTGGGCAGCATCGGCGTGTGGCTGATCTGGGACCGGCTGACCGACATTTTCGGGCTGGGCAAGGCGGGCATCGGCCCGGCGATGGCGGAGCTGGGCAACCTCTTCATCCTCACCTGCCTGCTGATGGCGGGCGGGCTGTTCCTGATCGCGGGGATCGACGTGCCCGCGCAGATCATGCAGCGCGCCAAGCGGCTCGGCATGAGCAAGCAGGAGGTGAAGGACGAGCATAAGGAGAGCGAAGGCTCGCCCGAGCTGAAGGGCCATATCCGCCGCCGCCAGTTCGAGGTGCTGAGCGGTTCGACCCGCAAGGCGGTGGCCGAAGCCAGCGTCATCATCACCAACCCGACCCATTTCGCGGTGGCGCTCCGCTACAAGCCGGGGCAGGACGCAGCGCCGGTGGTGGTCGCGCGCGGATGCGACGCGATCGCGGCGGCGATCCGCGAGCTGGCGGATACGAACGGCGTCACTGTCCTCCAATATCCCGAACTCGCCCGCGCCATCTATTTCACCAGCCGCGCCGGGCAGATCGTCAATGAGGGGCTGTACATGGCGGTGGCGACGGTGCTGGCCTTCGTCTTCCGCGTCGAAAACCGGATGGCGAGCGAACTCGACCGGCCGTTCATCACCGTGCCGGACGACATGCGGTTCGATGCGGATGGGAAAAAGATGTAGCTTTGTCAGCCATTAAGGCTGCCGCGAAAAATTTTTGAAGAAAAGATTAAAGTCGGGCGGCGCGCGTCCGTTCTCTGTCCTTGGGGACGCAGGATGGTGATGCGCCATGGACAATGTTGTTTCTCGTGCTGAGTTGACGCCGGTCGACCGCTCGGTCGTGCGCGCGCCATCCTCTGCGGCTGCGGTTCAGCCGGTGGCCGCCAGCCGCGCTAATGACGCGCTGACCCGCGACGGGCGCAGGGGTGCAGAGCCGCCCCAGCAACCCGACGCGGCCCAGGAACTCGCGAGCGTCGCCGAATATGTCGAGGTCCATGCCCGCATCGCCGAGATATTGGCGGACCTGAGCGCCGGCCGCGCCGATGTGCAGGGAGCCGCCGATGCTGTCGACGCCCTGATCCCGCGCCCGATCGTGATTGTGCCGCTGCCGCCCGCCAGCAAGGAAGCGGTCGAACATGCCGCCGCCGTCGCCAAGCGGATCGTCGAGCGCGCCGCCTATGCCCATGGGGCGCAGGCGCATCTGGCGCGCGGCACGGTGGAGCAGATCGTCGCGTCGGCGAGCGGCGCTGCGGCGGGGTAAAATCATTCCTAAAGGTCTTGGCGTTAGGGCCGTTCTACCCTCTTGAAAGGACGGTCCATGACTTCGGTAGGCAGCAGCATCTTGACGTCGCTGGGCGCGGGATCGGGCATCGATACCGCCTCGCTCGTGGCGAGCCTGGTCCAGGCGACGCGCGAACCCAAGGAAGGCGCGATCACCAGCCGCCAGTCGCTCAACAGCGCGCGCATTTCCGCGCTCGCGTCCGCCGTCGGCTCGCTCGATACCTTCGCCGATGCGCTGACCGCCGTGCTGTCCGACGCCGCCTATACCGGCACCCCCAACAGCAACGATGCGAGCATCGCCAGCGTCAGCCTGCTGAGCGGCGGCACGCCGCAGGGCCTGCCGGCGCAGCTGACCGTCGAGCAGCTCGCGACCGGCCGCGTGCTCAACAGCAGCGCCACCGCCGGCGCGACCGGAACCAGCCCGGTCGGCACCGGCAGCATCACCATCACGACCGAGGGCGGCGCGACCAAGACGATCACGATCGATTCGACCAACAACAGCTATGCCGGCCTTGCCGCCGCCGTGAATGCGTCGGGTACCGGCGTCACCGCGCGGGTCGTGACCGACGCGAGCGGCACGCGCCTCGTCTTCAAGGGCGAGACCGGCGCGGATAATGACTTCAGCCTCAGCGTGTCAGGCGCGGCGGGCGGCAGCGTGCTGGCGGGCCTCGCCTGGAACGGCGCGGACAGCGCGACGATGAGCAGCACGTCGGCCCCGCAGAACGCCAAGATCACGCTCGACGGCGTCGAATATGAATATGCGAGCAACAGCGTCGACGGCGCGATTCCCTATCTGCGGATCGACCTCAACAAGGCGTCGCCGGGCACCACCGTCACTCTGTCGATGAGCCAGCCGACGGCCGGGCTTTCGGACCTGCTCAAGGAATTTGTCGACGCATACAATACGCTGATGAAGGCGCTCAACACCGCAACGGCGACCGGCACCGACCAGTCCAATTCCGGCGTGCTGAACGGCGTGTCGGGCGTGCGCGACATGAAGAAGCAGTTGGCGGCGCTCACCTCGACCCCGCTCGCATCGACCGGCACCTACCGCACGCTGGCCGACATCGGCGTCACCACCAACCGCGACGGGACGCTGAGCCTCGACAGCGCGATGCTGGCGCGGGCGATGGAGAATGATCCCGCCGGCGTCACCAACATGGTCAATCCGACAACGTCCACCGCGACCAATCCGGGCCTGGCTTCGCTGATGGACCAGGTGCGCGACAATATCGAGAAGGATGACGGGCCGCTCAAGCTGGCGCAGGAGCGCTATGACGAGCTGGCCGACGATCTGGCAAGGCAGCTCGAGAAGCTCGATGACCAGATGACCGACTATGAGGCGAGCCTCACGAAGATTTATGCGTCGATGGAAACGCGCCTCAGCGCGCTCAAGGCGACGCAAAGCTACCTCGATCAGCAGATCAAGGTGTGGACCAACAGCGACGACTAACCGGGGACGAAGAAGCGATGTTCTATAATCAGGGCTATGCAGGCGGAACGGCGGCGCGGCGTTATGCGGCGGTGCATAGCGGCAGCCGGACGGAAGGCGCGACGCCCCATGCTCTCGTCAAAATCCTGTTCGACGAGCTGATCCTGGCGCTGGAAGCCGCCGCGCTGGCCGAACGCAATGGCGATCGCATGAAGGTGTCGGACAAGCAAGCGCGCGCCATGTCCATCCTGTTCGCGCTCGAATCGAGCCTGGACCATGACAAGGGCGGCGATATCGCCATGGGCCTCGCCCAAATCTACCGCGAGGCGCGCCGTCTGCTGATGCAGGGGGCGAAGGATCGCTCCGCCGCGCCGGTCGATCAGGCGCGCGTGATGATCGCCGAAATCGCCGACGCCTGGAACCAGATCGGGTAAGGCCATGGCGCGCCCGATGGCCTGACGGAGCGGGGTTGCGCGCCCTTCTGGCCATCGGTATAGGCGGCGCTCGCAACAGGCGGCCCGGCGGGGGCCGCCTTTTTGCGTTTCGGACCACATGCGAAAGGGAAGGCCCATGTCGATTACGCCGCTCATGCCCGTTTACCCCCGGTGCGATGTGCGTCCGGTGCGAGGCGAGGGCTGCTATCTGATCGGGGAGCGCGGGGAGCGCTATCTCGATTTCGCGAGCGGGATTGCGGTCAATTTGCTGGGCCATGGTCATCCGAAGCTGGTGAAGGCGATCGCCGATCAGGCCGCGACTTTGATGCACACGTCGAACCTCTACGGGATGCCGCTGGGCGAGAAATTCGCGCAGAAGCTGGTGGATAATACATTCGCCGATACGGTGTTCTTTACCAATTCGGGCGCGGAAGCGGTCGAGTGCGCGATCAAGACCGCGCGCCGCTACCATTATGCCAATGGCGAAGCGCACCGGCACAAGATCATCAGCTTCGACAACGCCTTCCACGGGCGGACGCTGGGGACGATCTCCGCCACCAGCCAGCCCAAGATGCGGGACGGGTTCGAGCCGCTGCTGCCCGGCTTCCAGGTGGTGCCGTTCAACGATCTGGCGGCGGCGACCGCTGCGGTGGACGACAGCACCGCCGGCTTCCTGCTGGAGCCGGTGCAGGGCGAGGGCGGGGTGACGCCGGCGACGGAAGCGTTCCTCACCGGTTTGCGTAAGCTCTGCGACGAGAAGGGCCTGCTGCTGATCCTGGACGAGGTGCAGTGCGGCTATGCGCGCACCGGCACCTTCTTCGCGCATGAGCAATATGGGGTGACGCCCGATATCATGGCGGTCGCCAAGGGGATCGGTGCGGGATTCCCGCTCGGCGCCTGCCTTGCGACGGAGGACGCGGCCAAGGGCATGGTGTTCGGGACGCACGGGTCCACCTATGGCGGCAATCCGCTCGCCATGGCGGTGGGCCTTGCGGTGCTGGACGAGGTGCTGGGCGACGGCTTCCTCGACAACGTCAAGGCGATGGGCGCGCGCCTGCGCTCCTCGCTGGAGCAGCTCATCCCCAATCATGACGGCATGTTCGAGGATGTGCGGGGGATGGGCCTGATGCTCGGCATCCGCATGAACGACGCCTATGACGCGCGCGGTTTCGTGGCGCATCTGCGCGACCATCATGGCCTGCTGGCGGTGTCGGCGGGGCAGAATGTGGTTCGCATCCTGCCGCCGCTCGTCATCGAGGAAAGCCATATCGCGGAAGCCATGGAGAAGATCTCCGCCGGCGCGCGGAGCTTCGCGGAGGCGAAGGCGGCTTAGTTCAATCACCGTTCGCCCTGAGCGAAGTCGAAGGGCCAGACCGACCGAAGGGAGGTCACTTCGCTTCGCTCAGTGCAGGGCTTCGACTTCGCTCTCCTGAGCTTGTCGAAGGGCTGAACGGGTTAGGGGTTGGTTAGAATGACCAAGCATTTCCTGAATCTCGCCGACGCGGGCGGCGACGCGATCGCCGCGATGATCGCCGACGCCATCGACCGGAAGGCCGCGCGCGTCGGCAAGCCCAAGGGCGCGGCCGATGCCGACGCCCCGCTCGCCGGGCATGTGCTGGCGATGATCTTCGAGAAGAATTCGACGCGCACCCGCGTCAGCTTCGACATGGCGATCCGTCAGCTTGGCGGCACGTCGCTGATCCTGGATGGCGCGACCAGCCAGTTGGGGCGCGGGGAGAGCATCGCCGATACGGCGCGCGTCCTCTCCCGCATGGTCGATGCGATCATGATCCGCACCGACGATCATGCCAAGATCGAGGAGATGGCGCATCATGCCACGGTCCCGGTCATCAATGGCCTCACCGACCTGTCGCATCCGTGTCAGATCGTCGCCGACCTGCTGACGGTGGTGGAGCATGGGGTGGCGCTGCCGGGCAGCCAATGGGCATGGCTCGGCGATGGCAATAATGTGCTGCATTCGATCATCGAGGCGGCGGGGCTGCTCAAGTTCGATGTGCGCGTCGGCGTGCCGCAGGGTTATGAGCCCGACCCGGCCTTTGCCGAGGCGGCGCGGGCGGCGGGCGCGGCCATCACCCTGACGCGCGATGCCTCAGAGGCGGTGGCGGGGGCGGATGTCGTCGTCACCGATACCTGGATCTCGATGGGGCAGGCCCATGCCGAGGAGAAGCTGGCGGCGATGATGCCCTATCAGGTGACGTCCGACCTGATGGCACGGGCCAAGCCAGGAGCGAAGTTCCTCCACTGTCTGCCCGCGCATCGCGGCGAGGAGGTGGCGGAAGCGGTGATCGACGGGCCGCAGTCGCTGATCTGGGACGAGGCGGAGAACCGCATCCATGCGCAGAAATCGGTGCTGCTCTGGGCGCTGGGGCGGCTCGGTTGAGATTTCGGGCGGGCCACCTATCTAGGTCGCCTGCCCGCATCGCTGGATGCTCAACCCGTTCTGGTGCTCGCCGCGCCGGATCATCGGAGCCGTGACGTGACGACTGCCCCCCATCTCGACCAGGCCCTTGGCTTCACCATCACACAGCGTCATGCGCGCGGGCGGCTGGTGCGGCTGGGGCCGGTGCTCGACCAGGTGCTGGCCGCCCATGCCTACCCGCCCGCGATCGAGCGGCTGCTGGCGTCGGCGCTGGTGCTGGCGGCGTTGCTGGGCAGCACGCTGAAGGGCGAGGGCGGGCAGCTGACCTTGCAGGCGCAGACCGAGAATGGGGTCGTCCGCCTGCTCGTCGCCGATTACAAGAATGGCGCGCTGCGCGGCTACGCCCAGTTCGATGCCGACCGGCTGGCGGAGCTGGGGCCGGATCCGTCGCTGTTCGGGCTGTTCGGCAAGGGCTATCTCGCCATCACCTTCGACCAGGCCGTGACCGGCGAACGCTATCAGGGGATCGTGCCGCTGGAGGGCGAATCGCTGGCGGATGCGGCCGAGCATTATTTCTTCCAGTCGGAGCAGATACCGAGCCTGATCCGCATCGCGACCCATCATGGCGAAGACGGGCGCTGCGTCGCGGCGGGGCTGCTGCTCCAGCATCTGCCCGAGGGCGAGGTGGGGCGCGAGCGGCTGCATGTCCGCCACGACCATCCTGAGTGGGAGCATGTGCAGGTGTTGGCCGAGACATTGAAAAGCGAGGAACTGACCGACGCGGACCTGCCGCTGGCCGACATCCTGTGGCGGCTGTTCCATGAAGAAGAGGAAGTGCGCGTCACCGAGACCGCCCCGCTGGCGAAGGGATGCCGTTGCGACCTGGCGCATATCCGCGACGTCATCGGCCGCTTCCCGGCCGATCAGCGCGCCGACATGGCGGACGATCAGGGGGTGATCGCGGTCGATTGCGCCTTTTGCGCGCGCATCTTCCCGATCGCGCTGGACAGTTTCGTCACCCATTGAAGTCGGCCGCGCACCTAACGATATTTGTAATTGAGGCAGGCCGTGCCGTTTCCGCTATGAAGCTGCCGCAATTGTAAGGCAGGAGGCGGGCTGACGGCGCGTGATGCTGCCGGCAATGTGGGGCTTATCGAAATGACGGGAATTGCGCGTGCATCGGGCGCCGCGATGGCGTTGTTCATGGCGGCGAGTGCCGGGGCGGCGAATGCGCCTGCGCCAGTGGCGCTGGCTGCGCTGGAGCCGGGCCAATGGGAACTGCGCGGCCGGGGCGAAGGGGCGGAGACGCAGAAACTGTGCGTCACCGACCTGCGCCAACTGCTCCAGGTGCGGCATGGCAAGGCGCTGTGCCCCAGTTTCACCGTCAGTGACAGCCCCCATGCGGTATCGGTCACTTATGATTGCGCCGGGGCCGGCAATGGCCGCACCGACCTGCGCGTCGAAACCTCGCGGCTGGTGCAGATACGCACGCAGGGCGTGGCCGGCGGCGCGCCCTTCGCCATCGCGGCCGAGGGGCGGCGTGTCGGGGCGTGCGCGGGGTGAAACTTGCGCTCTCCCGGCTGGAGCGGTAGCGGGGCGCCATGGTTGCCAACAACAACGGAAAATTCGCCGTCGTGCTGCTTTCGGGCGGGCTCGACTCGATGGTCGCGGGCGGGCTGGCGCGGGAGGCGGGCTATCGCATCCTGGCGCTGTCGATCGATTATAATCAGCGGCATCGCGTCGAGCTGAGGGCGGCCGCGCGAGTCGCCGAATCGCTCAACGCCATGCGGCATATCGTTCTGCCGCTCGACCTCACCGCCTTCGGCGGGTCGGCGCTGACCGCCGACATCGCCGTGCCCAAGTCGGGCGTGGGCAGCGACATTCCGGTTACCTATGTGCCGGCGCGCAACACCATCTTCCTGTCGCTGACGCTGGGCCTTGCCGAAGTGGCGGGGGCGAGCGACATCTATATCGGGGTCAATGCGCTCGACTATTCGGGCTATCCCGATTGCCGCCCGGAATTCATCGACGCCTTCCAGACGATGGCGACGCTGGCGACCAAGGCGGGGGTCGAGGGCCATCCGATCCGCATCAACACGCCGCTGCAATATATGAGCAAGGCCGACATCGTGCGCGAAGCCGACCGGCTGGGGCTCGACGCCGGGGTGAGCTGGTCCTGCTACGACCCCACGCCCGAGGGCAAGCATTGCGGCCTCTGCGACAGCTGCCGGCTGCGGTCCAAGGGGTTCGAGGAAGCGGGCTTGCCCGATCCCACCGTCTATGCGACGCGGCCCTGAAAGGCACGGGCGATGAGCTATGCGGTCAAGGAGATGTTCCTGACCCTCCAGGGCGAAGGGGTGCAGGCGGGGCGGCGCGCGGTGTTCCTGCGCTTTGCCGGCTGCAACCTGTGGAGCGGGCGCGAGCAGGACCGCGCGACCGCCGTGTGCCGTTTCTGCGACACCGATTTCGTCGGCACCGATGGGCTGGGCGGCGGGCGCTTCGCCGATGCCGATGCGCTGGCCGACGCGGCGCTGGGCTACTGGGGCGCGGGGGCAGAGGGGCGCTACATCGTGCTGACCGGCGGCGAGCCGATGTTGCAGGTGGACGATGCGCTGGTCGATGCGCTCCACGCGCGGGGCTTTACCATCGCGATCGAGAGCAATGGCACGATCGCGGCGCATCCGGGGATCGACTGGGTCTGCATCAGCCCCAAGGCGGGGAGCGTGGTCGTCCAGCAGTCGGGCGACGAACTGAAGCTGGTGTGGCCTCAGCCGGGCGGGGGGCATAGTGTCGGGCAAGTGGACGCCATGGCGGGCTGGGCCTTTGCCCATCATCTGATCCAGCCGCTCGATAACGCCCATGCCGCCGACAATGCCCGCGCCGCGATCGCGCTGGTCATGGACCGGCCGCAATGGCGCTTGACGGTGCAGGCGCATAAATATCTGGGGCTGCGCTGAGGAAAATCGCGTTAAGCCTGATCCACCTCCGTTCGTCCTGAGTAGCCATTGAGCTTGTCGAAATGGCGTATCGAAGGACAGATGCTTCGATACTTGAGCAGGTGAACCATCCCCCAGATGGTTCAGGATCGTCCGGGGGACGATCCGACCTGCTCAACTTCGGCAGGCTCAGTCCCTACTCAGCACGAACGGCTTGAGTTGAACAGGCAATGCTGAAGGCCGCTATGGCTTGATGCCGACCCGGTCGTTGTAAGCCTGCTGGCAGACCGGCAGCAGCGCGCCCTTCTTCCAGCATTTGGGATCGAAGGACGGGAGAGCGAGCGCATAGTCGTAGCCGGGCGTGCCATAATATTGCTCGCCGGCCGCGATCGTCGATTTCCTGATCGATCCCAGCCCCTTGCGCGCGACGTCGTGCAGCATGCCGCGATCGGCGAAGATCGCGTCGCGGCCGACCTTTGCGGATAGCTGGCAGAAGCCCTTTTGCGCCTGCACCGTCGAATAGCTGGAATAGATGCGGGTGTTATACATGTCGGACGCCGACTGGCCCGCTTTGCCCTTGCCCGCCGTGCGCTGGAAATAGGCAAGGATCGTTGCCTGCGCGGCGTCCAGCTCCGCGTCATGATGGGCGATCATCGCGTTATAGTTGCTGGTGGTGAGCAGGGTCGGATCGAAATCGCACTGGAGCGCGGCGACGTTCAGTGCGGCGCGCAGGTTCCAGGCGAGACCGGCCTTGATCTCGTCTGCGGTCGCGCCGGGCATCCCGAGCGCGGTCGTGGCGGCGGCGTCGGTCAGCGGCGGGGCGCTGAAGTCAGGCGGCGACCAGAAGAACTGCGCGGCGGCGGGCTGCGCCGCGAGCGCCGCGCCGGCCAGCACCATGGCGGCGGTGCGACGCAGAGGGAGAGGAAAACGGGTCACAAATGCCTCTTTGACGTGGCGCGGAACGAGCATCGATGCTGTCGTGCCGCTGTATCGCTGCTGAACGCTTATTGGTCGGCGACGACTTCGGCGTCGGCGGGCCTTTCCGGGGCTGGCGCGGGGGCGCTGCTGTTGCCCGACGCATTGCCGGGAAGGGCGACGGCGGTGCCTTCGCTCTGGACGCCGTCGAGATCGGTCATGGCGTCGGTCGCGGTGCCGTCCACCACTTCCATATCCTTCATCTGCACTTTCGTGCTGCCCTTATCCTGGCCCCCGCAGGCGGCAAGCGGCAGGCAGGCGGCGATCAGCGCGACGGCAAAGGGAAGGCGCATCCGGGTCTCCTAGAGATATGCCCGGCAGCCCCCGCCCGGCGAATGAAGCGCGGAACCTAGCGAGGCGCGGCGCAAGTCTCAAGTCCCCCGCCGCAGCGGCCGAGGCGCGCGAGAAAAGCCGGGAAATGCGCTTCAAGCGCTGCGTCCAGCGCCGGCATCGAGGCGTGGCCGCCGAGCGCGGCGATGCTCGTCACCGGAAATTCGCTGATGCCGCAGGGCACGATGCCGCCGAAATGGGTGAGGTCGGGATCGACGTTGATCGAAAAGCCGTGCAGCGTCACCCAGCGCCGCACCCGGATGCCGAGCGCGCCGATCTTCGCCTCGCGTCCGTCGTTGTCGTCGGTCCAGATGCCGATGCGGCCTTCCGCCCGCCGCGCCGCGATGCCGAGGTCGGCGAGCGCGTCGATCATCCAGCCTTCGAGATGATGGACGAAGTTGCGAACGTCCTTGCCGCGTTGGCCGAGGTCGATGTTGAGATAGCCGATGCGCTGCCCCGGTCCATGATAGGTGTAGCGCCCGCCGCGCCCGGCATCGAACACCGGGAAGCGGCGGTCGATCAGCTCGGCGGGATCGGCGCTGGTGCCGGCGGTGTAGAGCGGGGGATGTTCGAGCAGCCAGACGCGCTCGCCCGCCTCGCCCGCATGGATGGCGGCGGCGCGGGCCTCCATGTCGGCGAGCGCGTGCGGATAGGCGACCGGCGCATCCGATACGCGCCATTCGACGCTGGCGGGGAAGGGCGGGGGAGCGGTCATGCGGTTTCCTTGACTTGGGCGCGGCGAGCGATCAAGTCTCGGCCCGCATTTCCCGGCAACAAAGCAGGCAGCAAAGATATGGCGACGATGTCGATCGGCAAGGCGTGGGAGGAAACGGTCGCCTTCGTCGCGCGGGAGGCGGCGCTGCTGTTTCCGGTCGTGCTGCTGTTCGTGGCGCTGCCCGGTCTTGTCCTTCAGGAAATGACGCCGCCCGAGTTGCAGGCCTGGTTCGCCAAGCCAAACATGGATGCGATTCCCGCCATGCCGCCCGGCTTCGGACTGGCGATGCTGCTGACGGTCATCCTCGTCTGGTTCGGGTCGCTGGCCTTGTTCGCGCTGGCGCTGCGGCCGGGGATCAGCGTCGGCGAAGCGCTGCGGCTCAGCCTTGCGCGGCTGCCGGTGTTGCTGGGGACGGCGGCGCTTGTGGTCGTCGCGTTCGTGATCGGGATGATCGCGATCGCGCTGGTCGGCGGGCTCGTCGCCTCGCTGTCCAAGGCGGCCGGTGCGCTGATCGGGCTGATCGCGGGCACGGCGGCGATCGGCGGGATGATCTATGCCAGCATCCGGCTGGTGCTGCTGAACCCGGTGGTGATCGACGGGCGGGGCGGCGTGAGGGAGTCGCTGCGCCGCGCCTGGGCGCTGACGCAGGGGCATTTCTGGCGGCTGCTGGGCTTCATCATCATCATCATGCTGCTGTCGGCCGTGGCTGCATCCGCCGCGCAGCTGGTGTTCGGGCTGCTCGGCAGCCTGGTCGGCGGGGCGGAGGACGCGCGGCTGGCGGGCGGGATCGCGGGCGCGATCGTGTCGAGCATCGTGCAGGTCTATATGCTGGTGATGCTGGCGCGCCTCTACCGGCAGGCGGCGGGCTGACTACTCCAGCACGGGAGCATGGGGCGCGGCGTCGCGGGGCAATATGCCCGCGAGGCGCGGATCGGCGAAGATTTCGACTTCGCGGGCGAAGGGCACGAAGCCGGACTTCACATAGAAGCCTAGCGCTGCTGGGCTGTCGAGGGTGCAGGTGTGGACCCAGAAGCGCTCCACCCCCTTGCGCCAGGCCAAAGCCTTCGCCTGCGCCATCAGCCAGCGGCCGAGCCCCTTGCCCGCGAGTTCGGGGACGAGGCCGAAGAAGCTCAGTTCGCAATCGGGCAGCGCGCGGAAATCCAGTTCGAGGAGGCCGACCTCGGTGCCGCGCGGGTCGGTGACGGCATAGACCTCCACCGCCGGGTCGTGGAGGATGGCGGCGAGCGCATCGTCGGCCATCACCAGCCGCGAGAACCAGAGCCAGGGCGCGCCGACGCGGCGGAACAGGGTGCGATAGGCGGCAAGATCGGGCGTCTTCCATGGCACCAGCCGCAGCGGCGCGGGCGGGACCGGCGCGAGGCGGGGGCGATCGCGCATTTCGAGGTGGGTGACGACCGTCGCCACCATGCCCGGCTCGACAGGGGTGAGCGGCATCAGCTCCAGCTCGCCATCGGCGGGAGGCTCATCAGGATCGCGTCGATATTGCCGCCGGTCTTGAGTCCAAAGAGCGTGCCCCGGTCATGCACCAGGTTGAATTCGGCATAGCGCCCGCGCCATTCGAGCATCGTCGCATAATCCGCGTCGCTCCATGGCTCGCCCATGCGGCGGCGCACAATCGGCGGGAAGGCGTCGAGAAAGGCGTCGCCGACCGCGCGGGTAAAGGCGAAGTTCGCTTCAAAGGCTGCGTCGTCGGGGCATTCGAGATGGTCGTAGAAGATGCCGCCGACGCCGCGATGGACGCCGCGATGGGGGATGAAGAAATAGTCGTCCGCCCACGCCTTGAACCGGGGATAATGATCCGGGTCATGGGCGTCGCATGCGGATTTCAGCACGGCATGGAAATGCGCCGTGTCCTCCTCGCGCGGCAGCGGGGGATTGAGGTCCGCGCCGCCGCCGAACCAGCTTTTGGTGGTGACGAGATAGCGGGTATTCATGTGGACGGCGGGCACATGCGGGTTCGCCATATGGGCGACCAGGCTGATGCCGGTGGCGAAGAAGCTGGGATCTTCGGCCGCGCCATGGATGGTCTGGGCGAATTGGGGCGCGAACTCGCCGCCCACGGTCGAGACGTTGACGCCGACCTTCTCGAAAATCTTGCCCTTCATGACGCCCCGGACGCCGCCGCCCCCTTCCCCGGGTTCCTGCCCTTCGGCCTCGCGGTCCCAGGCGATATAGTCGAAGCGCGCGTCGCTGCCGGCTTCGCGCTCGATCGCCTCGAATTCGGCGCAGATGCGGTCGCGCAACGATTCGAACCAGGCGCGGGCGGCCTGCTGGCGGGGGTCGAGGTGGAGCATGGCGCTTTCCGTGGTGACAGGGCAGAGCGGGCGATGCCCGCCGCAGCGCCAAGTTGCAAGGGGGCCGGAGGGCTTGGGACAATCTGTCATTGACCCTCGCGCCGCCTTCTGGTCCTAGAAGCGCCAGCCGCAGAAAAGGAATGCAGCATCCATGATCCACTGGCTCGCCCGGCTGCGACACTGGCTGAACCCTACGCTGCTCGGCCGCCGGCAGCTGTTCGGGATGCTGGGCCGTGGCGACCGGTTCGTGACAAGGCACCGGGTCCGCTCCCTCTGCCGCACAGTCACGATCGGCGATCGGTTGGCGGTGACGCGGGTGCTGGGGCGGTACAAGATGTATGTCGATCCCAGCGACTATGCGATTTCGGTCCACCTGATGATGGACGGCTATTGGGAATTGGGGTTGTCGGAGGAGATCGCGCGGACGGTGAAGCCGGGCATGGTGGTTGCCGATGTCGGGGCCAATCTGGGCTATTTCACGCTGCTGATGGCGGACCTCGTCGGGTCATCGGGCAAGGTGCTGTCGTTCGAGCCCAATCCGCAGCTTGCGGGGCTGCTGCGGCGGAGCCTGCATGCCAACGGGTTCGAGCCGATCGTGTCGCATGAACCCGATCCGCTGGGTGCGGACGATGGCTGGCCGGTGACGCTCTATGCCAATCCCGACCAGGCGGGCGGGGCGTTCGTGTCGATCGTGCCGCACCAAGGATATGGGTTGGCGGTGCCGCTCAGCACGCGCCGTCTGGATCAGCATCCCGACGCGATGCGGGTCGCCTTCGTCAAGATCGACGCGGAGGGCAGCGAGCCGGCGATCTGGGAAGGCATGGCGGGGATGCTGGCGGGCGATGCGCTGCGCACGGTGGCGATGGAATGGGCCGGGTGCCGCTATCCCGATCCGGCCGCTTTCCTCAACCGGCTGCTCGCGCCCGGTTTCTCGCTGGCGCGGATCCATATGACCAAGGGGGTCGTCCCGGCGACGCGCGAAGCTCTGCTGGCCGCGCCCGCGGAAGAGGAATGGATGCTGCTGCTGCGGCGCTGATCCGCCCGAATCGGTCAGCCGGGAAAGCCGTCGGTCTGGCGCAGCGCTTCGGCGACGGCGATGCCGGTCGAGACCGCGACGTTGAGCGAGCGGAAGCCCGGCGCCATCGGGATGCGGATGTCGGCGAGGTCGCGGACCTCGGGCGGGACGCCGGCGCTTTCCGATCCCATCAGCAGCACGTCGTTCTCCAAGAAGCGGACCTCCGGCAGGCGTTGCGAGGCATGGGCGCTCAGCAGCAGCAGGCGGCGGCCTTCCGCGCGCCGCACTGCGTCAAAAGCCGCGAAATTGGCGTGGCGGGTGACGTCCGCCGCCGCGCCATAATCCATCGCCGCGCGTTTGAGGCGTGCGTCGGAAAAGGCGAATCCGGTCGGCATGATGATGTCCACCGGCACCGCGAAGCAGGCGGCGAGGCGCAGGATGGCGCCGACATTGCCGGCGATTTCGGGCTGATACAGAGCGATACGCATGGCCGCGCCATAGGGCAGCGGCGGCTTTTGTAACAGTGGGGGCAAGATTGCGGTTGGCAAAGCGCGCGCTTCCCGGTTATCAGGCCCCCGATCCGCGCCGGAGGGGGAAGGCGGGGCGCTGCGGCGTACCCTAAATCCCTTGATAATCACAGTCGCTGCCGGCAATGCGGTCTGTCAGGGAAGTCTTGCAAGGGTAGAGGTGCATGGCGAGCGTTGAGCATAGTGACGGGCAGGCTCTTTCCGGCGGGGAAGGAGTGCGCCGCCGTGATTTCATCAATGTGGCGGCGGTCAGCTTCGCCGGCGTCGGCGCGGCCGTCGTCGCGCTGCCGCTCATCAACCAGATGAACCCCAGCGCCGACGTGCTGGCGCTGGCGTCGACCGAGGTCGACCTGTCGGCGATCCAGCCGGGGCAGGCGATCAAGACCACCTTCCGCTCGCAGCCCCTGTTCGTGCGGCAGCTGACCCCCAAGGAAATCGCCGAAGCCGACAAGGTCGACGCCTCCACGCTGCGCGATCCGCAGACGCTGGAAGAGCGCACCGTCGACGGCAAGAAGCAGTGGCTGGTCACGATGGGCGTGTGCACCCACCTCGGCTGCGTGCCGCTGGGCGCGGGCGAGGGCGAGAATAAGGGCGAATATGGCGGCTATTTCTGCCCCTGCCACGGCTCGTCCTACGACACCGCCGCCCGCATCCGTAAGGGGCCTGCGCCCAAGAATCTGGAAGTTCCGAAGTTCAGCTTCACTTCCGACACCGCCATTCTCGTGGGCTGAGGGGGACCGTCATGAGCTTTCCATGGGCTGAACATTATACCCCCAAGCATCC
>NZ_JAVHPD010000071.1:0-45015 GCF_036170395.1 Sphingobium sp.
CCGACCAGATGGTCCGTGGCGTCGTCACCCTGCCCGCCGGCACCGGCAAGGACGTGCGCGTTGCCGTGTTCGCCCGCAATGACAAAGCGCAGCAGGCTCTGGACGCCGGCGCCGACGTCGTGGGCGCGGAAGACCTGCTCGAATCGATCCAGGCCGGCAATATCGATTTCCAGCGCGTGATCGCCACGCCCGACATGATGGGTCTGGTGGGTCGCCTCGGCAAGGTGCTCGGCCCCAAGGGCCTGATGCCGAACCCGAAGCTGGGCACGGTGACGCCGAACGTCGCCGAAGCCGTGAAGGCCGCCAAGGGCGGTCAGATCGAATTCCGCGTCGAGAAGGCGGGCATCATCCACGCCGGCCTCGGCAAGGCGAGCTTCCCGGCGGAAGACCTGCGCAAGAACTTCGACGCTTTCGTCGATGCGATCGTGAAGGCCAAGCCCTCGGGCTCGAAGGGCAAATATGTCCGCAAGATCGCCCTGTCCTCTTCGATGGGTCCGGGCGTGAAGGTCGACGTGGCGGAAGTCGCCTCGATCTGATCGACTGACGATAACAGACAAAGGGGCCGCTTTCCCTCCTTGCGGGGGAAGGCGGCCTTCTTATTTCCTATTCATCCTCCCCTGCAAGGGGAGGTGGCAGCACGAAGTGCTGACGGAGGGGTGTCCCGCTTTCGATGACGGGACACCCCTCCACCACTCGCTTCGCGAGCGGTCCCCCTCCCCTTGCAGGGGAGGATTTTGGAACCAGCGGCATGACCGACCGCTGGGCTTCCCATACGGAAGCATGAACGGTCTTTCGTATCCGTCGGGAATGGCGGGTCGCTTTTACCGATGGAATACAACAACATGGCATTTGAAACTCTTCCCGCCCTCCTGTCGCAGGCGCTCGTCGCCAAAGGCTATGAGGCGCTCACCCCCGTCCAGTCCGAAGTCACCCAGGAGGAAGCGGTCGGCCGCGACTTGGTCGTTTCCGCGCAGACGGGATCGGGCAAGACCGTCGCCTTCGGCCTCGCCATGGCGGGCGAATTGCTGGGCGATGCCGAGCGCCTGCCCGTCGCCGGCCTGCCGCTGGCGCTGGTGATCGCGCCGACGCGCGAACTCGCCTTGCAGGTCAGCCGCGAACTGGAATGGCTGTACGGCGCGGCGCGCGCACGCATCGCCACCTGCGTCGGCGGCATGGACGCGGCCAAGGAGCGCCGCGCGCTCAGCCATGGCGCGAATATCGTCGTCGGCACGCCGGGCCGGCTGCGCGACCATCTGGAGCGCGGCGCTCTGGACCTGTCCGCCATCCGCACCGTGGTGCTGGACGAGGCGGACGAAATGCTCGACATGGGCTTCCGCGAGGATCTGGAGGGCATTCTCGACAGCGCGCCCGAAGGCCGCCGCACGCTCCTCTTCTCCGCCACCATGCCCAAGCCGATCGTGGCGCTCGCCAAGCGCTACCAGAAGGACGCGTTGCGCATTTCGACCGTGACCGAGGAGCGCGGCCATGGCGACATCAGCTATCAGGCGTTGACCGTCGCGCCCTCCGATATCGAGAATGCGGTCGTCAACCTGCTGCGCTATCACGAGGCGGAGACGGCGATGCTGTTCTGCGCCACCCGCGACAATGTGCGACACCTGCACGCCAGCCTGACCGAGCGCGGCTTCGCCGTCGTGGCGCTCTCGGGCGAGCATAGCCAGAATGAGCGTAACCATGCGTTGCAGGCGCTGCGCGACAAGCGCGCGCGGGTGTGCGTGGCGACCGACGTCGCGGCGCGCGGCATTGACCTGCCCTCGCTCAGCCTCGTCGTCCATGTCGAGCTACCGCGTGACGCCGAGACGATGCAGCATCGCTCGGGCCGTACCGGCCGCGCGGGCAAGAAGGGGACCGCCGTCCTCATCGTCCCCTACCCCCGCCGCCGCCGCGTCGAATCGATGCTGCGGGGCGCGAAGATTCCGGTCGAATGGGGCACCCCGCCGAGCAAGGAAGCGATCCTGGAGCAGGACAATGCCCGCCTGCGCGCCACGCTGATGGAAAAAGCGGAACTGGACGAAGCGGACTGGGCGCTGGGCGCGGAACTGCTGGCCGAAAAGAGCGCCAAGGAAATCGCCGCGATGCTGGTCAAGAGCGCGCGCGCGTCCCTTCCCGCACCCGAGGAACTGCTGGATCGCAGCGAAGCGCCCGCCCGCAGCGACGGGCCGCGTCCGGGGTTCGAGGATACGCAATGGTTCCGCATGGACATCGGCCGCCGCCAGAATGCCGATCCGCGCTGGATATTGCCGCTGATCTGCCGCCGCGGCCATGTGTCGCGGCAGGATATCGGCGCGATCCGCATCGCCGCCAACGAAACGATGTTCGAAATCCCCAGGGCGATCGCCAGTCGCTTCATTGCGGCGGTCAAGCGCTCGGGCGAGGCAAGCGACGAGGGCGCCGACGTCTCGTTCGAACCGGTGGATGGCGCGCCGCGTCAGGAAGCCCGCGAAAACCGTAAGCAACTGCGCCCTGCCAATAGCGACCGCCCCAATCGAAGCGGGCCGTCACGCGGCGGCCCCGGCGGCGGACGCCCGCACAGCCCCCGCCCGTTCAAGGGCGCAGGCGCCGGCGGCCCGCGCAAGGGGCCGCCGCGCGGCCGCTGACATCTGTTCCCCGGCGCAGGCCGGGGTCCAGTTCGAGCGTTTCAACTGGCCCCAGGCCTGCGCCGGGGAACAACCCTTTCGGGTAGATTGGGAGCCAAGCCCCATCTCGTCCATTGATGGGCGATGACCATCCTCATCCCCATTCTGGGCGACCAGCTGAGCCTCGACCTCGCATCGCTGCGCGCGGTGGACAAGCGCGAAGCCGTGGTCCTGATGATGGAGGTTGCCGACGAGACCACCTATGTGAAGCATCACAAGGCCAAGATCGCCTTCATCCTCTCCGCCATGCGCCACCATGCCGACGCACTGCGCGCCGAGGGCTGGACAGTCGATTATGTCAGGCTGGACGACCCGGACAATGCAGGCTCCTTCACTGCAGAAGTCGCCCGCGCCGTCGAAAGGCATCAGCCCAGCGCCATCCATGTCACCGAAGCCGGCGAATGGCGCGTGCGCGCGATGCTGGAGAGCTGGCAGGACCGT
The DNA here is from genome assembly GCF_036170395.1 of Sphingobium sp. GTDB lineage: Bacteria > Pseudomonadota > Alphaproteobacteria > Sphingomonadales > Sphingomonadaceae > Sphingobium. The sequence continues at coordinate 3,096 of NZ_JAVHPD010000071.1, forward strand.
TTCACCATCCCCGTAACCATCCATGAGGATGACCGTTTCCTCTGCTCCCATGCCGAGTTCGACACATGGGCGGCGGCGCGCAAGCAGATGCGGATGGAATATTTCTACCGCGACATGCGGCGCAAGGCCGGCCTGCTGCTGGACGATGACGGCCAGCCGGAAGGTGGCCAGTGGAACTACGACGCCGAAAACCGCAAGCCCGCGCCGAAGCGCGACCTTCTCATGCCGCAACCCATCCGCTTCCGCCCCGACGCGATCACAAACGAGGTGCTGGCGATGGTGGCGGCCCGCTTCGCCGAACATATCGGCAATCTCGAGCATTTCGCCTTCGCCGTGACCCGCGCCGACGCGCTGCGCCAGCAGAAGCGCTTCCTCGACGAAGCCCTACCCCGCTTTGGCGACTATCAGGACGCGATGCTCAGCGATGAGCCCTTTATGTGGCACTCGATCCTCTCGCCCTATATCAACGCCGGGCTGCTCGACCCGCTGGACGTCTGCCGCGAGGTGGAAAAGCGCTACCGCGCCGGCAAAGTGCCGCTCAACTGCGCCGAAGGCTTCATCCGCCAGATCATCGGCTGGCGCGAATATGTGCGCGGCGTCTACTGGCACGAAGGCCCGGACTATGGCTCGCGCAACGCGCTGAACGCTACCCGCGACCTCCCTGCCTTCTACTGGACAGGCGAGACGGACATGCACTGCATGGCGCAAGCGATCGGCCAGACCATCGATCATGCCTACGCCCATCATATCCAACGACTGATGATTACGGGCAACTTCGCCCTCCTCGCCGGGATCGACCCGCATCAGGTCCATGTCTGGTATCTGGAAGTCTATGCCGACGCCTATGAATGGGTGGAGATGCCCAATACGATAGGCATGAGCCAGTTCGCCGACGGCGGGCTGCTTGGCAGCAAGCCCTATGCCGCGGGGGGCGCCTATATCAACCGCATGTCCGATTATTGCCGCTTATGCCGCTATGACGTCAAGCAGCGCATCGGCGAAGATGCCTGCCCGTTCAACGCGCTCTACTGGGACTTCATCGCCCGCAATCAGAGCAAATTGGCCCGCAACCCGCGCATGGCCATGCCCTATCGCACCTGGGAGAAGATGGCGGAGAAGGACCGCGCCGCGATCCGCCAACAAGCGAAGCAATTCCTTCACAAACTCGCCTGATCCCGCCCCGGATCGGTTGACAGCGGCCTATCATTCCACTAACGGGCCACATTCCCGCGCGGGTCGACAGGATTTCCTCCTCGATGATCGGCGTAAAGCAGATTTGAACGAGAAGAGACAAGCCATGTTCGCTATCGTGCGCACGGGCGGCAAGCAGTATCGCGTCGCCGCCGGAGACAAGATCGTCGTTGAGAAGCTGGCCGGTGAGGCCGGCGACAAGGTCACGCTGGGCGACGTCCTATTCGCCGGCGAGGGCAGCGACGTGAAGGATGTCTCGAAGCTGACGGTCGCCGCCGAAATCATCGCGCAGGCGAAGGGCGAGAAGGTCATCGTCTTCAAGAAGCGCCGCCGCCACAATTATCGTCGCAAGAACGGCCACCGCCAGAATCACACGATCCTCAAGATCGTGTCGATCGCCTGAGCCGTCGCGCAACAGAATCAAGGAGTTTAGGTCATGGCACATAAGAAAGCGGGCGGTTCCTCGCGCAACGGTCGCGATTCGGAGTCGAAGCGTCTTGGCGTCAAGAAGTTCGGCGGTCAGGACGTGATCGGCGGCAACATCATCATTCGCCAGCGCGGCACTCGCGTTTATCCGGGCCGCAATGTGGGCATGGGCAAGGACCACACCCTCTTCGCGCTCGGCGAAGGCAAGGTGGTGTTCCACACCGGCAAGCTAGGCCGCAAATACGTGTCGGTCGACGCAATGGCCGAAGCCGCCGAATAACGGACGACCGATGACGGGTCGTCCTTCAGGGGCGATCCTCCCGGTGTTCGGATGACCAGTCCAACGCCGGTGTCCGAGGGAACAGGGGCGCTCCTCACCAGAGGGGCGCCCCTGTTCTCGTTGGGCGGCGTTTCCTCTCTAAATTCCCTCAAGTCACTGGAACCAAGCGGCTTTTCGCGCGTCGTGCGGCAAAGCCGATAGGCCAGGAGCAGCGTCGTCAAGCCGTCATCATGGGCGGCTAACGGCGCATCCCAGAGGAGAGACGAAAATGTTCGCCCGCACCCCGCGCCTGCTGCTGCGTCCCGGCTGGATGGAGGACGCGCCCGCGCTGGCTCAGGCCATCAACGATCCCGCCGTCGCGCGCAACCTGGCGCGCGTGCCAAGCCCCTATACCCGCGCAGACGCCGAAGCCTTTCTGTCGCTGCCGCAGGACTCGCGGCTGCCCCGTCTGCTGGCCTTCACCCGAACGAAGGGCGCGCCGCGCCTGATCGGCGGGTGTGGCATCCATGTGGACGAGGAAGGCCGCCCCGAACTCGGCTACTGGATCGCACGGCCTTATTGGGGGCTGGGCTTCGCTACCGAAGCAGGACGCGCCGTGCTGTCGATGGCGCGCGCCGCGGGCGTCACCGGCATGCGGGCGGGGCATTTCATCGATAACCCGGCATCGGGGAACGTCCTGCGCAAGCTCGGCTTTCGCCATAATGGTGAGACGCGGCCGCTGTTCAGCCTCGCACGCGGCGCGGCGGTCGAAAGCCTGATCTTCGAGGAGGGAGAAGCCGCGTGGCTGAATGACGACCCGGCGATGGATGTTTACGGCGACGCCATGCTGGTAGCGGCCTGAACAGAATCGCGTCTCGGCCGGTCGAACACCCGCGCCGGCTTGCCGCCATGGACCGTGTCGATCACTCCCGCAAAGCCCAGCTTCTCGGCGACCTTGATCGACGCGGCATTGTCGGGATCTATGATGCAGCGGACGGACGGCGCATCGACATGATCGTCGGCCCATTGGAGCACCGCCGCCATCGCTTCGGTGGCGATGCCCTTGCCCCATGCGTCTGGCCCCAGCACCCAGCCCGCTTCGGGCACATCCTCCAACTCGGGCAGACCACGTTCCGCGCGCAACAGGCCAGCCTCGCCCAGCACGGCGCCGCTCGCCCGATCCTCGACCACCCACATGCCGTAGCCGAGCAGCGCCCACATGCCCGCATAGCGCAGCAGGCGAAACCAGACCGCTTGCGCCTCCTGCGGCGCGCCGCCAATGAAGCGCACTACATCGGCGTCCGCCCAGAGCCGGCGGCAGGCGGCATAATCCGCCACCCGATGCGGGCGTAGGATCAGACGGGGCGTTTCGAGGACGGGCGCTTCGGGCATGAGCCGATAAGAGAGTGCGCCCGTCCGGCCGTCAAGCGGCCGACACGAGCGCGCCGTCTGCCCGCGCAGCGGCATAGGGCGTATCGGCGACCGCGATGAGCGCGCGGTCGTCGACCTTCCACGGATGGAAGCCCGGCAGAAAATAGCTTGCCCACGGGAGCGCCACCCGCCGCAATATGCCAGGCCGCAGCAGCGCATAGCGCAGCAGCCCACCCCATGCGCGAACGCCCCTGATCCCATCCTGCCGCAACAATTCCATCATGCCGCGCGCCCGATGATGCAGGAAATGCTTCGTGACGATCAGCATCATCAGCGTCTTGACCCACCAGCGTTTGAGGTGCGGCCAGTCGCGGGTGGCATGCACCCATGTGTCATGCGCCACGCCCTTATGCTCGATCTCCTCGATCGCGTGCCAACGCCACAGCGCAGCCAGTTCCGGCTCCGCCCCGTCCAGATAGCGGAGATCGCGCAACAATTGATGCGCCAGGATCGCGGTAAAATGTTCGAGCGCCATGGTCGCGGCAAGCCGCACGATCGCCGGGCGGCTATAGGCGAGGTTCAGCACCATGGTCACGTCAGCGTCGAGGCGCGACACGTCATAGCCCTGATCCGTCACCTGCCGGTTGAACGCCAGATGCTCGCGGCTGTGGACGACCTCCTGCTTGATGAACGCGGCAATCTCGCCCGCCAGCTTCTCCGGCACGCCGTCGCGGAACGCGCGCACCGAATCGATGAAGAAGGCCTCGCCGCGCGGGAAGGTGATCGAGAGCGCGTTGAAGAAAGCCGTGGCGATCGGATCATTGTTCAGCCAATGTCGCCCGCTCGCACGATCCCGCCCGAAACGGCGGTCGCGCGGGGTGATGGTGAGGTCGGTGGGTGTCATGGGACGCCTCCTTCACTTACTTACATTGATGTAAATATGAGTAACTGACACCAATGTCAACAACCCGTGCGCGCCTCACCCCCAACGAAAGCCGCCTCGCTGCTGTGGAGGCAGCGCGGACGCTCCTGATCGAAGCCGGCCCGCAGGCGGTCACGCTCAAGGCCGTGGCGGCGCGGATCGGGCGCACGCACGCCAATCTGCTCCACCATTTCGGGTCGGCGGCCGGCCTCCAAAAGGCGCTCGCGGCGCACCTCGCCGACGTCATCACCGCCAGCATCGGCGAGGCCGTGGACGCCGCCCGGCGCGGCAAGGTCAGCCCGCGCACCATCGTCGACATGACCTTCGACGCTTTCGACGCGCAGGGCGCGGGCGCGCTGGCGAGTTGGATGCTCTCCTCGGGCAATGAGGATGCGCTCGATCCCGTAGTGGAAGCGATCCATCGCCTCGTGGACAAGCTGGCGGCGAGCGCGCTCACCCCGAACATGGGCGACCTCATCCGCGAAAACACGCTGATGCTGGTGCTGCTGGCGCTTGGCGACTCGCAGCTTGGCGGACCGACTGCCGCCGCGATCGGCCTCCCCCGCGAAAAGGCGCGCGAGATCGCGACGCGCAGCCTCACCTCGGCGCTGCTTCAGGAGGCGGCGACCTATGCCGCGCAGGCCAAGGTTTAACTTTGGGCCAGATGGCGTTATGGGCGCGCCATGCATTTCCTCGATCAAGCGAAAATCTACATCAAGTCCGGCTGGGGCGGCCCCGGCGCGGTCAGTTTCCGGCGTGAAAAATATGTCGAATATGGCGGCCCCGACGGCGGCAATGGCGGCAAGGGCGGCGACATCATTTTCGAGGCGGTCGCCGGCCTCAACACGCTGATCGACTTCCGCTACACCCAGCATTTCAAGGCGCAGCGCGGCCAGCCCGGCATGGGCAAGAACCGCTATGGCGCGGGCGGCGAAGACTTGGTCATCAAGGTGCCGGTCGGGACGCAGATACTGTCCGATCCGACTCCCATCGAAGGGACCGAGGACGCGGAAGACGGCACGATGGAATATGAGCAGGAACTGCTCGCCGACATGACCGAAGTCGGTCAGCGGCTCGTCCTGCTGCGCGGCGGCGACGGCGGGCGCGGCAACCTCTCCTACAAGACCAGCACCAACCGTGCGCCGCGCCAGCATGGCACTGGCTGGCCGGGGCAGGAAATGTGGGTCTGGCTGCGGCTGAAACTGCTTGCGGATGTGGGCCTCGTGGGTATGCCCAATGCCGGCAAGTCCACTTTCATCAACCAGGTGACCAACACCAAGGCGAAGGTCGGCGCCTACGCCTTCACCACCACCAAGCCGCAGCTTGGCGTCGTGCTGCACCGCGACCGCGAGTTCGTGCTAGCCGACATTCCCGGCCTGATCGAAGGCGCGGCGGATGGCGCGGGCATCGGCGATCGCTTCCTTGGCCATATCGAGCGCTGCCGGGTGCTGCTCCACCTCATTGACGCGACGGCGGACGACCCCGTCAACGCCTTCCGCATCGTGACCGACGAACTCGCGGCCTATGGCGGCGGCCTCGATGAAAAGCCGCAACTGGTGGTGCTGAACAAGGGCGACCTGCTGGGGCAGGAGCTGATGGAGGATATCACGGAGCAACTGCGCGATGAGGCGGATGTCGAGGAGGTCTTCATCATCTCCGGCGCGACCGGCGAGGGTGTGGGCGCGCTACTGGACGCGGTGCTCCCGCTGCTGGATGCCCCGGCCGAGACCGATGAAGAGGAAGCGCCGAAGCCCGACAAGCCATGGTCGCCGATTTAAAGCCCCTCCCCTTCAGGTTCGGCGGCGTCACGGGCCGCCGCCGAAGGGTTGGGGTGGGGTGTCGCCCCACAGGGCGACGCGCGCGGCCCACCCCCACCCCCATCCCCTCCCCTGAAGGGGAGGGGCTTATTTGGACCTGTTCGTGACCCACCCCCTCTCCGGCTTCCCCCCTGCCCTGATCCGCCGCCTGGTCGTGAAGATCGGGTCGGCGCTGCTGGTCGATCCCGCCGGCGAAGTCCGCACCGACTGGCTGCGCACGCTGGTCGCCGACGTGGCGGAGCGGCACGCGGCGGGGCAGCAGGTCATCATCGTCTCCTCTGGCGCGATCGCGCTCGGCGCGCGGCGGCTGAAACTGCCCAAGGGCGGCCGCGCCAGCCTGGAGGACGCGCAGGCGGCGGCGGCGACGGGCCAGATCGCGCTGTCGCAATGCTGGGCCGGGCTGCTCGCCGAACGCGGCATCACCGCCGCGCAGATGCTGGTGACGCTGGACGACCTCGAAAACCGCCGCCGCTACCTCAACGCCTCGGCCACGCTGGAGCGGCTGATGGCGCTCGGTGTCGTGCCGGTGGTCAACGAGAATGACAGTGTCGCGACGGCGGAAATCCGCTTCGGCGACAATGACCGGCTCGCGGCGCGCATCGGGCAGGCGGCACGGGCCGACGCGGTTGCGCTGCTGTCGGACGTGGACGGGCTTTACACCGCCAACCCGCACGTCGATGCGAGCGCCATGCTGATCGAGACGATTGAGACGATAGACGCCCGGATCATGGCCATGGCCGACGGCGGCTCCGCGTCGGGCATGGGGTCAGGCGGGATGGTGTCGAAAATCCAGGCGGCGAAGATCGCCACCGGCGCGGGCGCGCACCTCGCTATCCTGTCGGGCAAGGTCGATGCGCCGCTGTCGCACTGGGCGAAGGGCGGCAAGGGCTCGATTTTCCTGGCCGCCCCGGCGAAAGGCGCGCGCAAGGGCTGGCTCGCCGGCCGCCTGACGACGCGCGGGCGGCTGGTGATCGACGCGGGCGCGGAAAAGGCGCTTGGGCGCGGCAACAGCCTCCTGCCCGCCGGGGTCGCCAGCGTGCAAGGCGCGTTCGAGCGCGGCGACGTGGTCGATATCGTCGCGCCGGACGGCCGGGTCATCGCGCGCGGCCTGATCGAATATGACAGCGCCGCCGCCGCCAGGATCGCCGGCCGCCGCAGCGAGGAGATCGCCGCCTTGCTGGGCGAAATGCCGCGCTCCGTCCTCGTCCACCGCGATCATATGGCGATGATGTGAAGCCCGTGCCGTTCCGCATTGCAATGACGGGCGCGACCGGCTTCGTCGGCACCGAAACGCTGGAGCAGGCGCTCGGCGAAGGGTTCCGCGTGAACGCCCTGACCCGCAAGGCGCAGCCGCCCCGCGCACGGCTCAAATGGGTGCCCGGATCGCTGGAGGAAGCCGCCGCGCTCGACACGCTGGTGCGCGACGCGGACGCGGTCATCCACATCGCCGGCGTCGTGAACGCCCCCGACCGTGAGGGGTTTGAAGCGGGCAATGCGCGCGGAACGGTGGCCGTGATCGACTCGATGCGCCGGCGCGGCATCAAGCGTCTGGTCCATGTCTCCTCGCTCGCTGCGCGCGAGCCGGCGCTGTCCGATTATGGCTGGTCGAAGGAACTGGCCGAGAAACACGTCAAGGCGAGCGGCCTCGACTGGACCATCGTGCGCCCGCCCGCCATCTACGGCCCCGGCGACCGCGAGATGCTCGAACTGTTCCGCATGGCCAAGCGCGGCCTCATGATGCTGCCGCCCGGCGGCCGGCTGTCGGTCATCCAGGTCGGCGATCTTGCGCGCCTGCTGCTTGCACTGGCGCAGGAGAAGGAAAACAGCCTCACCCGCAGCTACGAAGTCGATGACGGTAGCCCAAGCGGCTGGGACCACAAGGACTTCGGCGCGGCGATCGGCCGCGCGGTCGGCCGCAACGTTCGCGTCATCGCGACCCCCGAATGGCTGCTGTCGATCGCTGCGCGCGCCGACCGGCTGGTCCGCGGCAAGCGCGCGAAGCTAACCCCCGACCGGGTCGATTATTTCTGCCATCCCGACTGGGTGGTGGCAAAACGCAAGCAACCGCCCAAGCGGCTATGGCTGCCGCAGGTGCCCACCGAAGAGGGATTGAAGGCAACGGCGGCCGCCTACCGGGAAAAGGGCTGGCTCTAACGCCTGTTAGCGCCGTGCGGAACCGCAGGCTTGCTTCGTCGCTTGCTCTGTCATGACCGATCCCGTCATCGACCCAGACCGTCCGAGCGACCGCCGCCTGCAACGCGCGGGCTTCACGGTCGTGTGCATCATCCTCGCCATCATCGCCTGCGTCTTCGTCGGCTTCAATCTCTGGCATGGCGAGCAGCTGAAAGAGGATCAGGCGACCGGCGAAAACCGCGCGACCGAGCATACCGGCACCAAGCTGGACTGATGCGTCAGCGAGTCTCCGCCGCAGGCTTCTTCGCCCGCTGCTCGGCCAGAAACTCGCTGATCGCCTGCCCGCTGGCGTTGAGCAAAGGATAGGTGCGCGCGTCGCTCAGCCAGTCAGGACGGCGCGCCGCGCTGCCGTAGAAAGTGTCATAGACAAGGCTGAAGGCGAGGAAGACCAGGGTCGCGCCGATCAGCCCCTTGACCGCGCCGAACCCCGCGCCCAGCACCCGGTCGATCGGCCCCAGCACCGACTGGCGCGTGCGGCGGCCGATGGCGTGCGCGATGAGCTTTCCCGCGCCGAAGGTGACGCCGAACACCAGCACCAGCGCCAGCATTGCCGCCCCGCTGCTGTTACCGACGAAGGCGCTCAGCAGTTCGGCGGCCGAAGCATGGAACAGGCGGATGGCGAAGATCGCCAGCACCCAGGCGATCAGCGACAGCGTCTCCAGCACGAACCCGCGCATCAGCCCCAGCACGGCGCATCCGCCGATCGCGAGCAGAACGAGAATGTCGATGGCGTTCATGCGCTAGCCCTAGAATTTGACTGTTCCCCGGCGCAGGCCGGGGTCCAGTTCTACCGCCGAAGCTGGACCCCGGCCTGCGCCGGGGAACAAGTCGGACGGCAATCAGGTCTCGCGCTATCCCCGCCCGAGCATCTGGTCAACAAGCTGGCTCAAGGTGCGGAAGCCGCTGACCGCAATGCCCTTGACCCCGTCGGCAGCGGACGCGGGAATGAAGGCGCGGTTGAAGCCGAGCTTGGCGGCCTCCCGCAACCGCAACGGAGCATGGGCGACCGGGCGTATCTCGCTCGACAGCGCGATTTCGCCGAACAACACGACATCGGCCGCCACCGGCCGCTCGGACAACGCCGAAATCAGCGCGGCGGCAACCGCCAGATCGGCCGCCGGATCGCTCAGGCGATAACCCCCCGCGACGTTCAGATAGACTTCCGCCGTCGAGAAACTGAGCCCGCACCGCGCCTCCAGCACGGCGAGAATCATCGCCAGCCGCCCGCTGTCCCATCCCACCACCGCGCGTCGGGGCGTCGCCCCGCTCGACAGGCGCACCACCAGCGCCTGTATCTCCACCAGCACCGGCCGCGTCCCTTCCAGCGCCGGGAAGACCGTCGCGCCCGTCACCGTCTCGTCCCGATGCGTCAGGAACAGGGCGGACGGGTTGGCGACTTCCTCCAGCCCCTCCGCGACCATGGCGAAAACGCCGATCTCATCCGTACCGCCAAAGCGATTCTTGATCGTGCGCAGGATGCGATATTGATGGCTGCGCTCGCCCTCGAACGCCAGCACTGTGTCGACCATATGCTCCAGCACGCGCGGCCCGGCGATGCTGCCGTCCTTCGTCACATGGCCAACCAGGATCAGCGCCGTGCCGCGCTGCTTGGCGAATTTGATAAGTTCCTGCGCGCTCGCCCGCACCTGACTTACCGTGCCCGGCGCGCCCTCGATCAGGTCGCTGTGCATGGTCTGGATCGAATCGATCACCAGCAAGGCGGGCGGCGGACCGTTCCCCAAAGTCGTCAATATGTCGCGCACGGACGTGGCGCTGGCCAGCTGCACCGGCGCATTGCCAAGGCCAAGCCGCTGCGCCCGCAGCCGCACCTGATCGGCCGCTTCCTCCCCACTGATATAAGCGACCGACAAGCCCCGCGCCGCGATGCGCGCCGCCGCCTGAAGCAGCAATGTCGACTTGCCGATGCCCGGATCGCCGCCGATCAGCGTCGCCGATCCGCTGACGATGCCGCCGCCCAGCGCCCGGTCGAACTCGGCAATGCCGGTGGAGGTGCGCGGCGGCAGTTCGACCTGGCTGTCTAGGCCCACCAGCGTGATCGCCCGCCCGCCGCCTTGCAGATCATGGCGCGCGGAAAAGACCGTCTCGGCCGCTTCCTCGACGATGCTGTCCCACTCACCGCAATCCTCGCATTGGCCCTGCCACCGCCCAGTGACGGTGCCGCATTGCTGACAGACGAACTTGCGCTTTGCCTTGGCCATGGCCTTTCTTCTCCGTTCGGTTCGAGCTTGTCGAGAACCGGTGCGCGCAGTTCTCGACAAGCTCGAACCGAACGGGAGCGGTATGGCGCCAAAATTGGAACAATTCAAGAACACAGCGCCACCCTCTGGAAACATCCGCGCGGCTGGCGCATTGATCCGGCATGACAACGATCCGCGTCGCGAGCTACAATATCCGCAAGGCCATCGGCACGGACAGGCGGCGAGTGCCGGAGCGGGTGCTCGAGGTGCTGAACGAAATCGACGCCGACGTGATCGCGCTCCAGGAAGCCGATCGCCGGTTTGGCGTCCGCTCGGCCGCCATCCCGCCACAACTGATCGAGAAGGCAAGCGATTACAAGCCCGTGCCGCTCAATGTTCAGATCGACTCGATGGGCTGGCATGGCAATGCGCTGTTGGTGCGCAAGGCGGCGGAGATCGGCGCGCATGACGTGCTGCACCTCCCCTATCTGGAACCGCGCGGCGCGACCATGGCGGAGGTCGCGGTGAAGGGCGCGCGGCTGCGGGTATTCGGGATGCACCTCGACCTGTCGGGTCTCTGGCGCCGCAAGCAGGCCGCCGCCGTGATCCACGCCGCCGCGCAGCGCGAAGCGATGCCGACGATATTGATGGGCGATCTCAACGAATGGAGCGCCGATCGCGGCTGTCTCGCCGATTTCGCGCGACACTACAGCTTTGCGCCATGCGGGCGCAGCTTCCACGCACGCCGGCCGGTGGCGCGGCTCGACCGGATCATGCATTGCGGGCGGATGACGCTCAAGGACTGCGGCGTTCACGAAAGCGCGGCGGCACGCAAGGCCTCGGACCATCTGCCGATCTGGGCGGACTTCGGGATTGCTTGACACCATCCTCCGCTTTGGGTTGCGATTTCCTCCACCCTCTGCGACGTTCCATCCATGAAGGAGAGGGAACTGCGCCTGGCGCTGGTCTGCTATGGCGGTATCAGCCTTGCGGTCTACATGCACGGCATCACCAAGGAGGTGTGGCGGCTGGCGCGAGCGAGCCGGGCCTTTCACGACCATGCGCCGCCCAGCACCGGCAGCGAGGCCGTCTATCGCGCGGTGCTGGAGGCGATCGAGGCGCACAGCGGCGTCAAGCTGCGGGTCATGCCCGACATCATCGCCGGGGCAAGCGCGGGCGGGATCAACGGCATCTTCCTCGCCCAGGCGATCGAAACCGGCCAGTCGCTGGAGCCGCTGACCGATCTCTGGCTCGAATATGCCGATGTCGACCGCCTGCTCGATCCCGACGCGCGACCGGCGCGCGCGCTCACCAAATTCTGGGCGACGCCGCTCGTCTGGATGGCGGCGCGGCGACCCGGCGATGCGGTCGAACGCACCGTCGCCCCCGACACGCGCGAGGAAGTGCGGATGAAGCTGTCCCGCTTCATTCGCTCGCGTTGGTTCGAACCGCCCTTTGGCGGCGAGATATTCACGACCATGCTGCTCGATGCGTTCGAGGCGATGGCCGTCGCCGAACGCGGCCCGCCCCTGCTGCCCGAGGGCCATCCGCTCGACCTGTTCGTCACCGTCACCGATTTCGAGGGCCACCCGCAAAGCCTCAATCTCAACAGTCCGGCACAAGTCATTGAAACAGAACATCGCCTCTCGATCGGCTTCCGCGCGCGGGGCCGCGAAAGCCGCGCCTTCGCCGATCCGGTCGAACTCACCTTCGCCGCCCGCGCGACCGCCAGCTTCCCCGGCGCCTTCCCGCCCTTCACCGTCCGGGAACTGGACCGGGTGCTCAAGCGCCGCCACCGCAGCTGGCCGACGCGCGACGCCTTTCTCGCGCGCACCCTGCCCCGCCACGCCGCGCGCGGCACGGTGGAGGACGCGGTGCTGATCGACGGATCGGTGCTGGCGAACGCCCCTTTCGCGCAGGCGATCGGCGCGCTCCGCAACCGGCCCTCACGCCGCGAGGTCGATCGCCGCTTCGTCTATATCGATCCCAAGCCCGGCCACCGCTCGATCCGCCTCAACCGTGAGGGCGAGCAGGAGGATGCGCCGCAGGGCGAAGACGCACCGCTCCCCGGCTTCTTCCGCACCATCTTCGGCGCGCTTTCGGACATCCCGCGCGAACAGCCAATCCGCGACAATCTAGAGGCGATCGACCGCCATTCCGCCCGTATCCGCCGGATGCGGCGCATTCTCGACGCGCTGCGTCCCGGCATCGAGGCGGAGGTGGAAAGCGCGATCGGCAATATGCTGTTCCTCGACCGGCCGAACCCCGCGCGCCTCTCCGCCTGGCGCGCGAAGGCGCAGCAGCGCGCGGCGAGCGCGGCGGGCTTCGCCTACCCCGCCTACGGCCATCTCAAACTCTCGGGCATCGTCGAGGCGCTCAGCACCCTGCTGTTCCGCCTGTCGGGCGAGGACAGCGCTATGATGCGCGAAGCCTATCGCCAGGCGATCTGGGCGCAGGTGCGTGGGCAAGGCGCGGACCAGTTGACCGAAGCGAGCGGCTCCGCCTCCGCCCCGGTCGCCTTCTTCCGCGCCCACGACCTTGCCTTCCGCATCCGGCGGCTGCGCTATCTCGCGCGGCGGCTGGCCGCCACGCTGGAGCTGGAAGCAGAGGCGGACGATCCGGCGGTGCAGGCGATGCACGACGCCATCTATGACGCGCTGGCGCTCTATGCCGAATGCGAGGAAGCCGACTTCCATGGTCCGGCGGTGATCGCAGCAGCCAAGGACGTGCCCGGAAACGCCGCCGCCGCGCTCCAAGCCGTGGCGCAGGCCCGCGACCTCAAGGCGCGCGACGAGGCGGCCGACCGGATGCTCGCCGACGCCTTCGCCGCGCTCCCGAAGGCCGGGCGGCGCACGATGCTGCTCGCCTATCTCGGCTTCCCCTTCACCGACATCGCCACCCTACCGTTGCTTCAGGGTGACACTCTCGACGAATATGATCCGGTGAAGGTCGATCGCATTTCGCCTGAAGATTGCTCGGCGCTGCGCGGCGGCGGTGCGACCGCCACTTTGAAAGGTATAGAATTCAATAATTTCGGCGCATTCTTTAGCAGGGCCTATCGGGAGAATGACTATCTCTGGGGCCGGCTGCATGGGGTCGAGCGGCTTCTGGACATCGTGAATAGCGCAACACCCATGGCAAGCCGTCTTTCCCCCGACATGGTCCGCGATTATAGGCGGGCGGCGTTTCTGGCGATCCTTGAGGAGGAAGAGTCGCGATTGCCCCATATGGGCGATCTCATCGCCAGCTTGCGGAGGGAGATCGGGTGAACGGGCGTAGAGGTCTGGGTCCGGTGGTGCTGGTGCTGGCGTTACTCGCCGGCTGCCGCGACGCATCCCCCGACGTGGCACAGTCCAATGCCGCTCCCGCGCCTGTCGCCATGGCCGTTCCCCAACCCGCGCCCGACCCGCTGCCCGCCCCGGCGGAGCCCATGCCGGAACCTGCCCGGCCCGGCCCCAAGGTGACCGTCCGCGCGCAGCCCGCGCCCTTCAACCCGCTCGACTTGCCCCCTTCGCAGGACAGCGCCGGCGTAGAGCCCTTTCCGCAGGAAGTCACCGCCTTCATGGTCGATCGTGACGGCTGCGACCATTTCCGCGGCGAAGAGCCCTATGACGCCGAACGGCGCGCCTATATCGCGGAAAATGTGGCGGAACTCTGCACCGGTACCGATGCGCGCCTCGCCCTGCTGCGTCGGCGCTATGCCGAAGACCCTGCCGTGATCGCGGCGCTCAAGGGCTATGACGACCGGATTGAAAGCGCCGGATACTAAACCCCCAACGCCTCGATCGCCCTCGCCAGATCGACATCGCGCTGGGACAGCCCGCCCGCGTCATGGGTGGTCAGAACGATATCAACCCGGTTGTAAACATTGGACCATTCAGGATGATGGTCCGCCTTCTCCGCCAGGATCGCGACTCGCGTCATGAAGCCGAAGGCAGCGTTGAAGTCAGGGAAGGTGAACCGCCGGCTTATCCCCTCCGGCTCGGTGACCGGCGTCCAGAGCGGCAGGTCGGCGAGCGCCAACGCCCGTTCTTCATCGGTCAATTTGGCGATCATGTCCCTATCCAAGTCCCGAGGCTTTGGCGTATGTGGCAGCCATGTCATCCAACGGTCAACCGTCCCGCTTCGCTCCTACCCGAGAAGAGATCGAAACCCTGGCGCTCGAAGCGCTCAGCCGCCTGCCCGCGCCCTTCGCCGAGCATCTCGCCCATGTCGTCCTCTTCGTGGAAGAATTTGCCGACGAAGCGACGCTCAAGGCCATGGACCTCGAAGACCCGTTCGAACTGACCGGCCTCTATACCGGCCGCAGCGTCGGGCAGGAGGCGCAGACCGGGGATACGCCCCCCACCGTCCATCTCTACCGCCGGCCGCTGCTCGACGAATGGGTCGAAACCGGCGTCCCGCTCGACGCGCTCATCACCCATGTCGTCGTGCATGAGATCGGCCATCATTTCGGCCTGTCCGACCTCGATATGCATGTGCTGGAGGATATGGTCGCGCCATGAGGCCCACGCGGCTGCGCCTATCGGACGTCGCCTGCCTGCGCGGCGGGCGGCTGCTGTTCCGGGGCGTGTCACTGGACCTGGCGCCGGGCGGCACGGCGCTGCTGACGGGTCCGAACGGCGTCGGTAAATCGAGCCTTCTGCGCCTGTGCGCTGGCCTGCTGCGCCCCTTTGCCGGCACGGTCGAGACGGAAGGCCGCCTCGCGCTTGCGGACGATCGTCTGGCGCTGGACGCCGACCGGCCGCTGCGCGAGGCGCTCGGCTTCTGGGCCGCGCTGGATGGCGCGGCGGCGGCGGCGGTGTCGGCGTCGCTCGACGCCATGGCGCTCGCCCCGCTGGCCCAAGTCCCGGTGCGGATGCTCTCCACCGGCCAGCGCAAACGCGTCACGCTCGCGCGCGTCATCGCCAGCGGCGCGCCGATCTGGCTGCTGGACGAGCCGGGCAACGGCCTAGACGCCGCCTCGCTCGAGCTGCTCGGCGCAGCGATCGCGCACCATCTGGCGGCAGGCGGCATCCTAATCGCGGCCTCGCACCAGCCGCTGCCGCTGGCCGCGCCGGTCACGCTATCGCTGGCCGATTATCAGGCGGAGGCAGCATGAGGCTGCTCTGGCTCCTCGCCGCCCGAGACCTTCGTCAGGCATGGGCCTCGGGCGGCCTGTGGCTCCCCGTCGCCTTCCTGCTGCTGGTCGCGAGCCTCTATCCGTTCGCGGTCGGCCCGGACGCCACGATCCTGCGGCGCACCGGCGGCGGCATGATCTGGATCGCGGCGCTGCTCGCCAGCCTGCTTCCCGTCGACCGACTGGTCGCGCCCGATGCCGACGCCGGCATCCTCGACCAGATCGCCCTGCGGGGCATCGGCGAAGAAATGCTGGTGAGCGCGCGGCTTCTCGCCCACTGGCTCGGCTTCGGCCCGCCGCTGATGATCGCCACCCTGCCCGCTGCCGCCCTGCTGAAGCTGGACGGCGCGACCACCGCGACGCTGGAACTCGGCCTGCTGACAGGCACCCCGGCATTGGCAGCCCTCGGCCTGCTGGTCGCCACCCTCACCGCCGGTCTGCGCTCCAGCGGCGCGCTCGCCGGCCTGCTCGCTCTTCCCCTCGCCGTCCCGCTGCTGATCTTCGGCGCGGGAACATTGGGCGACGGCAGCGGCGCGGCGCTCAAATTCCTCGGCGCGGCGTCGCTGCTGCTGGTGGCGATCACCCCCATCGCCGGCGGCGCGGCGATCCGCGCCGGCCGGGACTAAAGCCTACCACTCATAGGCCTTGGGCAGCGAACCCTCGGTCGGCGTCGCATAACGATCGCGCAGCCGCGTCTGGCGATTGTCGAGCGGCTGCTGCACCCCGTCGATCCACACGGCCACCGGGGCGGAAGTCATTTCCAGCGGATCGCCGTCCCACAGCACGACATCGCCCGCACGACCGGCGCGCAGCGACCCGAATCGATCGCCCAGCCCCATCGCCTCGGCCGGCGCGGAGGTGATCGTCCGCAGCGCCTGCCCCCAGCTCAGCCCCGCCGCGCCGGGCACTTTCGCCAGCGCGACCATATTCCCCGCCTGCTGCGTCGCCGCGCGCAACTGCAACGCATCGTCGCCGGTCAGCATCCCCATCGAAACGCTGACCCCCGCCTTCACCAGCCGCCCGACATTGCTCTGCGTCGCCGCCAGCTTCTCGAAGCTGGAGGGCAGATCCTCCAGCCCCGCCGTGATGACCGGCACCTTGGCGGCGGCGATCTGGTTCGCCACCATCCAGCCTTCGGTCGCGCCCGCCAGGATCAGCTTCAGCGCCGGAAATTCCTGCCGCAACGCCAGCACCGCCAAGATATCGCGCGCGCTTTCGGCATGGACCATCAGCGGCATCGCGCCCGTCACGACCGGCGCCAGCGCCTCGGCATCGACGCGGTTCAGCAGCGCATCCCGGCTGTTGCCGTCATAGCTGGCCGGCGCTTTCGCATAGTCCTGCGCCTGCCGCAGCATCATGCGGAAGGTCAGGATCATCGCCGCCCTGCTGCCGCCCGCCTCGGCCGATCCCGCCTCCCCCATCTCGACATATTGGAAGGCGCGCGCCTTGGTGATGGGGTTCAGGTCCGACCCCAGATCGACAACCGCCCCCTGCCCGGCAAAGATGCTGCTGCCGGTCGCCGGCGCAACCACCGCGCGCGTGATCCCGGCGGTCCGGCTGATCGCAATCGGGTTGGCGAGGGGGTTGACGACAGGCGCGACATCGATCGCGGCGGAAAAGGGGGATCGCCCGGCGCTGGTGTCGTTGGTCTCGCGAACCGCCGGCACCTCGGCCAGCCCGACGCGCGAAAAGCCCGACACGATCCCCGGCGTCACCCATTTGCCGCCCGCGTCGATCGTCTTGGTGCCCGCCGGCACGGCAACGCCGGCCCCGGCGGCAACGATTTTGCCGGCACTGACGACCACCGTGCCGCCCTTGATCGGCTCCGACCCGTCGCCGATCGCGACCGTCGCGTTGGTGATCGTGACCGATTGGGCGAGCGCGGGGGTGGCGGTCAAAGCCAGCCCCAGTAGCACCGTTCGGGCTGAGCGAAGTCGAAGCCCTGCGCTGAGCGAAGCGAAGCAGCCTCGCTCCGCTCGGCGAAACCCTTCGACTTCGCTCAGGGCGAACGGGGGGAGAGCTATCTTCATCATTTCACATCTCCCGCGCCGATCTGCCCCAGCTCGAAATCGACCACCCCGCGCCGCTTGGGATCATAGCTGTCATAGAGCAGCGCCCCGTCGATCCACACCTTCTCCGGCCGGGTATAGGTGCTGAATGGGTTGCCGTTCCACAGCACCACGTCGGCCATCTTGCCCACCTTCAGGCTCCCGGTCCGATCGGCGATCCCCATCGCCCGCGCTGGATTGATGGCAAGCCAGGTCCACGCCACCTCGTCGCTGATGTCGATCCCCATGCGCCGCCCCGCGCCCAGCGCCTTGGCCGCTTCCTGATTGAGCCGCTGAATGCCGTCCTGATCGTCGCTATGCACGATGGCGCAGGCGCCCGCGCGGTGGACCAGCGGGACATTCTCCTTGATCCCGTCATAGGCTTCCATCTTGAAGCCATACCAGTCGCCCCACATGGCCGAACAGATGCCGTTCTCGCGCAGCAGGTCGGCGATCTTGTAGCTCTCGACCGCGTGGTGGAAGGTCGAGACCTTGTAGCCGAACTCCTTGCTCATATCGATGACGTTGGCCATCTCGTCGGCGCGGTAGCAATGGTTGTGGACCAGGATCTTGCCCTCCAGCACGTCGGCCAGCGTCTCCATCGCGAGGTCGCGGGTCTGGTCCTTGCCCGCAGCGCGCTTCTTTTGATACTCTCGCGCCTTGATCCACGCCTGGCGGTTGACCGCCATATTGCCCATCCGGGTGCTCGGTTCGCGGCCCTTTGCGCCATAGACCCGCTTCGGATTCTCCCCGCATGCCATCTTCAATCCCTGCGGCGCGCCGGGGAACTTCATCCCCTGCATCGTGCGCGCCGGCACATTCTTCAGCGTCACGCTGCGACCTCCGAACAAATTGGCGGAACCCGGCAAAATCTGAAGCGATGTCACCCCGCCATTGGCGAGCGCGCGGGTGAAGCCGGCATCCTGCGGCCAGATGCTATGCTCGGCCCAGACATGCGGCGTGACCGGCGATGTCGCTTCGTTCCCGTCCGACAGCGCATCGACGCCGGGCGAGGGATAGTCACCCAGATGGCTGTGGATGTCGATCACGCCCGGCGTCACATATTTGCCCTGCGCCTCGATCAGCAGCACGTCGGCGGGGATCGGTGTGTCCGGCCCGCCGACCGCCGTCACCTTGCCGTCGGACAGGAAGACAATACCATTGTCGATCCGCCCGCCTTCCCCGTCGAAGATGGTGGCCCCGCGCAACACGGTCGGCCGACCCGGATAAGGCTTGTAGGTCGACGGATAGGGATTTTCCGGCTCGGCCGACGATCCTTGGCTGGCCGGCGCTTCCTCCTTGTCCTTCTTCGCCGCCACCGGCCCGGCCACGCCCGCCAGCAGCGCCGCTACCAGCAGCATCCTGCCCGTCCTGTTCATGCCTTTTCCTCCGCGCCGATGCTGTCCAGATGCATCATCCGTTTGACGAAGGGGGAAACGAGCAGAACCAGCCCCCCCACCACCACGGCAAACCAGCCGATCTGCGTATAGACGTCAAGCACCTGGGTCACGTCGCCCGCCTCGCCGCTGCCGGTCGCGCGCGCGATCAGCCCGGCGATAAAATTGCCCGCCGCCATGGCGAGGAACCATGTGCCCATGACCAGCCCCACCATCGAGGACACCGACAACCGCGTCATCGCTGAGAGGCCCACGGGCGAGAAGCAGAGTTCCGCCATGGTGTGGAACAGGTAGATGAGGAACACGAAGAGCACCGGGGTCAGGCTTTCCCCCGCCATGGCCGCACCCGCGACCAGCACCAGAAACCCTGCCCCGCACAGGATGAGCCCGATCCCGAACTTGGCGGGCGAAGACGGCTCCAGCCGCCGCTTGTCGAGGATCGTCCACAGCACCGCGAACAGCGGCGCGAGCAGGATGATGAAGATCGAATTGACCGACTGGAACAGCGACGCCGGCACCTCCCAGCCGAGTATGGACCGATCGACATTGCGGTCGGTGAAGATGTTGAGCGACGATCCGGTCTGCTCGAACAGCCCCCAGAACAGCGGATTGAGCGCGATCAGGAACAGCGCCGCGAACATCCGGTCGCGCTCGACGGGCGGCAGCGTCATGACGCTGCGCCAGATGATGTAGACCAGCGTCGCAGCGGCGAAGACCAGCAGCGCATAGCCCAGCAGTTCGGCATAGCGGATCACCAGCCAGATCGCCACGACGCCCAGTGCCGCACCCACATAGATGGTCCATTCGCGCGAAAGCCCCGTCGCCGTCCTCTCTCGCAGCGCCTGCGGCGCGGGCGGCTCGCCTTTGCCCAGCAGCCATGGCTTCAGCCACACGAAGCCGGCAAGCCCCAGCAGCATCCCCACGCCCGCCGCGCCGAAACCCCAGCTCCACCCCCACAACTCGCCCAGCAGGCCGCAGACGATCGGCCCCAGCATCCCGCCCATGTTGATCCCCATATAGAAGATCGAATAGGCCGGATCGCGCCGGGCGTCGTCGCGCGGATAGAGTTCGCCCACCAGCACCGAGACATTGGCCTTGAGGAACCCGGTGCCGACGATGATGCTGGCCAGCGCCAGATAGAAGCCGTTGAGGAAGAAGGGCTGCTGCCCGCCCGGCCCTTCGGTGATGGCGATCAGGAAATGGCCGATGGCGATGAACACGCCGCCCGCCGTCACCGCCTTGCGCGGACCCAGGAACCGGTCGGACAGATAGCCGCCGATGACCGGGGTGATATAGACCAGCGAGGTATAGGCGCCGTAGAGCAGATAGGCTTTGTCCTCGCCGAAGAGGAAATGTTTGGTGAGGTAGAAAATCAGGATGGCGCGCATCCCATAATAGGAGAAACGCTCCCACATTTCCGCGAAGAAGAGCAGATACAGCCCGCGCGGATGGCCGAGCCAGGTCTTGCCGGCCTCGACCGCAACGCTATCCGAAGTCGCCATTCGGCACCCTTTATATTTTATGTCCGGCCGACCGTGATCGGCGGCCGCGTGATAGGCGCAGCCTAGAGCCATGTGGTTCATCCTGTCAAAAGGACCGCTTGCCCTTGCGTCCCTCCGTGCGCCGCGCCATGTCTGGCCGCGATGTTCAACGATCGCTCCACACCCCTTTCGCTCCTCCAGACCCGCCGTTCGGGCAAGCCGCGCGACCTGATCGCGCCCGGTCCCGACGACGCGCAGCTGCGCCAGATATTGGAGGTGGCGCTCCGCACCCCCGATCATGGCAAGCTCGCCCCCTGGCGCTTCGTCATCGTGCCGCAGCATCGGCGCGAAGCGCTCGCCACGCTGCTGGAAGCCGCCTATCGCACCGAAAAGCCCGATGCCGGCCGGCTCGAAATCGAGTCGATGCACCAGTTCGCGCATCAGGCGCCGACCCTTGTGGTCGCCTTGTCCGCGCCCGTCGTCGGCAGCAAGATCCCGCTCTGGGAACAGCAATTGTCCGTCGGCGCGGCGATCATGAACCTGCTCCACGCCACCCATGCGCTGGGCTTTGCCGGCGGCTGGCTGACCGGCTGGCCAACCTACAGCCCGGACGTGCGCGCCGCCTTCGCGCAGGGTCATGAGGCGATCGCCGGCTTTGTTTTCATTGGGACTCCGGGCCGCCCGCAGGAGGAACGGCCCCGGCCAGATTATAACGCGATCGTTTCCGTGTGGGACAGATAATTACCCAGACAAATGGGTCAGCGTAATTTACCAACTTGACCCGCATGGCTGTATTATGGCACTGATGCACTATGGCCGACGACTCGAAGCCCGTCTATCTCCGCTTGCGGGAGATCATCGCCGCTTCCATCCTGGATGGCGAGTTTGCGGATGGTGACCTGCTCCCCTCGGTGCGCGCTTTCGCGGCGGCGCAGGGCGCGAATCCGCTGACTGTCGCCAAAGCCTATCAGAGCTTTCAGGATGACGGCATCGTCGTGGTGAAGCGGGGGGTCGGCATGTTCGTCGCTGATGGCGCGACCCGCCGCCTGCGTGACGCCGAGCGCGAACGCTTCCTCGAAACCGTCTGGCCCCCCGTCGCCGCCCAGATGCGCCGCCTGGGTCTCCGCGTCGCTGATCTGGACCTGGCGAAGGCCTGAAGCGCCTTCCTATTGATACGGACACGGTGCTCCTGCGAAAGCAGGAGCACGGATGTTCAATCACATCAGGACTGGCCCGCCTACAGCGCCCTCAGCGCCTCCAACGCCTCATCCCGGCCAGCAAATCCCGGAACCCGCGCCGCACGGCCCAGCGCCAGCTTCGCCTCCCCCTTCCGCCCCGCCGCCGCATAGGCCTGCCCCAGATGCATCTGGAGCGCCGGCGCGCCCGGAGCCAGCGCCACCGCCTTTTCCAGCAGGTCGACCGGTGCAGCGCCCTTATCTCCCGTGCGCAGCAGCACCCAGCCCAGCATGTCCGCCGTCACCGGATTGCCCGGCATCAGCCGATAGCCATGGGCCGCATAAGCCCGCGCCGCGGCCTTGTCCCCGCTCTCCAGCGCCGCGCGGGCAAGGTCGGCCATCAGCACCGCGTCATTGCCGCCGATCTGCGCCTGCACCGCGCGCAGCATCCGCAGCGCCGTGCGCCAATCCTCCGCCTGAAGCGCCATGGCCCCGGCCAGCCGCTGCGCCTCCACATCATTAGGGTTCTGCGTCAGGAACAGCCGCACCACCTGGCCCGCGCGCGCGGGATCGCCCGCCCGTCCCCAGGCCGCCGCCAGCCGCAACGCCGCCGCCCGGTCGAACCGGATGTTCGCCGCCGCCTCATAGGCGCGCGCCGCCTCGCCCGCCTGTCCCGCCGCGCCCAGCGCGTCGCCCAGGATCAGCCAGGCGTCGGGCGCGCCGGGATTGGCGCGGCTCAGCAGTCGCGCCCGCTCCACCGCCTCGTCGCTCCGTCCGCCGCTCAGCAGCGCGCGGATATAGGGGATATTGTCGCGCGCGGTTGCGACACTGGCCGGCGGCGACGAATCGCTTGAGGCGATGAACGGATCGGCCGCCGCCCGCACCGGCCAGGCGGCGCGCGCCAGCATGTCGGCCGCCATCACCCGGTCGCCCATCGCCTCCTGCGCCCGCGCCGCCAGCGTCAGCACATAAGGATCGGCGTCGCGCTGCGCCACGATCGGCGCGAGCGTCGCGGCAGCGCCGGCATAATCGCCGTTCAGATACTGCGCCTTGCCCAGCAACGTCCGCGCCGCCCGATTGTCGGGCTGCGCCTCCACCAGCGGCGCGAGCGCCTCGGCCGCCAGCACCGCATTGCCTTCGCCCAAGTGCAACACCCCGCGCAGCAGCCGCGTCGCCGGCTCGCCATCCAGCCGCCCCTGCGTCCGCTCCAGCAGCTTGCGCGCCAGATCATCTTCCCCGGCCCGCGCGGCCATCACCGCCTGAAGCATCCAGGCGCGCGGGTTCGCCGGATCGAGCGCCAGCAGCCGGCGACTAAGGCTCAGTGCCTTGCTCGCCTGCCCCGCATCGGCCAGCGTCGCGGCATATTGCTCCAGCGTCGGCACCGCATCGGGATTGGCGGCGAGCGCCCGGTCGAACCAGGGCAGCGCCGCCATCAGCCCATATTGCGCGCGGGTCAGCTCGCCCCGCAGCGTCAGCGCCTTGGCGCTGCCCGGCGACAGCGCCGCCGCCCGGTCGGCGGCGGCAATAGCACCCGCCTGATCGCCGACCGCCAGCCGCAACCGCCCCAGCTCCACCCATGTCTCGGGATCGTTCGGCGCGGCCGCCAGCGCCTGCTCCAGCGCTCGCCGCGCACCGGCCGCATCCTCCAGCATCAGCGCCGCCCGCGCTGCCACCCGCCCCGCCGCCACTGCCTGATCGGCGGGCAGGTCGGTCGCCCTGGCCTCGCGCAACGCCCCCGCCGCGTCGCCCTGCAAGAGCAGCGCCCGCGCCATCACCGCGCGCGTCTCGGCGGCAGGCATCCCCAGCGCCCGCGCCCGCGCGACCTCCGCCTGCGCGCCCGCGCCATCGCCCAGCTCAACGAGCGCCGCTGCCTGCGCCGCGCGTGCGCGGGCCGACCGTGGATCGCCCTTGATCGCGTTCATCAGCTCGACCCGCGCCGTCCGCGCGTCGCCCTTGTCCAGCGCGGCCAGTCCCCGCGTCAGCGCTGCGCTGCCGTCCCGCTCATGCGCGCGCCATTGCCACAGCCCCGCGCCGCCCAGCGCCAGCGCCGCCGCTCCGGCGATCAGCAACAACCGCGACCGGCGCATCAGCCCTGCCCCTGCATCTGATACTGCTTCAACAGGTCGTAGAGCGTCGGCCGGCTGATCCCCAGCATTTTGGCCGCGCCCGATATA
The DNA here is from genome assembly GCF_036170395.1 of Sphingobium sp. GTDB lineage: Bacteria > Pseudomonadota > Alphaproteobacteria > Sphingomonadales > Sphingomonadaceae > Sphingobium. The sequence continues at coordinate 26,867 of NZ_JAVHPD010000071.1, forward strand.
TTGCCGTCGGTGCGCGCAATCGCGCGGCGGATCGCCCGGCGGTCCGCCATCTCCCGCGCGGCCTTCAGGTTCACCATCTCGGCCCCCTCGACCCGATCCTCGTCCAGATCGAGGTCGGCCGCTGTGATGAGCTTGCCGTCCGCCATGATGATCGCGCGCTTCATCCGGTTTTCCAGCTCGCGCACATTGCCCGGCCAGCCCCAGGCGTCGAGCGCGGCGAGCGCATCGGGGGCCAGCCCCTTGACCTGCGGGTTCAGATCGCGGGCGAACCGCGTCAGGAAATGCCGCGCCAGCAGCGCCGGATCGCCCGGCCGCTCGCGCAGCGACGGGATACGCACCACAATCTCCGCCAGCCGATAATAAAGATCCTCGCGGAAGCTGCCCGCGACGATCATCTCTTCCAGATTCTGGTGGGTGGCGCACACGATCCGCGTATCCACCGCGATCGGCGTCCGTCCGCCGATCCGCTCGATCACCCGCTCCTGAAGGAAGCGCAGCAGCTTCACCTGAAGCGCCAGCGGAATGTCCCCCACCTCGTCCAGGAACAAGGTGCCGCCCTGCGCCTGTTCGATCTTGCCCGGCGTCGTCTTGACCGCCCCGGTGAAGGCGCCCTTCTCATGCCCGAACAGTTCCGATTCCAGCAGCGTCTCCGGGATCGCCGCGCAGTTGATCGCCACGAATGCCCCGCCCCGGCGCGGGCTGGCGTCATGCAGCCCTTGCGCCAGCAACTCCTTGCCCGTCCCGCTCGCGCCCAGCAGCAGCACGGAAACATTGGCGCTCGCCACCCGCTCTACGGTGCGCGCGACCTTCATCATCTCGGGCGCGCCGGTAATCAGGCGGCCCAGCACGCGGCCATCCTCCGGCGCGGTCTCGGCCAACCGCGCATTCTCCCGCTCCAGCGCATGGACATGGAAGGCGCGCCGGACGATCAGGCCCAGTTCGTCTATATCAACCGGCTTCTGGTAGAAGTCATAAGCGCCCCCGGCGATCGCATCCAGCGCGCTCTCCCGCGCGCCATGGCCCGACGCTACGATCACTTTCGTATCGGGCTTGATCTTCAGCATCTCGGCCAGCGTGGCGAAGCCCTCGCTGGTGCCGTCGGGATCGGGCGGCAGACCCAGGTCCAAAGTCACCACGTCGGGCGCTTCGGCGCGCAGCATCTCGATCGCTTCCTCGCGATCGCCGGCGATGAACAGCTGATAATCCTCATAGGCCCAGCGCAACTGACGCTGGAGCCCCGCATCATCCTCGACGATCAGCAATTTGGGTCGTGTATCGCTCATCAGGCAGCCTTTTCAACTGTCCCACTCGGTGTTCCCATCAGCAGGCTCGGTGCGAGCGGCAGGCGCAGCGTGAAGCGGCTCCCCTGCCCCGGCTGGCTCTCCACAGCGATCCGTCCGCCCATCGCCTCGGCCAGGGTGCGCGCCTCGAACGCGCCCAGGCCAAAGCCGCCCGCCTTGCTGGAGGAAAAGGGCTTGAACAGTTCGCGCCGCACATAGTCCGCCGTCATCCCGCGCCCCCGGTCGACAATCTCGACGATCGCGTCGCTGGCGTCGGCGGACAGGCGCAGCAGAACCGTCTGGTCGGGCGCGCTGGCATCGATCGCATTTTGCAGCAGATGGACGATGATCTGCTCGACCCGCGCCGGATCGGCCAGCGCCGGCGGCGCATCCCCGCGCACCTCTATCTCGTGCTGCCGCCCCCGGCTCCGCGCCACCTGCTCGATCAGCGCGCGCAGCGCCATCGGGCGCGGCTCTTCCGGCCGCCCCTTATTATGCTGCGACAGGCGGGCGAGCATGTCGTTCATCTTGCCCACCGATTCCTTCAGCGTCAGCACCATGTCGGCGCGGAATTCGGGATTGTCGGCATGGCGCTCAGCATTGCGGGTCAGCAGCGACAATTGGCTCACCAGATTCTTGATGTCGTGCGCGATGAAGGCGAAGCGGCGGTTGAACTCGTCGAACCGCTGCGCGTCGCTCAGCGCCTGCTGCCCCTGCGCCTCGCTGATATGGGTTGCGGCCTGCCGCCCGGCGGCGCGCAGCATGTCCAGATCCTCCCAGTCGAGCTGCCGGTCCACCGGCGGCCGCGCCAGCAGGATCGCGCCGATCAGCCGGCCATAATGCAGCAGCGGCACCAGCGCCCAGGCCCGCCGGTCGCGCATCATCCATTCGGGCAGGTCGATCCCCCGCTCCGCCGTGGGCAACCGCGCGAAATCCACGATCCAGCCGCTCTGCTCGATCGTCGCGGCCGCCTCCGGCGACACCGGCCCTGCGCCAGCCGGATCAGCGCCCCAGTTCCATTCCGTCTCGACCGAGAGGCCGCCGCGCTCGTCGCGCAGCAGCAGCATCGCGGCCGGGCTGTCCGTAATATCGGCGACCGCCTTCGCCACCCGCTCGCCCAACGGCGCGGCATCCTCCCCCGGCCGTCCGATCGTCTCGCCGAAACGCATCCATTCGGTGCGATAATCATAGCGATGCTGGAAGAAATGCTTGGCGACCTGCACCTTCCAAAGCGCCCGCAGCCGGGGCGACGGCAGCAGCACCAGCGCGCTCACCGCCGTGAAGAAGACGGCGGCGATCTCCACCACCCGCGCATAGGGGCCGGCGATCAGCTCGATCAGCACCGCCACCGCGCTCAGCGCCAGCACATAGAGGCAGGCTGCCACGACCGACAGCGACTGGAAGGTGATGGCGCGCGACAATTGCAGCCGCCCTCGCACCCCCTTGCGCAGACCCACCGCTATCACCGGCGCGAGCAACGCCATCAGCAGCCCGCGCATCGCATAAAGCTCGCCGACATGGCGCGGCACGAAATAGCAGATGGCGTAGAGGTTGAGGTCATAGGTCCACATCGCCGCCAGCGCGCCCAGCACCAGCGTGATCCCGCCCCGCTCGCGCGAGGGCCAGTTGCTGTAGAGATGATGGAGCAGCAGCAGATTGCCGATCGCGGTCATCATCCGCAGAATCAGCGAGGTGAGGACCAACGCCTGATGCACGTCGCTTTCGACCGGCAGGCCGCGCCACACCAGGTCGGTGAAGGTCTGGAGCAGGATCAGCCCGGCCACGGCGGCGTAGAGCGCGACGACCGGCCGGCTTATCCCGCTGCGCCCCGCCGGCCCCCGCCGCAGCATCAGGAACAATGCCAGCAGCCACGCCGCATTGCGGATGCTCTCGCCTATGCCCGACAGAGGCTTCGATACCCCGCCAAACGAAACGTAGAGCGCCCAGCAGGATGTCAGCAGCAGCGCGACCGCCAGCAGCCGCATGTCGGCCGCGTCCTCGCGCCGGCGCAGCAGGAATATGCCGAGCGCCGCAAACAGCACGGCCGCCAGCGCATGACCCCAGTCACCGATAAATTGCAGGAGCACGCCCATCGGCCGCCGCTCCTCAGCGCGCGCCGTCGGGCCAGAGGATGACCCGCACCGTCTGGATCAGGATCAGCAGGTCCAGGAAGGGCGTGTAATTCTTGGCATAATAGAGGTCATATTCCAGCTTGTGCCGCGCATCCTCGATCGACGCGCCATAGGGATAATTGATCTGCGCCCAGCCGGTTATGCCGGGCTTCACCATATGCCGCTCGGCATAGTAGCGCAGATGCTGTTCCAGATCCTCGACGAACTGCCGGCGCTCCGGGCGCGGGCCGACGAAGCTCATCTCGCCCTTCAGCACCGTCCAGGTCTGCGGCAGTTCGTCGATCCGCAGCTTGCGCAGCCAGTAGCCCAGCCGCGTGATGCGCGGATCGTCCTTCTCCGCCCATACCGCGCCGGTCGCGACCTCCGCGTCCTGCCGCATGGTGCGCAGCTTCACGATCCAGAATTCCTGCCCGTAAAGCCCGACACGCTGCTGGCGGTAGAAGGCAGGCCCCTTGCTGTCCATCTTCACCAGGATCGCGGCGATCAGAATGACCGGCCCGGTCAGCAGCAGCAGGATCGAACTGGCGATGATGTCGAACAGCCTCTTGGCGATGCTGGACAAGCGGCGGCCGGCGGAAAAACCGTCGGAAAAGATCAGCCAGCTCGGATTGACGCTGGCGAGGTCCACCCGCCCCGTCTCGCGCTCCAGGAAGGTCGACAGGTCGTTCACATGGACGCCGGTGGTCTTGATCCGGAGCAGGTCGGCCATCGGAATGGCGTTGCGCCGCTCCTCCAGCGCGAGCACGACTTCGCTTGCGTTGAGGCGCACGACAAAGTCGGACAGGTTGAAGATCGCGTCGCGGTTGATCGCCTCGGGGATCACCTGCGGCCCGTCATTCATCGCGATATAGCCGACCACCAGAAATCCCGATCCCCGGCGCTCCTCCAATTGCTTGATCCGCGCCGCGCGATTGCCCGCGCCCAGCACCACCAGCCGCCGCTTGAACGCCTCGCCGCCCAGCATCGAGCCGAGCATCAGCCGCACCATAACCAGCAGCGCCAGCGCCAGCCCCATCGCGTAAAGCGAATTGGAGCGCCATAGGGTCATGCCCGGCATCAGGAAATAGAGGACCGACAGGAATATGACGCCCAGCGACACAGCGACGATCAGCCGGGCGAAGGCGAAGCGCAGCGACTGAAGCGCTTCGGTGCCATAGACGCCGACCGCGATCATCGCCGTCTGAACCGCGACGGCGAAGCTCAGCAGCGGACCGATCCGCGTCATGATATGCTCGATATCCATGCCGATCTGGTGCGCGCGCAGCACCCATCCGGTCTCGGCCGCACCCAATAGCAGCACGAAATCAAGCAGCCCCAGCAGCAGCACCGCATGGGGCACATAATGTTTGAACAGCCTGATCATCGTCGCTCTGCCCTGCGGGCGACCGTTGCGGCGCGCCCTTTGATGCCGGGCATCAGCTTACAGGCGGGTGTAAGATTATCCGACATAGGCTCACCCTGCCGGAAAATCGCAAAGAAATGCTGAATATTCGCCGGATGCGGCGCGATTTATAGGGTTTGTCTAATCCGCATGGACGATCTTCAGGCGCAACCGATCCTTATCGTCCTGGTCGCGCAGCCGGTCGGCGGCGGTCTTCGCTGTGTCGCCCATGGCGCGGGCGGCATCGTCGACGACGCTCGCCGCCCTTGTCACCGCCTCGGCGCGGCGGTCCTCGCGCGCCTCGCGGGTGAGATAGAAGAAGATGATCGCCAGGATCAGCGCGATGACCACCAGCGCGAATATGACGCCGCTGCCGCGCTCGCCTTTGTTGACCGGCTCGGGCGGGCCGCGGTCGGGCGGAACAGGATCTTCGAACATGATGCGTCTCCTTGCCCCCGCATATAAGGGTCGAGCGACGCGCGCGGTCCCGATCGTCATTCCTCGTCGGAGGCGGGTGCGGTGCCGATAGTGCGACCGCGGCTCAGGCGATCGACATCTTCCATGATCTCGTCGAGCACAGCGCCTTCGGTCGTCTCCTGCGTCCGGCGCGACGGCAAATCGCCATGCTCCATAATCTGTTCCAGCGCTGCGCGCCCACGCGCCACCCGGCTCTTGATCGTGCCGACGGCGACACCGCAAATCTCGGCCGCTTCCTCATAGGCGAAGCCGCCGGCGCCGACCAGGATCAGCGCCTCGCGCTGCGGCTGGGGCAGTTGCAGCAGCGCGCGCTGCATGTCGCTCAGCTCCACATGCTTGTCCTGCCCGGCCGGCGCGGCGAGGATGCGGTCTGCGGTCAGATCATCCCAATCGCCCCGAAAGCGCGACCGGCGCATCTGCGACAGATAATGGTTGCGCAGGATGATGAAGGTCCAGGCGCGCATGTTGGTGCCCGCCTGAAACCGCGCCCGCGCCGCCCAGGCCTTCAGCAACGTCTCCTGAACCAGATCGTCGGCCAGGTCGCGATTACCCGACAGCGACCGGCCGAACGCACGCAAGTGCGGGATGACCGCCGCAAGCTCGCGCTTGAAGTCCGAATCGGACAGCTGCGCCCGTTCCTCGAACGCGCTGATTTCGGTCACGTCGTCATTCATCGCAGCATTCCCTGCGCCGATCGTCGCTCTCGCCGCATGAACCGACCTTGTCAAAGCCATATAAGCGTCCGCACCCTGAACCATAAATCATTGAATGGAAAGACCCGTCCCGGTCTAGCGCCAGATCACCAGCGACAGCATGGCGATGACCGCCAACGCCAGCGAAATGACAAGGACATAGCGCACGATATGCGGGGTCGATCCCGCCCGCGCCTCGTCGGTGGAGACATGCTGTTCCGGCTCGGCCATTGCCCTACTCCCGATCGTTACGCATCATTAACGCGGCGGGCGGAGGGCGGTTCCCGATTATCTGGCGGCCGCGTCAAGCCGGAGCGGTTGCCTCGTCGAAGAACAAAGCCTGCGAAATCGCGGCCTTGACCGTCGATCGCTGAAACGGCTTGGTGATGAGGAAGGTCGGCTCGGGCCGCTCGCCAGTCAGCAGCCGCTCGGGGAAAGCGGTGATGAAGATAACAGGGACGGAAAATTCCGCGAGTATGTCCTTGACCGCATCGATGCCGCTGCTGTCGTCCGCCAATTGGATATCGGCCAGCACCAGACCGGGCCGGTCGGCCATCGCCTCGCGCACCGCATCCTCGCGCGTCACCGCGATCGCGGTAACGTCGTGGCCGAGATCGCGGACGATCGTCTCGATGTCCATGGCGATGATCGGCTCATCCTCGATGATGAGCACCTTGGCGCGCGTCTGCGCCTCGATCTCGCTCAGCGCCTCCTCGACCAGCGCCTCGACCTCATTGGTGTCCATGTCGATCAAATAGGACACGTCATCGACGGTGAAGCCCTCCAGCGCCGTCAGCAGCAGCGCCTGGCGCGGCAGCGGCGTCAGCCGGGCAAGCCGCGCCTGCGCGATCGCCTCGCGGCTGCCGCCCACCGACACCGGCACATCCTCCAGATGCGACGACGACCAGATGGCATGAAAGGTCTTGTAGAGGCCGAGACGCGGATCGACGTCGCTCGGAAATTCCTCGGGCGCCGCCACGATCGCTTCCAGCGCGGCACGGACATAGGCGTCGCCATGCGCCTGACTCCCAGTGAGGGCGCGGGCATAGCGGCGCAGGAAAGGCAGATGGGGGTGCAGTTGCTGTCCAAGCGACATTGTCAAATCGTCTCCCTGCCCATGTCGGGCGTCCTCGTCCCGCAGCAGCGGCGTCGACGGGGAGGATGGAATGCGAATGCTGTCATGGCAAGCCCCGTCCCCCCTCGTCGCCGCCGTGCAAAGGGGCAGCGCAAAAAATGCTTGAGTTGCCGGAACCAACGAACTGGCGATTTGTTTCGCACCCAGATGGTTTTTTTGGCGCTGCCGCGATTTAACCGATCGGAGCGGTTGCGTTGAATGTGCGTTAGCTGTTTATGTCGCGGGAAGTGCGGCCGCATGTATAGAGATTGTTAAAGAGGGGCTGATTTTGGTTTCTTCAATCAGGGAGCGGGACGCGGGCGGTAACGGTGGCGAAGCCGGGGTCGCGGCGTCGGAGCCGAAGGTCAGGGCCGTATCTCCCCGGAAAAAACGCGCCCCGGCCAAGGAAGACGGCCATGTCTCCCAAGCGCTCAAGACCGTCTATCAGCGTGCGGTCGATGAGGATATTCCATCCGAAATGCTGGACCTGCTGAGCAAGCTGGACTGAGCCAGTCATGAACGGGGGCAGCCTTCCTCCGGCAGCCCGCTCCGAAACGGGATCGCTGCTGCGATTTTTCCAGTCCACCGGCGTCAAGATGTTCCTCATCCTGACGCTCGCATTGTTGCCTCTGGGCCTCATCGCCCTCGTCGCGTCCCTGCAGGCGATCCGCGGCGCGGACCTTGAAAAGGAAGCGCTGCTTCGGGTTGCGGTGACGCAGAGCGCCCGCAAGCTCACCGCCGATCTTCAGTCGGACCGCACAGCCCTGCAACTCAGCGTCAATGCGATGGCGAGCGGCCGCGCCGACACCGGCATGTGCGGCCGCCTCCGCTTCTTCCTGACCACGCAGGACAAGGGCGCATTATTCTACATCTATGATCGTAACGGCAAGCGCCTGTGCGCCTCGCCCGAGCCCGAACCCGAAGGCATCGCTGTAAAGGACCGGTTCGATCGACCGCTGGCGCTGCTCCTCCCCGCCGCCCAATATCTCGTGACGCGCGTGCGCAGCAGCGACGGCCGGGTGGTCGCGCTCACATATTATGGCCGCGCCCATCTCGAAAGCGTCGCCGATCCCGCCACGGCGCTCCAGAACCGGCAACTGGTGCTTAGCCAGGGGGCACGCCGCCTCGTTATCAGCCGCCCCAGCTCGATCCGCGACGGACAAAGCACCAGCCTCTCGGCCCGGCTAGACCCCCCCGACATCGTCCTGACCATGACGATCCGCGATCCGCCCGCCACGCTCGCGCGGATGCTCTCGCTCTTCCTGCCGCTCGTGATGTGGTTCGCGGCGGCGGCGGTCGGCTGGTTCGTCGTCAACCGCCTGCTAATCCGCCCGCTCGTCCTTCTGCGCCGCGTCGTCGCCGCCCATGAGCCGGGCGAAGTACTGGATCCCATGCAGCGGGTCCGCACCCCCGCGCAGGAGATCATCGCTCTGGGCGACACCTTCCGCGAAATCAGCGAGGATGTGGCGACGCACGAGGCGGAGATGGCCGAAAGCCTCGAAACCCAGCGCAAGCTCACCCGGGAGGTCCATCACCGGGTCAAGAACAACCTCCAGATCATCGCCAGCCTCATCAGCCTTCATGCGCGCGGCGCGCATGATCTGGAAGCGATCGAAGCCTATGCCTCGATCCAGCGCCGGGTCGATGCGCTCTCGGTCGTCCATCGCAACCATTTTGCCGAGCTGGAGGAAAATCGCGGCGTGGGCGTGCGCGCGCTTATCAGCGAATTGTCCGCCAGCCTGCGCGGCACCGCACCGGCCCATGCCCGCCGCTTCGCCATCCAGATCGAAAGCGACAATCTGCACATCAGCCAGGATGTCGCCGTGCCGGTCGCCTTCCTCGTCACCGAACTGGTCGAACTGGCGATGATCCTCGCACCGGGCGGCAATATGCGGATCAGCGTCCAGCATGACCCTGAACGGGACGACCGCGCCGTGCTGTCGATGCAGTCGGTCGGACTCCAGGCGTCGGACGAGATGAGCCAGCTGCTCACCGAACGCTATGGCCGCGTCCTCACCGGCCTCTCGCGCCAGCTCCGCGCACCGCTCGACTATGACGGCGATCGCGGCCGCTACGCCATCGCCATAACGGTCATCGCCTAGATCATCGAGCCTTTGATCTGACCCGTGGTTCGGATTTGACGCTCGATGCTTTAAACCCGCTGATATTGGCGGCGGAAATCAGCGGCGAAGGTAGCGAAGCGCCCACCGGCGATGCTTTCTCGGATCGCCTGCATCAGTTCCTGGTAGAAATGGATGTTGTGCTGGGTCATCAGCATTGCCCCCAGCATCTCGCCCGCCTTCACCAGATGGTGCAGATAGGCGCGGCTCCACGTCGCGCATACCGGGCAGCCGCAGAGCGGGTCGATCGGCCCCTGATCCTCATTGAACTTCGCGTTGCGGATATTGAGCGGCCCCGCCCAGGTAAATGCCTGCCCATTGCGTCCCGACCGGGTCGGCAGCACGCAATCGAACATGTCGATACCGCGCTCCACCGCGCCGACGATGTCGTCGGGCTTGCCTACCCCCATCAGATAGCGGGGCCGGTCGGCGGGCAGCATGTCGGGCGCGAAGTCGAGCGTGGCGAACATCGCTTCCTGCCCCTCGCCCACGGCCAGCCCGCCCACGGCATAACCGTCGAAGCCGATCTCGATCAGCTTCTCCGCCGAAACCCGCCGCAGCCCCTCGTCCAGCGACCCTTGCTGGATGCCGAACAAGGCTGCCCGTTCGGCGTGCTCGCCGCCCGCGTCGAATCCGTCGCGCGATCGCTTCGCCCAGCGCATCGATCGCTCCATCGATCGCCCCGCCTCGTCATGGGTGCAGCCATTCCTGGTGCATTCGTCGAACGCCATGACGATGTCGCTGTCCAGCAGGCGCTGGATCTCCATCGATCGTTCGGGTGTCAGCATATGCTTCGACCCATCGATATGGCTCGAAAAGGCGACGCCCTCCTCGCTCATCTTGGTGAGCGCACTGAGGCTCATCACCTGGTATCCGCCGCTGTCGGTCAGGATCGGCCGGTCCCACCCCATAAAGCCATGCAGCCCGCCCAGCCGCGCGACCCGCTCGGCGCCGGGCCGCAGCATCAGATGATAGGTGTTGCCCAAGATGATGTCGGCGCCCGCCGCGCGCACCTCGGCCGGCCGCATCGCCTTGACGGTTGCGGCGGTGCCCACGGGCATGAAGGCGGGCGTGCGAATGTCGCCCCGGCGCATCTGGATCATGCCGGTGCGCGCCTTGCCGTCGGTGGCGCTGATCGAGAAGGAGAACCGCGGTCTGCTCATCGCGGCGCTCTACCGGCCCGCGATACGCCGCACAAGACGGCGCTCAACCTGCCCGGCGCACGCCCTCGAATAATGCCATGGCGTCAATATGGAAGCCCTCGACCCGGCGATAGGGGCCGATGAAGCGCAGGCAGTCGGCCGACAGCCGCAGCGGCCACGGATCACCCTGCGCATCATGCAGAGCGAGGGTCACTGGGGGGGAAGGACGACGCGGTTCGATCATGCACCGATGCATAATTAATAAAGGTTAACAAAGACCTGCGCCGCGAAACTTACATAGGTCACAACCCGCTTTTTGTGCCTTTTGCGCAACAAGCCGGCATTTCGCGCGGGTTTATGGCTGCTGCGATGCAACAGTCATCATCAAAAATGGTTAACACCCTGTCAATCCTGTGCCGATTGGTTGCATCCTGCCACGCGCGCTTGTTGTGGTCTGACCGCACAAGAAAATGGGGACGCACATGATTGATTCTGGACGGTTTCATCCCGGCCGAGACGATGCGGAGGACGTATCGGACGCGCATCTGGTCGACAGTGGCGACCGACCGCCGCTTGCCGCTGCGGAAACGCCGCTCGCCGCCGCCTTCCGCCAGTCCACCTTGTTCGATCTGGGGCAGATCGACGTGCGCTGGGATGCCGACCTTGCGACTCTCTGGGCCTTCATGACCCCGCACGAGCGCCCCAATTCCAACATGGGCCTGATTCGCGACACCATGGCCTGGCAGCGCGAAAGCCGCCGGGTGTTCGGCGAAAAGGGCGGGCTGCTCAAATATATGGTGCTGGGCTCGCGTTTCCCCGGCGTATTCAACCTCGGCGGCGACCTCGAAATGTTCGCCGAATGCATCCAGCGGCGCGATCGCGACACTTTGCTCAAATATGGCATCGCTTGCTGCGAGATCGTCGACCGCATCTGGCACTGCAACGACATGAACATCATCAATATCGGCCTGGCGCAGGGCGATGCGCTCGGCGGCGGCTTGGAAGCGCTGATGTGCTTCGACGTCATCATCGCCGAGCGCCAGGCGCGCTTCGGCCTGCCCGAAGTGCTGTTCGGCCTTTTCCCCGGCATGGGCGCCTATTCCATCCTCTCGCGCAAGGTCGGCCCGGTGCAGGCCCGGCGGATGATAACGGACGGGCGCATCTACACCGCCGAAGAGATGTGCGACATGGGCGTCGTCACGCAGGTGGTCGATACCGGGGAAGGCGAAGCCGCGACTGCCGCCTGGATTCGCGATCATAGGCCGCATCATGCCGGCTATGTCGGCATCAACCGCGCGGGCCGCCGCGTGAACCCGATGACGCTCGACGAACTCATAGACATTGTCGAAACCTGGACCGACACCGCTCTGTCCCTGTCCGACCGCGACCTGCGCATGATGCGCCGCCTCGCTGCCGCCCAGACCAAGCTGCGGCACTGACGGCGCTTACACCAAGCTGCGTAAATGAGAACTTATAGCCCCTCCCCTTAAGGGGAGGGGAGAATTGCTAAATCTTACCCCTCGATCCGCTCTGCAAAGCCCTTGCGCAGCTTGGCGAGCTTGGGCGGGATCACCGCCATGCAATAGGGGTTTCGGTCGCCGACGCGGTCCCAATATTTCTGGTGATAATCCTCCGCCGGATACCAGGGCGCGTCCGGCTCGATCGCCGTCACGATCGGCGCCTTCTGGTCCGCCTGCGCCCGTTCGATGCCCGCGCGCGCCTCCGCTTCCTGCTCGGGAGAATGGGGGAAGATGGCCGATCGATATTGCGTGCCGATGTCGTTGCCCTGACGATTCAGCGTCGTCGGATCATGCGTGGCGAAGAAGATGTCGAGCAGATCGCCATAGGAAATCACATCCGGGTCGAACGTCACCCGGATCGCCTCGGCATGGCCGGTATCGCCGGAACAGACCTGCTCATAGGTCGGATTCGGCTTCGTCCCGCCGATATAGCCGCTCTCGACCGAGCTAACGCCTTTCAAATTCTGATACACCGCCTCGGTGCACCAGAAGCAGCCACCCGCCAGCGTCGCGATCTCTTGCGCCATCGTCATTCCTTTAGTTCGATTGGCCGCAAAGATAGGAAGGCTCAGGCCGCCGTTCCAGCCTCCGCCAGCCGCGCCGCCGCCTTCGCCCGCTCTTCGGCGACCAATTCCTTGCGCGACAGCTTGCCGACCAGCGTCTTGGGCAGATTCAACCGCACCTCCACCTCGCACACCCGCTCATGCTTGCCCAGCTGCGGATTGAGCCATTCCTTGAGTGCCGCGCCGCCGATCTCGAAGCCCTCGTTCAGAGTCACGAACGCCTTGGGCTGCTCGCCGCGATAGCGGTCGGGCACGCCGATCACCAGCGCCTCCTTGACCGCCGGGTGATGATACAGCACCTGCTCGACCTGGCTCGGGAAGACCTTGAAGCCGCCAACCGCAATCATGTCCTTCAACCGATCGACGATCTTCACATAGCCGTCCTCGTCGATCAGGCCGACGTCGCCGGTGCGCACGTACTCGCCGACGAACACTTCGGCGTCAGCATCGGGCCGGTTCCAATAGCCCTTCATGATCTGAGGCCCGGCAAAGAGCAACTCACCCGGTTCGCCCTCTGGCGGGGGCCTAGTGGGGTCTTCGCGGTCCACCAGCTTCACCCTTGTGCCCGGCACCGGCTGCCCCACCGTCCCGCTCTTGTTCAGCCCCTCATAGGGGTTGGTGCAGACGATCGGGCTGGTCTCGGTCAAGCCATAGCCCTCGATCAGCTGCGCGCCCGTCACCGCCTCGAACTTCTGCTTGAGTTCGAGCGGCAGGGGCGCCCCGCCCGAAATGCAGGCCCGCAGCGAGGAAAAATCGATGTTGCGGATTGCCGGATGATCCAGCAGCGCCTGGAACATGGTCGGTACGCCGGGCAGCGATGTCGCCTTCACCCGCTGCACCGCGGCCAGCACCTGCGCCGCGTCGAAGCGCGGCAGCATCACCATCTCGCCGCCATTCACCACCGTCCGGTTGAGCGTGCAGGTATTGGCGAACACATGGAAGAAGGGCAGCACCGCGATGATGCGGTCCGCCTGATGCTGATGGGGATCGATCGCCTGCGCCTGCCGCGCATTGGCGGTCAGGTTCTGGTGAGTCAGCATCGCGCCCTTGGGCGTGCCGGTCGTCCCGCCCGTATATTGCAGCAGCGCGACATCGTTGACCGGATCGATCTCCGCCACCACGCAGTCGCCCGCATTGGCGATCAGCCGGTCATAACGCAGCACGCGCGGATCGTCAGGCAGTTCGACCGTCTCGGCCGCCTTGAACCAGCGGAACAGCAGCGATTTGACCGGCGAGAGCATTTCGGCGACCGACCCTACTACCAGCTTCTGGAGACTGCTCTGCTCCAGCACCTCCAGCGCCGTGGGCAGCAGCGCCTTGGCCGACAGGGTGAAGAGGATCTGCGTCCCGCTATCCTCGACCTGATGCTCCAGCTCGGCGGCGGTGTAGAGCGGCGAGAAGTTGACGACGATCGCGCCGGCCATCAGCGCGCCATAATAGGCCGCGACATAATGGGGCGTGTTGGGCAGATAGAGGCCGACCCGGTCGCCCTTCTTCACGCCCATCGCCTGCAATCCGCAGGCGATCCGGCGGATCTGCGCCATCATGTCGCCATAGCTGAATTTTCGGCCCATGAAGTCGATCATGTGGGCCTGCGGATGAGCGGCGGCGCTCGCGCTCACCATCGCGCCCATCGACAAGGGGGGGAATGTCTGGTCCCAGACCGTGGGGTGCTGGTACCGCTCTCTCCAGATTTTTTCTACGCTCTCCATGGGCAAAGTCTATGGAGGCTTGCTGCTTTACGCAAGCGTCAACCCAAGCGAAGGGGCCGCGCCATGGATAGGCGCGACCCCTTGTAGATTGCCGCATTGTTGCGCTGTGGTCAAAGCGTCGGCGATGACGCTACGGCATCAAGCGTCGCTCCGGTTCCCGCCGAACGGATCGAGAATCGTCGCCGCGCCGGAAATAAATTCGGACTCGCTCTTCAGCGCCTCTTCGGCGCGCCGGGCATTGTCCTCGCGCTCCCGCCGCAATTCCTCGATCAGTGCCTCGCGGTCGCCGTCCAGCCGCGAATCGGTCGGTGCTTCGATGCCGGCCTTCTTCGCCGCCTTCGCCACCAGCGCGTCCAGCTCGCGCTGCGAACACAACCCGAGCGTCACAGGGTCTTTCGGCGTGATGTTGCTGATGTTCCAGTGCGTCCGGTCGCGGATCGCCGCGATCGTCGTGCGCGTGGTGCCAATGAGCTTGCCGATCGCGCCGTCCGACACTTCGGGATGGTTGCGCAGGATCCAGGCGATGCCATCGGGCTTGTCCTGCCGCTTGCTGACCGGCGTGTAGCGCGGCCCCTTGGTGCGGCGGACCGGCTCGGGGCCTTTCAGCATCTTGAGCTTGTAATCCGGGTTCGCCTCGCCCTTGTGGATTTCCTCCATGGTGATCTCGTGCGCGCGCACCGGATCGCGGCCGGTATATTTGGTGCCGGCGGTATCGTCGGCGATCGCCTGCACTTCAAGGATGTGAAGCCCGCAGAATTCCGCGATCTGGTCGAAGCTGAGCGCGGTATTGTCGACCAGCCAGCTGGCGGTCGCATGGGGCATCAGGGGCTGGGACACGGGGACTTTCTCCGGCGTAAAAACGATAAGGGCCGCCCAAGCAGGGCGGCCGCGACGGGGGAGAGATAGTGCATCCCTGCCTTTCCGGCAAGGAAAAGCGTCAGGCGGCGCTGTCCATCACATCGGGGTCGATGGCGTGCAGCCCGGACAGAAACTCCTGCGCGCTGCGTTCCCAGCTGAAGCTGCGGCCATAGGCGGCGCAGGCCGCTCGGTCCTTCGTCAGCGCCGCGCCGATCGCTTCGCCCAGCTGCTCGGACAAGGCGCCAGTCTCCGCCGTCACAATGTCCACCGGCCCGGTAACCGGATAGGCCGCGACGGGCGTGCCGCACGCCAGCGCCTCGATCATCACCAGCCCGAACGTGTCGGTCCGGCTCGGAAACACGAACACGTCGGCCCCAGCATAAACGCCCGCCAGATCCTTGCCGAATAGCGCGCCCAGGAACCGTGCGTCGGGATAGGCCCGCTCCAGCGCCGCGCGCGCCGGCCCGTCGCCTACCACCACTTTGGTGCCAGGATGATCGGTCGCCAGGAACGCTTCCAGATTTTTCTCCACCGCCACCCGGCCGACATAAAGCATGATCGGGCGCGGCAGATCGGCGAAGACCTGCGGCGGCGTCGCGTCAGGCGTGAAGGCGCTCAGGTCCACCCCCCGCCCCCATGGCCGCACATTGGGCAGGCCATGCGCCCGCAACTGCTCGCGCACCGACCGCGTCGACACCAGCACCGCCTGCGCCGGCCCATGGAACCAGCGGATATAGCGCCAGAACCAGGCGGCGGGCAGCCCGGTGCGCTGCGCCACATAATCGGGGAAATGGGTGTGATAGGCCGTCGTGAAGGGCACCTTCCCCCGCAGGCACCAGCGCCGCGCGGCCAGGCAGAGCGGACCCTCGGTCGCCAGATGCACCGCATCGGGCCGGAACGCCGCGATCGCCTGTCCCACCACGGTCGGGCGCACCAGCGCCAGGCGGATTTCGGGATAGGTCGGGCAAGGAATGGAACCATAGAGATCGGGCGAGATCACCTGCACCACATGCCCCATCCGCTCCAGCTCCGCCCGGATCGTCTGGAGCGTGCGCACGACCCCATTGACCTGCGGGCTCCAGGCATCGGTGACAATGGCTATACGCATCGATCGGACTACCTTTCTGCTCCCTCCCCTTCAGGGGAGGGTCGGGGTGGGGGCCATCCGTGAAGCGCCAGCCTATCCCGACAGCTCCCAACCCGGCCCCTCCCCTGAACGGGAGGGGGGAATGACCTAAGCCGCGATCCGCTGGCCCTGCAGCTCTTCCACCTTCTCCCGCTTCGCGATCTCGTCGGCCCAGTGCAGCACTTCCATCCGCCCGTCGAAATGCTCGACCAGGGCCGTGCAGCCCTCCACCCAATCGCCGTCATTATAATAATCGACCCCGGCGATCTGGCGCATCTCGGCATTATGGATATGGCCGCACACAACGCCGTCGACGCCCCGCGTCGCCGCCTCATGCGCCACCACATCCTCGAACTTGGATATGAACTCGACCGCGTTCTTGACCTTGTGCTTGGCCATCTTGCTCAGCGACCAATAGGGTAGCCCCATCCGCTGCCGCACGGCATTCACCGCGACGTTCAGCCGCATCATCATCGTGTAGGCAGCGTCGCCGACGAAGGCGAGCCAGCGGTGCGCCAGCATGATCGTGTCGAACTCGTCGCCATGCAGAACCAGCAGCTTGCGGTCGTCGGCAGTCACATGGATGGCCTTGCGCCGGATTTCGACTCCGCCAAAGCTCATGCCGGTAAACTGGCGGAACATCTCGTCATGATTACCGGGGATATAGACGACCCGCGTGCCGCGCTTCGCCCGCTTCATCACCCGCCACACCACGTCATTATGCGTCTGCGGCCAGTAAAAGCGCTTCTTCAGCCGCCATCCGTCGATGATGTCGCCGACCAGATACATGGTATCGCTGTCGACGCTGTCGAGAAAGTCGATCAACATCGCCGCATTGCAGCCGCGCGTGCCCAGATGAATGTCCGAAATCCAGATGGTCCGATAGCGCCGACGCTGCCCTTCCCGCTCAGGGATATGGAGCTTGTCTTCGGCGCCTTCTTCCATATCCGCCAGAAAGGGCAGGCGCGTGATGGCATTCATGATGCGTTCCCCGGAATATACTATCCTCGGGACCGAATCCTTAGCGCCGCATTGTTACAACTCCGCACCGAATATGACGGAAATGCGACGGTTTTGGGCACTAGCCCTTCTCCCTGTGAGGGAGAAGGATACGAAGCCTTGGCGACGAAGGAGCCTAGGCGAAGTTGGATGAGGGGGCACCGGGCTGCGACACTCAAGAAAAAGGGCCGCCAGTCGCCCGGCAGCCCCTCCTCTTCGCAGCACCGCCGCTTAATCACATATGGATCGGCTTGCCCGTCACCGCCATCGCCGCTTCCTTGATCGCTTCGCTGTGCGTCGGATGCGCGTGGCAGGTATAGGCGATATCCTCGCTCGACGCGCCGAACTCCATCGCCTGCGCCGCCTGCGCGATCATCGTTCCCGCGACCGTGGCGATGATCCACACGCCCAGCACCTTGTCGGTCTCGGCGTCGGCGATGATCTTCACGAAGCCGTCGGGCTCATGATTGGTCTTGGCGCGGCTGTTCGCCAGCATCGGGAACTTGCCGACCTTGATCGCGCCTTTTTCCTTGGCCGCTTCCTCGGTGAGGCCGACGCCCGCAATCTCCGGCTTGGTATAGACCACGGACGGAATGACGTCATGGTTCACGATGCCGGTCAGCCCCGCGATATTCTCGGCGACGGCGATCCCTTCATCCTCGGCCTTGTGCGCCAGCATCGGGCCGGGCACCACGTCGCCGATCGCCCAGACGCCCGGAACCTTGGTGGCGAAATCATGGTCGATCTCGATCTGCCCGCGCTGGTTCACGTCCAGCCCGATCTTGTCGAGGCCGAGCCCTTCGGTATTCGGACGCCGCCCGATCGACACCAGCACGACATCGGCCTCGATCGTCTCCGCCTCGCCACCGGCGGCCGGCTCGACCGTCAGCTTCACGCCCTCGCCGACAACCTCGGCGCTCGTGACCTTGGTGCCGAGCTTATACTCGAACCCCTGCTTCTTGAAGACCTTGTTGGCTTCCTTGCGGACTTCGCCGTCCATGCCGGGCAGGATCTGGTCGAGATATTCGACCAC
>NZ_JAVHPD010000072.1:0-9581 GCF_036170395.1 Sphingobium sp.
GGCGGAAATACGGGCTTTGCGGAGCCAATAAGACAGGTCGATACAGACCTAATGCTCGCTCAAATGGAAGGTGGCCCCGCAAGATGCCTTCCTTAAGGGGTGGGAACCCGCGAAGGCCGCCTGGGGGCGCGGACAGAAAGTCATTCGCCTCATCGGTTATGACGCCTCGCCGGCAGATACGCGCCGCTATAACCACGCGTCGACCATCGCCAACGACCTTTTTGAGTGCCGGTACCCCTTGCGCGAATGGCAATGGGACCGTGACACCTGCATCGCCCGCATCGAGGCTGCGGGCCTTCCCGTCCCGCCCAAGTCGAGCTGCTTTATCTGCGCTGCAATGAAGCCCGCCGAGGTCCGCGCGCTCCCGGCCTGGTGCCTGCGTCTCATTGTCCTCGTGGAGGCACGGGCGGCTCCGCGCCTGCGCACCGTTGAAGGGCTTTGGCGCCGATCGACCTCAACCCGACCCGGCCGAATGACCGACTTCATCCGGGCGGAGGAACTGCTCCCCGCAACCGACATCGACGCCATCATGCGCGACGCGCCCGCCGATCTCGTCAGGTTCCAGGACGTCGCCGCGCATGTTCCACTCCCCGAGCGGCCAGCAATGGCGGAGTGGCTCGAGACCTTCAACGCCACCCTTCCTATCCGCAAGGAAATACATGAGCGGACGGGACTGATCGGCCCGACTTTTGTACCAGCGGTTCAACCCCTAAATGCTGAACAAAATATTGAACCGATCGGATAGCCAATCAAGTGTCCCACCGAACCTACCATCCGTCGAACTCGCCCCGAGGGTACTAAGGTAGCAGCCAGTCGTTCGGGAGATCACACACCAGATTCGGGGTTTCAGGAACAGTGCATGACTAATCGGGGTTTCAGGAACAGCCGTCCCGAATTCGGGGAATCAGGAACAAGGCTTCAGGGGGTACCCACCCACGCGCCCGATCAACACTGTCAGGCGACAGATCGGCGCAGCGCGCGCGCTTGGCACGCGAGCCTTAGAAGCAGCAAAGCGCGTGGCGACGAAACCCGGTCGGTTCGGGGGTGATGGCAATCCGGGCCCAGAGCTTGAAGGCTATGCGTGTCGGGCTACTGGCCTGAACTTGTAACATTCTCAGCCTCGATCGGATCGGGGGCATCAGCCAGCTTTCGCGGTTGACCACCCTTTTGGCCATTGGCGCTCGACGCGGCATTCTTCGCCGCGGTCCGTACCTTTCCGCCCTCGGATCCAAGCTGGTGGGCCATCCATTTTTTCGAACCGAACACACCTCGCAGCAGGCCGGGGACATAGATATCGGCGTCGAGTTTTGGCCAATGAAGCCCAAGGCCCGCAGGGCTGATTTCGATTACAGCCAGACTGTCCGGCGAGGCGTCGGCCAAGCCCTCGGCCAGGTGCGCCGGAAACGTTAGTTCAACCCCCGTATTGAGGCCAACGACCACACGGGCGCGGCGACGATCATAACGCGCCGACACCGCATGGCCGGCTTCGCGAAGCGTCGCCATCCGTTTACCGGCTTGCGCCGTCTCGTCCTCAGTAATCCTCATGCCGACGCCCTCTTAGCCATCGCGGCAATGCGTCGGGTCCACAGGGAGCCGGCTGCGAACCGTCCTTTTAGCTGATCCGAACCCGTTGTCGCCTCCTTTGGATTATGTAACGAAGAGCGTCGCAAAAAACGACGGCATCCGCCGTCGAATATACATCGACCGCCTCGCTAGTGCGGCTCGACCAGCGTTTCCGAAAGCAACGACCCGGCCAACCGGGTCGCTCGCGGTGATCAGCGTCTCAGGCGCTGCAGAACCAAGATTGCAGCAGCGCAACATGCGAAAATCAGTCACGATCATTGGCGCTGGAATGGCCGTCTCGACCGGGTCGCCCCTGGCTATCCCAGGGCGTAGATCGGCCATCACGCCCTCGGCTTGCTGGAGGCAACATGACAATTCCCGCAATTGAACGGATCGCCAGGCTCAACGACCGTTGCCGGCAGGGCCTCGATCCCAACGCTCGCATCATGGTGACCCGTAACTGCCTCGCCCGGTTGACCGGCGACGATGTCGGAATCGCGGAAGTCCTCGCCCAGGCCGAACTGCTTGCGGCCGTGCGCCGCTATGCGTTCAAGCCCGGAGACGGGCCCGAGCGGGATTTCGGCGGCTTCGATCTGAAGGGCGAACGCATCTTCTTCAAGATCGACTACTACGACCTGGCGCTGGAATTTGGCTCGGACGATCCCTCTGACGCCTCGATCACGCGCCGCGTCCTCACCGTCATGCTCGCCGAAGACTATTGAGCCCGCCGGCTCCAACACGACTGCTCCTTCGAACGCCACCGCCACCACCTTTCCGGTCCTCAGCGCCAGGAAAGGCAAGGGGGAAGGCGAGCATCAGGCTCGCCAGAATGAAGGCGCGCGGCCGAAAGGGCGAGCCTGCCGCATTCCACGAGGAGATCCGCCTTGACCGCTCCGCAACCGACCCCCGTCAACACGCTGCCGCTTTCCCTGATCGTGAAGGGCGATAATCCCCGTCGCTATTTCGACAGGAAAAAGCATGACGACCTCGTAGCCTCGATCCGCTTGCGCGGCATCCTGCAACCCATCCTGCTTCGCCCCGCGCCCGGCAGGGAGGACGTCTTTGCCATCGTCGCGGGCGAGCGCCGCTATCGGGCTGCTCTCGAAGCCTACGGCGCGGATGCCGAGGTTCCCGTCATCGTCCGGGAGATGACCGACCAGCAGGCTCTGGACGCCGCCATCGCTGAAAATGACGACCGCGATGATCCTTCGGAAACCGAACAGGCCGATGCCGCCGTCCGCTACCTCGCGGCGTGCCAGAACGATCGCGCCGAAGCCGCCAGGCGGCTCGGCTGGTCACGCAGCAAGCTCGATCGCCGTCTGGCGCTGGCGGAGCTGTCCGAAACCGTGAAGCTTGCGCTCGACGAACGCCGGATCAAGGTCGGTCACGCCGAGCTTCTCGCCGCAATCCCCGCCGACAAGCAGGACAAGGCCCTGGAGACGATCCTCGCCTCGGGCCTGGACGTCAGCAAGACGCGCGATCTCCTCATGCGCGTCACGCAGAACCTCGCCGCCGCTTGCTTCGACAAAACCGAATGCACAACCTGTCCGTTCAACTCGGCCTCCCAGCGCACTCTCTTCGAGACCCATGTCGACGACGGGCACTGCACCAATCCCGGATGCTTCGAGCTGAAGACCCAGACCGCCGAGGCGATCCGCTTCGAAGAGCAGGAGCGCGCCGAAAAGGCGGCACGGGCCGCGGCTCCGCCCGCTGCCGACGAAGACGACGGTGACGGCGAAGCGGATGACGGTCTCGACGACAGCGAGTCCGAAACCGAAGTCTCGTCCGTCGATCGCGCCGAAACCCCCGGCCGAACCGAACCCCGCCCCCTGGCTCCGCAGACCCCGCTGCCATCGACCGCCGGCGGTTCGAGCGCTCACAAGTCGACCGTCACCGTCAAATCGATCGCCGGGCGCACCAGCGACCTGCGCGAGGCGACCTGGCGGACTGCGGTGGCCCGCGCGCTCGCGGCCAATGTCGCCCATGCCCATACCGCCATTCTCGTCGCCGCGATGTCGGGCACGCTTCCCCAGATCAAGGCGGAGACCCTGAAGGCCCGTGCCGGCCTCCTCGTGGGCGCTTCCTTCCCGGACATCTCTTATGGCGACAAGATCACAGAAATCCGAGCGCTGTCCGAGCCGCAGGCAGCGAATGTGCTGTCCGCTGTCGGCGCCGCCTATGCCAAGGACGTGCTGACCTTCGGGCATGTCGCCGACCTCGCCCGCGCTTTCGACGTCGATCTGCGCGACGTCTGGCAGGTCGATAAGGCCTTTCTCGAGCGCTACACCAAGGACGAGCTCAAGTTCATCGCCCAGGAATCCGGCCTGGTCGCGCATGTCGGCGAAAAGGGCTTCGCCAAGCTGCTCAGTGCCAAAAAGGCAGACCTCATCGCCGGCATGCTCAACCGCCCCGGCTTCGACTGGGCCGGACGCCTGCCCAGTTCGATGACGCTCGACGGTCAATATAGGCCGCCGCCGGTGAAGGCCGCGCCGCCGGCCGCCGCCCCGATCAAGCAGCTCGCCGCATAACCCCCCAACGCTCACATAGACAAGGATTTGGACCCATGTTGATTTCCAACCTGCTCCCACTGCTTGCGCGCTACTCGCTCGGCTTCGATCTCGTGGCAGGCCCCGAAGACACGGTCACCCTGACCGTCATTCCCCGCAAGGTGGAAGGCGCCGCGCACAAGCTCGAGACCGGCGAGACCCGCCCGATCTCGCTCACCGCCAGCGCCGCGGAGATCGATGCCGAACTCGCCAAGGGCGAAGACGGCGCGCTCGGACAGCTCATCACGATCCGCAAGACACTCGCCGACCAGCTCGCCGAACAGCGCGAGGCCGCTGATGCCGCCCGCACCGCCGCGGCCGAGGCCGCCAAGGCTAAGGCCGCAACGTCCACGCCGAAGCCCGCCTCCACGGCCGCGAAGGTTCCGGCTACCGCCAGTCCGCCCGCCGACGCCAAGGCCGAGGAGCCCGCCAGCCTCTGGTGAGGCAGCCCCTCGAACCTCTCCCGAACCCACGCCCAGGAGGCCGCCATGCAGATCAACCACCTGACCCGAACCTACCGATATGACGGCATCGACCTTCCGGTGCCGCCGCATCTTGCTGACGATGCCGCCGGCCTGCGTGCCTACCATGCAACCCTCTATCCGCCGATCCTCAACGCCGAGATTGTCGACGCCGGCGTATCGGGCGCTGCGCATGTCATCGAGTATCGGCGCGCCGTCGGCACCAAGGGCTGACCCGTGCCCCGCTCCCAGAGCGCGGCCATCCCCGCCGCACCGCGCAAGACGCTCCTCGAATGGATCGAGCACGACGATGGCAACACGACCGGCTTCCCCCAGCTTCCCTGCAGCGCCCAGGCCCTCGCCCTTCACGCGCGAATCCTCCCCGAAGTCCCTCATAAGGGCGAAGCGGCGGAGCCGCTTCAGCCCCCTGTCGGTCTCAGGCTCGCCCCGCTCGGCTG
The DNA here is from genome assembly GCF_036170395.1 of Sphingobium sp. Lineage (GTDB taxonomy): Bacteria > Pseudomonadota > Alphaproteobacteria > Sphingomonadales > Sphingomonadaceae > Sphingobium. Next base: position 5,029 of record NZ_JAVHPD010000072.1, read on the forward strand.
ATCTCGCGGGCCGGTCCGTCGCGCTCTCCGTAGACATCCCCGCCACCTTCGATCAGCCGCTCAGCAATCATCACAAGCTGATGGGCCGGTGGGTGGCCGCACGGGAAGGAACGACCAGACGATACACGCGCGTCGGCGCCCGCAAGCGAATCGAAGATGTCTTCAATGCCGCGGTGCTCGAAATCTTGGCGCCAATCGAACTCGTCGATCTGCGGGTCGCCGTCCTCGCCGGCGAAAACGACAATCCGCCGGCAATCGCCTTGGTCTGCGAGAGCCTGGGGCAGCTGGATCTAGGCTGGATCGAAACCGGTGACGCGCCCGTTCCCTGGCGCGCCGCCGCCTACGCGGCCCTCGGGGAGACGCTCGGCACCGCGCTTCCGGTCTTCGGCTATCAGGATCTCTTCGATGAAATCTCCATGTACTATTGGGACGGCGAGATCGACGACGAGAGCGCGCGCCAAAGCCTGACCGCCTATCACGGTCTCAGTGCTGAAGAACTCGCAGAGCAGACACTGCCCTCGGAGATGAACGCGCGCCGCCCCGACTGGATGATCGGCACGAACGCGGCGAAGGCCGCCAGCCTCCCGAAAACCCTTCGCGCCGCTCTGCGCCGACTTCGCGATGGGCACAAGGCGCTCGACCGCCTCGCCTCGGAGCGCAACGCCTGGCACTTCGATACCGACATTCTCTACGAATATGTGCCGGGCATCGAGGAATGTTCGTCTCTGCCACCGCTGACGCTCGTTCCGTTCGAGCAGTTCGCGCGCGAGCTCGATGATGTTGCCCGCCACGGCATGGAGATGGGCTTCATGGATGTCTGCGGCATCTGCCCGCTGCCCGAGGTGAGTCGGATCGACGACTGGTTCGAGAGCCTGCGGCTCGGCGTCCAGTTTCTGCTCGCCGCCCAGCACCTCGTCCGCTTCGACCCGCCCAACCCGTGAGGCCCTCATGTCCGACCACAGCAGCCACTTCGAAGCCACCGGCGGCGGTCTCCTCCTGACTAACGCTATCCTGCTCTATCAAGCGGGAACGTCCACGATTCCGAACGCCTACAGTGCGCCCAGGAACGATACGATGGCTTTCGCCAGCATGCATGCCGTCGAGCACGATGCGGAAGGCCATCCGACCATTGCCGCCGGCGTGCCCTTGTCGCGCGCGCAGCTGCGCCGATGGACCGAGGCCCTTGGCCGCACGGCGGTCCCTGAGATCCTGCCCGACACCGTGCTGGTGTCCCATCCCGACGTGCTCGCCTGGTGGGTGCCGGCACAGGTGCGCCCCGCCTATTTCGCGCTGTCGTCGCCACCCGAGGGGCTTCGTGCGCTCGCGCGACGCACGACCGTCACCGTGCCCTATCCCGCGCATCTTCTCATCGCCGCGCGCACTGGCCTTGGCGTCTACGCGCTCCCGTCAAGCGAGCGCCCGGCGGCCGACACACCGGTGCTACACTCACCCATTCTCAACGTCTTCATCCAGGGCGGGCTCTGTTGGGGCAATATCCCGAGGCCGAAGACCCTCGGCGTTGCCGCCATCGCGGAATACGAGCGGGCCGTGTTCGACTCCTGGTCGACCCACCCCAATCCCGGCCAGGAGCACACCGTCACCGGCAAGGGCGGCCTCGTCAGGCTCTGGGATGATCTCGCCGCACGCGGCGCCAGTCGTTTCCCGGTCCGACGTCTCAAGCCCTTCCATCCTGCCGCCCGACCACGACAGGCTCGCCCACCGGCTAACGCCGTCACCGTGGGCAGACTGATTGCGGCCGCTGCCGGGAGATGACCATGCTCGCCGACGATCCCACCGCGGCGGCGCTGATCGCTGCCGCTCCTTGTTATCCGGTCCCGTCCACGGGACGATCGCCCGCGCTCGATGCGCTTCGTGACGGTCGCGCCGGGCATGGCCTGGCCGTTGGTAAAGACGGCGTGATGCTCATCCTGCGCCGCCCCTGGCTGGCGCTTGACGCTCCCCTTTCGCCGCCCTTCGCCGCCCATATCCCTTATGGCAGCATTGGCGAACCCAAGGCCGACTTGCGCTGCGGACTGATCCCAGGCGAGCATCTGGCCGCGATCCTCGACCACTTCCGCGCAGCGCTCCCCAATGAAGCGGCCGCCTTCATACTGTGGAACGAGGCGAGCGGTGAGTTCGCGGTGAATCTTCCGGATGTCGACGAGGCGACGCCCTCGCGCCTCGTTTACCGAACCCCGGTGCTGCCGCCCGATTGGCACATGGTCTGCGACATCCATAGCCACGGGCGGGGCTCCGCATTCTTCAGCGCCACCGACGATGCCGACGATACCCATGCCACCAAGATCTCGCTCGTCGTCGGCCGGCTCGACCATCCGGCGGGGCCGGTAATGGCCGCCCGGCTCTGCGCCGGGGGCATGTTCCTCGCCGTGCCGCGCAGCCCATTTTCGGGAGATGTTCCATGCAGCCTGACAAGCCCCAGCGCCACTATCTTCCCGCCATCTTCGACAATCGCGCGGTCCGGATCCTGCTCGTGGGATGCGGCGGCAATGGAGCTCAGATGCTGATGGGCCTGGCCTCGCTCGACACGGCTCTGCGCGCGATCTCCTCGCGTTCGCTGGAGGTCACCGTAGTCGACGACGACATTGTAACCGAGGCCAATCTCGGCCGTCAGCCCTTCTATCGCTGCGATGTCGGCAACTCGAAGGCGCGCACCCTCACCGAACGGATCAACCTCGCCCACGGCCTGGCCTGGAAGGCGGTTCATGGGCGAGCCCCCGATGCGGTCGAAATCGACGGCACCGACATTCTCATCACCTGCGTCGACACCGCTTCGGCCCGCCGCGAATTGGGCGCCGTCCTTGGCGATGGCAGGACCGTGCCGACCTATTGGATGGACCTCGGCAACCGCGCCAGCGACGGACAATATCTGATCGGCTGCCCATGCCGCCCGACGGGCAATGTGAAGCTTCGCCTGCCGACCGTGCTCGAGGCCTTCCCGGAGCTCGCCGACGAAACTCTAGCTGAGGACGATGCTCCCTCCTGCTCGGTGGCCGAGGCGCTCGAACGCCAGTCCCTCTTCGTCAACCGAGTGCTGGCCAGTCACGCGCTCGCGCTGCTGTTCGATCTGCTCGGTCGCGGTTCCATCGGCCACGCCGGCGCCTTCATCAACCTCGCCAGCGGCCAGGCCGTGCCGATCCCGCTCCCGCGCGGCGACTGAAGCCCGACCGACTACCACGCCCATCCCGTGCCCATCCAAACCCGGCGACCTTCGCCCGGGGATGAGGAGAACTTGCCATGACCGTCATCGGACATAATCGCATCCGCGGCGCCGACAATTTCGACGGCTACGAGGTGCTCGCCCACCCCTTGCCCGACCGCGAGGATCGCGTCTTCCATCGCGGCGAGCCCGGGGCGTCCCAGACCTCCGTGACCTATGGCTCGCATGACATTCAGATCGCGAGGCCGACCGGTCCTGGAAGCAGGAGCCTCCTTGCCATCCTGATGCACCATGGTGGCGGCCGTCATATCCTGGAATTCTACGAGGGGGCCTTGCCCGTCACCGCGACGCTGCTCGCCCTGCCCGAGCGCGCCCAATATGCGCTCGCCTATGCGTTGTTCAAACAGGCTGATGAATGCGCCATGGCCGCCCGCGCGGACGAAGCCAGCCGCTGGGCCCAGGCGTTCGTCGATGGCCGCATCCGCAAACGCCGCAGGGGCGGCCAGCGCTACGTCAACATCGAATCGCCGGCCGAGAAGGAACGTCGCTGCGCGTAGCGTGGGTTCCCCGGCCGTTTCACTCCTCTGCGCCGACGCCGTCCGTGTGTGCGCCGGCCCGAGCGAAAGAGGAGAAGGGCAGGGGAGGGGTGAGCCTGTTCGCTCTTGCCCAGGAGACCCCGATGCCCCTTCCCAATGTCATCCACAGCCAGGTGGATCCGGCCGCGATCACCAAGGTGACGCGCCTGTTTAACAACACGCTCGGAACGATGCTCGCCGAGCTTGTCCAGAATGCGCGCAGGGCCGGGGCGACGAGTATCGACCTCGACGTCGCCGAGGCCGAGGACGGGAAATGGCTCGTTATCGCCGACGACGGCGCCGGGATCGCCGATCCCGCGGTGATCCTCGCGCTCGGCCGTTCCGGCTGGGACGAAGAGATCGCCGCCCGCGAAGACCCTGCCGGCATGGGCGTGTTCAGCCTCGCCGGCCGCCAGGTCGAAATCCGCTCGCATCCGCGCGCCGGTGGTGAAGCCTGGCAGGTCTCGATCGCGCCCGGCGACTGGGAATCGGGTACTCCCATCCCGGTCGCCCGCTGCGACCAACCTTTCGGCACCGAAATCCGGCTCCTTCTGGATGACGAATGGGCGAAGACGCTCGAAGTTGCAGCCATCGGTGCGGCCCGCTATTGCCCGACGCCGATCCGATTCAGAGGCTCGCAGCTGGCGCAGTCGGATTGGCTCGCCGACGCAGCCGTCATCGTCGAGACCGACGGGGTCCGGATCGGCCTCTTCAACGCAACGCGCGCGGCCCACTATCAGCCGCTCATCAACTTCCACGGCCTCACCGTTCCCTGCACCCTGCCTTCGGTCGACGAAAAG
>NZ_JAVHPD010000073.1:0-2132 GCF_036170395.1 Sphingobium sp.
AGGTGAAGCATCGCAGATCAAAGCCCTCATGGCTCAGGCAGTCATTGGGTCTAAGCGTCCCGGCTTTGCTGATGAAGGCGAAGCGGTCTGAACCGCTCGCGGGGCTTGTCGATCTCGGCCCAGAGATAGTCGCCGGTGAGGCCGACATGCTCCCAGCCCAGCGGAGCGACGTGGGCGAGCAGTTCGTCGGGTACATCGACACCGTTGCCGCGCAGATGCCGGACGGCCCGGTCGAGATAGACGGTGTTCCATAGCGTCACGGCCGCGGTGACGAGCGTCAGCCCGGAGGCGCGGTGGCGCTGGTTCTCGAAGGTGCGGTCGCGCAGTTCGCCGAGGCGATTGAAGAAGATGGCGCGGGCGAGCGCGTTGCGGGCTTCGCCCTTGTTGAGGATGCTGCCGGTGCGGCGCCGCTGGTCGGGATCATCGAACCAATCGAGCATGAACAGGGTACGTTCGATCCGCCCGATTTCGCGCAACGCCCGGGCGACGGGGTTCTGGCGTGGGAAGCCTGCCAGCTTGCGCAGCATGACCGAGGCGCTGACGGTGCCCGCCCGAATCGAGGCGGCGAGCCGCAGCGTCTCATCCCAATTCTCCTCGATCGCGCGGACGTTGACCGGGCCGGCGACGAGCGGGCGCAACGTCGGCCACGGGTCGAGCGGCGACAGCCCATACAGCCGACGCTCGTTGAGGTCGCGGATGCGCGGCGCGAAGCGGAAGCCGAGCAGGTGGCACAGGCCGAAGACGTGATCGACCGCACCAGCGGTGTCGGTAGCGTGTTCGCGGATCACCAGTTCGCTCTCATGGTCGAGCAGGCCGTCCAAGACATGCGCGGCCTCGCCGGCATTGGCGGCGATGACCTTGGTGTGGAACGGGGTGAAGCGATCGGTGACATGGGTGTAGAACAGGACACCGGGTTCAGTGCCGTAGCGAGCGTTGCGATCGGCGCGGGCTTCGCCCTGACCGCCAGCGCGGAAGAACTGCCCGTCCGACGACGACGTATCACCCGGTCCCCAGACCGCTGCGAGCGGATGCCCGGTGTGGCAATCGACGATCGCGGCCAGCGCCGACAGATAGGTTTCATCGCGCACATGCCATTCGGCGGTCCAGCGCAGGCGCGGCAATGTCAGCCCGCGCGAGCTTTCCGCCATGCGCCCGAGGCCCAGGTTGGTCGCGTCGGCGAGGATTGCACCCATCAGCGCAGACGGGTCGGAAGCGGGTGCGCCGCTGCGCGCATGAACGAAACGGTCGGCGAAGCCCGACCAGGCGGCAACCTCGACCAGCAGGTCGGTAATGCGGACGCGCGGCAGCATCGCGTAGAGCCGGGCCTTCAACGCCTCGGTATCGTCGGACGGGGATCGCCGGATCGGCGATATGAGCAACTGCCCGCGTTCGATCGTCACGTCGACCAGCTCGCCCGCTGCGGCTGCGCGTTCCACCTCCGTCATGCGCCGGGCCAACAGGGTGCGGCGTTCCTCATACCATTCGGGAAAGTCGGTGGGTACGGCCAGACGCAGATCGCCAGTCGCGCGGATGGCCTCGAAGACGGGCACGGGCAGCTGATAGTCGTCGAGCGTGCGATAGGCGCGGCTGCCGTCCACCCAGATACTGCCCGATCCGAGCCGTTCGCGCAGGTGGACGATCACCGCGATCTCATAGGCGCGCCGGTCGATCGTTCCTTCCGCCGGATGCACGACCTTGCGCCAGCGGGGTTTGACGAAACTGGTCGGCACCCGCTTCGGCAGGACCGAGCGGCCGTCGCGATACATCGTCCGCAGCACCTCGATCGCGCCGAGCAGCGGGTCGCCCGACCGCGCCGTGCGGAAGGTGAAGGCGGCCAGGAAGGTCGGGGCGAACCGTCGCACGGCGGGATAGCGTTCGACCACTTCCTCCAGACCGTCATCGGCCGAGCGCGTCAGATCCTCGGCGAAGCGTATGCTGCGTTCGAACTGGTCCCAGCCCAGCTTGGCGTCGATCGTGCGGAAGGCATCGCGCCCGCTCGCACGAGCATCGACCAGCAGACGACCAAGCCGGGCATGGAAGCGGGCGGTGTCCTTCAGCATCCGTGCCTGGCCGAGCAGCGTAAGCGCCGACGGAAGGCGGCCTTGTTGCCGGCACCGGAATAGGAAAGCTCG
>NZ_JAVHPD010000074.1:0-9365 GCF_036170395.1 Sphingobium sp.
GATGCACGCGACCGGCGGCTATTATATCGCGGCCGACACGATCGCCTTCATGCAGCTGCTGGAGGGCGACCTGTTCGCCGACTTCCCAAGCCTGCGCTTCATCATCCCGCATGGCGGCGGGGCGGTGCCCTATCACTGGGGGCGCTATCGCGGCCTTGCCGACATGCTCAAGAAGCCCAGCCTCGACCAGCATCTGATGAACAACATCTTCTTCGACACTTGCGTCTATCACCAGCCGGGGGTCGATCTGCTGGCGGATGTGATCGACAACAAGAATATCCTGTTCGGGTCGGAGATGGTCGGCGCGGTGCGCGGCATCGATCCGACCACCGGCCATTATTTCGACGACACCAAACGCTATGTCGATGCGCTGGCGATCAGCGACGCGGAGCGGCACGCGATCTTCGAGGGCAATGCGCGGCGTGTGTTTCCGCGGCTCGACGCGAAGCTGAAGGAGAGGGGACTGTGATGGGCACCTACAATCGTCCTCCCCTGCAAGGGGAGGTGGCATGGCGAAGCCATGACGGAGGGGTGTCGCCCTCACGAGAGCGGGACACCCCTACACCACCCGCTTCGCTGGCGGTCCCCCTCCCCTTGCAGGGGAGGAACTAGCATGACCCAGCATAACGACATCCACGCCTATCTCGCCGAGTTCGACGACATTCCCGGCACCCGCGTGTTCACTGCGAAGCGCGCGCGGCAGGGCTATCATATGAACCAGTTCGCGATGAGCCTGATGAAGGCGGAGAATCGCGCGCGGTTCAAGGCCGACGAGCGCGCCTATCTCGACGAATGGCCGCTCAGCGAGGAGGCCAAGCAGGCGCTGCTCGCCCGCGATTACAACAAGTGCCTCGACCTTGGCGGCAATATCTATTTCCTCTCGAAGCTGTTTTCGACCGACGGCATCGCCTTCGCCGATGCGGTCAGCACCATGACCGACATGAGCTTCCCCGAATATCGCGAGATGATGAACAGGGGCGGGCGATCGCCCGAAGGGCTTCGGTCGCTCAAGGAGAGCGCCGGCCGAAAGGGAGAAGCCTGATGGCCCGGATCACCGCAGGCGTCGCGTCGAGCCACATCCCGCTGCTCGGCGTCGCGTCCGACTTCGGCAAGGATCAGGACGACTATTTCGGCCCGATATTCGCCGGCTATGACTGGACGCGGGAGTGGGAGAAGGCGGAAAAGCCCGATGTCGTGATCCTGGTCTATAACGACCATGCGTCCGTCTTCGACATGAAGATCATCCCGACCTTCGCGATCGGCTGCGGCGAGCGCTACAAGCCCGCCGACGAAGGCTGGGGGCCGCGTGCGGTGCCGGATGTGGAGGGGCATCCCGACCTGGCCTGGCATATCGCGCAGAGCCTGATCCTGGACGAATTCGACATGACCATCATCAACGAGATGGATGTCGACCATGGCCTGACCGTGCCCTTGAGCATGATGTTCGGCAAGCCCGACGCCTGGCCGTGCAAGGTCATTCCGCTGGCGGTTAATGTCGTCACCTACCCGCCCCCGTCGGGCAATCGCTGCTGGGCGCTGGGCGAGGCGATCGCGCGGGCGGTGGCGAGCTTCCCCGAAGACCTCAACGTGCAGGTTTGGGGCACGGGCGGCATGAGCCATCAGTTGCAGGGGCCGCGCGCGGGCCTCATCAACAAGGAATGGGACAATCGCTTTCTCGACGGCCTCATCGGCGACAGCGACCATCTGCGCCGTATCCCGCACATCGAATATCTGCGCGAAACGGGCAGCGAGGGGATCGAGATGGTGATGTGGCTCATCATGCGCGGAGCGCTCGGCAAGGCGACGCGGGCGCTGCATCGCCATTATCATGTGCCCTGCTCCAACACCGCGATCGGCCACCTCGTGCTGCGGCCCGACAATGGCGAGGGGCTGGACATGACCGGCAGCGGCGTCGCGGTGCTGGCGGCGGAGTAACCTAAGGGGTTGGGGTGGGGGCTTTCCAATTGAGCGAAGCCTTTGCCGCACAACCCCACCCCCTACCCCTCCCCTGAAGGGGAGGGGCTATTGAAGGAGTAGTTCATGCATATTGCCCTGGCGGGCGCCGGCGCGTTCGGCGAAAAGCATCTCGATGGCCTGAAGAATATCGACGGCGTGACCGTCACCTCGCTGGTCGGCCGCAACCTCGAGCCGACGCAGGCGGTCGCGGCGAAATATGGCATCGGCCATGCGACCACCGACCTTGCCGAGACGCTGGCGCGCGACGATGTCGATGCGGTGATCCTCTGCACGCCGACGCAAATGCACGCGGCGCAGGCGATCGCCTGCATGGACGCGGGCAAGCACTGCCAAGTCGAAATCCCGCTCGCGGACAGCTGGGCGGACGCGCAGGCGGTGCGCGCCAAGCAGCAGGAAACCGGCCTCACCTGCATGGTCGGCCATACCCGCCGCTTCAACCCGTCGCATCAATATGTGCACAACCGCATCGCGGCGGGCGAATTCGCCGTGCAACAGATGGACGTGCAGACCTATTTCTTCCGGCGCAAGAATATCAACGCCAAGGGCGAGCCGCGCAGCTGGACCGACCATCTGCTCTGGCACCATGCCGCGCATACCGTCGATCTCTTCGCCTATCAGGCGGGCAGGATCGTTGACGCCCATGCGATGCAGGGGCCGATCCACCCGGACCTCGGCATCGCGATGGATATGTCGATCCAGTTGAAGAGCGAGACGGGCGCGATCTGCACCCTGTCGCTGTCGTTCAACAATGACGGGCCGCTCGGCACCTTCTTCCGCTATATCGGCGATACGGCCACCTATATCGCGCGCTACGACGATCTGGTGAATGGCAGGGAAGAGCCGATCGACCTCAGCGGCGTGGCGGTGTCCAACAACGGCATCGAATTGCAGGACCGCGAATTTGTAAGCGCCATCCGCGACGGCCGCGAGCCCAACAGCAGCGTGCAGAAAGTGTTCGACTGCTACCGCGTTCTGGGCGAACTGGAAACGCAGCTGGGCTGATCGGCCTCAATCCGTCAGGATAGGATGCGCCAGCCGCAGCTCATCCAGCAAGGCTTCGATCAGGGCGACATCCCGCGCGGTCCCGGTCGGCGTGACGCTCCAGTTGCAATGGGCATGGGTGGCGCTGTCGTAGAGGCGAATGGGGCCGATCGCCTTGCGCCAATGATGCTTGGTCTTGCCATGGTCGCGCAGCAGCCGCGCGACGAGCAGGTCGATAAGGTCGTTCGCCGTCATGATGGGCAACTAGGCGCGCTTCGACGACGGTTCAACCGCCCCGCGCGGCGCGCCAGGCGCGGGGGGGCTGGCCGATATGGCGGGCGAAGAAGCGCGAGAAATAAGCGGGGTCGTCAAAGCCGACGGCATAGGCGATGTCCGCCACGCTCATCTGCGAATAGAGCAGCAGCCGCTGCGCCTCCAGCAGGCAGCGATCGTCCAGCATCTGCTGCGGCGGGGCGCCGGCGACGCTGGCGCAGGCCTGGCGCAGCGCGGTGAGGCTGGCGCCCAATGCGCGGGCGTGGGCCGAGACCGGCTCGCGCAGGCGGAAGCGCTGGTCGATCCGCTCGCGCAGCCGGGCGACCAACGCCGCCTGCCGCGCGCTGCCCGCCGGAATCGCCCCAGCCAGCGCGGCGTGGCGCAACGCCATGACCATGAGCAGCAGCAGCGCCGATTCGACCGCCGCGCGCTGGCCCGCCCCGGCCCAGCCCAGTTCGCGCATCAGCCGGGCGACGATCGCGTCGGCTTCTTCGCCCTCGTGGCGGCTGAGCGCGGCGGCATGAGGCCGGGCGAACAAGGGCGCCAGGTCCGCGTCGCGCGCGACCAGATCGCGCAGATAGGCGTCGGCGATGGTGGCGACATGGCCGCGCGAGTCCCGGTGCCAGACAAAGCCATGGACGACGCCCGCCGGGATCAGCAGCAGGCAGGGCGCGTCGAACCGCACTTCCGCCCCCTCCGCCAGCATCGCGCCGCCGCCGTCGGCGATCAGGATGATATGGTTGAGGTCGCGGTGGATGTGCGGGCGGATCGTCCATTCGCTGGGGCGCGAACGATCGTCGAGGCTTTCAACATGGACGAAGCCTTCGGCAACGCTCCGCTGCGGTTCGCCGTAGAGGTAGAAATGGGGGACGGGCGAGCGAGTCATGGCGGATCGTCCAACCATGGCAGGACGCTAGGCGTCCGACAAGCCAGGCGGGCGGACCCGGCGCGCAGGGCGGGGCGTTCGGCGGGTGCGGCCTTGGCACGGGCGGCGGGATCGGGATAAGGGGTTCAGCATGACAGGCTTCCCGATCAAGAGGTTGACGCTGGGCAGCGCCGCGCTGGCGCTGGCGTGCCTCAGCGCGGTGCCGCTGCGCGCCGCCGATCCCGCGCCGTTCGAGCTGGCCGGTCCCACCGTGCGGGTTCAGGTGACGCGCGGCGACAAGACCCTGCCGATCGCGCAGGTGCCGAGCCTGGCCGAGGGCGACCGCATCGCCATCGCCGCCGACCTGCCCGCCGATCAGGGCGCGCGCTTCATCCTGGTGTCGGCCTTCCTGCGCGGCGCGACCAATCCGCCGCCCAAGGACTGGATCGCCTTCGCCGAGACCTGGAAGAAGAAGGAGAAGGACCGGGCGCTGACGCTTACCGTGCCCAAGGGCGCGCGGCAGATGGTGCTGTTCCTGGTGCCCGACACCGGCGGCGCGGAGGGCGTGCTGAGCGATGCGGTGCGCGGCAAGCCCGGCGAGTTCGTGCGCGCGACGCAGGATCTCAACCAGGCGTCGCTCGACCGGTCGCGGCTCGACGCCTTCATGGGCGCGATCAAGGCGCAGGAAAACAGCCATCCCGAATATCTGCGCACGCTCGCCCCGCCGCTGGCGCGCAGCCTGTCGATCAAGCTCAACGAGGAATGCCTGTCGAAGGTGATCGAGATGCAGGCCGCCTGCCTGCTCGAAAATCGCGAGACATTGGTGCTGGCGGACGTGCACAGCAGTTCCATGGCCGAAACGCTGACCGGCGCGCCGACCGACCTCGTCCTGCAATTGAGCGCCACGCGCGAGGCGGGCTATGGTTTTTACAGCCCCTATATCGGCGTGATCCGCGACGTGGCGCGCATCTTCGGCGCGTTCAGCAATCCCGAATTCGGCTATCTGCCGACGCTGAGCGTCCGCCGCGACGCGGACATGGCGCTGCTGCTCAACGCCGCGCCGTCCTTCGCCAAGCCCAAGTCGGTGATGGTCGTCGCCATGCCCGCGATCGAGGCGGACAGCCCGCCGCGCCTGCGCAGCGGGGCGAAGGGACCGATCTGCGCCGCGCGCGCCGGCGCGGTGCTGCCGGTCGAGGGTGCGCCGCTCATCTATTCGACCGCCTATGCCCGCGACATGCGGGTGGCGCTGAAGGCCGTATCGGGCGAGACGGTGGAGCTGCCGGTCGTGGCCCGCGCCGACCGGGGCGGCTATGTGCTGGGCGGCGACCCGCTGCCGCCGGCGTTCAAGGGGACGGTGCAGGCGCATCTTTACGGCCAATGGGGCTTCGACCGGTTCGAGGGGCCGGACTTCAGCTTGCAACTGCCCGACGAACTGGGCTGGAAAGTCGATGGCGAGCCGAAACTGGTGGTCGGCCGCGACGACGTGCTGACGCTCAAAGGGAGCGCGCCCGCCTGCGTCGAGAGCGTGACGTTGCGCCAGGGCGATGCCGTGCCGCAGGCGGTGCAATGGGCGGTGCGCGGGCAGGACGCCATCGCCGTCACCCTGCCGCTCGGCGAGCGGCGGCCGGGGGCGATCAGCGTCGATGTCCAATATGTGGGGACGGCCGAGCCGACGACGATCCCGCTCAAAAGCTACGCGCAGGCGAGCCGGCTCGACGGGCTGGCGATCCATGCCGGGGACCGGACGGCCGTGCTGACCGGCCAGCGGCTCGACCAGGTGGACAGCGTGGAACTGGGCGGCCTGTCGCTGCGCCCCGACGGCCTGACGCGCGACGGATCGGTCGATCGGCTGCGCTTGATGGCGCAGGGCGACGCGCGCGCGCCCGAGGCGGGGCAGGAATTGCGCGCGCGGGTGCGGCTGCGCGACGGGCGCAGCGCGTCGCTCGACGTGACGGTGGCGGCCGCCCGGCCACAGGTGCGGCTGCTCAGTCGCACGGTGACGCCGGGCGCGGCGAGCGGCAAGGCGCTGGCGCTGCCGGGCGATGCCTTGCTGCCCGACAATGGCCGGCTGGTCTTTTCGGTCGAGACGGCGAGCGGCGTGGCGCTGACCGCCGCCGATTCGATCGATATCGCGCCCGCCGATGAGAGCGCGGCGATCCGCCTCACCACCGCGACCGGCCTGCGCCTCGAAGGGCCGCAGATCGCGATCGCCAGCCTCGATCCCAAGGCGGTTGCGCCCGCGCTGTTCGGCCCGCTCCGTTTCCGCCTGCGCCATGGCGACGCGGTGAGCGACTGGCAGCCGCTGGTGACTCTGGCGCGCCTGCCGCAGATCGAGGCGGTGACCTGCGAGCGGGCAGGGGCGGGCTGCACCATCCGGGGCCGCGACCTGTTCCTGATCGACGCGGTCGGCGCGACGCCGGGCCTCGACCGCGCGGCTGAGGTCGCGCATGGCTATACCGGATCGACCCTGACCGTGCCGAGGCCCAGCGACGGCAAGCTCTATGTCCGGCTGCGCGACGCGCCCGACACGGTGGTGACGCTGCCTGTCGCCTGATCGTCCAGCTTTGCGGGTCCGTTTCCGCACGCAATCCTCACCCCGTTCGTTTCGAGCGAAGTCGAGAAACGAGGAGGATGCGCTATCCGCTTCTCGACTTCGCTCGAAGCGAACGGATGGTGGAGCGCTGAAGATGATGATGCTGATCTGGTGGATCGTCCAACTAATGTGGTGACGCCGCCCTGTCGCCCTTCGCCGCTTCTGGGCATCCTTCCTGCATAGTCATTGCGGGAGAGGTGCATCATGAAAACGCAGGTCGCCATCGTCGGCGCAGGCCCGGCCGGGCTGCTGCTCGGCCATTTGCTGCGCGCCGAGGGGATCGAGGTCGTCATCGTCGAGCGTGCGTCGCCCGACTATGTGCTCGGCCGCATCCGCGCCGGCGTGCTGGAGCGCACCACCACCGACCTCATGGACCGGCTGGGCCTGGGCGCGCGGATGCACGCCGAAGGGCTGCCGCATGACGGCTTCTACCTCGCCGATGGCGAGCGGCTGATCCGCATCGATATCGCGGCGCTGACGGGCAGACAGGTGATGGTCTATGGCCAGACCGAACTCACCCGCGACCTGATGGCCGCCGCCCCCGAGCGCGGGTTGGAGATCGTCTATGACGCCGGCGACGTCGCGCTGCACGATGTCGACAGCGACGCGCCCTGGCTGACCTACAGCAAGGATGGATCGACCCACCGCATCGACGCCGCCTTCATCTGCGGCTGCGACGGCTTCCATGGCCCCTCGCGCAAGGCGATCCCCGCGTCGGTCGCGACGGCTTACGAGAAAATCTATCCCTTCGGTTGGCTCGGCATATTGGCGGACGTGCCGCCCTGCTCGCACGAACTGATCTACGCCAATCATGACCGCGGCTTCGCGCTCGCCTCGATGCGGTCGGAAACGCGCAGCCGCTATTATATCCAGGTGCCGCTGGACGAGAAGATCGAGGAATGGCCCGACGATCGCCTCTGGGATGAGCTGGCGGTGCGGCTGGGGCCGGAAGCGGGCGCGAAAATCACGCGCGGGCCTGCGCTCGAAAAGTCGATCGCGCCACTGCGCAGCTTCGTGTTCGAGCCGATGCGCCACGGCCGGCTGCTGCTCGCGGGCGACAGCGCGCATATTGTGCCGCCCACCGGCGCCAAGGGGCTGAACCTCGCCGCGTCGGACGTGCATTATCTCTCCGACGCGCTGATCGCCTGGTTCCGGCGGGGTGACAATGACGCGGTGGCGGGCTATTCCGCCAGGGCGCTGGCCCGCATCTGGAAATCCGAGCGTTTCTCTTGGCAGTTGACGAAGCTGATGCACCGCTTCCCCGACGCCGACGCTTTCGATCGCCGGATGCAGGTCGCCGATCTCGACTATATCGCCTCTTCGGTCGCGGCGCAGACGACGATCGCGGAAAATTACGTAGGATTGCCCTTATGACCAGCCTGCCCACCCGGACTGTCGGCCCCTTCACCGTGTCGGCGATCGGGTTGGGCTGCATGAGCCTCAGCCACGCCTATCTGCCGCGACCGGATGCGGCGTCGGCCGAGCGGCTGCTGCGCCATGCGCTGGATGCGGGCGTGACCTTCTTCGACACCGCCGCGCTCTACGGCTTCGGGGCGAACGAGGAACTGGTGGGGCGGGCGCTCGGCGACCGGCGCGGCGAGTTTACCCTGGCCAGCAAATGCGTGCTGGCGGAAATCGACGGCCAACGGGGGCTGGACGGCTCGCCCGCCGCGATCGCCCGCGTGCTGGAGGATTCGCTGCGGCGCTTGCGCGTCGACCATATCGACCTCTATTATCTCCACCGGCTCGATCCCAAGGTGCCGATCGAGGAATCGGTCGGCGCGCTGGTCCGCGCGAAGGAAGCGGGCAAGATCGGCGCGATCGGCCTTTCGGAAATGTCCGCCGCGACCTTGCGCCGCGCCGATGCGGTGCATCCGATCGCGGCGATGCAGACCGAATATGCGCCCTGGGTGCGCAACCCGGAAATCGCGGTGCTGGACGCCTGCGCCGAACTGGGCACGGCGTTCGTCGCCTTCTCCCCTGTCGGGCGCGGGCTGCTGGCCGGCGGGGTCGGCCCTGACGGCGTGCCTGAAGGCGATATCCGCGCCGCGATGCCGCGCTTTGCGCCGCCGCATCTGGCGGCCAATCTCGCCTTGGTCGACCGGTTGAGGGCGCTGGCGGCGGAGGCGGGCCGCACCCCGGCGCAATTGTGCCTGGGCTGGCTGCTGGGCAAGGGCGACCATGTCGTGCCCATACCCGGCACCACCAGCATCGCCCATCTCGACGAGAATCTCGCGACCCTGGCGTTCGACTGGCCAGCGGACCTCATTGCCGCGATCGACTCGCTGTTTCCGGTCGATGCGCCGTCGGGGCCGCGCTATGCGCGCGCCATGCAGGCGCAGGTCGATACCGAGACCTTTGCGGGCGAACCGCTCGCATGAGCGGAAAGTCCTGCTTTCCCTTAGGGTTGGAGGCTGCGGTTTCGGTTCGTCGCTGAAATTTCAAATTTATGGCATTTCTTGGTTGACCGACTCAAAAGCCCTCCATATATGCCGCTTCACCGGACGGGACGCTGCTTCTGCTGAAGCGCTGACGGTCTGGTCGCCAGCATAGACGGACACTGTCCCCCGGAACGCAAGGAACGGGGTGAATGGTTGTCCGCCATTGATTGTCTGGCAGGTTCTTTGACATTGTTGAAAAGATGAAGGGACATGTGGGCGGCGGCTCCGGTCTGTG
>NZ_JAVHPD010000075.1:0-124119 GCF_036170395.1 Sphingobium sp.
GCCATCCCTGAGAGGGGGTCCCTTTTGCGCGCCGATCGGGGGTCCCGTTTGGACGACGATTGACACCGATTGGGTGGCTATTCCGACCAGGAGATCGCCACGCTGCGTGCCGAAGGCGTGATCTGACGGCATTGGGCCGAATTCGATCAGCCGACGCAGCGTGTAGGCCCAATGCGCTTTCACCACTGCCCGCCATCGAGCACAGGTCCAGCGCCGGCGATCTTTTTGGCGGGGTTGCACGGCCTTGGCCGCCGATACCGCAGTCGCTCGACAAAATAATATAAGGTAGATATCTTTCTACTCACGATACGGGGGAGAGACTAGGGTCGCGATGGAGGATGGGGCAAAGCTGGACCGGATCCTGGCCATAGGCCGTTTTGCAAGGGGAACCGCGACTCACGCCTATCAACGCCACGATCTCGATGTTACAGCGAAACGGTCGACGCGGCGCGTTGCCGTCCATTGTTTCACGCCACACGAAGCCCCCAACGCCATGCCGCTTGTTCTCCTGCCGGGCGGCGCATTCAGTGGAGCGAGCGCTTATTTCGACCTTGGCCCGCGATTGCTGGCGCTGATGCCGCATCGCACAATGGTTTTTGTCGATACGCCGGGCTCGGGCGCAAGCGATCGCCGCGTTGCCTGGCTAAGCCATCGGACGATTGCCGCCCTGATCGCCCATGCGGTGACGGCGGTGTTGGGGCCGATTCGGCTGGTGCTGGGCGGGCATAGCCAGGGCGGTGCGTTCGCGCAGATCATTGCGCGCCGCCTGTTGCTCGATGCGGCCGCGCTGGTGCTGATCGATCCCCAGCCGGCGGTCGGCGCGGGCGTCTGGCGAACATTTCGCAAGATCGCCCCCATCGCCCGCGACCCGGCGCGAGTGGCCCGCGAATTTCTATACTCGCCCGTGGCGGATGAAGGGACCATTGCCTTGGTGCGCTCGGTGAGCGCCAACGCCGCTGTCCCCGCTCGCGCATTGCTGGCGACGCTGAGCGGCCGAGACTGCCCCGACCCTGCACATCCCTATCGCCGGCCGACGCTGATCGTCGGGGCCGAGGCCAGCCAGGCGATCGATCAGAATGATCTGCGCGCAATGTCGATCAGCGGCGCTTTTCCGTCTGCGCGCTATGTGCCGATCAGGCATATGGCCGACCGACCGGCCGGCCATTGCGACATTCTCGAACGAGCCGAAACGGCGGCCGTGATCCACGGTTTTCTGACGCGCCTGGATCAAACTAAAGAAGGGCCCTAGTGGAAGCGCGCCTCCGGGCAACGCGGTTGATCGACACGCCTCCTACCCCCTCACGCCGGGCCGGAATATTACCAGACTGCCCAGAGCAGGACTCTTTCTCTCCCCTTCAGGGCAGGGTTAGGGGTGGTCATTGGGCCTCATCCGCTAGAAGAAAGTCGCCACCCACAATGCTCGGCAAGCCCTCCGGATCGCGCGTGTAGACGTAGACCCACGCCATCACCGCGCCACCCCCGGTTTCGACCGTCATCCGTTCGCGCCGATATTCCCGCGGCGCGGGGAAATCGGGCGTGACTTCCTCATAGGCGTCGATCCAGGCCAGTGTTGCGTCGGCGTCGGTCAGGCGGAACAGGTCGCCAGTGACGCGCCCCTCCGGCCCCGGCATCAAGCCCGGATAGTCGGCGATCCGGTAGAGCTTGCCGCCGACTGTGGCCGGCCCCAAATAGTCGGCCTCCGACAAGAGGCGGGCCGCCATCGAATGGGCGCAGCCGATCCTC
The DNA here is from genome assembly GCF_036170395.1 of Sphingobium sp. Taxonomy (GTDB): domain Bacteria; phylum Pseudomonadota; class Alphaproteobacteria; order Sphingomonadales; family Sphingomonadaceae; genus Sphingobium. The sequence goes on from NZ_JAVHPD010000075.1 coordinate 1,744, forward strand.
AGCGTGCCATAGACGAAGAGCAGATTAGAGGGCATGGCGCATTTCCCAACCAGCGGGGAAAAACCCCAATAGACGGAAATATCGTCCATCCATATCTGGGTGACACTCCCGCAAACCAACGCTTTTCCGCGACATCTTCAACTTGGCACGCTCTCTGCAAAATGGAGGGCAGCAAGGCTGGATCATCCAGCCGACATCATCAGGGAGTAGCCGCCATGTCCATCGTGAAGATTCATTATGCCGCTTTCGCCTTTCTCGGCGCGATCATTTCCGCCGGCCTGTTCGTCAGCGCCGCCGTCCCGGTGTCGGCCATCGCCTGACCACCCCCATCATCCGCATCAAAGGTCCATTGTCATGAACAACAGCTTCACCCTCGACCGTCGCGCCGGCAAGATCATGGGCGTATGCGCCGGCTTGTCCAACCGCACCGGCATGGATGTCACACTGATCCGCGTCGTGCTGGTGCTGCTGACGCTCTGCGCGCTCGGTCCGATCGGGGTCGTGGCCTATCTGCTCGCCGGTTGGCTGGCCGAAGGCTGATTGCCCGCAAAGTCGGGGCGATCTAATCGTCAAGTCGATAGGAAATGAAAAGGCCGCTCCGGTTCATACTGGGAGCGGCCTTTCCTTATCCCCTCGTGTCGGGATCAAGATCGCGGATAAACCGCGATCAGGCATAGAGCACCGAATAGAAGTTCAGCATCTGCACGCCGACCGCAACGGCCAGCACAGCGCCTTGAAAAGCCTGACGCATAGTCAACTCCATCATAGCTGCAATTGCCCCGCAAGCGCGGGGTGACGGCCCCCTACGCTCCTTATGCCTGCGCAACAATCGCAAAGCGCGGCAGACCGGTTGCAGCAGATGCAACAGAGCTGTTACTGCAAAGCCACAATCATCGCCTGCGCTGCTGCCGGGTTGCGCTCTTTCGCGCCGCTGATGAAAAAGGTGAAGACATCGCCCCGCGCCGCCTGCGCTTTCGCCTGCTCAGCCCAATGCACGATCGCATCGGCCGGGTAGCCGGTCGGCTCGTCCGCCTGCGCGCGCATCAGCCTGCTGTAGGAAAAGCCGACATCATGGCCGTGGATGGCCGGATAGTCGTCATGGTCGACCAGCACCACGGCAACCCCCGCCGCCTGCGCCAGCGCCAGAAAGGCAGGATCGTCGAAACTCTCGTGCCGCACCTCGATCGCATGGCGCAGCGGCACGCCATCGACGCTGGCGGGGAGCAGCTTCAGGAACGCACCGAAATCGTCGGGATCGAACCGCTTGGTCGGCATGAACTGCCACAGGATCGGCCCCAGCCGGTCGCCCAGTTCGGCGATCCCCTGGCCGACGAACTTGGCGACGGACTCGCCCGCCTCGGCCAGCACTTTGCGATTGGTGCAGAAGCGCGACGCCTTGACCGCGAACTGGAAGCCGTCGGGCACCTGCGCCGCCCAGCCGGCGAAGGTCGCCGGCTTCTGGCTGCTATAATAGGTCGCGTTGATCTCGGTCGCGGTCAGATGCTGGCCGACATAGGTCAATTCATCCTTCTGCCGCAGCCCCGCCGGATAGAAGCTACCGCGCCATGGCTCATAGACCCAGCCGCCAATCCCCACCCTGATGCGTCCCGCCATGTGCTTCTCCTTCCGCCATATCCTGATCGGCCGGGGCGATCAGAGCCAGCGGAAAAACCCGCTAGCCACTATTGCGACTAACTCTTAATTGCAAGAGAAAGGAGTTCCCCATGTCGCTCGATCTCATCAAAACCACCACCTATCTCGTAATCCACCTCACCGTCGGCTTCACCGTCGCCTATGTGCTGACCGGATCGGTGGCGCTGGCCGGCGGCATCGCCCTCATCGAGCCGGTCATCAACGCCGTCGCCTTCTTCTTCCATGAACAGGCATGGAAGCGGGTGCAGGCCCGTCCGTCGCGCGAAAGCGGCCGCGCCTGGTCCGCCGGGCAGGCGAATTTCGCCTAAACAGGTGTCTATCTCGCTGTTCTCTTATTGAGCCCGATCAGCCACGGCTTCACCCCGTGCGAGGGGCTCGGCGTGCCGTCGAGCCGGCGGGCGCGCAGGATTCGGACGGGCTTGACGATCATCTGTCCCCGCATCGGTCCCGATCCGCAGCACGTCTGCGCCGCCAATATCCGGCGGACCACGTCCATGCCGGCAACCACATGGCCGAAGGCGGCATAGCCGATATACTCGCCCCGCGCGTCCATATTGGGGGTCGCGCCGATCGTGATGAAGAAATTGCCCATCGCCGAATTGGGCCGGTTGGGCCGCGCCATCGACAGGGTGGCGTCGAGGTGGCGGATGCCCGTGCGGCTCGTCGGCTCATGCGGGATTGGCGGCAACGACCGGCGCGCATCGGTGTCGATCCCGCCCTGGATCAGGCCGAAGCGCGGATCGCTCTTGCGCCGCGCCGCGCGGTAGAAGGTGACGCCGTCGAACCGCCCGTCATCGACATAGGTCAGGAAATTGGCCGACGTCTGCGGCGCGCGCTTGCGATCGACCGCAACGGTGATCGTGCCGACCGAGGTTTCGATGGCAACGCGCGTATAGCCAGGCGTCGGCCGGTTGGCGGGGAGGGCGACAGCCGGAGAGGCCGCGAGCATTGACAGCAGCAAAAGCAGGAGACGCATCGCGCCTGCTCCTAAAGCCCGCGCAGCCGATCCGCAATTGTCGTGACGTCAGCGGCCAGGCTGCACGATGTCGCACCGGCCGCGATAGACCCAGCCAAGGTCGATCGCTACCGCATCGGCCGCGCGCGAGACGAAGGCGGTCATATGCGCCGGGTCTCCCTCCACGGCATTGAGCAGGATGAAGGAAAAGGCCTTGCCCATGATCGTCTTGCCGACTTCGACATGCTTGGGCCAATAGTCGGCGACCCGGTCGAAGCTCGGCCCGGCCATGGCGAACAGCTTTTGCGGGTCGGCCGTGATCCGGTAGCTGGCGGGCGGCGTCTCACCCGCATTGGCGGTGCCGAGGCCCATAGCGAGCGGCACCTGCGCGGCGCCCAGCTCCAGCGTGAAATCGGCCTCGTCGGAATAGAGGATGTCGGCTTCCGACTGGCTGGCGGTCGGATCGATATTGGTGGCATGCCGCACATGGCATTGCAGCGTCCGCAGCGGCACAGGACCGCCCGGCACCTGAGGCGCGGCCTCGTTCATCGGAATTTCTGAAGTCTGGGCCTGCTCGGCCAGGGCTGGCCCAGCGCCCCATAAAAGGCAACAGGCCGACAGGAGTCCGGGCAGCATCGGCAAGGACCGCATGGTTCGCTTTCTCATTCGATAAAGGTCAACCGTGGAGCTGAAAAGGCAAAGAGGCCCAGCAGATTCTGCCGGGCCTCCTGCATTCAGGTCAAAGAGGCGATCAGCCGCCGATGACGGTGCTCGGGCACCAGGCGCGAGCGCCACGGCGAGCGATCGTCAGCTGAGTGCCGTTCGGGTCGGTCGACGTCACGAAGCTGTCGGTGATCGCCTTGCGCCACGGGGTCGTGATCGGCTGGAAGCCCGACGACGCCAGCAAGCCCAGCGACGTATTGTTGATGGTCGCGCTCTTGAAGTAGAAGCTCAGGAAGCCGACCAGCGGAGTGCGAGCGGCGTCCGAAGCATAGCAGCTGTAGAGCAGGATATTGGACGTGCCCACGATCGGGTAAGACAGCGAGCCGGTCGGATTGGCGAGAGGAGCGGTCTTCGACGCCGCCTGGACCCAATCCTGCGGCTGGTTGCGGCACGAGGCCGAAACGTCGCCGCTCAGGCAAGCCGTGTTCGGAACATAATTGCCGTTGGCGTCCGATTCGGGCGGCAGGATGGAGCCGAACGACGAACGAAGCGCCGTGGCCGTCGGCGCGCGATAGGCGCCGGCGACATTCTGAACGTCGGCGGTCTGGAGGTTGTAGTTGTTCGCCTGGGTGTAGAGCACGCCCGGCAGCACGAAGTCGGGGCCGACATAGCCGATGCGGCCCTGACGGACGAGGTTGCCGGCCGTCGCGCCCGGCTCGGCGGTGAAGTCGATATATTTGGCGACACCGTCATTGCCGTTGGCGAGCGTATACTTGCCTGCGACTTCAGCGTCGTTGCCGGCGTAGAATACGCGGCCGGCGCCGGCGTTGTTCGAGCTCTTGTTCCAGACCGCGCCGACCAGATCCTTGGGCGAGCTGGTGGTGCGGGTCGCGCCGGTCGAGTCGACATAGACGCCCGGCAGGCGGCTGGTCGAGTCGGCATAGGCGTTGCCGGTGTAGCTGGCGCAGGCGTTGGCAAGGAAGCGGGTCCAGAGCGAGGTCGTGCCCGAGCTGTCCTCACGGCCGACGATCTGGAGCGGCACGGTGAACGAGCCCGGATCGCTCAGGTCGACGAACGAGCGGTTGCCGTTTAGCGCCCGCAGACGGCTGTCGCCCCAGTTGACGATGTCGCCGTTGAAGATCGCGCAGACCGCCGCCTGGCTGAGGCGCAGGCCGCCCGAGCCGTCGGCGCGCGGATAGCGCAGGTTTAGGCTATATTCGCTGATGCTGCCGTCGCCGTTGCGGATCTTCTTGTAGACCGGATCATAGGCGATGGTCACCGGCGCGATCAGCAGCGGGAACTGGACCATGGCGCCATAGGCTTCGCGCGGGTTGCGATACTGGCCGGTACCCGGGGTCACGCCGGGGGCCACGACGGTCACGCCCTGAACGGTGCCGCCATTATTATAGGCCGCAACGTCGTTCGTGCCGAGCGAGGTTTCCGACAGCGCATAGTTGATGGTCGGGAACAGCTGCACGCCGTCAGCGGGGTCGATGTCGCCCGCGCGAACCGGGTCGTGGCTGAAGAAGGCTGCGATGCCGACGCCCGAACCGGTCGATTTATAGACCAGCCTGTCGTTGGCGATATAGTCGGTGGTCGCGCAATCCTGCGCCGGCGTGCCGGTGTAGTTGAAGTCCGGGGCGGTCTGCAGGACAGGCGGGTTGCCGTCGAAGATCAGGTCGGTCTTGACGCTGTAGCAGTCAGCGGCCTGGCGGAAATAGGGAGCGGGCAGCGACGCGCCGTTACCATAGACGGTGTCGACGGTCTGCGCGCCGGCGATGACGGACATGCTGCCGGCGACGAACGCCGCGGCAGTGCCCAGAAGATAGGCTTTACGAAGCATCATAAACCTCCAATAGACAATAGAAGTTGGTCGCCGTGCCAATGGAGCACGCGACATCATTCCGAAAATAATCGGTCACAAAATTGTAACAGTCCTAAAAACCCCACCAGGAAGAAAATGTTACTCCTGGCCCATCAAGATCGTGCCCCCATCATCCTCGGAAAGAGCACCCCCTCTTTCCTTGCAAGGTTCGGCACGAAACAATTATTGCCGAGTCTTGCGGAAGCTCATAAACATGAGGTCGGTAACACTTTTATGACATTTACCAACGTCCCATGATTAGCTGATTCGCCGACTGCCAACATATTGTGCAGACGGCGAAAAATGTCGCGGGCGCAGGGTGTCGGGGTTCATTCCGCCGGGTGGGGCTGGCGGCAAGTCGGGGGTCGGGAAGTCAGGATGCGGGCGTCGGCGCAAGCGGCGAAGCAGGAGCAGGGGGACGCTCCTCCATCGCCCTATCATTGTGGACGGGTGATCGATCGGCTGGTGTCGGGCGGGGTGCTGACGCGCGACGTCGGCAATCGCGCCCTTCAGGTGCAGCAGGAAACCGGTGACCGGATCGAGACGGTGCTGACGCGGCTGGGCATGGTCTCCGAACAGCGGCTCGCGCGCTTTTTCTCGACCGCCACCGGCATACCGATCATGCTGCCGCAGCAATTCCCTGACGAGCCGCTGGGCATGGGCATCCTGGCGCCGCGCTTCCTGCGCGACCAGCATGTGCTGCCGGTCGCGGAGGAGGATGGCCGGCTACTGCTGGCGGTCGCCAACCCGCTGGACCCCTATGCGCGCGACGCCATCTCCTTCCTGATGGGAACCCCGGTGCGGCTGGCGATCGGCATGTCGTCCGACATCGATGCCGCGCTCGACCGGCTCTACGGCCAGGCCGAACAGGCCGCCGAAGCGGACGACGATTCGCTGGACGAGGAGGATCTGGAGCGGTTCAAGGATCAGGCGAGCGACGCGCCGGTGATCCGCGCGGTCAACCGGCTGATCGCCCGCGCGGGCGAGATGCAGGCGTCGGACATCCATCTGGAGCCGACGGAGGATGGGCTGGCCGTGCGCTTCCGCGTCGATGGCGTGATGCGCGAAATGGCGCCCCTGCCGGCGGCGATGAAACAGGCCATGGTGGCGCGCATCAAGGTGATGGCGTCGCTCAACATCGCCGAGCGCCGCCTGCCGCAGGACGGCCGCCTGCGGCTAGCGGTGCGCGGGCATGAAATCGACCTGCGCGTCGCGACATCGCCGACCATCCACGGCGAAAGCGTCGTCATGCGCCTGCTCGACCGGTCCAGTGTCGCGCTCGATTTCACCGCGCTCGGCTTTACCGAGGATCAGACCCGGGCGGTGCTGCGGGCCATCGGCAAGCCGCACGGCATCACCCTGGTCACAGGCCCCACCGGCAGCGGCAAGACAACCAGCCTCTATGCCGCGCTCGACCAGATCAATACGCCGGGCCGCAAGATACTGACGGTTGAAGACCCGATCGAATATCGCCTGAAAGGTGTCAGCCAGACCCAGGTGCAGCCCGGCATCGGCCTCACCTTCGCGTCGGCGCTGCGCTCTTTCCTGCGGCAGGATCCCGACGTCATCATGGTGGGCGAAATCCGCGATCTTGAAACTGCGCAGATCGCTGTCCAGGCGGCGCTGACCGGGCACAGCATCCTCTCCACGCTGCACACCAACAGCGCGGCGGCGGCGGTCACCCGTCTGCTCGACATGGGGATGGAACCGTTCCTGCTCACCAGCACGCTGAACGCCGTGCTAGCGCAGCGGCTGGTGCGTCGCCTGTGCCCCGTCTGCAACGCGCCGATGCCGCATGTCCAGGCCCAGCTGGAGGCGGCGGGGATCGAGCCGGCACTGATTGCGGCGTTGCCGGCCGACGCCGATTTCCGCCGTCCCATCGGCTGCGAGGAATGCGGCCAGTCGGGCTATCGCGGCCGCAGCGCGGTGGTGGAACTGCTGGAGATCAGCGAGACCATCGCCGACCTCATCATCGCGCGCGCCGAAGCGCGCGACATCCATCGCGCCGCCGAGCAGGAGGGGTTGCGATCGATGCTGGCCGACGGGCTTGCCAAGGCAGCACGCGGTGTTACCACCGTCGAGGAAGTGCTGCGCGTGACGCGAGAAAGCTAGGTTTCCATGCCCCAGTTCCATTATCGCGCCGCGACCGCCAGCGGCGCGATGCGCGAAGGCGCGGTCGAGGCGGGCAGCGCCGCGCAGGCGCTGGACGTGCTGCGCAGCCAGGGATTGCGCCCGATCGGCGTAACCCCGGCAGCCGCCGGCAAGGATGGCGGCGGCGCGAAGCTCGACCCCCGCCATATCGCCAAGCTGTTCGGCGAGTTGGCGACCTTGCTCGACGCGGGCCTCTCGCTCGACCGGGCGCTCGCCATCGCTGTCGACAATGCCGCAACCGCTGCGCTGCGCCAGCAGCTTTCCGCAATCCACAGCCAAGTGAAAGAAGGCACCCCGCTCTCCGAAGCGATCGCCGCCGCGCGCGGCAGCTTCCCGCCGCTGGCCGCGCCGATGATCGCGGCGGGGGAGGCGAGCGCGACCTTGCCGGCGGCACTGGGCAAGCTCGCCGCCACGCTGGAGCGTGCGCAGAAGCTGCAAAGCGACATCGTCTCGGCGCTTATCTATCCGATCATGCTGACCCTCATCGGCCTGGCGGTCATCATCCTCATGCTGCTGTTCATCGTGCCGCAGTTCGAGGGGCTGTTCGCCGGCGCGCAAGACCGGCTGCCGCCCATGACCCAGATGGTCATACGCGCCAGCCAGGGCTTTCGCGCTTATGGGCTGCTGATGCTGGGTGCGCTGGTCGGCATCGTTTTCCTCTTGCGCGGCTGGCTGCGCCAGCCCGCTGCGCGCGCGATGCTCGACCGGCGGTTGATTGCCCTGCCGCAGATTGGCGACCTAATCCACCGGATCGAGACCGGACGTTTCGCCCGGGTGCTGGGTACGCTGCTGAGCGGCGGCGTCGCGCTTGCCCCGGCGCTTGCCCTGGCGCAGCGCACGATCGGCAACCGGGTAATGGCGGACGCTGTCGCCCGCATCGCGGAGCGGGTGCGGGAGGGCGCGAACTTTTCGCAACAGGCGGCCGAATCGGGCATGTTCCCGCGCCTCGCCATCAGCTTCATGCGCACCGGCGAGGAGACGGCCCGGCTCGACGCCATGCTCGAACGGCTGGCCGACGCGCTGGATGAAGAGATTGCCGTCAAACTGAAACGCTTTGTCACAATATTGACGCCGGTCATCACCGTCGTGATGGGCATCATCGTAGCGGCCGTGATCGGGTCGATCATGACGGCCATTTTGGGTTTCAACGATCTCGCCCTGGAGTAACCATGCTGTCCTCCCGCCCCCCGCACCGGCCCGGCCGCCCCGGCGAAGGCGGCTTCACGCTGCTCGAACTGCTGGTCGTGATCGCGATTCTCGGCCTCCTCGCCGCGATCGTCGCGCCACAGGCGCTCCGCTATCTCGGCAGTTCCAAGAGCCAGACCGCCAAGGTGCAGATCAAGAATATCGCGTCGGCCATGGAACTGTACCGGTTCGACAATGGCGGCCTGCCGCCCGCCGGTGCTGGCCTCGGCGCGCTGGTGAAGGCGCCGTCGGGCGCCGCCGCCTGGAACGGCCCCTATCTGCCGCAGGAAAGCGCGCTTATCGATCCCTGGGGCAAGCCCTATGAAATGAAAGCGCCGGGCGAGCATGGCGATTATGACATCTTCACTCTGGGATCGGACGGCGCCCCCGGCGGCACCGGCGAGGCCAAGGATGTGGGCAACTGGTAAGCGCCCATGTCGCTGATCGAAGCCCTGATCGCGGTCGCCATCTCCGTGCTGATCGCCTCGATCGCCTTTCCGGCGATGGACAGCGCGTGGGAGGGCAGCCGGCAGACGAGCGCCGCCTCCACCCTGCTCGCCAATCTGCGCGTCGCGCGGGCGCAGGCAGTGCGGGGCGGGCAGCCGGTGGCGCTGACCCTCTCGCCCGACGGCAGGCGCTATAGCATCGGCGTGACCGCCGTGGACCTGCCCGATCCGCTGGTGCTGCGCGCCCGTCCCGCCCGGATCAGCTTCTACCCCGACGGGTCGGCAAGTGCGGCGCAGTTGGCGCTGACCGGCCCCCGCGCGACGCAGATGCTGCGCATCCGGCCCGTGACCGGCCTTGTCGAAGCGGAAGCACCGGCGCGGTGAACGAGCGCGGCTCCATCCTGGTCGAAACGCTCATCGCCACGGCCATATTGGCGATGATCCTGGCCGCGGCCTTCCAGACGCTCCACGACAGCGCCCGCCGCGCTCGCCGTGTGTCGGACCAGCGCATCGCCCTGCTGATCGCCCAGTCGCGGCTCGCTGAATATCCGCTCAACCGTCCCCCTGCCAGCGGCAGCCGCAGCGGCACCGATCACGGCTTTATCTGGCGAGTCGAGGTGGGGCCAGCAGGCGGCGGCGACCGTCGAACAACTGTCCCACTCGCTGTATCAGTTAGCAGCCCCCGCGACCCCGCCGTCCGGGTCCGGCTCGACAGCTTGCGCCCCGCCGCATGAGCAAGAACGCATCTCAGGCCGGCTTCACGCTGATCGAGCTGCTCGTTAGCCTGGCGATCCTCGCCATGGTGTCGGCCATGCTGCTGACCGGCCTTGCCAGCGGGCGCGGCGGCTGGCAGCGGGTCGAGGCGCGCACCCGCGCGGGCGAGGATGTGATGGCGACGCAGACCGCGCTGCGCGCACTCGTCTGGCGCATCTTCCCGCAGGGCAGCTTCAACGGCAGCCAGCCGCGTATCCTCTTTTCCGGCGATGCGCGCGAAATGCTGTTCCAGTCGGCCGTGCCGGACGCGAAGGCGCCCGCCCCGCCGCTCCTCTACCGGCTGGGGCTGGCGGCCGACGGCGCCCTGGTGCTTGACAGCCAGTCGACATTGACGCTGACCCCCGAACGCATGAGCGAACGCGCGACCATAACAACCGGCCTCACGGCGCTGGAGTTCGCTTATTATGGCGCGGCCGCGCCCGACATGCAGCCGCGCTGGCGGGGCCGCTGGGAGGGGCAGAGCAATCTGCCGCAGATGATCCGCATCCGCGCGACCTTCGCACCCGGCGACCGGCGGATTTGGCCCGACCTGATCGTGCAACCCGCCGCGACCGTGGACAATCTGTGCGTCTATGTCCCCGCGACGGGCACATGCCGGGGGCGGACATGACGCTGCGCGAACTGCTGGCGGCGGACATGCCGACGCTGCGCCGCTGGCTGGCGCAGGGGTGGGAATGGTGGACCGGCCAGTTGGCGGCGATGCTGCCCGGCATGGCGCGGCGGCAGCGCCATCGCGGCACGGTGATCGCCCGCGATCCCGCCGATCCCTCCGGCTGGCATATCGTGGGCACTGGACAGAGCGCGCATATGCTGAGCGCCCGGCAGCGGCAGGGGCTGCTCGCCGCCCTCCAGCCCGGCGACATTCTCTGCCGCTCTATCGACGTGCCGCCGCTGGGGCGCGGCGAGTTGCGGCAGATGCTGGCGATGGACATCGACCGGATCGGGCCAATCCCGCAGCCGCAGGCCGTTTTCGATGTCGAATCGGTAGAGCGATCGGAAACCCGCCTGTCGGTGCGGCTGGGCATGGTGCCGCGCGACCGGCTGATGGGCTGGATCGAATCGCTCGACGCCATGGACATCCGCCCCTCCCGGATCGCGCTGTCGGAAGAGGACGGCTATCATTTCGACTTCCTCAAGGCTGCCGGCATCGCCCAGGCGGACAGCGGTCGGTGGCGCTGGTGGGTGGTCGTCGCCGCTTTGGTCGCGCTCAACATCGGCGCTTTGATCTGGCGCGACGTCGCCACGCTCGAAGCGACGCAGGCGGCGGTCGAGGAACAGGCCCCAGCCGGCCGCACCGCGCTGCTGATCCGCCAGCGGATCGAGAAGGAGCAGCAGCGTCGGCAATGGTTGGTGCGCGCGCGGGCAGAGCAAGACCCGCTGCCGCTGCTCGCTGCGCTCAGCGCCGCGCTGCCGCCGGGCGCCTGGGTCCAGCGGCTCGAATATCGGCAGCGGCAGGTGCGGCTGGTCGGCTTTGCCCCGGGCACGATCGACGTCGCCGAAGCGCTGCGTCAGTCGCCCCGGCTGCGCGCGATCGTCGAAAATGACGCGGAAGGTGCGCCGGCCGCCGCCGCCGACCAGATGCGCGCGTTCGACATCAGCGCCGTCTATCTGCCAGAGCGGCGGCGATGAAGACGCCCAATCCGCGCGAGCAGCGGCTGATCGCCATTCTCATCCTCGTCGCTCTGGTGGCGCTCGCCTGGCTTGGCATTGTCCAGCCGATCCTCGATGGCTTTGCGGAGCGGCGCGAGGCGAAGGCGCAATTGCTGATGCAGCATCAGCGCAACCAGCAAATCGCCGCATCCTTGCCCCTGTTGCGCGCCGCCGCCCGCCGCCAGCGCGCCGATGCGCCGCGCTTCGCTCTGCCGGCGCGCAATCAGGAGGAGGCGACCGGCCGTTTGCGCGACCTCGTTCGCCGCACCGCCCTGCGTCACGAGATCGTCACGAAAATGTCGCAAAGCGCCGATGGCAAGGCGGGTTGGGCAAGTCTGCGCGTGACCATGGTGGTGGGGATGGCTCCTTTCGCGCGCTTCCTGGCGGACGTGCAGAATGAGCAGCCGCTCATCCTGATCGGCGCGACGAGCATCGCCGCCAACGCGGCGTTCCAGGCCGGAACCGCCGCGCCGATGGAGGTCCAACTTGAAATTTCCGCGCCTTTCGACGCTGCGGCGATCCGCTGAGGATGCGCCCTTGCCCGCCGCGCTGGCGCTGCTGCTGGCGCTGGCCCTGCTGTTCCAGCTGCTGACGCCCGTAACGGTGGACCTGCCGGACATGCCGATGCGGGCGATGAAGGCGCCCGACCTTCGCACGGCCGAGTCGCTGCCAGCATCGATTCCCCCGGTGCTGGCCGCGCGCGACATTTTCGCGCCCAGCGGAAGCAGCGGCGGCAAGGCGGGCGCGCCGGGATCGGGCGCGGTCAGCCTGCTGGGCGTCGCGCGATCCGGCCGGGGTGGCGCGGCGGTGCTGCGCGGGACGGACGGGGTTGCGGTTACCGTTCCCCTCGGCGGGCGCGTCGGCCCCTGGCGCGTGACCGGCATCGGGGCGGCCTCCGCTCGGATAGACGATGGATCGCGCAGCCTGACGCTGCGCGTGGGCGATACCGCTGCGCCAGCAGCGGCGGAAGGCGGCGAATGATGCGGGCGATGCTGAAACGCGGCGTCGCCGCCGTCGCCCTGCTCGCTCTTGCCGGTGGCGCGCCGGCACAGCAGGCCGAGCCGGGCGGCGATCGCGATGTCCGCGCCACGATCGTCCCCGGCAACGGCCAGATTCCCAATCCCCGCGCGCCGCTGCCCGACCAGCCGATCGGGCGCGGCGACATCACGCTCAACTTCCCCGGCGTCAGCGTGCAGCAGGTCGCGCGCGCCGTGTTCGGCGACATATTGCGCGTGCCCTTCAGCATCGACCCGTCGCTCGACACGCCGGTGACGGTAGTGTCCGACCGGCCGATCGCCCGATCCTCGGTCCTCCCCTTCCTGGAGGGTGCGTTCCGCGTATCAGGCCTCGCCATCATCAACAGCAACGGCACCTATGTCGTCACCACCGTCGAACAGGCGCGGCAGCAGGCGGGCCTGGTTGGCGAGGGCAACAGCGGCTTCGGCAATGAAGCCTTTACGCTGAAATTCGTCAGCGCCACGCTGCTCAAGCAGGTGCTCGATTCGGTGCTGCCGGGGCTGGTCGCCAGCGTCGATCCGAGCCAGAATATCCTGACCGTCGCCGGCACCACGGGCCAGCGCCGCGCGGTACGCGACCTGGTCGAGCGGTTCGACGTTAACTGGCTGCGGAACATGTCCTTCGCGCTCTATGTGCCTCGCCGCACCGATGCGCGGCTGATCGTGCCCGAACTGGAGAAGCTGGTCGACAGTCCCGGCGCGCCGACGGCGGGCCTGGTCAAGCTCATTGCGATGGACCGGCTGAACGGCATCCTCGCCGTCTCGTCCCAGCCGCAATATCTTCAGGACGTGCGCCGCTGGGTCGATATTCTGGACCGCGAAGGCGAGAACAGCCAGCCGCGCCTGTTCGTCTATCGCGTGCAGAATGGCCGCTCGTCGGACTTGGCCAAGACGTTGCTCGCCGCCTTCGGCATGGGGGGCCGTGCGACGGGGGCACAGCCGGCGCAGCAGGGCCAGAATGGCGGCAGCGCGCCCGGCCTCTTCACCCCCGACCAGAGCCAGAACGCCACGCCGACCGGATCGCCCCTCAATCCCGCCCCGCCCGCTGACCCAGCCGCGGCAAATGCGCAGCAGCCGGCGAACGGGCTGCCCAGCGGCATGACGATCACCAGCGACGAGGCGAACAACGCCGTCGTCGTCTATGCGACCCCGCAGACTTACGCGATCGTCGAGGATGCGCTGCGCAAGCTCGACATCCCGCCGCTCCAGGTCATGATCGAGGTAGCGATCACCGAAGTCTCGCTCAACGACGAACTGCGCTACGGCGTGCAATGGCTGTTCCGCGACGGCAATGACGAAGCGGCGCTGACGCGCGGCACCACCGCGACGCCCACCCGCATCTTCCCCGGCCTGTCGCTTGGCTATTCCAACGGCGGCAGCGTGCAGGCGACGCTCAACGCGCTGGAGGGGCTGACCAAGATCAACGTCGTGTCCGCGCCCAAGCTGCTGGTCATCAACAATCAGACCGCTTCGCTCCAGGTCGGCGATCAGGTGCCGATCTCCTCCTCGTCAGCGGTAAGCGTCGAAAATCCCAATGCGCCGATCGTTAACGCGATCGAATATAAGGATACCGGCGTCATCCTGAAGATCACGCCGCGCGTGAACAGCGGCGGTCTGGTGCTGCTCGACATCAGTCAGGAGGTCAGCGACGTGTCGACCACCAGCAGCTCGAATATCGATTCGCCCACCATCTCCACCCGCCGCCTCGCCAGCTCGATCGCGGTGCAGGACAATCAGACGATCGCGCTTGGCGGCCTCATCCGCGCGATCAAGACGCGCGGCAATGAAGGCATACCGCTGCTCTCGCGCATCCCGGTGCTCGGCGCGCTGTTCGGCACCAAGACCAGCGAGGAGCGCCGCACCGAATTGCTGGTGCTGCTGCGCCCGCGCGTGGTGCGCACGAGCGATGATGGCCGGGCCATCACCGAGGAGCTGAAGGAGAAGATCCAGTCGCTCAAACCGGGCACCCGGGGTGCCGACCTCTAAGCCCGCGTCCGAGGACGGCTTCGCGCTGGTCGCGGCGCTGATCGCGCTGGCGCTGTTTGCTGGCGTCGCCTTCGCCATGCTGGCGGCGGAGAAGGGCAATCTGGCCGGCACCGCCGCCGGGGCGGAGCAGGCGCGGCTTGCGGCAGCGGCGGACGCGGGCCTGGTGCTGGCGGCGGCGCATGTTGCGGCACGCGGCATAGGCGCGAGCATTTGGCGGATCGATGGTCGGCCCTATCGGACCACCCTTAACGGCGTATCGCTCACCATCCGCATCGAGGACGAGCGCGGCAAGATTCGCCTCAACGACCTCACCGAAGCGCAGGCGCGGCTGATGTTCGAGGGTGCGGGCGTCGGCGGGCGGCGGCTGGACGAGGTGACCGACGCCTTTCTCGACTGGACCGACGCGGACGATGACCCCCGCCCTTATGGCGCCGAGGCGGCGGACTATGCCAGACTCGGCTATCAACCGCGTAATGGCGGGCTGCGGACCATAAGCGAGCTAGCGCTGATCCGGGGGATGGACCGCGCCATCTATGACCGGATCGCGCCCGCCGCGACCGTGTTCTTCGGCGGAGCGGGCGGCTTCGACCCCGCCAATGCCCATCCGCTCGCGCTTGCCGTGATGCTGGAGACGGGCATGGGATCGCCCGAGGTGATCGAACGGCAGCGGGCGCTCGCGGGGCAACGCACCGCGCTGGAGCCGGACGCGCCGCCGGCGCTCGGCGGCCGGCCGCTTACTGTGCGGGTGTTGGCTGAGGATGGGCAGGGCGCGCGGCTGGAGCGGGCAACGATCATCGAGTTTCCCGATGCGACGCTACGCCGCTGGGAGATACGCTATCAGGAATGAGGGCGCGCGCGGCGCGCGCCCCACTTCTTAGCGGTCCGGGCAGTCGGCCGGGCGTGGCGTCTGCTTGCAGCGATCGGCATCCCCGCCGCCGGCATAGCCCTGCACATCGACGAAAATCTGTACTCGCTGCTCGTTATTCTGGCCTGCCGTCGCGGCCTGCGCTGCTTCGGTCGCGGCCGCCGAAGCCGCGTTCGACGCTGCCACCGCGCCCGCATCCACCACTGGCGAGGATACGACGCCGATCGACGTGCCGCCGACCTGGAAGTTGTCGGCATTGGCGACCGCCGCTGCCGCGACGAACAGGTTGCCCGCCACGCGCACGCCGGCGTCGCCCGCGTCCACCGTGCCGCGCGGCGCGATCAGGAACACGTCGGGCGGCGTTATGCCGACGCCGGGCGAGAAGGCGGCGATACCCGCACCTGAAACACCGCCCACTGCGTCCACCTGGCTATAGGCGTTTTCGTCGATCCGCACCACCACCGGCGGGAAGCTTGCCGCGCTCTTCGGACCCTGACCGGCGTTCAGGTCGCCATTGGAGGACCAGAGCGTGATGTCGCCCCCGCCCTGGGTGAAGAGGCGGCTCTGGTTGAGCAAAAGGCTGCCGTCGGTGAAGCTCAGCACCCGGCCGCCGCGCAGCGTGATGATGCCTTCATAGCCGGTCGGAATCGCCGAGATGGTCGACGGGCTCGCCTGGCTGAAGCCCAGCAGCGGGTTGCCATTGGCGCCAAGACCGATGGCGCGGTCGCCCGAATAGAGGCGCGTGCCGTCATAGGTGCGCCGCGCCGCCTGGTCGGAAGTGCGGACGGTCGAGCCGGCGAGAATACGCCCGCCCGGCCCCAGCAGCGCCACATCACCGCCGCGCGCCGTCTGGATCGTCGCGAGGCGCAGGTCGAGATTGCCGGTCAGCACCGTGTCGGACGCGCCCGCTTCGCCGCCTTCCAGATTATTCTCGGTATAGCCCAGCTCCGGCGCGAAGAGCGTGTTCACCGCCCGATAGCCGCGGCTATATTGGAGATAGGAAGGGCCGTCGGGCCGCGACGTCATCTCCAGCTCGTTGAAATAGACATCCTTCAGCAGGAAGCTGCGCTGGCGCAGGTCAGGCAGGGTGACGAAAGCGTCATAGGCCTGCTGCGCAGTGACATTGGTCGAGCCGTAGGTCTGCGTCAGCAGATCGGCGGCGTTCGCCTTCATCCACGCGATCAGCAGCGGGCTGTAGATGGGCTGGGTGCGATCGGCGATCAGATTGCCGTTCACATCCTCCACCTGCACGAACAGATCGTCCGGCAGCGCGTCGGCCTTGGCCGGGTTGAGATAGGTGTCGCGCAGCGCAGCATAGTCCGCGCCCTTGGCGACGCCGAATAGCACCGTCAGGTCCGCGCCGGTTTCGGGCAGCGCCGGGTTCCACTCATTGCCGAGCGACAAGATGCCGCCGCCTACCGACAGGCTGCCGTAGAAATCGATCTCCCCATTCTTCATGCGGCTGGGATCGACCACGGCGGAATTGAGGAACGGCCCCGCATCGCGGCCGGCCTCAAGGAAGAAGGAACCCGGCCCACCGATCACGAAACTATTGCCCTGAAGCGCAGGCAGCGGATCGCCGAAGGTGCCGCCCGGGAGGAAGGCGCGGGTGAGCTGGGTGGTGGCGACGATGTCGCGTCCGGCAGTGACGCGGGTAATGTCGGTGCTGCTGATATTCTGGCTGAACAACATCATGTTGATGATGTCGCGGCCGGCGCTGATCCGGGCCTGCTTGGGCAGCGAGAGGATGAGGTCGAGCGCGTCGCCGCCCGCCGCGATCCGCACCGGCTCCGCGTTGTTCAGGTGGGTGATGGCGCTGTTGTGCAGCGCCGCGCGCTCGGCCGAACTGGTGTCGGGCAGGACGACGGGGAAGTTGAAATCCTGGCCGGCGACGCGGATCGACGGCTCGATGACGCTATAGACCGAGAAATAGCCCGGCAGCTGTCCTGGATCGCGATCCTCCATAGTGATGGTCGCGGTGGTGATGTCTCCCCCGGCGAACAGGCGAAGCTGGCCGGTACTGCTGGGGAAGAGGTTGATCGAGCGGGCGCCGCCAGGCAACGCACGGTCGGCGTTCAGCACCAGATCGCCGGTGACCGACGCGAAGTTGACGGTAGCAGGATAGACGGCGGTTTCCGGCTCGCCGGTGCGGCCGGTCACAACACTGACGCCGCGATCGGCGATGCTGATGCGGCCATTGGCGGTCAGGTCTATCGCCGATGCCGCGGAATAGAAGCCGAAGCTGTTGAGCGGGCTCGTCGGGTCGGTGCCATTGCCACGCGCACCGAGCGCGGCAATGCCCTGAAGCGTGGCTGACCCGCCCACGTCGAAGCGTATCTGCGCGTCGCTCACTCGGACACGCAGCAGGTTGCCGAGGAGGTCTCCGGTCGGCACCGCGCTGAGCGCGCTGCCGGTGCGGATCGACCCGGCGATCGCCAGCGCGCCCTCGCCATGCGCCAGATCGATGGTGCCGCCGGCGAGGTCGCCGCCGGTATTGACCGAAAGGTTGCCGCTGCCCCAGGTGACGAGCGTCCTCACCGCCGCGGCGCCGCTACCGCTGGTCGCATCCGCCGTGGTGACGCTGGACAGCGCCGAGAGGGTCAGGTCGGCAATGTCGCCGCCTGCGTCGAGGTCGATCGACCCGCCGCCAAGCGCGCCGATGCCGGAGGTGAAGAGCTGCGGATTGACCCGCATGTTGACGGTCGTGCCCACCGAGCCGATGCGCCAGGGCTGGTCGCTTGCGCCGATGAAGGAGAAGCCGGCGCTGGTCGCGCGCGCTTCATTGAAGACATCGCGCCGGCCAAGGACGCTGCCGCCCGCGCCGACCGACAGATCGCCGCCACCGGTCAGATAGACCGGATCGGTCACCACCAGCCCGGTGAGCGCACTTTGGTCTCCGCGGCCATAACGGAAGGCGACGGTTTCGACATCGGTCGGGGCAGCCGCGAGATAGGCGGTCGGATCGACCTGATAGCTGGCGCCGGTGGTCATGTCGGTAGCGGTCGTCGCCCGCGTGTCGGCCAGATGCCCCAGCGTATAAACCGCCGTGCCGCCATTCTGATAGGCGGTCGTTCCGACGCGCGTGGTCGTCACCGCCCCATTGGTGAGATCGACATCGCCCGACGCGGCGATCGCGATATTGCCGGTGCCGGTGCGCACCAGCGAGCGGACCGTTGCGGTGATCACATTTTGCGGCGTCCCATCGCTGACGAGGCCGGTCGTCGGATCGAGGACCAGGGCGGTCAGGTCCGTTTCGATCGACGCAAAGAATTGCTCGGCCACGGCCGCGCTGGTGCTGACCGCCGTCGGATTGGTGGCCGCGCCGTCATAGCGATAGGTGCCGGCCGGGCGCGTGCGGAAGAAGGCGATAGCGCGCGCCTTGAGGAAATTGGTGATCGCGCTGAAGCGGCCGGCGGTCAGGTTGATGGTCGAATAGCCGGTCGCGCGCGGACGACGGGGGTCATTGTCGCGCGTGACGAACTCGTCGAGCTGATAGGTGAAGCCGCCATTGGACAACAGCACTTCGTCCGCGACGGTCCCGCCCGAGCGTCCGCCATAGCTATATTGGCGCTCCCCCTCAACCGACACCGTGGCGGATGTCGCGAAATCGGTGCGGAGCGGATCGACCGACGGCGCGCTGGCTTCGCCGCCGCTGGAAAGATCAGCCCCGCCGACAAAGGCGTAGCTCCAGGAGGAAGCGAAGCTGCCGTCCGAGAGCATGGGCATGAGACTGGCGGAGCCGAGCGGATCACCCGCGCCGTCGGTGCCTGCGCCCAGCGCTGCTGCGCCGTTCGCCAGCGGGTTGAACGGCATATCGTTGGGGATTGGGCGCGCCGGCGTCGCGCCGCCAGTGCTCGTCGCGGTGATGCCGCTGAAATTGACCAGCGCGCGCAAGAACTGGGTGGAATTGGTGAAGTTCACGACGCCGCGGCAGCTTTGCGGGCCGAAGCAGCTGAACGGCACGACCACCTGCCGGCCTCCGCCGCCGCCGCCAAGCACCGTGCCGAGATAGTCAGGATCAGTCTGGTCGTAGAAGGTGAAGGTGCCGTCGCTGATCGATCCGGCGATGGCCAGATCGCCGCCCGCGCGCAGCGTCAGCGCACCCGACGCGCCGTAGATGCTGCCGCCAACCCGATAGAGGAAGTCGGCATGATTTTCGAGCAGTTCAGCCTCGCGGCCCGGATTGACGACCAGCTTGCCCGCCAATTCGGTCGAATTGCGGAGAACGCCGGCGGCCAGGGCGCCGTCGACATCGATGTCGGCCGCCGCGAAATTCCAGTTGGAGCGCAGTCGGATGTCGCCACTATAGCTCAGTTCCACGCCCGGCCGCGCGACGAAGGCGGGATCAGTGGCGAGGCCGCCGAGCCCGGCATAGGCAGCGGAAATATCGAAGCCCTGGATGAAGTCGGACAGGGTGCCGGCGCCGCGGCCGGACAGGAAATTGACCGCCCCGCCGGCTGCCTGCGCTGTATCGAGCACCGCCGCGCCATCGCTGATGGTAACGCCGGTAAAGCCGCTGTCTGCCGCCACCGCGCCCAGATCCCAGCGCCTATAGGCTTCCACCGCGATGCCGCGCGCACCCGTCACCGCGCCGCCAAAGGCGATGTTGACGCTATCCGGCCCGTCCTGCTCGATGATCGGCGCGCGCAGGGTCAGCGTGCCGCCCTGGTCGCTGTCGACATAGCTGAACAAGGTCTCGCCATTGCGGATCACCGGCACCAGCCGGTTGCCGGGGCGCAGCGCGCGCACATCGATCTGCGCGCCGCTTGCGACCTCCACCGCGCCGTCGCCATCGGTGCCCAGGATGATGTCGCCTGCGCTCGCCTGCCGCGAGTCGGTCGCGGCATAGCCGTCGGCGCTGGCGTCGATCCGCGCAGTCGCGCCGAGACGCACGCCGCTGCGGCCGTAAAGCGACACGTCGCCGCCATTCACGCCCGATGTGTCGATCGCGCCGTCGATCGCGACCCGGCCGTCCTCCGCTGCCAGCAACAAGCTGGTCGCGCCGAGCTGCCGCCCGCTGCTCAATATGAGGTCGCCCGCGCCTACCCTGATGTCGATCGCGCCGGTAAAGCCCTGGGGCGCCGCAGCGAAAGCGTCGAAATCGAAGCTGCCGCCGCTGTCGATGCCGAGCGATCCGCCACCGTCCCGCGCAGCGCCATTGATCGCGCCGCCAAGCGTCACGAGCCCCGACGCGCGCAACGTCAGGCTGCCGGCGCGGCCTTGCGCGCCGCCCACATCGAGCAGCGTGCCCGCGCCCGTTACGATGTCACCGGTCAGGCTGGTAAGCGAAAGGCGACCACCGCCGGCCGAGACGAAATAGGGATCGGCGTCGTCGCCGAACTGCTTGGCGTAGGACGGCGTTTCCAGAATCGCCCCGTCGCTCACGCTGATGCTGCCGCTCGCCTTGACGTCGAGCAGCCCGGCCGTTGCGCGCAGCCGCGCGCCGCTGATGTCGATCGAGGCCGCACTAAGCGCCAGCTTTGCGCCGGGCGTTCCGTCCGGCAGCGTGGCGCCTGCCGCGCCGTCGATCCGCAGCGCGCCGGTCGTGGCGATGCCGAGCGATGGCAGCGTCGCTTCCACCCCCGGCAGCAGGGTGATGGCCGCATCGGCGATATAGGGCGTAGTGATGGCAATGTCCGCCGCGCCGGCATTGAGGCCGCCGACGCCATCGAAGCGGATGCCCTCGCTCGCGCGCAGCGTCAGCGACCGGCCGAAGCCGTCGAGCCCGAGCGTGCCCGATCCGAAGCCGAGGCTCGCCGTTTCGATCGTCAGCGCGCCCTCGCCGCAGAGGGCCGTGCAGAGCGCGGCGGTTCCGCTGCTGTTCGCCAGCCGCAGCGCGCTGGCCTTGAGCGTCACATCGGCGTCGCCGCCGCCCAGCGTGCCGAAGCCGGCCGCGTCGAAGGTCACTGCGCCGAAGCTGTAGCTGGTGCTGCCAACGCCGGTCGATTCGAAGCGGATCGCGCCGGGCGAGCGGAAGGTCAGCCGGTCGGCGGCGGCGAAGGCGGCGCGCAGGCCGGGCGTGATGACAAGGCCGCTGAGGCCGTCAGAGGACGCCGCGAAGCTGATCTGGGCGGCGTCGAGGGCGAGATTGTCCGCGCCGATTTGTGCATCGGGATCGATGCCGACTTCGCCGGCCGAACTGATGAGCACGGACATGGCGGTAAGGCTTGCCGCGCCAACGATGATGGTCGGCGTCGTGGCGACGGCGTCGCGGTTGATGCGCGTCACGAGCCGCTCCGGCCCGCTCGCCAGGCGCAGGAACGCGCCCTGGCCGGTCATGCCGTCGGCCGATCCGTCGATCAGATAATCGCTGGTCGAGGCGTCGCTGAGAGTCCCGCTCGCGGTTACGACCGCGCCGTCGGACACGCTCAGCGACGAGCCGCTGCCGTCCGTCGCGAACAGCAGTTCGGGCGCGCGAAGCACATGGACGGCATCATTCTCGATGGAAATGCTGGTGGCGCGCACGGCAAGCGACGTGCGCCCGTCGCTGCCCTGGGTGCGGATGCCGCCGATCAGCAGGCTTTCGACGCCGAGCCCGGTCAGCCCGTCGGCGGTCAACTGAATGGGACCGCCATTGCCGGCATCGTCGCTCAATTGCGAGACGATGCGGAAGGCTTGACCGCTGATGTCGGCTTGCGCCCCGCGCCCGCCGCTGCCCGCCTGAGTGGAAAGCGACGCTTCGAGCACCAGCTTGGCGATCGGCTCCAGCACGATGCGTCCGGCATCGAGCGGCGAGCGCGGCAGCGCCAGCCCGTCACGGGTCGCGCGATCGTTGAACGTCTCGGTCGCCGACGTCGTGACGATGTTGGAATATTGGCGGAATGTCGTCGATGTCTGGACCGAGAAGGTGCGCAGCGTCGATTCGCGCTGTCCGGTCGCCGCCGATCCGAAATAGCCGGTGACGATCTGCGACCCGTCCAGCAGCTTTTCGCTGCCGCCGGCGACGGCCTGCGTTCCGGTCTGCTCGACGATGCGCAGACCGCCCGGCAGGATCGCATATTTCGCCGGCAGCAGCGTGTACCAGCCGGGCGTCAGGCCGCTGACGCTGTCGAGATAGACGCTCTGCCCCACCGCCGACGCGCTGTAAATATCGGCATAGTCGGAACCGTAGATCGGGTCGAAAGCCGCGGCGGCCTCGGCGCTGAGGCCCGGCACGATCGCATAGACCTGCCGTCCGTCGGGATAGGCGAGCCCGTCATTGCCGCTGAACGGATCGGCATTGAAGCGGTCGAGCACGTCGCGCGAGCCGCCAGTGCCAGGCACGAATTCATAGGCGAAAACGTCGCCGCCACCGCTGATGTCCACCCCAGCACCCGCGCCGACCGTCACTTCGGTGCCGGCGAGCTTCAGCGTGCCGACCGGCGCGGCGGTCAGCGGGTTGGTGCTGGTGGGGCTGAAATAATATTCGATCTGGTCGGTGGTGGTGCCATAGGGGATGGAAAGCCCCTTGGCCGAGACCGAGGTCGTGCTGCCTGGATCGAGCGTGACCGAGCTAGTCGCCGGCGCGAACCGTCCTTCGCCTGCCGATACAAAGCCGCTGCCCCCGACCAACGTACTGGTCGATCCGAGCGTCAGCGTGCCGAGCGGCGCATAGAGCGCGCCGCCCTGCTCGATTGTCGCGGCCTGGACCAGCAGGTTGGAGCCTGCCGAATAGGGCGTGGTGGCAGATGTGCCGGCGGTGCGGCCGAAGCGGATCAGTCCGTCGTCTGCGGTCGACGCGATCAGGAAGGAGGAGCCGGTGGTCGCATAGGTGCGCGCCGAATTGAGCGTCAGGTCGCCATTGACGACGAGCTGCCCCAGCAGCGAGCTGCTGACCGAGCTGTCGAGGCCAAGGCTGAGTTCGATCGGCACCGCGCCGCTCAGCCGGAGGTCGCCGCTGCTCTCAAGCGTCACGCTGCCGATGCTGCGATCGAACAGCACCGCGCCCCGCAGGTCGAAGGAACTGGCCGAAAAGCGCACGCTGGCCGTGCCCGCCGTGCCTACGCTGGGATCCGCCATCTGCTGCAACAGGCTGGTGAAGCCGATGAACGGCGCCGTGATCGAGAGGTCGCCGGTCGCCGAGACTGTCGGCAGATAGGGGGTGAAGTCCGTGTCGTCGCCGCTGAAGGGACGCGATTCAAGGAAGAAGCCGCGCCCGAGCGACAGCGCCACATTGCCCTGGCTCGCCAGCGATCCATAAGCGATCAGCGTGTCGAAGCCCGACGCGATGATCTGGTCCGCTGCGATCTGGCCTGTGCCGGTCACGTCGGTGGCCGTCTGCACCAGTGTGGGATCGACGAAGCTCAGCGTGCCGCCGCGCGCCACCGTCGCGCCGCCACGGGCATCGATGGTCGCGCCGTTGATCGTCCCGCCGCCGCCGATCGCGAGCGCGCCGCCCGCGCTCCAGACCGCCTGATCCACGTAGCGATTGGCGCTGTTGACGATTTCATAGGTGTCGCTGACGCCGGACAGGTCGATGCTGACGCCTTGGCCTGCATCGATCGCGCGGGCGATCCGCACCGTGTCGAGGGTGATGAGATCGCTCGCATAGACGCCCTCGCCCAGCAATGGCCGATCGAAGGCGTCGCCGGCGTTCAGCAGGGTCGTTGCGGTCGTGAGCGTTCCGCCACCGATGATGGTGCCGGTAGCGCGGATCGCGCTGGTGCCGGCGATAAACGGCGCGCGCGGGTTGCGGATGCTCGCGCCCGACAGGTCGATGCTGCTGCCGGCGGACAGGCGCACGCCTTCGCCCTGGTCCAGCAGGCCGGTCAGGTAGAGCGGGCGTAGCGCAAGTTCGGCATTGGTCAGCACCCGCCCGGCATCGGTCGCCCCCGCCGCGTTCAGCGCGGCTTCGTCGAAACTGCCATCTGCATTGGCGGTGAAGAAGTCGGACAGGCTGCGTCCGCCGAGCGCGCCGGCATAAAGCGAGGGCAGCGCTTCCGACTGGGTGAGGCTGCCGCCGACCAGGCGGATATTGCCCTCATTCCACAATTTGGAAACGGTGAGCGCCGATCCGGCGTCGCCGGTGATGCTGCCGCCCTGTTCGACATGCAGTTCGGTGAGCCCGCCCAGCGTCAGCCCGACGCCAAGCCGGTCATAAGCGTCGCCGGGCACTTGCGGCGTCAGCACCGAATAGAGATCGCCCCCGGTCGCCAGGCCCATGAGCGCGAACTGCGAGTCGGTGGTGAGGATCGGGTTGAAGCGGCTCTGCGTCAAGCGCAGCGTCTCGCCCGCGCCGATCGTCAGTGTCTGGGTCGCCAGCAGCGCATTATAGCCGCCAAGGCCGTTGTTGAAGCGATTCTCGATCAGCGCCGTGCCGTAGGAGGTGATGGCGTAATCGGCAAAGCCGGTCTTCTCGAAAAAGTCGAGCGACAGCCGCGTGCCGCTGTCCACCGCGCCCTCGCCCAGCGAGATGGCGGGCGTTTCCAGCGAGAAAGTGCCGCCGCCGGCAAAGCCATGCGCCTTGATCGCGCCATCGGCGATCGTCACCCGCGCGGTGATCGCGCCGGGGTTTGCGGCCGCGTCGATCGCGGGATGGTTGGTCACGCGGATGCCCGGCACATTGCCGTCGGTTTCAAGGCCGATGATCGGAACCGGCGAAATCTGGAAATAGCTGGTCTGGTTGACGAGGCTGATGTCGCCGCCGCGCGCGCTGGTGTCGACCCGCCCATCGACCGCGACATAGCCGCCGCCCGACACGTCCAGCAAAGCGCTGTCGTTGATGAGGATGCTGCCCGAAATATCGGTGCGCGCCGTGTCGTCGCCGGGGATCGCCGCCGCCACGCGGGGCGCGACGCGCAGGCTGATCGAACCGCCGTCCAGATAGGCCGCGCCGTCGATCAGGCCGCTATTGCCATAGTCATTGGCCCAGCGTCCCCGCGTGGACAGCGTGCCGTTGATCGCGATGTCGAAGCTGCCGGCCGCCGGCAGATCCTCGGCAAAGATCGACCCTTCGGTGATCTGGAGGGTGCGCAGATCGATGCGGCCGCCGAGCGCGGTGACGCTGCCGTCCACGGTGATGGCCCGACCGGCAATGCCGGTGAACGCCCCGCCATCCGCCAGCATGAGGTCCGCGCCGCTCGCAATGCTGATCCCGCCCGACGTCTGGAGCGTTACGTTGCTGAGCCCGGCATCGTTGATGAGGCTGGCGGACAGCTGGATGCGGTCGCGCCGACCCTCGGCCAGCAGGCTGTCGCTGTCGCGGGCTGGAATGACCAGTCCGCCGCTTTCGTCGAACGCAAACGACTGGCCGAAGCTGAGATCGGCTGGCACCGCGTCGATCGCCGCCGCGCGAGTGACGACGATATCGCCCGCGCCGGTCAGCACGTCGTCGGTGAAGCGCGACAGGCCCTGGACATTGAGATAGCCCGAGGCTGGCAGTTCCGAAGGCGCGCCCTGGAGCGCGCGCGTGTCGCCATAGACGCTGGAGGTTGCCGTGCCGACATCGGCATTGGCGCGTTGCAGCGCGCCGGCATAGGCCTGCGCGCTCAGCGTGCCGTCAAAGGCGATGGCCGATCCCTTGAGCGTCAGCGATCCGGCGTCGCGGCCTTCGCTATAGGCGGCCTGCGCGCGGGTGCCGATCAGGACGGGATTGGCATAGGTGGTGGACAGGCCGAAGCGCGGCTGGCTTTCGGTGAAGCCTTCCAGCACGCCGACATAATCGCCATTGGGGTCCGCCGCGCCGATGTCGACGATCTGGCCCGATCGGGTGACAAGCCGGGTGGTCTGCACCGATCCGCCCTCATAGCGCACCCAGCCGCCGCTGATGTCGATCTTCGCGCCGGCCTTGACAATGATGT
Source organism: Sphingobium sp. (assembly GCF_036170395.1). Taxonomy (GTDB): domain Bacteria; phylum Pseudomonadota; class Alphaproteobacteria; order Sphingomonadales; family Sphingomonadaceae; genus Sphingobium. Next base: position 27,730 of record NZ_JAVHPD010000075.1, read on the forward strand.
CCGATGCGTTCGTCGCCGTCGTGCCGCCGAAGCCCGCCACGCCTAGTGTGACATTGCCGCCGCTCGTCATCAGTTCGGACGCGGTGACGCCGACTTGCGCATAATAGCTTGCCGCTTCGATCAGCGGCGACCCGATCCAGCGCACGCCATCTTCACGGACCCCCGACAGACGCGGATCGACCAGCACGGTCGTGCCGTTCAGAAATTCCGCCCGGTAGAGCGGCGTGTCGCGCAGCTCGTTGCCCTTTACCGGCGAAATGCGGATGAGGTTGCGGCTTGCCGGGACGACATAATCCTTGACCCCGCCCACATCGATCGTCGCGCCGCTGTCCACGAACACGCGCGAACGCAGCGCGCCCGCATCGTCGACCAGAAGCCCATCGACCCCCGAGGAAGCGCCGATCGTGACATCCGCGCTGGGCGCCAGCAGCAGGCTGCCGCCGCCAATCTCGATCCGGGAGGTCGCGCTGCCGATCGCGATCTGCGACGTCTTGAAGCTGGAAACCGAATCGGCCGATTGGGGAATGGTCTCCCCGCCGCTGTCCGGGTTCAGCAGGATGAGGCTGCCCGGATCGAGCCTTATGTCGCCCGCCGAAATGCCGATATATCCGTTGCGCGCGACACTGGTGCTCGACTGAAGGATGCCGCTTTGCTGCACGGCGCCGGTTTCCGACGCGCCGAGCGAGACATAGCCGCGCGGGGCGTTCAAAATGCCGCTATTGGTGACATAATCGGCGGCGTCGCCGGTCACGGCCTGGCTGCTGACGATCAGGCCGCGGATGAAGGGGTTGATGCTGGTGCTCGTCCCTTCCGACCGGTCGAGGAAGAAGCGGCGGCCCGATTGCAGGGTGACTTGCCCGTTGGGCGACGTCAGCGTGCCTGCGTTGGCGACGGTTGGGGCCAGGGCGAGAATGAAGCCCGAATCTCCGCTCGTAATCTGCGCGCCCTGCGCGATGCGGATGCCGCCCTCGGTGCCGACCGCATCCGCCATGGGCGAGAAGGTGTAGGCCGAGGTACGCTCGATCGCCGACGCCTGATCGCGGAAGCCGAGCAGGCCGTAGCTTAAAAATTCCTGGTTGCGCTGCGCCAGCGTTAGGGGGCGGCTGACCGATCCCTGGAGCGCGGTGGCGCGGCCGATCTCCATGCTGGAGACCAGCAGCGAGTGGGTGTTGACCTGCGCGGTGGCGCCGAACATCACGCCCGCCTGATTGAGGATCAGGACGGTGCCGTCGGCCTTGATCGATCCCAATATCTGGGTCGGGTCGATCGTTGCGCCGGTGCGCTGGCCGGTCGCGGGGTCGATCTCGCCGACGATGCGGTTGAGCGCCACCCAGTCCTTCTGCGCGACGCCATTGTCCTTCTGGCTGAAGGTAAGCGTGGTGTTCGCGCCGACGTTGAAGCTTTCCCAGGAGAGGATCGCGCGCTTGGCCGTCTGGGTGACGACGACATCGCTTTTGCCGCCCGACACCGTCTCGACCGGGGCGAGCGCGCCCTCCCAGGTCTGATTGCCGGTGAGGTCGGCGGCCGCGCGGACGACCTTGGGCACGGGCATAAGCCCGCCCTTGACGAGACCGTTGGGCACTGCGCCGGCCACTGCCGCGCGGGCGGCGGCCTGCGCCTGCTGGGCGAGGTTGAGCTGCGCGGCGGCCTTCGCCTGATTGGCCTGCGCCGCGGCCAGCGCCTGCTGCTGCGCGGCGGCCAGCGGACCGGCGCTGGTCGGGCGCTGCGGCACGGGGGAGGGGATCGGCGCGCGCACGCCCGCCGCGCCGCGCAGGGCGCCGACCTGGGCCATCGCCGGCATCGCTACGCACATCCCCGCCAGGCTCACCCCGATCAGCAAGCCTGCGCGGTGGCGGTTGCGACTGTCCAGCATCATGCCCTTGTTCACCCTGTTCCGATTGGCTCTGCGCGCGGCTTAGAAGGCCGCGACCAGATCGATCTGCAGCACGTCGATGGCGAGCGGATTGCCGTAGATTTCATTGGCGCTGAGATAGCGGCCAGTGATCCGCAGATTGTCGAACAGCATGTAGTTGCCGGTCACGATATAGCCCTGCGCGTTGGTGCCGCCCAAATGGAAATCGCTGTCGGCCAGGCTGTCGAGCACCGCGTCGGGCTCGATCCGCTTGTAGCCCAGGCCCAGGCTCCATTCGCCGCCCTTGCGCAGCCCCTTGCTGCCGACCCAGCCCTGCACCATCCAGGCCGTGTCGCCGCTATCATAGCTGGCGAGCAGGGGACCGCCATCGACCGAAGTGCTGTTTTCCAGCGCGGCGCAGGGGTTGAAGTTCAGCACGTTGGTCCGCCCGCCGGTGGTCGCCGGAACCGAGACGGTCACGCCGGTCACATTGGTCAGCGGAATACCGAAAGGCTGGTTGGCGCAGATATCCTTGCGGTCGAACACGAGGTTCTTCACATAGCTCCCGTTGATCGAGACGCGGATGTCGTCGCTGACATTGGCGTAGAGCTGGCCAGTGACCTCCAGGACATTATAGTCGCCGACCAGGCCCACAAACTGTGGCTTGGGATAGAAATTGGGGTTGCTCGGATCGGCGACGATCTGGCGCAGATACATGAGCGTGTTGCCGCGAGTGACGAATGCCGGGCGTGTATAGTCGGTCGAGCAGTCGACCTGCCCGACATAGGCAAGGCAGGGCTCGGAAATCTGGCCGCGCACCTTGTAGAAATCGAAATAGCCGACGCCGAGTTTCGCACCGAAATCTTCCGCATTCCACGCAAGCCGGGCCTGGCCGCCGAAAATCCATTTGGACGGCGCATCGGTCTTGTCGAACGCGGTGACCGGGTCGTCGTCGCCCAGCTGCTCGAACGGGAAGGCGCCGCCGGTGACGGCGAGATTGAGGCCGGAACCCAGCCGCCCGCCGCTGTCGAGCGTCATCGCCACGCCGTCGAAATTAATGTCTTCGTCGAAGATGAGATCGCTGACGCCGAAGCGCGAGGGATCGCGGCTGCCCGCCAGCAGAAGATTGGTAAGCGTGGTGTTGGTCCGCTGGCCGCCGCTGACGAAGGGATTGGGCATACGGCCGAAGGTGACGGTCGCGAAATCGGTCGGGCTGATCGCGATGAACGCCTGATCCAACCAGATATTCTTCTTGCCGAAGCCGCCGCCGAGCAGGCCGGTGGTCGATACCGGGCCATTGTCCTGCCCGCTGGCGAGGCGGATGCCCGCGCGCACACCGGGTACCAGATCGGCCTCAATGCCAAGGCGCGCGCGGATCGACAGCTGGCTGATCCGGTCCTCCCGCGTGTTGAGCAGCGGCAGCGTGTTGGCGTCGGCCGTTTCCTGATAGTCGGTCGGACCGTTGAGATTGAACCGCTGGAAGTCGATGAAGTCGTTCGCGTTGGTCCGCGCGAACAGGGCGGACTGGCTACGGAAGCGAACGTCGCCGGTCATCTTCACCCGGCGCACCCAGTCGGGCACATTGCCCGGCGTGGCCCAGCCCTCGGTCTTGGCCTGGGCCAGCACTTCCTGGCGCACCTCGTCGCGGATCTGGTCTTTCACCACCTGCGGCACATAGGGCACGCGCACCGCGCCATCGGCGGGCGGAGGCGGCGGCGCGGCGGCGGCGAGCTTCGCCTGAGCCGCTTGCGCCTCGGTTTCCGCCTGGGCGAGCAGCGCATCGCCGGCCGCCTGGGTGATGACCTTCTGCTCGACCAGCAGGCGGATGAGGTTCACCATCGCATTGGGCGAGGGATCCTGCGCCTGCGCGGGCGAGGCCAGCGCCAACAGCGCGGCCATCGTGCCGGCGCACGTCAGCTTGAGCGCGATTTTTCCGTTCGGCAGGCTCTTCATGTCCGTCCCTCTTTCGCGGCGCGTCCGTTGCGCCGTCCCCTTTAGCTTCTGGTGCCGCGCACGACGGTGCGCTGCGGAAATTGGATGGTCGGCTGCGGCGCGCGCAGCGATGCGACGTTGCGGAGCGAGGCGATCACCTTCTGGTCGAGCGCATTGTCGCCAGTGCCGTCCACCGCTTCGGCGCGGGTGACGCGGCCGTTGGCGTCGACCCAGATCAGCACCGTCATGGTGAAGCGCTCGCGGTTTATCGCCTTGTCCCGCCGCAGCGCGTTCTGCAGCGCGCTGCTCAGATATTGGCGGTAGAATGTGTCGCTGATGCCGCCTCCGCCGCCGGTGCCGCGCCCGCAATTGGGGCCGACGCAGGTGCCGGTGCTGCCGGGGCTGCCCATGCCGCCGCCGCTGCCCGCCTGCATCCCGAACGCGTCGGAGCCGGCGGAGGCGGGCGCGTTGATGCTCATCGGCGCGGGCGCTTGAGGCGTCGGATCAGGCGCGGGCGAAGGCGTCGGATCGGGCGTCGGCGCTTCGGTCGGCTCGGGCGGCTTGATCTCGTCGGGCGGTGGCGGGGGCGGCGGAGGTGGCGGCGGCAGCAGATCGACCGTCGGTGCGGTCTGCGGCGGCCGGGCGACGCCGGTGCGGTTGTCCATGCCCGACCAGACCCACAGGCCCAGCGACACAAACAGCAGCAGCACGACCGCCGGCACCGTGAAACGGCGCACGCTGGCCATCGCGCTGGTGCTCTCGCTACTGTCTGCCTGGCTCACCATCTGGCTCGTCCCGCCCCCCGCGCCGGCCGTCAGTTCTGCTTGCCGGTGGCAAGCCCGACCTTGTTCAGCTCCAGCGTGCGGAGCAGGTCGAGCACTTCCATGACCTTGGCATATTGCACCACCTGGTCGCCCTTCAGCACGATCGGCACGTCGGGATTTGTCGCCTTTTCGGTGCGCAATCGCGCTTCCAGCTCCGCCAGCGTCACCGGATAGGCGTCCATGAAAATCTGGCCCTGGTCGTTCACGGTTATCGCGATCGTCTTGGGCTTGGCGAGGTTCGCCGCGCTGCTCGCCTTGGGCAGATCGACCTTGATCCCCTGCACGCTGGCCGTGGTCATGATGATGAAGATCACCAGCAGCACGAAGGTGAGGTCCACCATCGGCGTGATGTTGATCTCGTTATAGGCTTTGCGTCCGCCACCGACGTCCATGATGCGTCTCCTTGTACCGTGCGCTTATTCGGCGGCCTGCGGCAGGTCGCCCGACAGGGGCTGCTGCGGCGGGTTCATATGATGATGGGTTTCGGCCAGGCGGGTAATCAGCCGGTCGACGAAGACGCGCATCTCGTTGGCGATCGTCACCACCTGCGCGTTCAGATAATTGTAGCCGAAGAGCGAGGGGATCGCGACGCCAAGGCCCGCGACGGTCGCCAGCAGCGCGGCGGCGATACCGGGTGCGATCGCGTTGATGTTGACGTCGCCGGCGGCGGCCACTTCGCCGAACACCAGCATCACGCCCAGCACCGTGCCGAGCAGCCCGATGAACGGCCCGCCCGAAATCGCGATGGTCAGCAGCACCATCCATTTGTCGAGCTTCTCGTTCTGGAACACCTGCTCGGCATCGACCGAAGCGCGCATCGCCTCGATCGTTTCGGCGGACAGACCCTTCTTCTTGATCTGCATCCCCTTGCGATGCTCAAGCTCCTCCATGCCGACGTCGTACAGCGCCTTGAGCGGCGCTTTCTCGATCAGCGCGCGCTCCTTGGCGTCGATGCCCTCGATCCGGTCGAAGGGCACGAGATCGTCGAGCCGGCGAAAGCGCTTCATGAAGGCGGCATTGGCCTTCATGGCGAGGCGGAGATAAGCGGACTTGGCGTACATCACCCAGATGGCGATCACGAGCATCACCATCAGGATGGCGATGACGACCCAGGCGTCGAACGGCGTATTCTGAACGATCGTCAGCATCGGGCTGTGCCCGCCGCCCTGCTTCTCGTCCGCGCCGAAGGTCACGAGCTTGTCGCCCGGCCCTTCATTCTTGGCGTCGACCAGGATCGCGGCCGGCGACCGGCCGACCTTGGAAATGCGCACCTCGTCCATTTCGCCGACGAAGCCAGCGCCGAGCGCGATCGGACCCGCCTGCGCCGGGAGAGCCGCCGAAGCAGCGCCGGCTTCGACGCCGTTGACATAGAGGCGCACGATCTTGCCATCGGCGGCAAGCGCGAGATGCGACCAGTCGCCCTGCTTGAGCGCAGCATTGGCCTTGAGCTGCGCGCCGCCCGCGACGACGGCAGGCACGCCCGCCATCAGCGCGATGGTGAGGCCGCCACGGCCGTAGATGGTCGCTTGCTCCGGCAGCTGGTCGGGCTTGACCCAAGCGGAGAAGGTGAAGCCGCTGCCGGCGGGGATCGCCAGCGACGGCGAGTCGGCGATGGTCAGCGGCACATTGCCGGGGAAGCGGCCGCCGCGCGCGATGATCGCCGCGTCGTTGACGCCGGCGGGCGCGGCCTGGCTAGCATTCTTGTTCGCGGTCGCGTCGCTCACCGGCTGGCCGGGATTGTCGCTGAAATGATAGACCGCGGCATAATCGGCGTCGAACGATCCGGGGATATCCTGCCCCACCGGCGCATTCTTGTTGCCATAATAGAGGTGGATGTCCTGCTTCTCGCCGCCATTGAGGTTCGGCACGCTGACCCAGATGATCGCGATCTGATTCTGCGCGTCATATTTCTCGATGTGGAAGGGCAGCGGCGTCTTGTCGTCGGCGGCGGTGAAGCGAAGGTCCGCGCCATTGTCCAGACTGTCGGAAAAGCCGAAATTGCCGCTGTGCAGCCGCACCAGCACCAGGCTGCGGCCGACCGCGCCGGGCACGTTCATGCCCGACGCCGTGGTGTCGAGCGTGATGACCTTGCGATAAGGCCAGTCCTTTTCCCACCAGCCGCCTTCGGCCATGGCCGGCGCGGCCACCGCCATGCTCAGCATCAATGCTGCAAGCCAGGATCCAATGCGCATCGTCTTTGCTCCCCCGGTGCGTCCGCCAGAACGCGCCATCAATATTCCGCCTTCACGCTGAAAGTGGCGAAGGGCCCGTTGCCCCGCACCGACATTTCGATCGGCCAGGCCAGCGCCGCCTCGCCGCTCAGATATTTGAAGAATTGGAAGCGCGTGCCGACGCCCGCGCTGAACAGGTTGAAGCTGTCATTGGCGCCGCTCGCGGGATCGCGCACGCGGATATAAGCGGCGTCGGTGAAGCCGTAGAAGCGCCATTCGTCGACGAACCCGCCCAGCCATTTGCCCAGCGAGGGCGTGCGCAGCTCGATCGTGCCGTTGAGGCCGTCGTCGCCTACCGCTTCGGACTGATAATAGCCCCGCACCGATGACAGGCCGCCGGCGGCGAACTGCTCGTTGGAAATGAGCGGGCTGTCCGCCAACTGGCCCGACAGGCGCAGGAAGACCGCGATGTCGTTCTTGAACGCATGGGTATAGTCCGCGTCCAGGTTGAAATGGACGAAATTGGGCCGGGCATCCAGGCTGCCGCGTTTGTTGCCGAACACCGGATAGGCCTGGCCGTTGATGTCGATCACATCCTTGCCGAAGCCGCGCAGGCCCGCGGTCGCGCTGACGCTGGCGTTCAGCGTATCGGCGTCGCCCACAAACCCGACCGTGTAGGAGGCCACGCCCGCCACATAATCGATCGGGGTGCGGATCTGCTCCGCTACGTCGGGGATCGTGATGGTTTCCTTGAAATTCTTGTAGTCGAAGCCGAAATTCGCCGAGCCGAACCAGCCCTTCGCCTTGAACGGTGTGGTGACGATGCCACGCAGGCCCACCGCATAGCCATCGCCCAGCACGTTGGTGCCGCCCAGCGAGGCGATGTTGCTGTTCGACTTGTAGCCGTAGAGCAGCAGCGACCAGCGGCTATTTTCGAACGGCGCGAGATAGGAGCCGGAATAGACTTCCAGATTCTCCTTGTTCTGCGGCGCGACCAGATAGGTGGCGGTCAGTTGATGACCGAGACCCCAAAGGTCGGTGTGGCGCAGGCTGCCGAGCAGGCGCAGCGGGCGCGTGCCCTGGCTATAATCGTTGCTGAGCTGGACCGTCGCGTGCAGCGGCAGGCTGTCCTCGACATTGAGTTCGACATTGATCGTCCCCGGCGTCTCGCCCGGCTCGATCAGCGGCGTGACCTGCCGGTTGGGGAAGCGGTTGGCCTCTTTCAGCTCCGCCTCGGTCTGGGTGAGGTTGGGCGACTGGCCGGGCTGGAGCGAGGGGAAGCGGCGCTGAATATCCTGCGCGCTCGCATGTTTGGCGCCGGTCACCTTGACCGCGCCCAATTTCGCCTCGGTCACCTGAAGCGCCAGCACGCCGGAGGTCAGCCCCTGTTCGGCGACCTGCACGACGACCGACTGATAGCCCTTGGCATGATAGGCTTTTTCAAGCGCGGCGCGGGCGGACTCGACATCGGCGGTGGTGCGGCCGGGGCCGAGATAGGGATAGACGGCGCGCTCGATCGCGTCCTGGTTCAGCAGGCTGTTTCCGAGCACGTCATAAGCCATGATGTCGAAGCTGTCGGACGCGACCGGGGCGGCGGCGGTCGTTTCCGACTCCTGCTGCGCCGCAACGACCGAATCGCCCGCCTGCGGCATCGCCGCCGCCAGCACGATGGTGCTAAGCCCCGCCAGTAACGGCATAAAACCCCGATATCAAAAGCCGGCGAACCGGCACCCCACAGCACCCCCACAAGGACGCGCGGTCTGATTAGGAGCCAAATGCTATAGTTTTAAGACAGTTTACCGCATCCGCGAAATTCGCTGTTTTCAATGGCTTTACAGAGCGATCCGTCGCAGATGCCGCGATTCTGACATAAAAGGTTCATCAATCGCGCGTTTGGCCGTCATCGATTCGTCGGGGGACGGCCAATGACGCATGCAGGGCCAAAGATCGGAGCGGCCGCAGGAGCGCTGCTGCTTATCCTGATCGCCCGGCATCCGGCGAACGCGACGCTGCCGCCATCGTCCATCGCCGCGCCACTCGGCGCAGACGCAGCGAATCCGGCCGCCGAACGGACATGCCTCACCACCGCCATCTATTATGAGAGCGCGCATGAACCCGAAGCCGGGCAGGAAGCGGTCGCGCGCGTCATCCTCAACCGCACCCGCCAGCGCGACTATCCCGCGACCATATGCGGCGTCGTGTGGCAGGGCCATGCGCGCGCCACCGGATGCCAGTTCAGCTTCACCTGCGACGGATCGCTGCGCCGTCGCCCGGTCGCGGACCTGTGGGACAAGGCGGAGCAGGTCGCCCGGCGGATGCTGGCGCTCGACCGGCAAGGGCAAGGGGCCGAGGCGGAGCCGCTGCTCAACTATCATGCCGACTATGTCGCGCCCGGCTGGCGGCTGGGCCTGATGCGCAAGCAGAAGATCGGCCGGCACATTTTTTACGCGCGCAAGGCGGAGGGGCGTGCGGCGACGCGCGATATGCCGACAGCGGATGCCGCGGCGCCGCCGGTCGCCGAGCCGAGCATCTGGGGCATCAACCTGGCGGCTGCCGCAAGCGATCGTCAGGCGATCGGGGGCGGCAAAGGTCTTTGACGGCCGTCCCGCTGAACGGAGCGGACCCCGCGTTCAGCCTATAGTCCGCAATATATCCTGCGCCTCCGGGCGATCGAGCCAGTCCGGGCTGACGGTCAGCGCCTGGATGCTGCGGTCTGCACGGACATGGAGGATAGCGGGCTGGGGCAGTTCCCACGCCCCAGTACCGGTCACTTCGCCGATCCAGCCCGCGGGCGGCGGCGTCGGCCTGTCATCGGGCTCGAAAGCGATGCCGATGTGGCGTGCGAGTTGATTATCGCTGTCGGTCGCGACGAAGAAGGGGAGGCCGTGCCGGGTCTTGATCTCGCGCAGGCGATCGGGCCGTTGCGGGCTGAGCGCGACCAGCGGGATGTTGCGCTGGCGCAGTTCCGGCCAGAGCGCTTCCGCATAATAGGGCAGCGCGATGTTGCAGGCGGGGCAGCCGGCGAAGCGGAAGAAGATGAAGAGCGCGGAGCCGCCTTCCGTCAGGCCATCGAGCGTCAGTTCCTCGCCATCGACTTCGGGGAAAGCGAAGTCGGGCAATATGTCACCCCGCTGAGCGATGGCGGCGGGATCGAACCGCTCGGTCAGCAGCCGGCGCTGGCGGGCATTGGCTTCGAGTTGCGCGGCGGGCCAGCTGCGCTCGCGCTCGGCCTGAAGCGCGGCATAGCGGGTCGTGAGAGGTTCGGTGAGGATAGTCGCCATCATCGTCTCCTTGGCTGTTGAGGCATGATGGCCGCCCGCGCGCCGCGCCGCCAATGAGAGTTGGCAACGCGGCGGCGATGATTTGTCATAGGTTCAGGCGGCGTCCAGCCGTGCTGGCTCCCGGCGGTGGCGGCTGGCCAGAATGGGGAGGCCTAGATTGGCGCGCAGCGTAGCGCCTTCATAATCGGTGCGGAACAGGCCGCGCTCTTGCAGGATCGGCACCACTTGGCTCGTGAAGCGGGTGAATTGTTCGGGATGGCCGAGATGGACGTTGAGGCCGTCGAGCGCCCGCCCCTCGAACCAGCGCTGAATTTCGTTCGCCACGGTTTCGGGCGATCCGACGAAGGGGCTACCGCGCCCGGCGCGGGCCTTTTCTACCGCCTGCCGCAGCGTCCAGCCCTGCGCGACCGCTTCGTCGGTGATGCGCTTGGCATGGGTGTAGAAGCTGCTTTTCGCGGCCTCCAGCGCCTCCGCCGGGAAGGGCGCGTCGGGATCGTAGCGGCGGAAATCATGCCAGCCGAAGGGACGGCCGAATTCGGCCAGCGCCTGGTCGAAGCTCTGGTCCAGTTCGCGATAGCGGCGCTGAATGTCTTGCGCTTCCGCGTCGGTGTCGCCGACATAGAGGAAGAAGCCGGGGAGGATCACGATCTCGTCGGGGTTTCGGCCGAGGCGGGCGGCGCGGCCTTTGAGGTCGGCGTAGAAGGACTGGCCCTGCTCGATCGTGGCGGCGTGGGTGAAGATGGCGTCGGCGATATTCGCGCCGAGATCGCGGCCCTGATCGCTGTCGCCCGCCTGAAAGATGACCGGCTCGCCCTGCGGCGAGCGCTGGATGTTGAGTGGCCCTGCCACCTGGAAGAATTCGCCGCGATGGTCGAGGCGGTGCAGCCGGTCGGGATCGAGGAACTGGCCGGTCGCCCGGTCGCGGACCAATGCGCCTTCCTCCCAGCTCGACCAGAGGCCGCGCGCCACGTCCAGGAACTCGACGGCACGGCGGTAGCGTGTGTCATAATCGAAATGTTCGGGCAGGCTGAAATTGCTGGCGGTGCCCGCGTCGCCGCTGGTGACGACGTTCCAGCCGGCCCGCCCCTTGCTGATGAGGTCAAGCGAGGCGAGGCGGCGGGCAAGGCCGAAGGGGTCGTTGTAAGAGGTCGTGAAGGTGCCGACGAGGCCGATATGCTTCGTCGCCACCGCGAGCGCCGACAGGAGGGTGAGCGGTTCCAGCCGGTTGAGATAATGGGGCGGCGAATGGGGCGTGATGAACTGGCTGTCGACGATGAAGACGAGGTCGAACTTCGCCGCCTCTGCCTGACGCACGATGTCGATGGTCCAGTCGATATTGACGCTGGCGTCGACCGGAATGTCGGTGTCGAGCCAGCGGTTGCTGTCGCCGGGGCCGCCCACCCCGGTCGGGACGAGGCCGAGCTTCAATTGCCGCTTGGTCATGGCCTGGGTTTCAGGCGTCGAAGCCGGGGGACTGGCGCTGCGCCTTGCGGAGCGCGGCTTCCCAGACGAGATCATAATGCGACTTGCCGCCCTCGACGGGCTTGCGTTCCCGGCCGATCTGGCGGCGCACTTCCTCCTGCGCGGCTTCGGGCGCGATCAGCACCTTGTCGCGGCCCACCGTGAGCGTGCGGACCTGCGCCTTGCAGGCTTCCTCCAGATGATAGATGCCGCTGAATGCTTCGCCCGGTGACGCACCCAGGGCCAAAGTGCCATGGTTGCGGAGCAGCATAACCTTCGTATCGCCAAGATCGGCAACCAGCCGCTCGCGCTCGTCGAGGTTGAGCGCCACCCCTTCATAGGCATGATAGGAGAGGCGCGGGATGAGACCGAGCGCGCGCTGGTTTAAGGGCAGCAGCCCTTCGGCATGGGCGGAGACCGCCATGCCGTCCGCGCTGTGGAAATGGGCGACATAATGCGCGTCCTCTCGCGCGCCGTGGATCGCGGAGTGGATCACATAGCCGGCATAGTTGATGCCGTAATCGCTGTCCCCTATGATATTGCCGTCGAGATCGACCTTGACCAGGCTGGACGCGGTGATCTCGTCGAACATCAGGCCGAAGGGGTTGATGAGGAAATGATGGTCCGGCCCCGGCACCCGCGCGGAGATGTGGGTGTAAATGAAATCATCCCAGCCATAGAGGGCCGAGAGGCGGTAGAAGGCGGCGAGATCGACGCGGACCTTCCACTCGGCCTCGCTGATGCCGCTGTGGCGGAACCGGTCGTCCTTCAACACTGTAGCCATGGCGATGCTCCTTTGGGCGGAATAGTAAGCGGGCGGCAGGGGGCCGCCCAATGAGGATTTCTGAAGGGTCGCGAAGCGCTGCTCATGCCGGGAAGATGCCGCGATCGACGATGGAGGCGACATCGACATGGGCGGGCAGTTCGCCATCGGCGCGGAAGCGATCGACCACACGCTGGAGCGGCGCGATGACGGCGGCGTCGGGCGCGACCAGCACGGGGTTCTGGCGATCCACGATCAGCTTGGCGAGCTTTGGGTCGACTCCGGTCGCCTTTGCGAACACGGCGGCATAGTCGGCCGGGTGCGCCTGCGCCCAGAGGCTGGCCTGGCGGAAGCGGGCGAGCACGTCCTTAAGCGCGGCGCGCTTGGCGGGATCGTCCAGCGCCGCCTGCGACGCGGCGATGAGGGTGAGGCCGGTGTTGATCCCCTGCCCGTCGCGCAGCACCCGCGCGCCGCGCTGCTCGGCGGCGATCTGATAGGTGCCGAAGGTCGCCCAGGCCTCGATCCGCCCGGCGGCGAAGGCAGCGGCGGCGTCGTTGGGCAGCATGAAGCCGATATCGACCGTGCGCCGGTCGAGCTTCGCTTCCTTGAGCGCTTCAAGGAGGAGATAATGCGAGATGCTGCCGCGTGCGCTGGAGACAATCACGCGGTGGCCGGCGAGAGCCGCGACCGAGCGGATCGGCGAGCCGGGCGGAACGATGATGCCGATGTCCTTCGTGGAGGAGACCGAGCCGGCGATCACCTTTAACGGCACCTTGGCCGCCGCCGCCAGCACGACCGGCAGGTCGCCCGCCGGCGCGGTATCGACCGCGCCGGCGTTGAGCGCTTCGAGCAAGGGCGCTGCGCCGACGAAATTGGCCCATTCTATGTCATAGGCGAGGTTGCCGAGCACCCCCGCTGCCTCCGCCTTCGACTGGAGCAGATGGACCTGATCGCCCAGCACCAGCTTCGTGCGGCCGCCCTTCCCGCCCCCGCACGCGGCGAGGGCGAAAGCGGCCGCCCCGGCGAGGAAGGTTCGGCGGTCAGAAGGCAAGAGCGATCCGTCCATAATAATAGCCGCCTGCCGGGTTGAAGGGCGACGGGCCGTAATAGCCCTGCCCCGTCTGGGGATTGCCCGGCCCGTTGGTTTCGGGCCGCACGTCGAAGAGATTGGTCGCGCCGACCGATAGCGTGGCAAAGTCGGTCACTTTCGCGCTGATGCTGGCGTCGGTGATGATCTTCGCGCCGAAATAGCGGTCGTCGCCCGCCGCCGTGCGTTGGGTATATTTGCCGTAGCGGGTGGCGGTGACGCTGACGCCGAAAATGCCCTTCTGCCAGTTGAAGCTGCTCACCAGCTTGGTGCGGGGCTGGAGCACTTCCAGCTCGCCGATCTTGTCGCCGCCGAAGAAGACCGATCCCGCGCCCAGCAGCGACGCGCCGTTCGCCGCGAAGAGTTGCGACGGGGTGGCGACGACGTCGGTGACCTTGGTCTTGGAATAGTTGAAGGCCAGCGTCAGGCCGACCTTGCCGAGGTCGCCCAGATTGCGGCTATAGTCCGCGACGAGGTCGAACCCCTTGGTCTCGGTGTCGGCGGCGTTGATGAAATATTCCGCCTGCTCGATGTCGGAGAGGCCGTTGGCGGCGAGGATCGCCGAGATGCCGGGGCCGAACAGGCGGCCGGTGCGCTCCACCCGGTCCTTGATGCGGATATAGTAGCTGTCGAGCGTGATCGAGAGCGACGGCGCGGGGGTGAAAACGAGGCCGAGGCCGGCGTTCCACGTCTTTTCCGCCTTGAGCGGCTTGGCGCCGAGCAACTGGCCCACGGTCGAGTCCGCCGTCACCAGCTTGGCGACGGTCGGGCGCAATTCGGTCTGGCCGGTGGCGGGGTTGAAGAAGGAGGAGGTGCGGCCGTCCGTCTGGGCATAGCCGATCTGCGTCAGTGAAGGCGCGCGGAAGCCGGTGCCGACCGTGCCGCGGATCGCGAGCGTCGGGGTGACTTCGTAGCGGCTGTTGAGCTTGAGGCCGATGGGGCTGCCCGAGCCGTCGTCATAATGTTCGGCCCGGATCGCCGCGCCGATATACCAGGCGTCAGTGGGATAGAGGCCGAGGTCGATATAGCCGGCATAGACTTTCCGGCTGATGTCGGCCTCGTCGGCGGGCGACAGGACGATCGCGCCCTGGACTACCGGCGACGCGATGCGGCCGACATTCCAGTCATATTGCTGGTCGCCCGGCTTGAAGGTGTAGGTCGCGGGCTGATAAGCCAGCGGATCGCCGGCGAAGGTGCGGAAGCGGTCGAGCCGATATTCGGCGCCCACCGAGATTTCGAGCGGCTTTGCGAGACCGATGTCGACGCTGCGGTGCAGATCGACATTGTGGGTCCACTGGCGGAACTCGAAATTGGCGAGGTTGGGCCATTCCGTCGGGCCGGTCGGCCCGAGCGAGGGACGGACCGACAGCTTGGAGAATTGATGGCTGTAGTTGCGGCCGAAGGAGGAGGAGACGTCATAGTCCCAGCCGACCAGCGTGCCCTTCAGACCCGCGACAACCTGAAAGTCATTCTCCTCGATATTGTTGAGCGGGTAATAGCCGTCCGGGAACTGCGCCGTGAAATTGGCGGTGCTGTTGGGGCGGCGGAAATTATTGCCGATCTGGGCGTCGCGCTCGCCATAGGTGCCGAAGCTGTAGAGGCTGACATTTTCGGTTACCGGCAATTCGGCATTGTAGGCCAAGTTGAACGCCTCGATCTGCGGGTCGCCATTATGCGCGCCGTCGCGGTTCCACTGGGCGTTGCGGGCGTTGGCGGCGGCGACGTTCGCCTCGACCTGGGCACGGGTGAGGCCGCTCGTCGCCACCACCTGGTCGATGGTGCGGCCGGCGGGCAGGCCGTAGAGGTTGATGTCGGTCGCGGGCAGGTTCCACCACGCCCCGCCGCGCTTGCGGATGTCGCCGGAGAGGGTGAGGAAGCCGCCGTCAGGGCCGATCTTCGTGCCATAGCGGATCGTGCCCTTCCAGCTGTCGGGCTCGCCATTGGCCTCGTAGAGGGTGCCGTAGGTGAAGTCGGCGGAGAGCCCCTCCTTCTCGGCAAGCTGGATGTTGATGACGCCGGCGATCGCGTCGGTGCCATACTGAGCGGCGGCGCTGTCCTTCAGCACCTCGATCCGGTCGATCGCGCTCGTTGGGATGAGATCGATATCAACCGGGTTCGCGCCCGACGTGTCGGCGGTCGAGTTGTTGAGGAAAGCGCCGTTATGCCGCCGCTTTCCGTTCACCAGCACCAGCGTATAGGCGGGCGCGAGGCCGCGGTTGGTGACGGGGCGGCCGATCGAGAAGACGCCGGCATGGGTCGCGCCGAAGTTGAGCGAGGGGAGCAGCTTGGACAGCGCTTCGCCGAACTCGGCCGAGCCGGTGGCTTGCAGCTTTTCCGCGCCCACCACGTCGATCGGGGCCGGGCTTTCCGCAATGGTGCGGGGCGCCCCGCGCACGCCGGTGACGATGATGGTGCCGGCGTCGGCCCCGTCGCCCTCCGCTGCCTGCGGGGCGACCGGGAGCGGCTGCGCCGATGCAAGTGGAACAGCGAGTGGAACAGCTATACACGCACTTGCTTTTGTAAGATACTGAAAACGCTTCATGTTTTTTGACCCCCAGTTCGGATTTGAGGGTTGCTATATTTACTACATCTTTAGTTGAGAAATGAGTTTGACCAATGACCTATGATTTACTCTCAACTTTAGCTTAGCTTTGCTGATGGAAATCTATTGTTTAGAGAAACTTGGATCAAAGGCTTGCGATACATTGCGCGCGTCTTCGATGAGGCCCGCGCGCTGGAATCGGGCGGTGATCGCCTCCTCATGCGCGACGACGCTGGCATCAATCGGGCGCGATACGCGGTTGCTCCGCTCGAAACTGGCGCGGGCGATGTCGAGCGGCAGGCCGGTTTCCTTCGCCAGCACCGCCGCGAACTGATCGGGATGCGCGCGCGACCAGGCGACCGCCTTCGCTTCCCGTTTCAGGAAATCGGCGAGCAGCGCGCGCTTGGGCGCGATCGAGTCCGCATTGGCGATGTCGATATAGAGCGGCAGGCCATAATCCTTGGCGTCCACGACGGCGCGCGCGCCTTCCTTGATCGCGACATTGGTATAGGGTGTCCAGGTCGCCCAGGCGTCGATCGCGCCGCTGTCGAAAGCGGCCTTCGCGTCGCCGGGCGGCAGGAAGGTGACGCGGACCTTCTCCGCCGGGATGTTCGCGCGTTCGAGCGCCTGGAGCAGCAGATGATGGCCGATCGAGCCGCGCGTGGTGGCGACTGACCGGCCTACCAGATCCTGCGCGCTGCGGATCGGCGATCCGGTCTTGACGAGGATGGCGAGCGCTTGCGCCGCCTGGTTGGCGGGGGACTGGACGGCGATCGCCTTGACCGGGCTGCCGCTCTGATAGGCGAAGATGAACGGCGCGTCGGCGGCAAGGCCCAAGTCCGCCGCGCCGCCGCCGACCGCTTCGAGCAACGGCTGGGCCGCGGGAAATTCGGACCATTCGACGCTATAGGGCGCGCCTTCCAGAGCGCCGGAGGCGAGCATCATCGCCTTCACCTGCCCCTTCTGGTTGGCGACGCGCAGGACATTGTCGTCTTTGCGGGAAAAGGTCGCGGCGGCAAGGCCGAGGCCCGCCACCGCGACAAGGGCCGCCGACAGGATGGCGACAGTCTTTTTCGACATGGATCAGCCCGCCAGAGCGAGACCGGCCGCTTCGCGCTCCGCGACCTTGGCGCGGACCAGCGGCAGCAGTTCGCGGCCGTAGACGATCGAATCGCCGAGCGGATCGAAGCCGCGGATCAGGAAATGGTCGATGCCGATGTCATAATAATCGAGCATGGCGTCGGCGACCTGCTCGGGCGTGCCGACGAGGCCCGTGCTGTTGCCGGCCGCGCCGGTCAGCGCCGCGACCCCGGTCCACAGGCGCTTGTCCTGCCGGTTGCTGCTGGCGGTTTCGAGCAGGCGCAGCGAGCCGGCATTGGGCGGGCGATGGCCGGTCAGCGGCAGCCCGGCGGCGACGCGGTTTCCGCGCACCTGTTCCTCGATCTCGGCAGCGCGCTTCCACGCGGCTTCCTCGGTGTCGGCGATGACGGGACGGAGCGAGAGCGAGAAGCCGGGGCTGCGCCCGTAGCGCGCGGCGGACTTGCGCACGGCGCGGACCGTGTCCTGCACGGCGGCGAGGGTTTCGCCCCAGAGCGCATAGACATCGGCATGGCGGCCAGCGACCTCGATCGCCTCGTCCGACGAACCGCCGAAGAAGACCGGCAGATTGTCGGGCTTGATCGCGCTGAACGCCTGGCGGATGTCGTAGAAGCGGCCCTGATGATCGAAGGGCTTGGACGCAGTCCACTCCTGCCGCAGGATCGTCAGATATTCGTCGGTGCGGGCGTAGCGTTCCGCCTTGACCGTCTTCGTGTCGCCGTCGCGCGCCATTTCTTCATCGGCGCCGCCGGTGATGATGTGGACGGCGACGCGGCCGCCCGAAAGCTGGTCGAGCGTCGCGAGCTGCCGCGCGGCGACGGTCGGCTGGGTGAAGCCGGGGCGATGCGCGACGAGGAAGCCGAGCCGCGTCGTGCGCGCGGCGGCATGGGCCGCGACGATCTGGCTTTCCGGGCTGTTGGAGCCGAAGGGGATAAGGACACGGTCGAAGCCGCCCTCCTCCTGCGCCTTAGCGGCGGCATCGACATAGTCGATATCGAGCGCGCGGCTGCGGACGGCCGACTGGGTTTCGGAGCCGTTGTTGAAGCCGATATAGCCGATGAACTTGACGCTCATGCTGCGTCCTCCTGTCTTTCTGTCTTTATCAGATCACATAAAAGCCGTGGGTGCCGTCGCGCTCCAGCTGGGCGACGAGGCCATATTCCCAGTCGAGATAGGCCTGCATCGCGGCGGCCTTGTTGTCGGTGCCTTCATAGGGGCGCTTGTAGCGGCCCTCCGGGCCACGCGGCGGCGGCGCGCTGTCGGGGCCGCGCTCCAGCGTGGCGGCGGACCAGTCGACGTCGAGCACATAGACTTCCCACCCAAGCTGGGCGAGCCAGGAGGCGGTCATGTCGGCGCGCACGCCGGTGGGATCGGTGACGACGATGCGCGCGCCGCGCACCGGGGCATTATGGTCGGTTTCCTGGACCAGCTGCCCGCCCTGCGCGTTGCGGAAGCCAGGCAGATGGCCGCTTTCATATTCGCGCGGCTGGCGGACGTCGTAGAGATAGAGGGTGCGCCCCGTCTCGGCTTTCAGCGCCTCCAGCTCTTTCCAGCCGATCCGCTTGACGCCCGCACGATAGGCGACGTCGCGGGCGTGGGCGCGCGCTTCTTCCGTCGCGGCATCGTCCACTTCGGGCGCGGCGCGGGTCTGGCCGGTTTCCAGCTCCTGCCCGGCCAGAGTCCAGCCGATCGTGCCGTTGCGCAGGGCATAGACCTTGTTGGGGATGCCGGCATTCACCAGCGACTGCGCGCCGATGATCGACCGTGTACGGCCGGCGCAGTTGACGATGATCGTGGTGTCGGGATCGGGCGCAATGGTCTGCGCGCGGAGCACCAGTTCCGCGCCGGGGACACTGGTGCCGGTCGGGATGTTCATGGTGTTATATTCGTCGTAGCGGCGGGCATCGAGAATCTTGATGTCGGCCTTTTCGCGGATCAGCGCCTGCACTTCCTCGGCGGGGAGGCTCGGGGTGTGGCGGCGATGTTCGACCAGTTCGCCGAACGCCTTGCTGTAGCTGTTCACATCCTCGAACAGCTCATAGCCCGCGTCGCGCCAGGCGGCGAGGCCGCCCTCCAGCTCGCGCACGTCGGTGTAACCGAGCGCCTCGAGGCGGACCGCCGCCTTGCGCGCCAGCCCTTCGCCATTGTCATAGATGATGATCGGGGTGTCGAGGCGGGGAATGCGCCAGCGCGCTTCTGCGTCGATGCGGCGGAGCGGGATCTGCGCCGCGAAGAGGGGATGGCCCTGCGCGAATTCATGCTCCTCGCGCACGTCGATCAGCGCGATCTCGGTGCCGATCAGGAGGGCGCGCCGGATGTCCTGCGGGGTGGACGTCTGGAGGCGGTCAAGCGTGTCGGTGGTCATGGGTTTCTCGATCTGTCCCAAAGATTGGGGAGGGTGCGGTTGGCATATCCCGAGATGAAGGTCTTGGGCGTGCCGTCGGGGGCGTAGGTCGCGCGCTCGACCGCGCCGATATTCGCGCCATAGACGTGGATGCTGACCGAGGGGCGGTCGGCGAGACCGTTGGTGACGCGGTGAATGTCGGCGATGCGGGGAGAGACGGCGTCGACCTCGCCGGCGTGGAGCAGTTCCTCGCCCTCCGCCACCAGCGCGCCCGAAGGGAGGCGGCCGAAGCGCTCGACCCGCTCGACGCCGCGCAGGACGCCGACCAGGCCCCAGACGCTATGGTCGTGGATCGGGGTGGACTGGCCCGGTCCCCAGACGAAGCTGACGACGCTGAAGCGCTCGCGGCTGTCGCAATGGAGCAGATATTGCTGGTAGCGGTCGGGGTTGGGCCGCGCATACTCTTCCGGCAGCCAGTCGTCGGTTGCGATCAGCCGGGCGAGCAGCGCGCTGCCGCTGTCGAGGATCGCCCGTTCATCGCTGGTCGCCGCCAGCAGGTCGGCGAAGGCGGTGACGAAGCCGCGCAGGCGGGTGGTGTCGATCGGCCGGTCGAGGGTGGCGGCTGCCGTCATTCGGCGGCTTCCAGCGCGGGCGCGAAGGGGATGACGCCATGATCGTCGCCGCCGAGATTGGCCAGCAGCTTTTCGCGCAGGCGGGCGGAGAAGCTGGCGCGTTCGCCGCGCGGGGCGGTGATGCGTTCTTCGGCGACGATGCGGCCTTTGTCCAGCACCAGCACCCGGTCGGCGAGCGCGATCGCTTCCTCGACATCATGGGTGACGAGCAGCACGGCGGGGCGGTGCCTGCGCCAGAGCGCGAGGACGAGGTCGTGCATCCGGTAGCGGGTGAGCGCATCGAGCGCCGCGAAGGGTTCGTCGAGCAGCAGCAATTCGGGCTCCCGCACCAGCGCGCGGGCGAGCGCGGCGCGCTGGGCTTCGCCGCCCGAAAGAGTGAGTGGCCAAGCGTCGATGCGATGGCCGAGGCCGACCTCCTTGAGCGCGGCTTCGGCGCGGGGGCGGATGTCGCCCTTGAGGCCGAGGCCGACATTCTTCCAGACCGGCTTCCACGGCAGGAGGCGGGCGTCCTGAAACACGACGGCGCGGCTGTCGGGGACTTCGACATTCTGGCCGCGCACTTCATCGAGGCCGGCGAGGGTGCGCAGCAAGGTGGTCTTGCCCGATCCCGAGCGGCCGAGCAGGGCGATGAACTCGCCCGGCGCGATATCGAGGTCCAGCCCGTCGATGATCGTGTTCGCGCCGAAGCGGCGGGTGAAGCCGCGCAGGCGGACCACGGGCTCGGGATGGGGTTGATGCACTGCGCTGTCGAGCGCGGTAAAGCCGAGGCGAGCGTCCATGCTTATTGCTCCACTATGCTGGGGCGCCAGACGAGGGCGCGGGCTTCGATGGCGCGGACCAGCCAGTCGGCGCCGAGACCGAGGATGGCGTAGACCATCAGGCAGACGACGATGATGTCGGTCCGCATGAAATCGCGGGCATTGTTGATGAGGTAGCCAAGGCCGGCCGAAGCGTTGATCTGCTCCGCCACGACGAGGACGAGGATCGAGACCGAGAGGGCGTAGCGGAGTCCGACCAGCAGCGAGGGTAGTGCCGAGGGCAGGACGACATGCCAGATCTGTTCGGCGCGGCTGAGACCGAAGCTCTTGGCGGCGTCCAGCAGGCGCAGGTCGACGCTGCGGATGCCGCTGTAGAGGTTGAGATAGACCGGGAAGATGGTGGCGAAGGCGATCAGCGCCACCTTGGGGGTTTCGCCGATGCCGAACCAGACGATGAAGAGCGGGGTCAGCGCGAGCGCCGGGATGGTGCGCTTGATCTGCATGAGCGGATCGACCGCCAGCTCGCCGGCGCGGGACAGGCCGGCGAAGAGGCCGAGAGCGAGGCCGAGACCGACGCCGATCAGAAGGCCGGCGGCGACTCGGGCGAAGGAGACGAGGAGATTGGAGGGCAGCTCGCCCGAAATCACCATCTCGATGAGCGTGCCGATGACGGCCGAGGGCGCGGCGAGTGTGCGTTCGGGGATCAGGCCGCTACGCGAACCCAGCTCCCAGAGCAGCAGCAGCAGCACCGGCGAGAGCCAGCGGCCGCCGAAGCGCGACAGCGAGAAGGGCCGCCGCGCGCGCTCCGCGCCATGGGAATGTCCGATTGCTACGCTTGCCATATCCGGTCCCTGTTCAGGTCGCGGCAAGCCCATCATGTATTCTCTACCGTTTCAATTAAGTTTTTCTGCGCCGATCTATGAGCGCCGGTCATAAGGCTCGGCCGGATGCCCGATCGGCTCGCCTAAACGAAGAAAAGAGCCGTTTTTTGGTCCGGCGGCGGACATATCAAGATTTAGTTGGTCACCCCAAATCTCTACTATTTTGATTGATATATAAGCATCGGCGATAGGGGATGGCCCGTTCCCTGCCTTGGGTCGGTCCTTCCCCGCATTCTTCCCGAGAAAGGCCCGCCGTGCCGGTCAACCTGCCCACCAATTTGCTGCGCAGCTTCGTCGCGATCGTCGATACCGGATCGATGCTCAATGCGTCGGAACAGGTGTTCGTGACCCAGTCCGCGCTCAGTCTCCAGATCAAGCGGCTGGAGGAGCTGGTGCAGCAGACCCTGTTCCTGCGCGAAGGGCGGCGGCTGAACCTGACGCCGGCCGGCGAGGTGATGCTGGATTATGCGCGGCGCGTGCTGCTGCTGCATGACGAGGCGGTGGCGGCGGTGAGCGCGGGGCGCTTTGCCGGGCCGGCGCGGATCGGCATGGTGCAGGATTTCGCGGACACTTTGCTGTCCGGGCTGCTTTCGCGCTTTTCGGAGCTGCACCCCGACGCGCAAATCTATGCGCGCGTCGCGGGCACGGCGGAGTTGCAGGCGCTGCTCGATCGGCGCGAGCTGGACATTTTGCTGGGCTTTGCCGCGCCGAACGACCCCCATGCGGTCACGGTCGCGCCGATGGCCTGGTATGGCGATGCGGCGCTGGCCGACCGCAGCATCATTCCGCTCGCCGTGCTGGAGGAGCCCTGCCGCTTCCGGGAGGCGGCGATACGGGGGCTGGAGGACGCAGGCCTGCAATGGCGGATCGCGGTGGAGACGCCCAATCTCGCGACGCTCAAGGCGGCCGTGGGCGCGGGCCTGGGCATCACCTGCCGCACGCATCTTTTCATCGGCGAGGAAGCGACGCTCGCGCATGAGCGCTTGCCCGACCTGCCGCGCGTCGCGGCGATATTGCGCGCGGGCGACAAGCTGGACAGCGCGGCGCACCGGCTGGCGGAGCTGGCGCGGGAGACGGTGCAGGGGCTGTGATGCGCCTGCCCGCTTAGTAACCCCGCGCCGGATCGACCACGTCGGTCGGGGTTTCGCCACGCACGAAGCGGCTGATGTCGTCGCGCACCTTCTCCAGCAGGCGGTGCCGCACGAGCGTGTAGTTGCTGGAGATATGCGGGGTCAGCCGGACCTTGGGGTGACTGTAGAGCGAATGGCCTTCGGGCAGCGGCTCGGGTTCGGTGACGTCGAGCGTAGCAAAGCCCGGACCATCAGCGCGGTCGAGCGCGCGGACCAGCGCATCCTGATCCAGCACGGAGCCGCGCGCGACATTGATGATGTGCGCGCCGGGCTTTACCTGTGCAAGCAAGAGCGCGTCGAAAAGATGGCGGGTCTGGGGCGTGCCGGGCACGGCGACGACGATATGGTCGGCGCGGGCGACGAGAGCGGGCAGATCGGTCAGCAGTTCGACGCCGCTGATCCCGGCCTGCGCGCCCGATCGCCGCAGCGCCACCACCTGCGCGCCGAGCGCCAGCACGCGCCGCGCCACCGCCTGGCCGATCGCGCCCAGCCCGACGATGCCGACCGTGGTGCCGGACACGCGCCCCAGCGGCGCATGTTTCCAGTCGGCGCGCGACCGCACCGTCACCGCCTCAAGATTCTTGGCATGGGCATAGATGGCGGCGATCACATAGTCGGCGATTTCGTCCGACGCGACGCCGCGCCCGCAGGTGACGAGCGGCGCGTCGAGCAGCCATTCGGGATAGAAATCAATGCCGGCGGACGCGCTATAGACCCATTTCAACCGGCCCGGCCACAGCGAGGGACGCGCGACGCGCGGCTGACGCCAGGCGGGCGTCGGGCGGACCAGCAGCAGGTCGGCTTCGGCGGCGGCGGTCCAGGGTTCGTCCTCCGCCACGTCGATCACGACCGGCGCGATCGGGTGCTGGCCGAGACCCTTGTTGAAATCGGCGTCGAGCTGGCTGGCGATGATGAGCGACATGGTTATTGCCCCAGCGCCGCGCGACCGGCGGTGACAAGGATCGTGTCGGTCTGCGGCGAGTGGATGCGGCTGCACAGCACGTCGCGATAATGGCGTTCGAGCGGGTTGTTGCGGCTGAGGCCGGGATTGCCGGTGAGGTCCAAGCCGATCTCGACCGCGCGGATGGCGTTGGCGGTCGCGACATATTTGATATTGTTGACCGCGACCGCGCCGGGCGGATCGCCGGCATCGTAGCGCGCGGCGGCGTCGCGGATCAGGGCGGCGTTGACCTGAAGCAGCGCCTCTATCTCGCCGAACTTCTCCTGCACGCGCGGCAGGGTGGCGAGCGACGCGCCGAGGTTGGAGGGCACGCGGTCGTTAAGATAGGGCGCGAGCCAGTCGCGCGCGGCGCGGGCCACGCCGTCATAGATGGTCGATATGGCGAGTGCGTTCCAGATGGCGAGGCTGGGGTCGCCCGCAGCCGCCGCCCATTGCTGTGGCAGGCGCACGTCCACCGCATGGTCGAGCGGGGTCGGCGTGTCGGCGAAATGGACCGCGTGGCTGACGGTCGCGCGCATCCCCAGATGATCCCAGGCCGGCTCGATGGTGACGCCGGGACTGCCGGCCTTCACCAGGAAATTGCCAACGCGCGGCTCCTCTTCGTCCGTTTTCGCCCAGACCGAATACCAGTCGAGCCCAGTCGATCCGGTCGAATAGATTTTCGTGCCGCTGATCGCCCAGCCGTCGGCCGTGCGCCGCGCGATCGTGACGGGCAGGCCGCCCCGCACCGGGGTGCCGAGTTCGGGCTCGACGCGGAGGCCCCCGATCAGGCCGCGACCCGCAACCGCATCGGCCGCCAGCCGCTCGTAGATGGCGGCGGGCCAGCCCTGCGCGCGATGCGGGTTGGCGTGATAATGATAGGTCATGAAGAGGATGAGCGCGGTCGACGGCTCCCCTTTCGCGACGGCGGCGAGCACACGCAGCGCCTCTGACAGGTTCGCGCCGCGACCGCCCAGTTCCGGGCGGACGGTGAGGCCGATCAGCCCTTCGCGCGCCAGCAGGTCGAAGGGCGCGCGGGGAAATTCGCCGCTGCGGTCATAGGCTTGCGCATGGGACGCGAGTTCGCGGGTCAGCCAGTCGAGATAATCGTCGGTGATCGCGGGAATGGCGTCGGGGGTTGCGAGACGGGTTGCCATGATGGTCAGCCTCTTTTGGGAATGGCGGAATTGAAGCGGTCGTCCCACAAAGGGCGGACATCGACCGGCTTGGGGAGCAGCTTCTGCGCGTAGAAGAGGTCGGCGACCTTCTGCTGCGACGCGATGGCTTGCCGAGTCACCGGCCGCAGTTCGTAGGTCGCGCTTTTGCGCTTGAACTGGTCCTGCACATAGGCGAGCGGTACGCCGATATCCTTGGACACGATGGCCGCCCATTGCTCCTGATGCGCGGCAGCCCAGCCATAGGCTCTTTGGACCAGGCCGAGATAGTCGGCGACCAGCTTCGCCTTATCGGGATCAGCCAGCGTATCGACATGCGCGGCGACGAGATAATTGCCCGACAGGATGCCATAGGCGGTGCGCAGGATGCGCGCGCCTTCGGTCGCGATCGCGCGCTGGATCGGGAAGCCGTAGATCGCCCAGGCGTCGAGCGCACCTTGCGAGAAGGCTGCCGCGCCGTCGCTGACGCCCATCGCCACCGGCCTGATATCGTCCCATCCCAGGCCGACTTCCTCCAGCATGCGGATGAGGAAATATTGCGAGGTGGTCGCGCGGACATAGCCGACGCGCTTGCCCTTGAGGTCCGCGATGCTCCTGGCGGTCGATCCCTTGGGCACCAGCACGACCTGGTTATTGACGTCGCCATGGGCGACCGCGATCTGGCGGAAGCTCTGGATGGTGGAGGCGGCGGCGAAGATGGGCGGGATCTCGCTCATCCCGCCATAATCGAGCGAGCCGCCGTTCAGCGCCTCGACCACCAGATGGCCCGACTGGAACTCGCTATAGGCGATGTCGAAGCCGTCGGGCTTGATCCCGGCGGATTTGAAGAGCAGGCGCGAATCGCCGTCGCCCTTGCCGGTGATCGACACGCGCAACGTGGGTCGGCCGCCCTTGGTGGAACCGCAGGCGGCGAGCAGCAGGCAGGAGGCCGCGCCGCCGCCCAGCAGCAGCCGGCGGGAAAGACCCTCAGCCGCCATGGGCGCTTGTCGCGGCCGGGGCGGGATCGGCGGCGCGCTCGAACAGGATGACATGGGGATCGCGCAGAAATTCGCGCGCCGCCGCCGCCTTACAGCGCCGCCACCCGGCCAGCAGGGATCGCACAGGGGCCATGACCATAATCTCCGACAATCACATCTTGGCTATTTATCTATGGTAGCAGTAGAGATATGTCCCACAAGCAATGCTGCCCGTTCCATTAGAAATGCTTGATCGATGCTGAGCGCCGATCATGTCGCCATAGTCGGCGGCGGCTTTTCCGGCACGCTGCTGGCGATCAACCTGCTGCGTCATGGCGAGGCGCGGGTGACGCTGATCGAGCGTCGGGGCGACCGGCTGGGGCGGGGCCTTGCCTATGGCGCGGCGCAAGACGACCATGTCCTCAATGTCCGCGCCGCCAATATGAGCGCGCTGCCCGACGCACCGGGCCATTTCGCCGACTGGCTGAAGGCGCGGGCCGAAGGACAGGATGCCAGTTTCGCCACGCGGCGGACCTATGGTCTATATCTGCGCGACCTGCTGGAGGCGGCGGCGGACGAGGCGGGCGCGCGGCTGCGGCTGGTGGAGGCCGAGGCGGTCGATATCCGGCTGTCGGACGAGGCGGCGGCGGTGCGGCTGGCGACCGGCGCGTGGGTGGCTGCGGACATTGCGGTGATTGCGCCGGGCAACCTGCCGCCGCATGCGCTGCCTGCCTTTGCTGGCATCAGCCATATCGCCTATGCCGACGATCCCTGGACGGCGGGGCTGGCTGATGGGTTATGCGGAGACGATCAGGTGCTGCTGCTCGGCTGTGGGCTGACGGCGGTGGATTGCGCGCTCAGCCTCGACACGGGGGGCTTTGCCGGGCGGATCGTCGCGGTGTCCCGGCGCGGGCTGCTGCCCCACGCCCATGCGCCGGGGCCGGCGGCGGCGAGCCCGACGGAGCGGCCGGCGGGTTCGGCGTCGGCGCTGGTGCGGCAGGTGCGGGCGCGGGCGGAGGCGATCGGCTGGCGCGGGGCGGTGGACGAACTGCGGCCCTTCACCCAGGATATGTGGCGCGCCGCCGACGCGGCCGACCGGGCGCGCTTCCTGCGGCATTTGCGGCCCTATTGGGATGTGCACCGCCACCGCCTCGCGCCGGCGGTGGCCGAACGGCTGGCGGCGATGCGCGCCAGCGGGCGACTGGAGATCGGGGCGGCGAAGATCGTGGCCGCGCGGCCGGAGGGCGATGGGATCGCGGTCGCGTTGCGTCCGCGGGGGAGCGACGCGGTGACGTGGCGACGCTTCGCGCGGGTCATCAACTGTACCGGGCCTCTCGGCGACCTCAACCGCGCACGCGATCCGCTGTTGCGCGCGCTGGCCGACAAGGGCGCGATCCGGCCCGATCCGCTGGCGATCGGCATCGATGTGGATCGCCAGTGCCGCGCGATCAGCGCGGACGGCGAGGCGCAGGAGCGGCTGCGCGTCGTCGGCCCGATGACGCGCGGCGCGCATTGGGAGATCGTCGCCGTGCCCGACATCAGGCGGCAGGTGTGGACGCTGGCGCGCGAGATCAGCCACGCTTATTGGGTCGAGGCGGCGGGGCTCTGACCCCCCTCACCTATTTGCCTAAGTCATAGTCGCGGCACGACTTCGCGTTGGTCGCGTTGCGGGGACGGCCTCTATGCTGCGCGCCATATCCGCATCGGCGAAAGGCTGCCCCCCCATGGCGAAATCCCCGCACATCAAGCTCGGCTTCATCCTGCACGGCGTCGGCCGCACCTGGAACGACTGGCGTCATCCAGATCGGGACGTGAATGCCAGCACCAGCCTGTCCCACTATCAGAAGCAGGCGGCGACAGCGGAACGGGGCAAGTTCGACTTCCTGTTCGTGGCGGACAGCCTGTCGATCACCGAGAAATCGAGCCCGCATTATCTCAACCGGTTCGAGCCGATCACGATCCTGTCGGCGCTCGCCGCCACCACGTCGCGCATCGGCCTCGTCGGCACGCTGACGGTCAGCTACTCCGAGCCGTTCAACGTCGCGCGCCAGTTCGCCTCGCTCGATCATTTGAGCGGCGGCCGCGCGGGGTGGAATGTCGTCACGTCCTGGCTGGGGGATACGGCGGCCAATTTCAGCAAGACCGAGCATCCCGCCCACGCCACCCGCTACAAGATCGCCGCCGAATATCTCGCCGTGGTGAAGGGGCTGTGGGACAGCTGGGAGGATGGCGCGCATGTCGCCGACAAGGAGAGCGGGCGGTTCGTCGATCCCGACAAGCTGCACCGGCTGGACCATAAGGGCGAGCATTTCCAGGTGCGCGGGCCGCTCAACATCAAGCGCACGCCGCAGGGCCAGCCGGTCATCTTCCAGGCCGGCGCGTCGGACGACGGGCGCAGCTTCGCCGCGCGCCATGCCGAGGTGATCTTCACCCATGCGCCGACCAAGGAGGACGGCCAGGCCTATCTGGCCGACGTGAAGGCGCGGGCGAAGGGCTTCGGCCGCGACCCCGACCAGCTGTTCGTGCTGCCGGGCATCGCGCCGATCGTCGGGGATACGGACGAGGACGCGGAGGCGCGCTATCGCGAGCTGGCGGCGCTGGAGTCGATCGACACCGGCCTCGGCTTCCTGTCGCGCACCTTCAACGACCATGATTTTCGGCAATATGATCTCGACGCGCCCTTCCCCGATGTGGCGCATATCGGGCTCGACAGCCAGCAGAGCGGCACGCTGCGCATCCTTGCCGAGGTGCGGGCGGAAAATCTGACGCTGCGGCAGGTGGCCGAGCGGTTGGCGACGCCGCGCGGGGTGTTTGTCGGATCGCCGGAGACGGTGGCCGACCGTTTGCAGCAATGGTTTGAAGACGGCGCGGCGGACGGCTTCGTCATTTTCGAGCCCTTGCCGGGGCAGCTCGACCTGTTCGTCGACAAGGTGGTTCCGATCCTGCAGGCGCGCGGGCTGTTCCGCACCGACTATGACGGCACGACCTTCCGCGCGCATCTAGGACTGGCCGAGCCGGAGAATCGCTATACGGCGCAGCGGCAGGCGCAGAGCGCGGCCTGAACCGGCCAGGCACATACCTGGCCGGCGGCATCGTTTAAGAGCGACGGATGAAGTTCAGCCCTCGCCAAGCCATGCACGGGCGGCACGATATAGTTCGGAAACGCGCTCGGGCTGATCGAGCGAGTAAAGATCGTCGCGGATCGGGAACCCCGCGCGAACGAGCGAATAGGCCATGATGCGATAGGCGCCCGGCAACCCGGCCATCACTTCGGCGTCATAATCCAGCTCGACGCCGGGGTCGGCAGGTTGAATGGTTTCCTTAATGTAGACGCAATCCATCGTCGATAGCCGCCATTCGCCCGCGCGACGCTCGGCACGCGAGACGAAACGGCAATAGCAGGCCACGTCAGCGAGCATCGTGTCATAGGGCGCGCGGCCGATGATAATCACCGCCATGTCGCTCAACGCGCGGTCGCCGTTCAGTTCGACATGGGGGGCGAAGGTCAAATGATTGCCATTGTCGGTGCTGGCCTGCATCCGCGTAAGGATTGCGCGGGATGCTTCCAGATAGGCTGCGATGGTGCCGCTGAACCAGCCGAATGTGATGCGGGCGTCAGGATGGTGTAGCTACGCGGCCCGATCGACATGAGGTCGTGCGCGAATCAAGGCGTTGATCGACTGATCAGGTCATCACGCCACTGGTGAGATCGACCACCGAGTCGGCATGCTGCCACTTGTTGATGGTCGAGGTCACAATGCTCAGATGCTCGCGCCAGAAGGTCGCCGCGCCGTCCGCGTCGCCGGCTTCGATCAGCGTCACCAGCTTTTCCTGCGCGCGCACGGCTTTCTTGCGGCTGACCAGCGAGTCTGCCTCACCGGCGGCGCGGATGTAGATCTGAAGCAAATGCCGCCCGAGCATTTCGTTGAGCATATCCACGATGACCGTCAATGTGCGAACGCCGCTCAGCTCTACGAGCGTGCGGTGGAACTCGTTCGAGCTGCGGCTGAACTGCTCCACATCTTCAATGAACCTTCGCTCTTCGGCGATGCAGGCATTGAGTCGCTCGATGGCTTGCGGCGTCGGGCTCTGCGCAACGATCCGGGCTGCTGGCGGCTCCATCAGCACGCGCGCATAATAGACATCGCTCACCATCACACCGTTCGATTGCAGGATCAGTCCCAAATAGCGCGCGGCAAGCTCAGTCTTGGGCAGGTGGACGCGCGCGCCACGGGTTCCGCGCGAGATGCTGATTAGCCCTTCAGACTCGAGAATCCGGCATGCCTCGCGCAGCGTTGGGCGCGAAACCCCGAACTGCACGAGCATTTCCGACTCCAGCGGCAGCGGCTCGCCTTCTTTAAGCTGTCCTTTGACAATCTGATTGCGCAAATTGTTCGCGACGAGTTCGGCGGCCTTCGGTACCCGCACATTCTGCGAAACAATCTCCACGGCCGCTCCTATCCTTCAACAAACAGTGTCTAAATAATCTGCCGTATTAGCAGCGACAATCCGGCAATACCAAGCTCTTGCGAGACCCGAATTCAATCCGCCGAGCCGAAAAGCAAATCGGCAAGCCTGCCTTTGTGGATTTTGCCCATCGGCGTGCGCGGGAAGTCGTCCACCAGCGCCAGAAACTCGGGAGTCTTCTGCACGGCGACGCCTTGCGCGGTGAAGTGCGCCTTGAGGGCGGGCAGATCGAGCCGCGCCGGCCCGGCGGCGCGGCGGTCCGTTCGGCCACGTTCAACGAATATGACGAGGAAGTGAACCGCTCGCTCGAAGTCGGCGCGAAGTTCGAGAGCGCCGACCGCCGGGTCCGGGTCAACGGCGCGGCATATCACAACTGGATCAGCGGCAGGCAACTCGCTGTCCAGACCAGCGCGTTCAACCCGGGCGAAGTCGACACGATCAACTCGCCCGGCACTACACGCGTTTGGGGGCTGGAGATCGAAGCGTCGGTGACGCCGATCGACGGGCTGACGCTCAACGCCGGTTATGGCTTCGCCGATTCCAAACGGCCGCTGGTGCGCGTGCTCGGCGCCCTGCGCGATCCCGGCTTGCCGCTCACGCCCGAGCATCAGGGAACGGCCGCCGTCGACTATGTCCTTTTCGACCGTGGCTTCGGCAAGCTGATGGGCCATGTCGATTGGAACATCTCGTCGGGCTATGACGTGGGCGCTTTCACGCCGGCCAACGCCCCGAAGGTGACCCGTAATGTGTGGAATGCACAGCTCAGTCTCGCCAACATCCCGGTAGGCGACAGCCGCGCCCGGGTGACGGCTTGGATCAAGAACATCTTCGACAAGGAAACGCTGACCTATGTGATCGCGGTGCCCGGCGATACCGGCTTTGGCGGCCTCTATTCGCCTCCGCGCACCTACGGCGTCGAGGTCGGCTTCCGCTTCTGACCACCAAGCTCACCGGGCCGCATCGGAGGTTGGGCGGGTTGTCGAGCATCCGGTCAGCCGCTGCGCGCCCGGGGGAGGGGGACGGTTGCCGTGGGGGAACATGGCCTTCGGTCCGGGCTTCTGGCGCGATCCGAGACGAACCAGGCGCCTGTCTGCGTAGATCGTGACCTCGTCCAGTCTGAAACCGGACGCCGGCCTGCGCCGGGGACCAGTTAGGGAGGCGGGCGAGGGCATTAACGCCCGTCAGGAGGCCATCGACTTCGGCGGGCTGCGGAGGGCGACCATGTCCACCGCGCTAGCGAATTCCACGCCCATGCGGTCGTCCTTCGACCAGCGCGAGGTGGCGTTCACCAGCTGGTTTTCGGCGATCTCGATCGCGAACAAGGTGCCGGGCGGGACGTTCCACAGCCCTTCGACCAGCGCGCCGGTGGGCGAGATGTTGCGGATGCGCCCTGCATAGACATGGCCGTCATGATGGATCGCGACCGTCCGCAGCATCGTCTTGCGTTCGGGCCGGCTGGATTTGAAGCCGTTGGCCGAAGCGGCGGTGCCGATCGTGCGGTGGCGGACCATCACATCCTCGAACAGCATCGGCCGGCCATAGATATAGCCCTGGATATGGCTGCACCCCAATTGCCGGATCAGCGCCAGTTCGTCCTGCGTCTCCGCACCCTCGGCGGTCGTGTCCATGCCCAGCGCTTCGGCCAGACTGACGATCGCCTTGATGATGGCGCTGTTGCGGTTGCCCTTGATCGATGCGCCGCGCACGAAGCTCTGGTCGATCTTGATCTTGTCGAAGGGCGCTTTCTTGAGATAGCCGAGCGAGGAATAGCCCGTGCCGAAATCGTCGAGCGCGAGCCGCACGCCGATGGATTTCAGCCGCGCGAACATCGAATCGGTGCCGTCGTCGTCGTTCAGGAAGACGCTTTCGGTAATCTCCAGCTCCAGCCGTTCGGGCGCGAGCTGGGCGGCAGCGAGCGCGCTCATGACGGTGGACGGGAAGCCGGGATTGGCGAATTGCGTCGGCGAGACGTTGACGGCGACCCGCACCTCTTCCGGCCATTTTGCCGCGTCGAGGCAGGCGGTGCGCATCACCCAGTCGCCGATCTGGGCGATGAGCCCCGTATCCTCGGCGATCGGGATGAAGAGCGCAGGCGATATCGGCCCGCGCACCGGATGCGTCCAGCGCAGCAGTGCCTCATAGCCCGTGACCGTCTCGGTCTTGGACGAGACCACCGGCTGATAGACGAGGTGGAGGCCATCGGCGGCGAGGGCGCGGCGCAGATCCTCCTCCAGCTGGCGGCGATCCTCCGCATCGGCGTGCATTTCCGACGAATAGAAGCGGTGGACGCCGCGCCCGTCGCCCTTGGCCGCGTAGAGCGCCAGGTCGGCGTTGCGGATCAGCGCGTCGGCGGTAACGCCATCCTGCGGGCAGGCGGAAATGCCGATCGACACGCCGATGACGACCGCAGTCCCCTCGATCGAATAGGGCTGCGACACGGCGCTGATGATCGCCTGCGCCAGATGCGCCAGCATCGCCTGATCGTGGCGGCCGGGCAGCAAAATCTTGAACTCGTCGCCGCCCTGCCGTCCGACGAGGCCGCGCTCGCCCACCACGCGCTGCAGCCGCTGGCTCACCTGCCGCAGCAGCGCGTCGCCGGCGGGATGGCCGAGCGTGTCGTTGACGCTCTTGAACCGGTCGAGGTCGAGCATCATCAGCGTGCATTCGCCCGGCTTGCCATGGCGATCGGCCACCGCCTGTTCCAGCGAACGCAGCATCTGGATGCGGTTGGCGAGGCCGGTCAGCGAATCGAACTGGGCGAGGCGGGTCACCTCCGCCTGGCTGCGGCGCATTTCGGTAAGGTCGGTGCCCGATCCGCGAAAGCCGTGAAACTGGCCATATTCGTTGAACACCGGCTGACCCGAGATCGACCACCAGCGCTCTTCCTTCGCCATGGCGGCGCAAACCGCGATGTCGGAGAAGCCGGTGCGCGCCGACAAATGGAAGCCGAGTGTGCGCTCGCCATCGCCCTGCTTCCTGTCGCCAGGCTTGACGATATCGGTGATCGGCCGGCCGATCAGCGCGTCGGCCTTCAGGTTCAGCGACTGCGCCAGCGTGTCGGAAATATAGGTGAGGCAGCCCTGCCGGTCGGTTTCCCAGAACCAGCCGCGCCCGGTGCGCTCATGCTCCTGGAGCAGCCGGTCGGATCGCTGCGCGCGCAGATCCTGCTGGTGGCGGGCGATCGCCCGGTCGCGATCCGCCGTCGCCTGGCGGAGCGTCGCGAGCAGCATCACGAACACGCAGCTCGCCATCATGCCCACCTGCGCCAGTCCCGTCCTTTCGACGACCGACACCATCAGCGCGCCGAGGAAATAGCTGACGCCGAGCAGCCGGCGGTCGCCGAAGATGCTGACCGCGAGCAGCGCCACCGCCAGTTCGGGCACGGCGGCAAGGAACAGCGTGTCGGTCGCCGCGCGCGGCTGGGTGCCGAGCCAGAGGCTGAAGGAGAGCGCCGACAGGAACACCATCGGCAGCATCAGCCAGTTCTGGACATGCGGCATACGCTGGCGGAACAGCGCCTGGCGCGGCAGGAAGGTCAGCATAAGGTCGATCGCGATCATCGCCGCCAGAAGCGCGGCGCCGCTCTTGCCGCCGCCCGTGAACGGCAGGCCGAGCAGCAGGATCATGCTGATCTTCGCGATCAGGATCAGCGGCCAGAGCCGGGCGATATGGACGAAGGCGCCCGAAATCCACGACGCCGACACCTCGGTCCCGCTTTCCGCCAGGCCGAGCGCGACCATCAGGGTCATGGATCGGGGCTGAACATCGGAAAGATTGGCGCGCAACGACATGCGCTACGCCTAGCCTATAGTCCTTGCCAACCCCTTACTACCGAACCGGAATGGCAGCAAAGAACAGCCTTAATATCAGACGCGCATCGGCATCAGGACATAGAGGGCGGGACTGTCATCCTTCTCGCGGATCAGCGTCGGCGCGGCGGCATCGGCGAGATGCAGTTCGACCGTGTCGCTGTCGATCTGCCCCAAAATATCCAGCAAATAGCGGGCGTTGAAGCCGATGTCGAAGCCTTCGCCCTGGAACGTGCCCGATACCTCCTCGGCCGCCGTGCCATTTTCCGGGCTGGTGACCGACAGGGTGATCTTGTCCTTGTCGAGGCTCATCTTGACCGCGCGGGTCTTTTCCGTGGCGATAGTGGCGACACGATCGACACCATCTTCGAAGCTGCGGGGATCGATCTTCAAGAGCTTGTCGTTCGCGGTCGGGATGACGCGGCTATAATCGGGGAAAGTGCCGTCGATCAGCTTGCTGGTGAGGATCGCGCTGCCCAGGCCAAAGCGGATCTTGCTGGCGGACAGACTGATTTCGACCGATCCGTCGACCTCGTCCAGCAGCTTGCGCAGTTCGCCGATGCATTTGCGCGGCACGATGATGCCCGGCATCCCCTCCGCACCGTCGGGACGGGGGACGGTGACGCGAGCGAGACGGTGGCCGTCGGTCGCCGCGGCCTTCAACACCGGATCGGCTTCTTCCGACACATGGAAATAGATGCCGTTCAGATAATAGCGCGTCTCTTCGGTCGAGATGGCGAAGCGGGTCTTGTCGATGATCTGCTTCAGCGTTTCGGCCGGCAATTCGAATTTGGTCGGCAGGTCACCCTCGGCGATCACGGGGAAGTCGTCGCGCGGCAGGGTCGACAGGTTGAAGCGCGCGCGGCCGGCCTGGATCAGCATCTTGCCCTCGGCGGCGTGGATCGAGACCTGGCTTCCCTCGGGCAGCTTGCGCGCGATGTCGAACAAAGTGTGGGCGGAGATGGTGGTCGCGCCAGGCTGCTCCACCTGCGCCGATACGCTTTCGACCACCTGAAGATCGAGGTCGGTCGCCATCAGCTTGATCGCGCCGTCGGCCGATGCCTCGATCAGCACGTTGGACAGGATGGGGATGGTGTTCCGCCGCTCGACCACCGACTGGACGTGGCTCAGGCTCTTGAGGAGCGTTGCGCGTTCGATGGTGGCCTTCATGTCCCTGGTCTGTCCGTTTCTTTTCTGCATGTGCTGCGGGGTTCGGTCGAATCCCGCCGACAAGGATGGATGCTTCTTCATAACCGCTGTTGCGGTCCCTGCAAGCGGGGCATCGGCTTTTGGCCGGCGGAGGGTTGCAAAAGGGTTTAGCATCGGCTTTGCCTTGGGGATGCGCCGCCTGTCTGCCGTTCTGCTGGTCCTGCTGTCGGGCGCGACGCCCGCCATCGCGCGCGATTCCCTGGGTATTTTCGAGAGTTGGGGCGCGTTTCGCGATCCTGGCGGGGCAAAGGGACCGCGCTGCTACGCTATCGCGCAGCCGGTCGTGCGACGGGGGCAGAGCCCGCGCGGCTTCGCGTCGGTCGGCACCTGGCCGCGCGCGCGGGTGCGGGGGCAGCTCCACATCCGCCTCAGCGGCCCGCGCGCGGCCGACGCGCCGGTGCTGCTCAAGGTCGGCGAGCGTCGGTTCACTTTAGTCGCGGGCCAGGTCGACGCCTGGGCCGCCGACGCGCGCATGGACGCGCAGATCGTTGCAGCGATGCGCGCGGCCGCCGGCATGAGCGTTGCGAGCGTGGGCGCCAACGGGCGCGGCTTTGCCGACAGCTACGCGCTGCGCGGCGCGGCGACCGCGATCGATGCGGCGGCGCTGGGGTGCGCGCGGGGGCGGTAGGCCGACATGGCTTTAAAAATGCCCGAAAAGCGACTATGTGCGCGGCCATGCAGACAGCCGCCAGCCCGCTCATGCCGATCCCCGGCCCCATCGACCCTGTTCCCGTGCCGCGCGCCGTAACGCCGCGCGAAGACGGGCGCACCGACCTGATGGGCCTGTCGCGCCAGCAGATCAAAGGCGTGTTCGAGGAAGCAGGGCTTGACGTCAAGGCCGCAAAGCTGCGCTCCAAGCAAGTGTTTCACTGGCTCTATCATCGGGGCGTCACCGATTTCGAAGCGATGACCGATCTTGCCAAGCCGATGCGCGGATGGATGGCGGAGCGGTTCGTCGTCGGCCGGCCGGAGGTGGTGGAGGCGCAGGTGTCGAGCGACGGCACGCGCAAATGGCTGCTCCGCTCGGACGACGGGCAGGATTATGAGATGGTGTTCATTCCCGACGCGGACCGGGGCACGCTGTGCGTGTCGAGCCAGGTCGGCTGCACCTTGAATTGCTCCTTCTGCCACACCGGCACGATGCGCCTCGTCCGCAACCTGACGCCGGGCGAGATCGTCGGGCAGGTGATGCTGGCGCGCGATGCGCTGGGTGAATGGCCGCGCGGAAACATGGCGTCGGCCAATGACGACGAGAGCGACGAGGCGTCCCACTACACGTCGGACGGGCGGATGCTGACCAATATCGTCATGATGGGCATGGGCGAGCCGCTCTATAATTTCGACCATGTGCGCGATGCGCTGAAGGTCGTGATGGACGGCGACGGGCTGGCTCTGTCGAAGCGGCGCATCACGCTTTCCACCAGCGGCGTCATCCCGATGATGGCGCGCGCGGGGGAGGAGATCGGCGTCAACCTGGCTGTCTCTCTGCATGGCGTGACCAAGGAGGTCCGCGACGAGCTGGTGCCGCTGAACAAGAAGTTCGGGATCGACGAACTGCTCGCCGCCTGCGCCGCCTATCCCGGCGCGAACAATGCGCGGCGCATCACCTTCGAATATGTGATGATTAGGGACAAGAATGACAGTGACGCCGACGCGCGCGAGCTGGTCCGGTTGCTGCGCCACTATAAGCTGCCGGCGAAGGTGAACCTCATCCCGTTCAATCCCTGGCCGGGCACCGACTATGAATGCTCGACGCCCGAGCGGATCAAGCGCTTTTCCGATATCGTGTTCGAGGGCGGGATCAGCGCGCCGGTGCGGACCCCGCGCGGGCGCGACATCATGGCGGCGTGCGGGCAATTGAAGTCGGCGAGCGAGAAGAAGAGCAAGGCCGAGCTGCGTCGGCTGGCCGAGGAGAAGCAGGCGGCGTTGGGGTCGGCGTAGCTACCATCCTCCCCTGGAGGGGAGCTGGCAATCCGAAGGATTGACGGAGGGGTTCGATCAGGTTCAACTGCCCCCGGCAGTTGAAGGTCACGCCGCGGGCATGACCGACCTGATCGACCCTCTCGATAGTGGGACACCCCTCCGTCACGCGCTCCGCGCGCGACACCTCCCCTGCAAGGGGAGGATGAAAGAGGGGGAGTTCGATGACCGATGCCGAGATCGGCGACCTTGCGGACGCCTTTGTCGCCTGTACCTTGCCCAAGGAACGATGGACCCATGGCGCGCATTTCGCGACGGCGTTGTGGCTGATCCTGCGCCGGCCCGATATCGTGCCGGAGCGCGACATGCCGGGGCTGATCCGCCGCTATAACGAGAGCGTGGGCGGGGTGAACAGCGACATGAGCGGCTATCATGAAACCATCACCCAGGCATCGCTGCGCATGGCGCGGCATGTGCTGGCGGCGCAGCCCGAGGGGGTGATGCCGTCGGCGGCTTTTGCGGCGCTGATGGCGTCGCCGCTGGGCGACAAGGACTGGCTGTTTGCCTACTGGTCGCGCGAGCGGCTGATGAGCGCGCAGGCGCGGCGGGCGTGGGTGGAACCGGACCTTGAGCCCCTGCCCGCATGAAAAAGGGCGGCCCGTGACGGACCGCCCTTTCCCTTGGTTCCGATCGAGAGGGATCAGAAACGGATGCCGAGGCCGCCGACGATCTGGTGCCGTTCGACGTCGGCTTCATAGTTGGAATAACGATACTCGCCCTTCAGGAAGAGCTGGCCGCCGAGCTTGTATTCGAGGCCCGCGCCGACGCGCACGCCATCGCCATTGTCGCCGCCGAAGCCTTCGGTCTTGATGCGGGCATTGGTGTAGCCGGCCTTGATATAGGCGAGCGCCACCGGGCTGACCAGAAAGCCGGCGCGCGCGCCGATGTAGAGGTCGCGGGCTGCATCGACATCGACACCGCCGACGTCGACATTGGCGGTGGAATCGGAGATTTCGGCCTCGATGCCGGCGACAGCGCCGCCCGCCTGGAAATCATAGCCAAGGCCAATGCCGTAGAGCAGGCCGTCCGGGTTGCCGATGCCGCTGCCATTGGTGTCGAGCTTGTCATAGCCAACCAGCACTTCGGCGCGCGGGCCGGTGAAGGTTGCGTCGTCCTGTGCGAAGGCAGGGGTGGCAATGGCGGCAGCAGCGATCGCTGCGAAAATCACAGTCTTCATAAAGTCCTCAATTTTATTGTTCATGATCTTGCGCCGGCGAAGCCAGCGATCACACATAAATTATGCGCTATAGCAAAGATAACTCTGACTATATGCTCCTGCTATGACCTTCCCGTTATAGAGATAGATCATCACGACCTGCATAGTTGCCGTGCGAGGAGGCATGTAGGTTTCGATTGTCCTGTTGCAAAGAGCCATTAGCTGTCGATCAGCGCATTTGCTCTACCGTGTTGTAATTCTGATACAGCAGCGGAACGAGCGGCCGCTGCCGATCGCTCAGGCGATGCGGGTCGGCTCGGCCGGCATCGGGTCCAACGGACGCGCGGCCACGGGCTCCTGATCGCTGCTGTCTTCCTCGATCGTTGGCGCAATGCGATGCGCAAAGGCCGGAGACGACAAAAAGCAGATGACCGAAGAGGCCAAGAAAATCGTCAAATTCTTCATTGTAGACCTATCCATTCCAATGCGTCGAAGCATGTTCCGAATGACAGGCGACCTGTTGTTGCTGCCGTCGAAGGACGGACAAACTTATGTTATTTTCTGTTGGCTTCGAGAGTATTTCGACTGGTTGTTCCCTTGCGGGCTCGCCATTGGTCGCGTGGTTATGACATTTCCATGACCGTTCGACCAACGACACCCAAGACGTCGCCAACGACGTCGCTCCGTCCTGCGCTGACGAAAAAAAAGGCCGTTGCGATCCTGTAACTTCCTCTGCTCTGCCCCTGTTCCTGCTATACAGGCGCTCGCCGCTGACGTAGGATCGCCGCCATGGGCAGCCAGTTCCAGAGCGGGGACAGGATCGTCAAGCGGCATCGCCTCTCGACGCGGCTATGGCATTGGCTGAACGCGCTGCTCCTCTACATCCTCTTCACCAGCGGCCTTGGCATCTTCAACGCGCATCCGCGCCTCTATTGGGGGCAATATGGCGCGAATTTCGACCGGCCCTGGCTGGAGCTTGAGCGGTTCGGAAGCTGGATCACTCTGCCCGCCCATTACAGCCTGGCGATGTCGCGCCACTGGCATCTGGCCGCAGCGCCCGTCTTCGCCTTCGCGCTGCTTGGCTATATGCTCTGGAGCCTCGCCAACCGGCATGTCGGCCGCGACCTTGCCTTCCGCCGGGGGGAACTTGCGCCGCGCCATATATGGCAGGACATCAAGGATCATGCGCGGCTGCGCTTTCCGACCGGGGACGCGGCGCTGCGCTACAATGTGTTGCAGAAGGCGAGCTATATCGGCGTGATCTTCGTCGCGCTGCCGCTGGTGATCCTGACGGGGCTCACCATGTCGCCGGGGATGAATGCGGCCTGGCCCTGGCTGGTGGATGTGTTCGGCGGGCGGCAGTCGGCGCGATCGATCCATTTCATCGCCGCTTTCGTGCTGGTCGGTTTCGTAGTGGTGCATCTGCTGATGGTCGTGCTGGCAGGGCCGCTCAATGAAGTGCGGTCGATGATTACCGGGCGCTACCGCGTGCCGGCGGCGCGGCCATGATCCTCGGCCGCCGCTCGCTGCTGCTCGGGGCGGCCGCGACGCTGGCTGGCTGCGATCGCCTGGCGCAGCAGGAAAGCGTGCGCAACGCGCTCTTTTCGGCGGAGAATTTCCACAAATGGGCGCAGCGTGGGCTGATGGCGCGCGACGCTCTGGCGCATGAATTCCGCCCCGACCAGATTTCCCCCATCTTCCGCGCCAACGGCACGTCCAATCCCAATACGCCGGACTATAAGGCGATCTGGCGGACGGGCTTTGCCGACTGGCGACTGCGGATCGACGGGATGGTCGCTAAACACCTGTCTCTTTCGCTGTCTCACTTGCACAGCCTGCCGCACCGCGAGCAGATCACGCGGCATGATTGCGTCGAAGGGTGGAGCGCGATCGGCAAGTGGCGCGGGGTGCCGTTGAAGCTGCTGCTCGACGCGGCGGGACTACGGTCAGGCGCGCGCTATATCGTCTTTCATTGCGCCGACCGGATGGGCGGCGGCGCGCCCTATTATGAGAGCATCGATCTGATCGACGCCTTCCACCCGCAGACGATCCTCGCCTTCGCGCTGAATGACAAGCCGTTGTCGGTCGCCAACGGCGCGCCGCTGCGCCTGCGGGTCGAACGGCAGCTGGGCTACAAGCAGGCCAAATATCTGATGCGGATCGAGGCGGTGGACAGCCTTGGTGCGATCGGCCGGGGCAAGGGCGGCTATTGGGAAGACTATGCGGGCTATGATTGGTATGCGGGCATTTGACGCCTGCGTAACGACGTGACAGGAAGCCCGGCATGAAGATTTTCGAACGTGTTTTGAGGCGTTTGGTCACGCGCGGTCAGTTGACGGTCCATTATGCCAATGGCAGCCGCTTCACCGTCGGGCGGCCCGACCCGGCCTTTCCCGATCTGGCGCTGCGCTTGCTCGATGGGCGGGTGCCCGTCGACATCATCCGCGATCCGCGCCTTGGCATGGCGGAAGCCTGGATCGACGGCCGGGTCACGATCGAGGGCGGCGGGATCATGGAGTTCGTCTCGATGATCCGCGCCAATAACCCTTGGGAAAGCGGCCGGTCGATCGACACGAAGAGTCGCCTGAGCCGGGGGATCAAGAGCGCGCGGCAGAAATTCTGGCGCCTGAACCACAAAAAGCGATCGAAGGCGAATGTCGCCCATCATTACGACCTGTCGGGCGCGCTCTACGCGCTCTTCCTCGACCGCGACCGCCAGTATAGCTGCGCCTATTTCCCCGACGCGACCAACGAGGCGGGCATCAGCCTGGAGCAGGCGCAGGAGGACAAGAAGGCGCATATCGCCGCCAAGCTGCATCTGAAGCCGGGCATGAAGGTGCTGGATATTGGCTGCGGCTGGGGCGGGATGGCGCTTTATCTGCACCGGACCTGCGGGGTCGATGTGACCGGCATCACTTTGTCGGAAGAGCAGCTCAAGGTCGCGCGGCAGCGGGCGGAGGAAGCGGGCGTCGCCGACCATGTCCGGTTCGAGCTGATCGACTATCGCGACATGACGGGGCCGTTCGACCGGATCGTGTCGGTCGGCATGTTCGAGCATGTCGGCACAGCCCATTTCCGCACCTTCTTCAACAAGTGCCGCGATCTGCTGGCGCCCGACGGGGTGATGCTGGTCCACACCATCGGGCGGGTTGAAGGGCCGGGCATCACTGACGCCTTTACCCAGAAATATA
Source organism: Sphingobium sp. (assembly GCF_036170395.1). Classification (GTDB taxonomy): domain Bacteria; phylum Pseudomonadota; class Alphaproteobacteria; order Sphingomonadales; family Sphingomonadaceae; genus Sphingobium. The sequence continues at coordinate 69,369 of NZ_JAVHPD010000075.1, forward strand.
TATTCCCCGGCGGCTATATCCCGGCCCTGTCCGAGATGATCCAGGGCAGCGAGGGCACGCGGCTGATGGTGACCGATGTCGAGGTGCTGCGGATTCACTACGGCCTCACCATCCGCGAATGGTATAAGCGCACGCTGGCGCACAAGGCCGATATCGTAGCCCTCTATGACGAGCGATTCTTCCGCCTCTGGACCTTCTACCTCGCCGGCGCGGCGACGGTGTTCGAGCATGGCGGCATGGTGAATTATCAGGTCCAATATGTGCGCGACCGCCGTGCGCTCCCGATCACGCGCGACTATATGCTGGAGGGCGAGGCGGCGCTGCGCGGACGCTGAGCGGCTGAACCGCGCCTGACAGCGCCATTCCCGGATCGTTCAGTCGGCTTGCGACATTCTTGTCCTTGTCTCGCGCATCGGCGCGAGGGGAAGAGGAGAGAAGAGATGAAGCTGATCTGGAAAGGCGCGGCGGCGCTGGCGCTGACCGTCGCCGGCCTCGGCGCGGCGAGCGTACCGGCGCAGGCGCAATATTATGGCGGTAACGGTTATGGCTGGCGGGGCGATCGCTGGGACAATCGCGGCTGGGATAATCGCCGGCGCTGGGAAGACCGCCGCCGCTGGGAGCGCCGCCGTTGGCGTAGCAACTGGCGGGGCGATCGGGGCTACCACCGTGGCTATCGCGGGTATGACCGGGGCTATTATGGCTATCGCCAGCGCTGCTGGACCGAGTGGGCCTACAACCCCTATCGCGACCGCAACGTTCGCGTGCGCGTCTGCCGCTGAGCCAAGGCTTGCCTCCGCCCGTCCCGCCGGGCGGAGGCGGCCGATCGAAGCCGCTCGATTGAACCGCAGGCCCGGTTGCGGCATTGTGGCGGCATGACCGATCCGATGCCCGTGCTCCACAGCCTGTTTGCGGGCCTGCCCGTCCTGCTGCTGCATCTTGCCACCGCGACGATCGTGTGGCTCGCGGCGCTTGCCCTCTATCTCTGGATCACCCCGCACGACGAGTTCACGCTGATCCGCGCCGGCAACGAAGCCGCCGCCATATCGCTGGGCGGCGCGGCGATCGGGCTGGCGGTGCCGCTCGGCTTCTGCCTCGCCGGATCGGTCAATGTCTGGGACGTGGTGATCTGGGGCAGCGTCACGCTGGTGCTGCAACTCATCGCCTTCCGCCTCGTCGATTGGGTGCTGGGGTCGCTCTCCGCGCGGATCGAGGCGAATGAGCGCTCCGCCGCCATCTTCCTCGCCATGGTGAAAGCCGCCATCGCCTGCCTGACCGCCGCGGCGGTGGCGGGCTGAGCCGGTGGCGAACCGCGGCTGCGGCTGCCTGCCGTTCGTGCTGGGCGGCATCCTGCTGATCGCCTGGTTCGGGCAGGACAGCGCGCCGCCGTTGCAGGTCGAGCAATATGATCCGCGCTCGCCGCGCCGGCCGCTGCCCGACTGGGGCGAGCAGTTCGTCATCGAGGATGAGCCGGGCGAGCGCGCCGATTCGATGGGCACCGCCTTCGCCGTTGACAGCGACGGGGCCTGGCTGACCGCCGAGCATGTCACCCATGGCTGCGCACGGGTGGGGCTGGAGGATGGCCGCTTCGCCCGCCCGGTGGCGCGGGTGATCGAAAGCCGTGAGGCGGACGCCGCGATCGTGACCGACAGTTTGCGCAGCCCGACCGCGCTGCCACTGTCCCGCCGGGTGCCGCAACCGGGGACGCCGGGCTATCATATGGGCTTTCCGGCGGGCGAGCCGACGCTTGTTCGCTCCGAGCTGATCGGCGAGGCGAGCGCCCGGCGCGGCCGCACCGAGCTGACCCAGCCGATTCTCGCCTGGGCCGAGCGCGACCGGGTGCCGGCGGGAGAGGGGACGCTGTCGGGCATCAGCGGCGGACCGACCTTCGCCGAGGATGGGCATGTCGTGGGCGTCAACAGCGCGGCGACCGACCGACGCGGCCGCATCCTGACGACTGCACCCGACGCCATGCTGCGCCTGACCGCCGCGTCGCGCGCGGTGGACGAGCGGCCGGTGGCCTATCCCATCGCTGGCCTCGCCGACGCGCAGGCGCGCTTTGCCGCCTGGCTGGACGAAGGCGTCATCCGCCGCATCTTCTGCGATGTGGACGCGGCGGGCGGCGGTTGACGCGGATGGCTGGCAGGCGCTAGGCGCGGCGCAGCTTTTTCAGGGATAGCATCATGAGCGACACGCCCCCCGACCATCTTTCGACCAACCCCAAAAGCCCGCATTTCGACATGGACGTGCTCCAGCGCGGCATCGGCATCCGTTTCAAAGGGCGCGAGCGCAAGGATGTGGAGGAATATTGCATTTCCGAAGGCTGGATTCGCGTCGCCGCCGGCAAGACCCGCGACCGCCACGGCAACCCGCTGACGATCAAGCTGACCGGCGAGGTCGAGGCATGGTATGAAACGCCGGCCGAGGGTGATGCGGACAAGGCGGGCGAGGGGGAGTAAGCCCTCGGTTTGTGGCGGGATAGCATCTCCGCCTTTCATAAGGCATACCAGTGGCTACAACATCGTCACCCCGGGCTTGACCCGGGGTCCCGCTTTTCTATGCCCCGCCAGAAGGAAGCGGGACCCCGGAGCAAGTCCGGGGTGACGGGTAAAGACGCACAGGTAGCTGCGTCGATATACCTCGCGCGCTCAGTTCAGCACCGCTTCGCGCTTCACCTCAGCGATGATGGCGCTGAGGCTGCGGCTCGCCGGCGCGGCGTCGGCATATTCGACGATGAAGGGATCGGCCTCCAGCCGGGGCGGTTTGCGCGAGGCGCGGGGCTGGCTGGTGGTGCGGGCCGAGGCGATCACTGGTTCGCGCGGCGCGGCGGGCGCGGGCCGCATCACCGCTGGCATCGCCTTTTCGTCCCAGACATCGCGATCGAGCTTGGCAAAGCGGATGCTCGTGCCCAGCGCCGGGTCGGGCGTGAAGTCGTGCAGCTTGGCCTTGGCCGGGTAGATGAAGCCCCAGGTCGGGTTGGTGCGCGCGCCCATCTGCGCCGTAGGGCTGTGCCAGACGCGGACCTGGCTCCAGTCGCCGGCCTCCGACACGTCGATCGCCAGCACATCCTCCTCGATCGCGCCGGGGACCGACCAGTTGGCGTGGCGGATGAGAATGCGGCGATCGTCGAGAATGCGGCTTACCACCGCGACATGGCCGAGCGTCATCGGGCCATAGGGTTTGAACGCCAGCACCGCGCCTTTTTTGGGCTTCTGCCCGCGCTTATACTGGCCGTCCGCCTGGTCCCACCAACTGAGCGCATCGCCGCGTATCGCCACGCCCGACACGATGCGGGCATAGGGCACGCATTGCAGCACGCCCGCGCCAAACGCCGGCACGGCCATCAGCCCGGACAGCAGCGATGCCGCCGCCCAGAATGCTTTCCGAATCATCTATGCGATCCCGAACCGTCAAGAATCGCCCCACCGGGAACGACCCTAGCTGCCGGATTCTTTGGGAAAGGTTAAAGGCTTAGAAAGCAGCGCGCAGGGCGGAAGCGCCCGTCGTGTCGGCCGACGCGATCAGCACCGGGGCGGGTTCGACGGGCTTGGGCGCGCTCGCATAGATGAAGCCCTTGGCCGGATTAGAGCGCAGGCCCAGATCCTTGATCGGGCCATACCAGACGCGCACATCGGTCCAGTCGTTGTTCGCCGACACGTCGATCGCGCGCACGTCGCGCTCGATGCCGCCGCGATAGGACCAATTGGCGTGCGTCAGCAGCACTTCGCGCTGGCTCACGACCTTGCTCACCATCGCCACATGGCCGACCGGCATGGACCGGCTGGACGAGAAGGCAAGCACCGCGCCGACGCGGGGTTCATGGCCGCGATCGTAGCGCCCTTCGGCCTGGCCCCACCAGGTGTTGGCGTTGCCGTGAATGTCGATGCCCGAGACCTGACGGGCATAGGGCGCGCACTGGAGCGTGCCGGCCGACGCGGGAGAAACTGCCAATGTCGAGAGCGCAACAAGGAGCGTCGCGAAAAACGCGCGAAAAGCAGCAACCATGTGAAATGCGACCCCGACTTATTGGAAGGCTTGAACCCCGATAACGGTGTTAGGCCAGACGCCGATACCCATGAAAAGAGCGGGGCGACGAGTCGTTTTGTCGATGCGTTATGTTGCGGAACGAAAAACATGCCCGGCGGTTACAGTAAGCCGGGTTGCATCGCTCAAGCCGTTGAAAAGGCTTTCTTCCGTCCCGGTCATCCACACCTGCCCGCCGGTTCGCCGCAAACGGTCGAACAGAGCGTCCCGTCGCGACGGATCGAGATGCGCGGCCACCTCGTCGAGCAGCAACACCGGGGGTTGGCCGCGATCGGCCGCGACCAGCGCGGCGTGGGCGAGGAGGATCGAGAGCAAAAGCGCCTTCTGCTCGCCGGTGGAGCAAAGCGCGGCGGGCTGATTCTTAGTGATATGCGTGACGGCGAGGTCGTGGCGGTGCGGGCCGCTCAGCGTTCGGCCCGCCGCCGCGTCGCGCCGCCGGTTCTGCGCCAGCAGTCGAGCGAGCGGGCCGTCCTCCTGGCCCGCGATCGCGACCAGAGGCCGGGCGAAGGGTTCGTCGGGCTGATCTACAAGCGCCGTGTTGAGGCGGGCGACGAGATCGGTGCGGGCCTGCTGCAGCGCCGTGCCATGGTCGCTCATCTGCGCCTCCAGCGCGGTCAGCCAGGCGGGATCGGCGCGGCGCGGATCGGTGAGCAGCCGGTTGCGCGCCCGCATCGCCGCTTCGTAGCGCGCGCTGTGCGCGGCGTGGGCGGGATGCAGCGCCAGCGTCAGCCGGTCGAGAAAGCGCCGCCGCCCGCCGGGACTGTCGAGGAACAGCCGGTCCATCGCCGGGGTCAGCCAGACGATCGAGAGATGATCGGCGAGCGCATTGGCGGAGGAGGCGACCCCGCCGATCCGCACCTGCCGCCGGTCGGGCGCGGTGGGGGCTACGCCGGTGCCCAGCATCACCCCGTCCACCTCGGCCGCGATGCCGAAGCCGCCCGGCCCATCCTGCCGCGCCATGGCGGAGAGCGGCGCGCCGCGCAGGCCGCGTCCGGGCGCGAGCATCGAGACCGCCTCCAATATGTTGGTCTTGCCTGCGCCATTGTCGCCGGTCAGCAGGATGAAGGCATGATCGGGCAGGATCAGCGCGTCCGCATGGTTGCGGAAATCGCTTAAGGTCAGGCGGCCGATCATCGCGCGGCTGTAGCGGGACGGGGCCGGTCAGGGAAGCGCGGAGCGTTCAGCAGCGCTTGCGGGTCACGGCCGCGCCGTCGTTGACGATGGTCAGTGTTCTGCCATCGGCCGAGGGTTTGAGAAGCAGCGTGCGGGTCCAGCTCTGGCCCTCGCCGGTGAAGGCGGCTTCGACCGACAGGGTGCCGCCATTGGTCGCTTTGGCTGCGCGCACCTCGCCGACGCTTTCGTGGAACAGCAGTTGGTCGGGCGTGATGGTGAGTTCGAGATCGGCGCTACGGTCGCCGCAGCGGTCGGCCGGGCCGGTCCAGCGGCCTTGCAGGGCGGCGGGAATTTGGCCGGTGGGGGTGAGAGCGGGCGGGTCGATCGCGGGCGGTGGTTCGACCGGGGTGATGGCATTGGCGGGCGGGGCGGGCTGCTGCGCGTTGGGCAGCGCCTGGTCCATGATGTTCGCGACGACGCCGGGCTGCTCGGCGCTCTGCTTGCCATTGTCGCAGGCCGCTATCAACAGCAGGGGCAGGAGAGGGCAGAGCGTCCGCATCGCCTGACCAACCCCACCGCGCCGTCCCCGGTTCCAGCGGCCATATTGCGGCAGGGCGGAAGGCCGCCTAGACAGGCGCATCCCCCTCCGCTCCCAAGGAGTTCCGTCGATGAAGCGCCTCCCTCTCCTCCTCGCCGCCGCCGCCCTGTCCTTGCCGGCCAGCGCCATGGCCGCGCTCGCCGTGGGCGCGAAAGCGCCGGACTTCACCACGCGCGGGGCGCAGGCGGGCAAGACCTTCACTCTGACCCTGTCGCACCAGCTGAAGCGCGGGCCGGTGGTGCTCTATTTCTTCCCCAAGGCGTTCACGCCGGGCTGCTCGGCCGAGGCGCGCGAGTTTGCCGAGAATATCGACAAGTTCAAGGCGGCGGGCGCGACCGTCATCGGCATGTCGGCCGATCCGGTCGACGATCTCGTCGCCTTCTCGACCAAGGAATGCGCGGGCAAATTCGCGGTCGCTTCGGCCGGGCCGGGCATCGTCAGCGGCTATGACGTTGCGCTCAAGATGCGGCCGGGCATGACCGACCGCACCTCCTATGTCATCGCGCCGTCGGGCCGGATCGCTTTTGTTCATAGCGAGATGAACTATGCGGGGCATGTGAAGAGCACGCTCGCCGCCGTGGAGGCGATGAAGGCGAAATAGCCTTCATCCCTTCACATATCTGCCGAACCACCCGAGCGTTGCGTCCCACGCGGCCTTGGCGGCGGCTTCGTTGTAGCTGGGGCGATAGTCGGCCATGAAGCCATGGTCCGCGCCGGCATGGACGGTGATGCTGTCGGGCGGCGACTTGCCCGCCTTGACCAGCGCGGCCCGCATCGCCTCCACGTCGGTAAGCGGGATGCCCTTGTCGAGTTCGCCATATTGGCCGAGCACCGGGGCCTTGAGCTTGGCGACTTCCTCGATCGCGCTCAGTGGCTGGAGCGCGGTCTTTTCGCTCACCAGCCGGCCATAATAAGCGACGCCGGCGTCAAGCTGCGCACTGTGGGCGGCGTAGAGCCACACGACCCGGCCGCCCCAGCAGAAGCCGGTGATGCCGCGCCGCTTGCCATCGCCGCCATGGCTGCCGGCAAAGGCATAGGTCGTGTCGATGTCGGTCAGCACCTGCGCATCGGGCGCTTTCGATACGATGGTGCCGATCAGTTGCTTGAAGTCGGAAATCTTGGTCGCGTCGCCGTGGCGCGCGAACAGATCGGGCGCGATGGCGTAATAGCCCGCCTTGGCGAAGCGGCGGCAGATGTCGCGAATCCATTCATGCACGCCGAAAATCTCATGCACGACGACGATGACCGGCGCGGGCTTGCCGCTTGCCGGTCGGGCGACGAAGGCGGGCAGGGCGAAGCCGTCGCTCGCGGGGAAGGAGACGCTCTCTTCCTTCAGGCCATCGCTCGATGTCTGCACCGCGCTGCTCGCCACAGGGCGGCAGGCGGCGGCGAAGCCGGCGGCGAAGGCGCCGCCCGCCAGCACATGCCGGCGCTCAAGGCCGGTGGTGCGGACCCAGTTGCGGTCCTCGGGCAACCGCCCGGAACCGACATCGCTCTCCTTGCTCATATGCTGCACGCTCCTTGCCATGGCTCCCCGGCCGCGCAGCCTAATGCAAGGATCGGGAAAGGGAAGAGCGGCGCACGGACAAAAAAAGGGGAGGCGTCCCCGGCCTCCCCTTTCCTCCGTCCCCACGGAAATCTTGTTCAGGCGGCGATCGCCACCCCGTCCTGCGCCGGTAGGAGGCCACGGCCGACTTCGCGCACCAAAGTGATGAAGCGGGCGGCTTCGCGCGCGATCATCGCCTTGTTAAAGCAGGCGGCCGCGCCCCGGTCCATCGCCTCGGCGACGATCGGCGCGCCGTCGCGCATCAGGCTCGACAGCATGATGACGGGGCAGGGCTCGATCTCCATGATCTCGTCCAGGATCGCCATGCCGTCCTTGCCGGGCATGGCGATGTCGAGCGTCACCACATCGGGCTTTTCCAGCCGGATCATTTCCAGCGCCTCCGCGCCGTCGCGGGCGATGCCCACAACCTCGACGCGACGGTCGCGCTCCAGCAGCGTCTCGATCATCGCACGGATGGTCAGCGAATCATCGACCACCACTATTCTGACAGGCTTCATGGCTTTCACTCCCCAGGCCATCACGAAGCATCATAACGGCAGGGGAACGAGAAGCTTTAGACGTAGCTAATGACGATTTAACCACGCGGGCGGCGTCCGCCGAAATTGGGGGAGAACAGCTTGCGGAAACTTATCGAGATGGTGCGCCCTTGCGGGTCGAGGTAGCCGGGCTGATAGCGGATCGGCGTCGCGCCGGTCGCGTCGGTGACCTCGCGCCGCTGGTTGAAGAGATTGTCGATGCCGATCGACAGGCGCGCGCCGCGCAGGAAGGGCATGTCCTTCACCAGCGAGGGCATCTGCCCGAAATTGGCGAACAGGCGCAGATTGGCGGTGGCGAGGCTGCTGAAGTTGAGGCGCGACGCGCCGCCGAGCGCGCCATCGACATGGGTGCCGTTTTCCCAGTTGACGCCGAGCCGCGCCCCGAGGCCGTTGTTGGTGTAGCCGAGCCGCGCCTGGATTTCGTGGCGGGGCTGGCCGCCCGACGATCCGGTCGCGTCGCCATCCAGCAGGTCGAGCGGGGCAAGGCCGGGCGCGATCAGGATATTCTCGGCGAAATGCCAGGTGTGATAGAGGCTGACGACCAGCCGCCCGCCGCCACGGCCGCCCCCTCCGCCGCCAAAGCCGCCGCCCGGCCCGCGATAGCCGCCGCCGGGTCGTCCTTCGCGCGCGCCCTCGCGCGGCGGCCCTTCGCCGGGCAGCGGTCCTCCCTCCCGGCCTTCGGGGCGGTTGCGGGCGAAGGCGGCGCGGATGTCGTCCAGCTCCTTGGGGCGCTCCTCGGGCTTCGACCCGGATGCGCGCCACGCTTCGATCACCTTCTGGATGTGCGACTTCAAGGGGATCGACAGGTCGAAGCCCCAGCGCAGCTGCTCGCTTTGCGCGCGCAGGAAATTGAGCGGGCGTGCGTCGATCTGAAGCAGGTTGCCGTCCGCGTCGCGCAGGAAGCGCTGGGGGAAGGCCGCTTCGAGCGCCGGCGTGGGCGTGGGGAAGGCTGCGATCGGATTGCGGGTGCGGCTGTTGAGATAGGTGGCGGTCAGCGTCAGGTCGGGCTTGTCGAACGGCTTGACCCGCGCGCTCAGGCGAAACTGGTCGCGCACGCTTTCCCGAAGGGCGCTGTTGCCGCCCGACAGCTGGGTCACCAGCGCGGTCTGGCCGGTCGCATAGTCGAATATGGGCACGTTGGGCGTGGCGATCAGCGGGTCGGTGATCTGCGTGCCGGTGGGGGCGGCGCGATCCTGATTGGCGGAGGCGAGGATCTGCACCGCCTTCACCGGCTGCCAGCGCAGACCGTAGCCGAGCGTCGAGAGGGTGCCGAAGTCGGAATAATGCTGCGCGGCGGCGTTGAGGTTGATGCCGATGTCGCCGACTGCGCCGAGCACCCCCTTCGACCGGCTGGTGATCGGGAGGTCGAGGCTGATCTGCCCGCTCGCAATCTCGCGGCTGTAGTCGGCTTCTCGTTCTACACCCGAGCGGATCGACCAGCTATCGAAGCCGTTGGCGGACGCGCCGACCCGCACCGAGGTCATGACCGCGCCCGCCGGCAGGGTAAAGAGCGGGCCGCTGAGCAGCAGGTCGCCCTGAAGCGCCTGGCTTTTCGCCCGAGCGCGGTCGGTCGTGCGGGTCGCCAGCAGCGTGTCGGGCAGGGCGCCGAACGGATTGACCGAGGGGTCGCCGGCGTCGATCGCGCCTTGGACCGGATCGCTCGCGACGCCCCGGTCGGTGCGGGTGCGCGTGACCGACAGGTCGCCATTGGCGGTGAAGGACCATTGCCACTTGCCGCCGAGGCCGCCGTTCAGCGTCAGCCCGACATGCGCGGTGGTGCCGCGCACCTGCTGCGCCAGTGCGCCGCCCTGCGCCAGATAGCGGTTGACCGTCACATCATTGGCGAAGGGGGAGAAGGGGCTGCCCGCCGGCAGGTCATATTGCGCGCGGGTCAGCCCCTGGAGGCTGTCGCTCTCGCTGCGTTCCAGCCGGCCGTTGAGGCTGGCCGACACGCCGCCGAGTGCCCGGGCGAGCGTTGCATTGGCGGAAAAATTCTCGGTCGCGGGGCTGAGCGTGCGATAGGGGGTGAGGTCGACGCTATCGGTCGCGCCCGCGCCGGGCACGAAGTCGGCAAGGGTCGGCGCGCGGGTCGCGGCGATGGCGGGCACGCCGACCTGCGTCAGCGGTGCGCCGGCGAGGGCGGACAGGGCCGGGTCGATCTCCTGCCCGCGCGCCGCCGCCGTGATGCGGCCGCTGCCATCGTTGACGATGCCGCGCTCGCTTTCCAGCAGGTTCGCGGCGCGCTCATATTGAAGATTGAGGGTGAAGCGATTGTCGCCGCGGATGCGGAGCAGCCCGGCCTCCGCCTCGCCCGTCTCGCGGCCGCCCTGCGTCGTCGTGCCCAGTTCCAGCTCGCCCGTTTCGGCGCGGAAGCGCTGGCGCAGCACGACGTTCATCACCTTCTGCGTCGGCGCATAGCCGTAGGAGAGCGCGACCTGCTCGGGCAAAATGTCGATCCGCGCCACCGCTTCGGAAGGGATGTCGCGGATTTCGGCGAAGCTCGATATGCGCTTGCCGTTGAGCAGGATGATCGGCGTGCCGTTGGTCTGCGGCGACAATTCGGTCACCAGCTCTGCGATCGAGGTGACGCCGAGCGCGCGCACATCGGCGGCGGAGAGTTGTTGCTCCGGCTCGACCTCGCCCATCACCGCGCCGCGCTGCGGTTGGCCGGTGACGATGATTTCCTCGCCTTCCTCCTCGCCTGCCTGGGGCGCGGCCGCCCCGCGCGGCGGCTCCTGCGCCATCAGCGCGGCGGGGGCGGCGCTGGCGAGAAAAGGCAACAGGATGACGCTTGCGGAACGACGCACGAATACCCCCATGGGACGGATTGGAACCCTTGTCCCTGGAGATTTAGCGCGCATCTGTCGCAAACATCCGGCAGGAACCGGCCAAATTTGTCGCAAATGGTAACGGGGGCGGCTGAACCGGGGATGGACCGTGGGCGCCGCCGCGTCAGCGCGGCTTGCGGAAGCGGTAGAGGAAGCGGTCGGTCTTGCCGCGCACCGCCGGGTCGAACACCAGCTTGACATGATCGTCAGCCGGGTTGGCGAGCAGCGGGCTTTCCGCCTCCAGCACGAAGCCGGCGGCGGCGAAATCGGCCTTCACCACGGCAGGGTCGATGCGATGGAGTTTGTCGACCAGCGCGCGCGTGTCGCTGCCGATGCCGACATGGTCGATGATCCCCACGATGCCGCCGGGCTTGGTCGCCGCATAGAGGGTTTTCACGAAAGCGGCGGGATCGCTGCGGGGGATGCGATATTGCTCCGACTGCCAGTAGAGATCGTGATAGCTCAAATTGATGATCGTGAAGTCGAAGCTGTTCGCAGGCGCGCTGAACGCCTCGAACGGGTAGCGGACCCAGTTGACCTCCGGCCGCCGCTCGGTCAGCGCTTTCCACTTCGCCTGCTCCTCGGGCGCGGTGTAGAATTGGTTCGGCTCGAACGCCGTCACCTTGCCCTTGGCGCCGACCACATCGGCCATGATCTCCGCCCAATAGCCCGATCCGGTCATGATGTCGGCGGCCTTCATGCCGGGCTTGAGGCCAAGGAATGCGAGTGTTTCGGCGGGCTTGCGGCTTTCGTCCAAGGCGCGGCGTCGGCTGGGCGCTTGGCGTCGGCGACCGCTGCGGCATAATCGGGCGCGGCGGCGAGTGCGGGGGGCGCGAGGGCGATCAGGGCGGCGAGGGCGATCATGATGCGCATGGGTGAAGACTCCTCCTGTCGCGCGCGATGATGCGTTGGAGAGCGGGCCGGCTCAAGCGCGAAGCGCGTCGATCATCGAGCCCCCAAGTCGCTGGTCGAAAGCCGCCGCGCGGGATAGATATGGAGCCCATGCGGACCCTCTATCCCCTGATCCTGCCCTATGCCGCCGGCCATCTCGATGTCGGGGATGGCCACCATGTCTATTGGGAGCGGGTCGGGACGCCTGGCGCGAAGCCGGCGGTGTTCCTGCACGGCGGACCGGGCGGGGGAATTTCGCCCGATCATCGCCGGCTGTTCGATCCGGCGCGCTATGACCTGCTGCTGTTCGACCAGCGCGGCTGCGGGCGATCGACGCCCCACGCCTCGCTGGAGGCGAACACGACCTGGCACCTCGTCGCCGATATCGAGCGGCTGCGCGAGATGATGGGGGTGGAGAAATGGCTGGTGTTCGGCGGCAGCTGGGGTTCGACGCTGGCGCTCGCCTATGCGCAAGCGCATGTCGAGCGGGTGAGCGAACTGGTGCTGCGCGGCATCTTCACGGTGCGCAGGGGGGAGATCGACTGGTATTATCAGGAGGGTGCGAGCCGCATCTATCCCGACAAATGGGAGCGGTTCGTTGCTCCGATCTCGCCGGAGCAGCGCCACGATCTGGTCGCTGCCTATCGTCGCATCCTGACCGGCGAGGATCGGGCGGCACAGCTTGCGGCGGCGCGGGCGTGGAGCGTGTGGGAGGGCGAGACGATCCGGCTGCTGCCCGATCCCGCGCTGTCGGCGACCCATGACGCGGACGATTTCGCGCTCGCCTTCGCGCGGATCGAAAATCATTATTTCACCCATGGCGGCTGGCTGGAGGACGGGCAGTTGCTGCGCGACGCCGGGCGGCTTGCGGATATTCCCGGCGTGATCGTGCAGGGCCGCTATGACATGGCCTGCCCGGCCGAAACCGCCTGGGCGCTGCATCGCGCCTGGCCGCAGGCGCGGTTCGAGATGATCGAGGGCGCGGGCCATGCCTATAATGAGCCGGGCATATTGGACGCGCTCATTCGCGCGACGGATGGGTTCGCCGGTTAGCGCGCGCTCGGCCCCAGCGCAGGGTCGAGGTCGCGGGGGCGGGTGAAGCTGGTCAGCGTGGCGATGCTGGCGCGGGCGTCGGCCCAGCGGTCGATGGGAAGGTCGAGGACGGCGAGGCTGGCGGTCGGGAACTTGGTTTCCACGTCGTCGCGCAGGGGGCTTGCGCCATCGTCGGGCACCAACTCCAGGATCAGTTCCTCGAAGCCCGGATTATGCCCCGCCATCAGCACATTGTTCGCGCTGTCGGGAAGGTCGCGCACGACGTCGCACAGGGTCGGCGCGGAGGCGAGATAGATGCGCCGGTCCCAGCGCGCCTCCAGTGTCTCGCCATAGCCCTCGAAAAACGTCTCCAGCGTCTGCACCACCCGCACGGCGGGCGAGGCGACGAGCAGGTCGAAGCGCATGCCGCGCTTGGCGGCATATTCCCCCATCAGTCTGGCCGCTTTCTCCCCGCGCTTGTTGAGCGGCCGATCGAAGTCGCGCGGCACCGGATCGTCCCAATCCGATTTGGCGTGGCGCAACAGGGTCAGGCGCTTCACTAGTCTCTCCCGTCACGGCAGGCCGGATTCGTGACCCTGATGCCCCAAAGCGGGGGCCGCGCCAAGAGCGAGATGCTGCGCCTGGCCGCTGACGGCGATGATCGCTTCATCGAGGGTGAGGCGGCGGACCGTGGTTCCGGGGGGGAAAGCGCTCAGCAGTCGGCTCGGCATCGCGGCGGAGAGGATGACGAACTGACCGCGATCTTCCGCCCGGCGGATCAGGCGGCCGAACGCCTGGGCGAGGCGGGCGCGGATGAGGCGATCGTCATAGGCATTGCCGCCGCCCGCCAGCCGCCGCGCGGCGTGGAGCACCGTGGGCTTGGACCAGGGCACGCCCTCCATCACCACCAGCCGCAGCGAATGGCCGGGCACGTCCACGCCGTCGCGCAAGGCATCGGTGCCGAGCAGCGAGGCGCGCGGATCATCGCGGAAAATGTCGACCAAAGTGCCGGTGTCCATCGGATCGACATGCTGGGCGTAGAGCGGCAAGCCGGCGCGGGCGAGGCGGTCGGCGATACGCGCATGGACCGCGCGCAGGCGGCGGATCGCGGTAAAGAGGCCGAGCGTGCCGCCGCCGGCCGCTTCGATCAGACGGGCATAAGCGCCCGACAGCGCGGCGATGTCGCCCCGCTTGATGTCGGTGACGATCAGCACTTCGGCGCGGCCGGGATAGTCGAAGGGGCTCGCCGCCTCGAAACGCTCCGCGCCGTGGGGGAGGTGCGCGGCGCCGCTGCGCGACTCCGCATTGTCCCACTCGCCGCCGCCCTTCAGCGTCGCGGAGGTGACGATGACGCCCTGTGCCGGCTTCAGCACGGTTTCGGCAAGCGGGCGGGTGGGGTCGAGCCAGTGGCGGTGGATACCGATGTCATATTCGCGGCCCTCGACCCGATCGACCGTCATCCAGTCGACATAGTCGGGATCGGCCGGCCCGCCGATGCGCGCCAGCAAGGCCAGCCAGGCCGCGATCAGATCGCGCCGCCAGCCGAGCGAGGCGAGCGCCCCCTCGATCCGCGCCCGCGCCGCGCCGTCGAGCCAGTCGGGCGCATCCTCGATCACCGCCTCCAACCGGCGGGCGAGGCGGACCAGCGGCTTGATGAGCGCGTCGAGGGCGAGGGCGGCTTCCTGCGCCGCCTCGACCAGCGCGCCGTCGGGTTCGGCGAGTTCGGTTTCGAGGCCGTAGCCTGCATCCGCCTCGCCCGCGTCGGCGGCGCGGGCATAGACGGTGCCGCGCACGGCCGCGAGCAGCGCCTCCAGCGGCCCGAACGGCTCGCCAGCGACCACGCGCTTGAGCCATTCGTCGGCGGGCAGCGCCTGCGCCGCGTCGATCGCCGCGCGGATCGCCTGGCCGCCTTCCTCGTCATAGCTGGCAAGGTCGGAGAGGCGCGCGGCAAGACCCCGCCGCCGCCCGCGCGATCCGCCCTCCGGCCCCATGATCCAGCGCCGCAGCTCGATCGCTTCCTGCCCCGACAGGGCGACCGAGAAGGTCGAATCGGCGGCATCGAACAGATGATGGCCTTCGTCGAAGATGATGCGCTGCGGCCGCTGGCCGGTCTCCCGCCCGCGCGCGGCGTTAATCATGACGAGGGCGTGGTTGGCGATGACGATGTCGGCGTCCGCGCTCGCCCGCGCCGAGCGTTCGATGAAGCATTTGCGATAATGCGGGCAGCCTGCATAGATGCACTCGCCGCGCCGGTCGGTGAGCGCGGTCGAGCCGTTGCGGCGGAACAGGGTCGGCAGCCATCCGGGCAGGTCGCCGCCCACCATGTCGCCATCCTTGGTGAAGGCGGCCCAGCGCGCGACAAGCTGCGCCAATATAGCGGCGCGGCCGGTAAAGCCGCCTTGCAGCGCATCCTCCAGATTGAGGAGGCAGAGGTAATTTTCGCGTCCCTTGCGCACCACCACCCGCTTTGCGGCCAGCGCGGGATCGGGGAAGAGGCGCAGCGATTCGCGATCGAGCTGACGTTGCAGCGCCTTGGTATAGGTGGAGACCCACACCGTCCCCTGCGCCTCCCCTGCCCAGAGCGAGGCGGGGGCGAGATAACCCAGCGTCTTGCCGATGCCGGTGCCGGCTTCGGCGAGCAGCATGTTGGGCTGGTCGCGATAGGCGCGCGGGCGGAAGGCGGCGGACGCCGCGGCGGCATAGGCGCGTTGGCCGGGGCGCGGCTCCGCGCCCACGCCGGTCAGGCTGTCGAGCCGGGCGAGCACCTGCGGTTCGGTCAGAGAAACAGTGCGCGGGGCGGGGCGGGGCTGCGCCTCCTCCCATTCGGGCAATTTGGTGAAGAGCCAGCGCTCCGCCTCGCGCGGGCGGGCGATGCGGGGCGCGACGAGCGGCGACCAGGCCCAGCGCAGGCGGTGGAGCGAATGGGCGGCGGTCCAGGCGCCTTCCCGCTCCGCCCAGTCCGCCGCCTCCAGCCGCGCGAGCAAAGCCGCCGTCGCCTGTTGCAGCAGCGCGGGAATGTCGCCCTCCTGCGTCGGCGCTGGCAGGCCGAGCGCTTCCGCCAGCCCTTTGGGCGTCGGCACCAGAAAGCGCGCGGGGTGGATGAAAGCCCAGAGTTCGAGCAGGTCGAGGCCGTTGAGTTCAGGATAGCCGAGCCGCTGGCCGGTCAGCGGCGCGTTCAGCAGCAGCACCGGGGTTTCAGCCGCGCGGCCGATCGCCTGCCCCTTGGCAAGGCCATGGGTGCGATCACCCTCGCGGAGCCAGATGCCGCCATGGCTGGCGTGGAGCGCGGGCAGGTCGGCGGGGTCGATCACCCGTCCCGGTTAGAGTAATGGGAACAAAAGGGAAACCGATTTCAGGCGGTGCGGCGGCCAAATCCTCCCGCGCCGGCGGCAGCCCCGAAGCGGGGATGGAAAGCGGCGGGCGCGCGCTTGGCGGCGCGGGCCATTTCCAGCCGCTCGAACAACGGGCCGTCGCTCAGCTCATAGGGGAAACGGATGCCCATCCGGTCCTCCTCGGACCATTGCACCGTGCCGAAGGTGACATAGCCGTCGAAGTCGAGCTGGCATTGCGACTTGGGCGGCAGCGAGCAGCCGACGACCTGCGCGCCGCCTTCGCTGAGGTCGACGATCGCGCCTTCCAGGCTGTCCAATACTGTCGTCACCACGATCGGGATGTCGACGGTAATGCGCTCCCGGCTGCGTTTGATCTGCATGGTCAGTCCCTTCGTTCGCTCATTATCAGCGGATAGGGTTAATGAATTCCTACCTTGCGAATGATTGTCATCAATATGAACGGGGGCAAAAGCCGTTTTCTTTCGGCCGATCCGGGGTTAGGGGGCTTGCCATCATGACTGTCACCGACACGCTCCGCAACGCCGCTCTCGCATCCAAGGCCTGGCCCTATGAAGAGGCGCGCAAGCTGCTCAAGCGCTATCCAGATGGTGCGCCTGACAAGGGACATATCCTGTTCGAGACCGGCTATGGTCCCTCGGGCCTGCCGCATATCGGCACCTTCAACGAAGTGCTGCGGACGACAATGGTCCGCAACGCCTTCCATGCGCTGTCGGACGTGCCGACGCGGCTGGTGGCGTTCAGCGACGATATGGACGGGCTGCGCAAGGTGCCGGACAATGTGCCCAACCAGGCGATGCTGGCTGAGCATCTGGGCAAGCCGCTGACGCAGGTGCCCGATCCGTTCGGGACGCATGAGAGTTTCGCGCACCATAATAACGCCATGCTGCGCGAATTTCTCGACCGTTTCGGGTTCGATTATGAGTTCGTGTCGGCGACCGAGCAGTACCGCGCCGGCGCCTTCGACGAGGCGTTACGGCAGGTGCTGCGCCGTTATCAGGCGATCATGGACATCATGCTGCCGACGCTGCGTAAGGAGCGGCAGGCGACCTATTCGCCCGTCCTGCCGATCAGCCCCAGGAGCGGCATCGTGCTTCAGGTGCCGGTCGTGGTGATCGACGCCGAAGCCGGCATTGTTCGCTTCGAGGATGAGGGCGAGGCGATCGAGCAGTCGATCCTGTCGGGCGGGGCGAAGCTGCAATGGAAGGTCGACTGGGCGATGCGCTGGTATGCGCTCGGCGTCGATTATGAGATGGCGGGCAAGGATCTGATCGATTCGGTGACGCAATCGTCGAAGATCTGCCGCGCGCTGGGCGGCCGTCCGCCCGAGGGCTTCAATTACGAGATGTTTCTCGATGAAAAGGGCGAGAAAATCTCCAAGTCCAAGGGCAACGGCCTCAGCCTCGAACAATGGCTGACCTATGGTCCGCAGGAGAGTCTGGCCTTCTACGCCTATCGCGAGCCGAAGAAGGCGAAGCAGCTGCACATGGGCGTCATCCCGCGCGCCGTGGACGAATATTGGCAGTTCCGCGTGAACTATCCCAAGCAGGCCGTCGAGCAGCAGCTCGGCAATCCCGTCCACCATATCCATGACGGCAAGCTGCCGCAGGGCGAACTGCCGGTGACGTTCGGGCTGCTGCTGAACCTTGTGGGCGTGATGGGCGACGCGACCCGCGACCAGGTGTGGGGCTATCTCCAAAATTATGTGCCGGGCGCGAGCGCGGAGACCTATCCCGAACTCGATGCGCTGATCGGCCACGCCCTCGCCTATCATCGCGATTTCGTCGCGCCGACGCTTCAGCGCCGTGCGCCGGACGCGAACGAGGCGGCGGCGCTCCGGCGACTGGACGCGGAGCTGGCGGCGCTGCCCGCCGATGCGTCAGCCGAGGACATCCAGAATATCGTCTATGCCATCGGCAAGGACGAGGCGTTCGGCTTTGCGGAGCTGCGCGACTGGTTCAAGGCGCTCTACCAGACGCTGCTGGGCGCTGACCAAGGGCCGCGGATGGGCAGCTTCATCGCGCTCTACGGGATCGAGAATAGCCGCCGGCTGATCGCGCAGGCGCTCGCCGCCTGACGCGGCGCGACGGAACAAAGAAGCGTGCCGCACGTTATGGCAGCGGTCCACCCCCCTTTCGGACTGGTGGCGCGCCTCGCGCGCGCTATCGGCCGCGTGCGCCCGGAGACGGGCGGCGCGGCCAAGTGGGGTAGTCAATAGTCAAGCGGCCCCGGCGGTGCAGCGCCGGAGCCGCTTTTTGCTTACCAGAAGAAGCCGCGATGTGCCGCGATCACGCGGCCGCTGCGCGTATCCACCAGCAGCACGTCATTATAGTGGCGCACCCAGCGCTGGTTCCAGCCCGGACGGGGCAGGCGATAGCGATAGGGGTCGGCGACATAATAGCGCGGCTGGTAATAGACCGGGCGGAGCCGCGCGCCGGTGTTCCACTGATTGTAGCGGAACGGCGCGTTCCAGCGGCCGCCGCGATAGACGTCGCGATGGGTGCGGCGATAGTCGCGCCAGTCCTCGCGCACTTCGCGGCGCGCGTCGGCCACATCGCGGCGCTCCTCGCGAATGTCGCGACGGTCGCCATAGCGCTGCGCCTGGCGCAGCTCGCGCTGCTCTTCGCGCAGGTCGCGTTGGCTGCGGCGGACTTCGCCATAGGATTGCGCCGAAGCGATGCTGGGGGCGAGGGTGGCGGCCAGCAGGCCCAGAATGACAAATTTACGCATGTCTCATCTCCCGATTTGGGCGGCGACGCCTTTTCGGAGCATCGCCACGAGAGCATCTATGCGCCCGGTCCGCTGAACCGATCGGGAATGCGGCAGTCAGATTCCAGTCATTTATGTCGCAAATTGTATCGCGCCGGGCCGCGCGGTCAGGCCGTCCAAGGCCGTTCGCGAAACCATTTGGTGACGACATATTTGACGCCGCGCTCGACCGGTCGGGCGGCGTGCAGGCTGAAGCGGTTGGGTGCGCCGTCGCGGTCCATATTGTTCCAGATGAGGATCATCCCCTCCACCGGCGGCACCATGAATTCGCAATGGGGAAAATGCGTCTCCCCGCCCGCTTCGACCTGCGACAGATAGATCATCGCGGTCCAGGTGCGCTGCCCGCCCGTCGGACGCATCGCCTGCCAATAATCGGCTGTCACCGGAAAATAGTCGCAATGGACCTTATATTCCTGCCCCGCCGTATAGCGTTGCCCCTGCAAGGTCTCGCCATGGGCGGGCGGCAGGCCGGTAAGCGCGCAGATGCGGGTAGTCACCGCCTCCACCAGCGGATTCCAGGGGCTGAGATTGCCGCTATGGCTGGTGCGATAGTCGGCGTTGGCGCTGCCCGAAAAGAGCGAGGAGGGTTTGGCGCTCGCGTCGATCAGGGCGCGCAGCCCGGCGCATTCCTCCGTGCTCAGGAAATTCTGGCGGCCGTAGATATCGAGATGGGGCGCATCGATGCGGCTCACCATCGGGTTGCGGTCAAGCCGCGCGCGCACGCCCTCGCCGATCGCGGCGCGGGCGGGGGAGGCGATGCCGCCATCATCGGGAAGATCGGTCATGCCGCCCTCCTGCCACGAAGGCTGCTTGCATGAAAAGACCCCGAAGCGTCGCCGCTCCGGGGCCAGTCACTCCTGAAGGCCAGTTCAGGGAGGGAGATTCTTTGATGCGCTCTCGCGCATGGCCGGCACCGCTCACCAAAAGAAGTCGTGGATCACATCGACCACATAGCCGTCGCGGATATCGACCAGCAGCGCGTCGTCATAATAGCGGACCCAGCGCAGCGTGCCGTAGGAGGGCGGCAGGCGATATTGATAGGGATCGTTGATCCAGTAGCTGTTGGAGAAGAGCAGGCTGTTCAGGAAAATCCCGGTCGAAAAGCGCCGATAGCCATAATCCCAGCCGCGCGGGGCATAATAGCGGCCGATGCGGTAGCGGTCGCCATAGGATCTGCGATAGCTGTTCCAGTCATAGCGCCGGTCCTGCCGCCAGCGATTGTCCCAACGGCGCTGCGTGCTCCAGCGGGTGCGATCGTCGAAGCGGCGGCCGTCATTCCAGTTGCGCCCATTCCAGTTGCGTCCCTCCGCGCCGCGCCCGTCCCAGCGGCGATTGTCGCTCCAGTCGCGCTGGCGGCCACGCTGATCGTCCCAGCGACGATCAGTGTTGCGCCAGTCCTGCCGGTCATCCCGGCGATCCTCGCGCCAGTCCCGGCGTCCGTCGGCGCGCTCGCTGCGCCAGTCGCGGCGGTCGTCCTGCCGATCCGCGCGCCAGTCGCGCCGGTCCTGCCGCCAGTCGCGCCGCTGGTCCTGACGTTGTTCCTGACGCTGGCGCACCTGCTCTTCGACCGCGCGATTCTGCGGCAGCATCGGGTCGCCGCGCCAGTTGGGGTCGGGGCGCGGCGGCGCCATGCCGCCGGCGGGCCGGTCGGGGGTGCGCTGCCAGCGTTGCGCCGGCGCCTGCGCGCGCGGCTGTGCGGCGGCATCATTGCGCCAGCGTGCGCCACGGTCGCCCCGCTCGCCACCAGCGGCGCGTTCGCCGCCGCGCGCGCGTTCGCCGCGCCAGCCATTTTGACCCGGATCGCTCTGGGCATAGGCTGGGGCGATCCCGCCCAGCACGGTCGCGGTCATCAGCCCCGCCAGCATCATCTTCCTCAAGATCATCGTCGTCGTCCTTCGGTCGAGAGCCGATCGCTCCCTTATGCCCATCTTCTACGATGGCGGCGATGTCGTTCGGCTGAACCTGCCCGTCAGCCTTCCGAAAGCTTTTCCCCTTCCTCTTCCCCGAAAAACGGACCGAATGACGGATTGCCGCCGGTTCAAGCCTGAATCCTTGATGTAGATCAGAGCGCTGCCGTTGCGTTGCCCGTAGGACCATCGCGTGAGAACAGCCCCCGATGCTGGCCGGATTCGCCAGGCCCTGCGCGAAGCGACGACAGACGACCATGAGCGGGTGGATGCGGTCTATGGGCGCTACAACCTCGATTCGGCGTCGGACTATCGCGCGTTCCTGACCGCGCATGCCCGTGCCGTTGGCGCGCTGGAGGCTTTGGCCGCCCCGGCTGCGCCGCGCCTGCCGCTGTTGCGGGATGATCTGGCGGCGCTCGGCGCGCCTTTTCCGCCCGCCTTGCCGGTCGCCCTGTCCACCGCGCCGGGCTTCGTCTGGGGGCTGCGCTATGCGCTTGAAGGATCGCGCCTGGGAGGCGCGATGCTGGCGCGTCGGGTGGGCGAAGGGCTGCCCAAAGCCTATCTGTCCGCCGCGCATGGCAAAGGGGAATGGGCGCAGTTCCAGCGCGAGATGGACAAAGCGGCGGCCGCGGGCGACGGACATTGGCTTGACCAAGCCGTGCAGGGTGCGCGCGCGGCCTTCGCCCTGTTCGCGTTAGCCGGCGAAGCCGGGATGGAGACCGTCCATGGCTGAGGATGACGGCAGCGGCTTTGCGGTCGATCTCACCAATTGCGATCGCGAGCCGATCCATGTGCTGGGGACGATCCAGCCCTTCGGCTTCCTGATCGCGCTGACCGCCGACTGGCTGGTGGCGCGCGTGTCGGCCAATAGCGCCGACTATATCGGCCTGCCGCCCGAAGCGCTGCTGGGCAAGCCGATCGCAGCGATCATGTCCAACGAGGCGCTGCATTCGCTGCGCAACCGCATCACCCTGCTGCGCGGGCCGGATGCCGTGGAGCGGCTCTTCTCGCTCCAGCTGTTGGAGGGCGGCCCGCTGTTCGACGTGGCGGTCCATTTCTCCGGCGCGCTGGTGGTGATCGAGGCCGAGCGCGCCAGCCAGGACGAGATGGAGGCGAGCAGCACCGTCCGCTCGATGGTCTCGCGGCTGGCGCAGACCGACAGCATGGCGGCTTTCCTGCGCGACGGCGCCCGGCAGGTGCGCGCGCTGACCGGGTTCGACCGGGTGATGGTCTATCGCTTCGCCCAGGGCGGCGATGGCGAGGTGGTCGCCGAAGCGCTGCGGCCGGGGATCGAGAGTTTCTTCGGCCTCCATTATCCCGCGTCCGACATTCCGCAGCAGGCGCGCGCGCTCTACCTCCGCAACATCTTCCGGGTGATCGCCGATGTCGATGCGCCGCCGGTGCCGGTGGTGCCGCAGCTTGATCCAGCCGGGGCGGCGCTCGACATGTCGCTGTGCCTGACGCGCGCGGTGTCGCCGATCCATATCGAATATCTGCGCAACATGGGCGTAGGCGCGTCGCTCTCCATCTCGATCATCGTGCAGGGGAAGCTCTGGGGGCTGTTCGCCTGCCACCATTATGCCCCGCGCCTGCCGACCTTCGCGCAGCGCAGCGCCGCCGAACTGTTCGGCCAGATCTTCTCGATGATGCTCGAAAGCCGCGAGCGCGCCGAAACCGCCGACTATGAAGGGAAGGCGCGGCAGGTCGCCGATCGGCTGCTCGCCGCCGTGGCGCAGGACAGCGAATTGCTGCACAATGCCGGCTGGCTGGGCGACATCATCTTCGACACCATCCCGGCCGATGGCGTGGGCGTCTATATCGACGGGCAGATGACGCTGTCGGGCCTGACGCCCGACGAGACCGCCTTCGCCGCCATCGTCAACATGATGAACCGGGTCGCGGCGAGCCAAGTCTACACCACCGATTGCCTGAGCGGCATCCTGCCTGACGCCGCCGCCTATGCCGATCGCGCGGCGGGCGTGCTGGCTATTCCGCTGTCGCGCCGGCCGCGCGACTATGTGCTGCTGTTCCGCGCCGAGCAGCTGCGCGCGGTGCGCTGGGCGGGGCAGCAGGACAAGCATGTGGAGGAGGGGCCGGACGGTCCGCGCCTCAGCCCGCGCAAGAGCTTCGCTGCCTGGTCGCAGCTGGTGAAGGGCACTGCCGTGCCCTTCTCGCCGGCCGAACTGCGCGTGGCGGAGGCGCTGCGCACGGCTTTGCTCGAAGTGGTGCTGCGCCTGTCCGATTCGGTCGATGCGGAGCGGCAGCGCGCGCATGAGAAGCAGGAATTGCTGATCGCCGAACTCAACCATCGGGTGCGCAACATCTTGTCGCTGATCCGGGGGCTGCTCTCGCAGACGCGCGACAGCGCGCGTTCGGTCGAGGAGTTTATCGGCACGCTCGAAAGCCGGATCCACGCGCTCGCGCGCGCGCATGACCAGATCACGGCCGACCGCTGGAGCCCGGCGCGGCTCTATGACCTCATAGAGGTGGAGGCGGGCGCCTATCTGGGCGAGAAGCGCGACCGGGTGCAATTGTCCGGCCCCAATGTGCTGCTTACCCCCGGCTGCTTCACGGTGATGGCGCTGGTGATCCACGAGATGCTCACCAACGCGGCGAAATATGGCGCCCTGTCGGACAGCGGGACGGTGACGATCGCGTGGCGGGTGGATGAGGATGGCAGTCTGCTGCTCGACTGGACCGAGAGCGGCGGCCCGGCGGTGGTCGCGCCGACGCGGCGCGGTTTCGGATCGACCGTGATCGAGCGGTCCATTCCTTACGATCTGGGGGGCGATGCCGAGATCAACTATCGGCTGGCGGGGATCGAGGCGCATTTCTGCATCCCGTCGCGCCATGTCGTCGCCGTGCTGCCCGACCTGATCGAGGGCGAGCGGGTGAAGGCGGTGGCGGTAGCGATGCCGGGGCTGCTGAACGATCGCCACGTGCTGCTGGTCGAGGATAATATGATTATCGCCATGGATGGCGAGGACGCGCTGCGCGATCTGGGCGCGGAGGTGCTGACCGCCGCCAGCGTCGGCCGCGCGCGGGAGGCGATCGCGCTGGGGCCGGTCGATCTGGCGGTGCTGGACTTCAACCTTGGCAGCGAGACCAGCCTGCCGGTCGCCGACCTGCTGGCCGAGCGCGGCGTGCCGTTCATCTTCGCCACCGGCTATGGCGATGGGCTGGAGCTGCCGGCGCGCTTCGAGCATATCGCGCTGGTCAAGAAGCCCTATTCGGGCGCGACCCTGGCGCAGGCGCTCGCGCCGCTGATTGACGGCTGACTAGGGTTTGGGCCGGCCGAGCGCCGGCACGGTGCGCGCGGCGTCCTGCGGCGTGATGCCGGGCGGCGGGGCGGCGGCCACCTGTTCCTCGCCGCGCATGATCCGCCCCGCGCGTTTGATCGCGCCGCGCAGCCGGGGATAGACGCCGCAGCGGCAGATATTGGTGATCGCGCCGTCGATATCCTCGTCGGACGGATCATTGGTCCGGCGCAGCAGCACCGACGCCGCCATGATGATGCCGGGGATGCAATAACCGCATTGCGAGACATTGTCCGCCGCGAACGCCTGTTGCAGCGGATGGCCGCGATCGGGCGAGAGCGCCTCGATCGTGGTGACGAAGCGGCCCTCGGTCTTGCCGATCGTCACCTGGCAGGATCGAACCGCCTCGCCATCGATGTCCACCGTGCACGCGCCGCAATCGCCCGTGCCGCAGCCAAATTTGGTGCCGGTAAGGTTCGACGCATCGCGCAGCGCCCAGAGCAGGGGCGTCTCCGGATCCATGCGATAATGGACCGGCCGGTCATTGACCGTGAACTTCGTCATCCCGCCCCCTCTTCCTCCTCGGCCTTGTGGTAGAGGACTTCGTTGCGGACATGGATGATCTTCGACCCCAGCCGGATTTCCAGGATGAAGGTCGCAAAGCCGCCCGCCTGCAGCAGCATCGACAGGCTGAACAGGATCGCGATCGCGCTTCCGAGGTGCGCGTCGAGCAGATTGCCGGCGAACAGCAGGATGACGACGAGGCAGACCGCGCAGGCGGAGGCGACCGACAGGAAGATGGACGCATTCACCACGCTCATCCGCCGGTCGAGCACCTGGATTTCGGCGACCATCCGGTCATGTTCCTTGCCGCGCGTGGAAAGCACCAGCTCCTCCACCGTCCGCGCGCGATCGATGATCCGCGCGAGCCGGCCGACGCAGACATTGAGGAACGCGCCGATACCCGCCAGCAGGAACACCGGCGCGAGCGCGAGCTGGATGGTCTGCGCGACCTGGCTGACCTGGGGCAGCGGGATCATGGTCATGGCTTAGGAGCGCCGCTTCTTCTGCTTGTTCCCCGGCGAAGGCCGGGGTCCAGTCCCACCCTTGCAACTGAACCCCGGCCTTCGCCGGGGAACAGAAGGGCAGACGCAGGCGAAGAAATCAAGCAGCGCCCTTCGAGGAGGGCGTATTGACGCCCATGGACTTGAGATACGCCTTGATGTTGCGCGCCGCCTGCCGCAGCCGCTGCTCATTTTCGACCATGGCGATGCGCACGAAGCCCTCGCCATCCTCGCCATAGCCCACGCCCGGCGCGACCGCGACCTTGGCATGGGTCAGGAGTTGTTTGGAGAATTCCAGCGACCCCATGTCCTTGAGCGCGGGCGGCAAGGGCGCCCAGCAGAACATCGAGGCGCGCGCCGGCGGAATGTCCCACCCCGCGCGGCCGAAACTCTCCACCAGCACGTCGCGGCGCTTGTGGTAGAGCTGGCGGTTCTTCTCGACAATGTCCTGCGGTCCGTTGAGCGCAGCGCAGGCGGCGGCCTGAATCGGCGTGAACGCGCCATAATCGAGATAGGATTTCACCCGGGTCATTGCCGCGATCAGCTTGCGGTTGCCCACGGCAAAGCCCATGCGCCAGCCGGCCATCGAATAGGTCTTGGACAGCGAGGTGAATTCGATCGCGACATCCTTCGCGCCCGGCACCTGGAGGATCGAGGGGGTCGGGTTGCCGTCATAATAAAGCTCGGAATAGGCAAGGTCGGAGAGTATCCAGACCTTGTTCTCCTTCGCCCAGGCGACCAGCCGCTCGTAGAAAGCGAGATCCACCGTCTCCGCCGTAGGGTTCGACGGATAGTTGACGACCAGGATCGAGGGCCGCGGTACGGTGAATGCCATGGCGCGATCCAACGAGCGGAAATAATTCTCGTCCGGCGTCGTCGGCACCGACCGGATCGTCGCGCCGGCGATGATGAAGCCGAAGGTGTGGATCGGGTAGCTCGGATTGGGGGCCAGCACCACGTCGCCCGGCTCGGTGATCGCCGTCGCAAGGCTGGCGAGCCCCTCCTTCGATCCCATCGTCACGACGACCTCGGTTTCCGGATCGATATCCACGCCGAAGCGGCGACCATAATAATTGGCCTGCGCCTTGCGGAGTCCCGGAATGCCGCGCGACTGCGAATAGCCGTGCGCGCTCGGCTTCTGCGCCACCTCTATCAGCTTCTGGATGACATGGTCGGGCGGCGGCAGGTCGGGATTGCCCATGCCAAGGTCGATAATGTCCTCCCCCGCGGCCCGCGCGGCGGCCCGCATCGCATTGACTTCTGCGATGACATAGGGCGGCAGGCGCTTCATGCGGTAAAATTCTTCGGACATTATTGGGGCTTTCCTGAAAGCTCGCGGTAGGGAATAGTGCGTTACGCGCCGCTTGCGCGTCACATTCGGGCTATAACCCGCCCTTGGATGGCGCGCCAGAAAAAGCGGTTCGCATGGCGATGCCAGGAGAAGGACAGTGGCTATGGCACAGAACGACATTCTGGAACCTCGGCTGCCGACCCTCACCGAAATGCAGCAATGGACGCAGGTGATCGGCCGTGCCCAGCAATTGATGCTGGAACAGGCTGCCGGCGTCACTGGCCAGACGCCGCCCTTCGACCCGGAGATCGTTGCCCGCATCCAGAGCAGCTTCGCCGACGAAGGGCTGGCGCTGTGGCAGCGCTTCCTCGATTCGGGCGGGCTGCTGCGCGACCGGCCGGAACCCGCCCCGGCGGACAGCCCCGCCGCGCGCAAGGACCGGCGCTTTGCCGATCCCGCCTGGACCGAGCATCCCTTCTACGACCTCATTCGCCAGAGCTACTTGCTGCTTTCGGACTATCTCATGAAGATGGCCGATGCGGTCGATGGCGTCGATCCCAAGCAGAAGGCCAAGCTGCGCTTCGCCACGACGGGCCTGCTCGACGCGATCTCGCCGAGTAATTTCCCGCTGACTAACCCCCAGGTCGTGCAGAAGACGATCGAGAGCGGCGGCGAGAATCTGGTGAAGGGGCTCAACCATATGCTGGCCGACATGGAGAAGGGCCAGCTCACCCATACCGATGGCACCGCCTTCGAGCTGGGCCGCAACATCGCCTCGACGCCCGGCAAGGTGATCCATGAGACGCCGCTCTATCAGCTCATCCATTATGCGCCGAGCACGGAGGAGGTGCTGGCAACGCCGCTCCTCATCTTCCCGCCCTGGATCAATCGCTTCTATATTCTCGACCTGTCGCCGGAAAAGAGCTTCGTCAAATGGGCGGTGGATCAGGGGCTGAGCGTGTTCCTCGTGTCCTGGAAGTCGGCCGACGCCTCGATGAAGGATCTGGTCTGGGACGATTATATCCTGAACGGGCAGATCGATGCGATCGACACGGTGCGCGACCTCTTGGGCGTGGAGAGCGTCCATACGATCGGCTATTGCGTTGCGGGCACCACTCTTGCCGCGACGCTGGCCTTGCTCGCCGCGCGGGGCGAGGCCGACCGGGTGGCGAGCGCGACCTTCTTCACTGCGCAGGTCGATTTCAGCCAGGCGGGCGACCTGACGCTGTTCGTCGACGATGAACAGATGAAGCTGGTCGAGCAGCTATCGGCCGGCGGTTTCCTCGACGGGCGCTATATGGCCGCGACCTTCAACCTGTTGCGCGGGCGCGACCTCATTTGGAACTATGTGGTCAATAATTATCTGCTGGGGCAGGATTACCCGCCTTTCGACCTGCTCTACTGGAATGGCGACACCACCAATCTGCCCGCGCGCTGGCACCGCGATTATCTGACTCAGCTCTATCGCGACAATCTGCTGGTGGTGCCGGGCGCGATCAGCGTCGCGGGGACGTCGATCGACCTTGGTCAGGTCAAAACCCCCGCCTATGTGCAGGCGGGGCGGGAAGACCATATCGCGCCGCTGGAAAGCGTATGGAAGCTGACCGAGCATTTCGCCGGGCCGACCCGCTTTCTGCTCGCCGGATCGGGGCATATCGCCGGCGTCGTCAATCCACCCGCGGCGATGAAATATCAATATTGGTCCTGCGACGCGCCGCAGCCGACGCTGGAGGCGTTCCTGTCGGCGGCGAAGGAGACCAAGGGAAGCTGGTGGCCCGACTGGCGCGCCTGGATCGAAAGCATCGATTCGCGCGCCGTGCGGGTAAAGGGCGCGCGAGTGCCGGGCGGCGGTCGGCTGAAGGCGATCGAGGATGCGCCAGGCCGCTATGTCAAGAGCAGGTAAAGACAGCATTTTCCTCAACTTGCGATGAAGTGCACGCGGCCTGCGGCCAGTCGTCTATGGCATTTTTGTTGCACTGCACAAAATCCCTTGTAACGGGCTGCGCTTTACTATATTGTGCAGTGCAACAAACGGAGGAAGGTGATGGCCGAAACCCCGAAAACCGGCAGGGGCCCCGGACGTCCGAAAGCGGCGTCTCCGACCTTGTCGGCCAGTGAAGTGCTCAAAGCTGCGGAAACCGCGATCACGCCACCCGCTGCCCCCAAGCCTGCGCGCAAGCCGGTACAGGCGGCGGTGAAGCCGATCGATACCAATCCGTCGCGCAAGGCGCCCGCGCCCGCGCCGGAAGAGCCCAAGGAAACGCCGCCGCCACCCCCGCCGACGGATCAGGTGGCGGTGATCGCAGCGACCACGGCGGTGGACGCGGCGCCCGAACCTGAAGCCGAACTGGAAGCACCGCTTCCCGGAACCAGCAAAAGCCTGCCGGAAACGGCAATCGAAGACGCAGTGCCCCTGCCCGCATTAGAAGGAACCACGATGATGAACGAAGTGATCGAAACCGGAAAGAAGTTCGCCGAGGACACCAAGGCCAAGTTTGAAACCGCCTATGCCGACTTCAACGAGAAGACCAAGGCCCATGTCGAAAAGTCGACCAAGGCGATCGAGGAAATGAGCGACATCGCCAAGGGCAATGTCGAAGCGATGGTCGAAGCCGGCAAGATCGCCGCCAAGGGCATGGAAGTGCTCGGCCAGGAAGCGGTCGATTACACCCGCAAGAGCTTCGAGAAGGCCACCGCCTCGTTCAAGAGCTTCTCGACCGTCAAGACCCCGACCGAATTCTTCCAGCTGCAGAGCCAGATGCTCTCGGCCAGCTTCGACGACTTCACCAAGGAAGCCGCCAAGCATAGCGAAGCGATGGTCAAGCTGGCGGGCGACGTCGCCCAGCCGCTCACCGCGCGCGTGACGCTGGTCACCGACAAGGTGAAGTCGCTGGCGGCCTGATCGCCTGCCGTCAGGATCACGATAGCAAGGGGCGTCCCTCCGGCAGGAGGGGCGCCCTTCGTCTTTTGCGCCGGCCGCGCGCAGCGACGAGCGGAGGCGGCAGGCCCCTTGCCTTGGCGAGCAGAATCGCCATATTCTCGTCCATCATGACCGATGAAGCGCACCCATATGGATGGCCCGTGCTGATGGCGGACCGGGATCAGGACGATCAGGGCGACAGCCCCGGCGGTCCGGGCGTCGGCATCGCCACGCGCACCCGCACTCGCACCAAGAAGCCCTCGCTCTACAAGGTGCTGATGCTGAACGACGACTATACGCCGATGGAGTTCGTCGTCCATGTTCTCCAGAGCTTCTTCCGCATGGACATGGAGGAAGCGACTCGGGTGATGCTGCACGTCCATCAGCGCGGCGTCGGCGTATGCGGCATTTTCAGCTATGAAGTCGCCGAGACGAAGGTCAATCAGGTGATGGACTTCGCCCGGCAGAACCAGCATCCGCTGCAATGCACGCTGGAAAAGGCCTGAAGGCGGGCAGGCCGCGCGGAGCTTGTGGCGCGCAAGCGCGCTGATCGTGAGCAAATATTAAGGATAGCGGCATAACACTCGCCGCCTATGCCGCGGGTCGCTCTTCGTCATCCCTCTTCCCTGTCGCCAATCGCGATCGGGATCATCTATTTCGTGGCCGCCTGCGCCGCGCTTGCGGTGTCGCGCTTTGAGGGCGGGCTGGCGTTCATCTGGGGCGCCAACGCCTTTCTGATGGCCGAACTGCTGACATCGCGGCGGCGGCACTGGCCGCGCGCGCTGCTAGCCTGCGCCCCGGCCAGCGCGGCCGCGACGGCGCTGCTGGGCATGGGGCCGCTGGCCGCCGTCCCGATGGCGGCGATCAACATATTGGAGGCGCTGATCGTCGCGATCCTCTGCCGCCGCTTTGTCCCGGATCATCGCGTAACGGGATCGATCCGTCCGCTGCTGATCTTCATCGTCGCGCTGTGCGGCGTCGCCAATGTCGTGGCGGGGGTGCTGGCGGCGAGCGTGGCCGCGCTGCTGACGCCGGTCGGCTTTGGTCCCTCCTTCCTGCAATGGTATAGCGGCCATGTGCTCGGTGGCCTCATCTGCACGCCCATCCTCATCATGATACTCCAGGGCGAAGCGGGTCGCTGGTGGCGCGAAAGCCCGACTGCACGCAAGGCGGAGGCAGCAGCGCTGCTGCTGTTCTTCTCGCTGGCCGCTGTCCATGTCTTCTTCTGGGCGCGTTACCCGCTGCTGTTCGCGCCGCTCCTCCCGCTGGTGCTGATCGCCTTCCGTGTCGGGCAGATGGGGACGGCCGCAGCCGTCATCATCCTCGCGATGGTGGGCGGCGCTGCGACGATGGCGGGCGAAGGGCCGCTGATGCTGATCGGCGAGAATGTGGGTCAGCGGGTGCAGTTCTTCCAATTCTATGTTGCGCTCAGTTTTCTGCTCTGCATGCCGGTCGCGGCCGAACTCACCATGCGGCGGCGGCTGTTCGAGATGCTGGCCGATAGCGAGAACCGGTTCCGGGCGATCGCCGAGCATAGCGGCGACATTGTGCTCAATCTCAGTATCGACGGCACGATCCTCTATGCCTCGCCCTCCGCGCATGAGCAGATCGGCTGCGCGCCGGACCTGCTGGTGGGGCAGCCGGCCGCCAATCTGGTCGATCCGCAGGATCGCGCCGCCGTCATCCTGGCGCATCGCAGCGCGCTCGCCCGGCCAGGCAGCACGCACCGGGTCGAGTTCCGCCCGCTCATATCCTCCAGCGACACCGAATGGTGCGAGATCGTCACGCGCGCGATGGTGGACGAACGCGGCCGTCCGTCCGGGGTCGTCAGCACGGTGCGGGACATATCCAAACACAAAGCGCGCCAGCGCGTCCTTCAGCAGGTCGCCGCCCGCGATTCGCTGACCGGCGCGGACAGCCGCCGCGCGTTCCTCGAGAAGCTGGATCGCGAGATCGAGAGGGCCGGCACCGGCGCGCGCTCCTGCCTGCTGCTCATCGACCTCGATCATTTCAAGTCGGTCAACGACCGTTACGGCCATGGCGCCGGCGACCGCGTGCTGAGCGCCTTTGTCGAGCGGTTGCGGCCGGGTCTGCGCACCGGCGACAGCATCGGCCGGCTGGGCGGCGAGGAGTTTGCCATCCTTCTGGTCGATAGCGACATCGACCGGTCGAGCGCGCTGTGCGAGCGGTTGCGGGCGCGCCTCGCCGATCCGGTTCCAGTAGGGGAGGGCGAAGCGGTGTTCGTGACCTTCAGCGCGGGGCTGGTGGCGCTGGATGGCGGATCGACCCGCTCGGCGCTGCTCGAAGCCGCGGACAAGGCGCTCTACCGGGCCAAGCATAGCGGCCGCAACTGCCTGCGCCTCGCCGCCTGAGCCCGCGAGGCTTGCCGCCTGTCTTTATTTGCAATGATATGTTGTAACTTCAGATGGGCTGGCCTATGTACCGCCCACGATGAAGCTTACGCTCCGCCATGCGCTGATGACCGGCCGGATCGATCGAATGGCGATCGCGCTGTCAGGGCTGTGCGTCGCCCATTGCTTCGCTACCGCCGTCATCCTTGGCCTGCTGGCGTCGGCCGGCGGCATTTTCGAGAGCCCGCTCTTTCATGAGGCGGGACTGGTGCTGGCGATCCTGCTCGGCGCGGTAGCGCTCGGACACGGGGCGATTGTCCATGGCTATATGATGCCGGCGGCGATCGGATCGCTGGGCCTGGGCGTCATGGCGGGCGCGCTCACCATGGACCATGGCTGGCAGGAAAGCGTCTATACGCTGATCGGCGTCGGCATATTGGCGCTGGGCCACGATCTCAACCATCGCGCCGGACGGTAAAGCCGCTCCTTTCAGACGCCCTTATGGTCGAGCCGATGCTCGCCCTTGACCCAGCGCACCGTCCCGGTGCTGGCGCGCATGACGACGCTGTGCGTGGTCAGCCGACCGCCGGGCACCCGCTTCACCCCGTCGAGCAGCGACCCGTCCGTCACGCCCGTCGCGGCGAAGATGCAGTCGCCCTTCGCCAGTTCCTTGAGGTCGTATATCTTGTCGAGGTCGGCGATGCCCCATTTGCGGGCGCGCGCCTTTTCGGCATCGTTGCGGAACAGCAGCTTGCCCTTGAACTGTCCGCCGACGCAGCGCAGCGCCGCGCAGGCGAGCACCCCTTCGGGTGCGCCGCCCGACCCCATATAGATGTCGATCGTCGTCTCGGGATCGCTGGTCGCAATTACGCCCGCCACATCGCCATCGGGGATCAGCATGATGCCGCAGCCGATCGCGCGCAACTCGGCGATCAGCCGCTCGTGCCGGGGCCGATCCAGGACGCAGACGATGAGGTCGTGCGGATCGACGCCCTTCGCCGCCGCAACCGCCTCCACATTGTCGCGCACCGAGCGGGTGAGGTCGATCGTTCCTTCGGGATAGCCCGGCCCGATGGCGAGCTTCTCCATATAGACGTCGGGCGCGTTCAGCAGCCCGCCTTCCTCTGATATGGCAAGCACGGCGAGCGCGTTCGGCCCGGCCTTGGCGGTGATGGTCGTACCCTCCAGCGGATCGAGCGCGATGTCGATCCTTGGCCCGGTGCCGATCGCATTGCCGACCTTCTCGCCGATATAGAGCATCGGCGCCTCGTCGCGCTCGCCCTCGCCGATGACCACGGTGCCGTCCATGTAGAGATCGTTGAAGGCGAGGCGCATCGCTTCGACCGCGGCGGCATCGGCGGCCTTTTCGTCGCCGCGGCCGATCAAGCGGGAGGCGGCGATGGCGGCCGCTTCGGTGACGCGGACCATCTCCAGCACCAGCACGCGGTCGAGCGTCGAACTTGCCTGCACCATCATCGTCCCCTGCCTTCGTTATGCGGCAGCGGATAGGCGTTTGCCCCCGCCATGTCGAGGCGCGTGGCGGTCAGTCGAGAATGTGCATCACCATCGGCGTGTCGAGCAGGCTGTCCGATCCGGCGAGCCGGTCGAGCGTGTCGCGCACGCATCGTTCCTGCCCGGCATGGGTCACGATCGCGACCAGCACGCCATCGGCCTGGCTCGCACCGCGCTGAATCATCGATTCGATCGAAACGCCCGCGTCGCGGGTGGCGGCAGCGATCTCCGCCAGCACGCCGGGGCGGTCCTGCACCTTGAAGCGCAGATAGGCGCGGCCGATCCGCGCGCCGGCGTCCGCGCTATGCTGGGGCAGCAGCGCGGCGACCGGCATGGCGAAGGCGTCGCCATATTCGTCCCGCGCCACGTCGATCAGGTCGGCGACCACCGCCGAGGCGGTCGGTCCATCGCCCGCGCCGCGCCCCTGGAAGAAGAGCCGGCCGACGAAATTCCCCTCCGCGACGACGGCGTTCAATGATCCATCGACATGGGCGAGCGGATGGTCGAAGGGCACCAGCATCGGGTGGACGCGCTGGAACAAGCCTTCCGGCCCATTTTGCGCCATGCCGACGAGGCGAATGCGGAAGCCCAATGCGGCCGCTTCGGCGATGTCGGCGGCGATGACATGGCGGATGCCGGTGGTCGCCACCGCGCCGAAATCCAGCTCGGTGCCGAAGGCGAGGCTGGCGAGAATGCTGAGCTTGTGCGCGGCGTCCACCCCGTCGATGTCGAAGCTCGGATCGGCCTCGGCATAGCCCAGCTCCTGTGCTTCCTTCAGCACCTCGGCAAAGTCGCGGCCTTCCTTTTCCATCGTGGTCAGGATGTAGTTACAGGTGCCGTTGAGGATGCCGTAGACGCGGGAAATCTCGTTGGCGGCCGCGCCTTCGCGCATTCCCTTGATGACCGGGATGCCGCCTGCGACCGCCGCCTCATATTTGAGCGCGATGCCGCCCTGCTCGGCCAGGCGGGCGAGGTCTAGGCCGTGATGCGCCAGCATCGCCTTGTTCGCCGTGACGAAGGGCTTGCCCACCGTCAGGCACTGGCGCGCGAGAGTCAGCGCTGGCCCGTCCGACCCGCCGATCAGCTCGACCACGACATCGACATCGTCGCGCGTCGCCAGCGTCGTCATGTCGTCCACCCATTCATAGGAGGTGAGGTCGACGCCACGATCCTTGTTGCGGTCGCGCGCCGAAATGGCGACGATCTGGATCGGGCAGCCGGCGCGGCGGGCGATCAGGTCGCCGTTGGTCTCCAGCAGCCGGATGACGCCGCCGCCCACTGTTCCCAGACCGACAAGCGCAACGCGCAGCGGGGCATGGCGGTGGAGATTGGACATGGCGGCTTCACTTCCCTGGCGGTTCTCTGGGTGAGCGCGCTGATAGCGGGCGGCGCGGCCCTGTCCAAGGAAAACAGCGTCAACCTGCCTTGCGAGTGCGCCCGCACGGGCCGAGCGCCTGGACCACCACAGCATAGTCCGCCCGCGCCGCTTCCGCGTCCAGCACTGGCAGGGAACGGACCGAACTTGCCGGCAAAGTCGGCGGCAGGGCACAGGCGAGCCGATACCAGAGCAGGCTGCCGGGCTCGGGCGGGCGGGCCGCCTCATCCACGATCTCGCCGAGCGCGACGGCCCAGCGCGGCGGCTGGCCGGGCCGGCGCAGGATGGAAAGCGAGACCGGGTCGCCATTTTCGGTCCGCAGGAAAATCTGCGTCTCGCCCTCGCCCGCGATCGTGCCGGCGACATGGAAGGCGTCGCCCAGACCCAATATGCGCGGCGGCGCGTCCGGCGCGACCAGGCTGGAGAGCACGGCCTTGACGCGCGCGACGCTGTCCGGGGTGGCGGGGATCTGCGCGTCGGGGGCGATCAGCTGGATGTCGCCCGGCCGCGCGCCGGCGTGGGCGAAGAGGATCAGCTGCGCCTTTTTGAGCTTGGGCGGCTTGCCGCGCGCGTCGAGCGGGGCGTCATAGAGATAGGCCACGGACGGGCTGATCCCCCCTTCGCCGCGAATCAACCCGATCACATCGGCTTCCATGAACAGCCGGCGGTGCCCGGGCGCGACGCCGGGCGCCTGCTCGGGCTTGAGCGCGATGATGTTGCGAATCCGCACATTGGCGACCAGCGGCGCATGTTCGGCGAGGTCCACCAGGTCGGCATAGGAGAGGGCTTGCGGCAGCGGCGATGATGACGGTACCATTGCACTGCGTTGCGCCGAAGCAGGGAAAACCGCGGGATATGCGGCTGAAATGAGGCACAGCGCGCCAAGGGTCGCAAAGCGCATGGAGGGTTTCATTTTCTGCTTCGTCCTATTGTTTCAGCCCGTGGCAATCATGTCACAGGCAAGTCTTTCCGCCACCGATTGGTAAACGCAAGTGAAGATATCGATAAAGCGTTTGCGTGCCACGATGCGCCGCGATAGGAGTTTGCGCGGTAGCAAATGGACGGATAGGGGCCAAAGGTGACCGGGACAGCCCGGCCAGCTAGGGTCGTTTTTGGCTGATTTGTATAAACCACTGGTAAGATGAGTTAAGGAGTGTCGTTGCCGAATGGCCTATGCTGACCACTCGCAAGGATCGAGTCGCACGATATCGATCATCATCGTCGCCCTGATTCACGCTGTTCTCGGCTATGCCTTCGTCACCGGTCTTGGCATGAAATATGTCAAAAAGGCGGCGGAACAGTTGAACGTGATCGACGTGAAGGAGGAACCGCCACCACCGGACGAGGAACCGCCGCCGCCGCCGCCAGACCAGCCGGTCGAGCCGCCGCCGGTCGTCGCCCCGCCGCCGATCGTCCAGACGCCGGCTCCGGCCCCGCCGATCCAGACCGTGCGGACACCGCCTCCGGTGTTCAACCCGGTTCCGGTCGCCGCTCCCCCGCCGCCGCCGCCCGCGCCCCCGCCGCCGCCCCAGGCCGCGCAGCGCGCCGCGCCGCGTGGCGCACCAGGCAGCTGGCTCAGCGACGCGGACTATCCGAGCCGCGCGCAGCGCGAGGAACGCTCGGGCACGGCCGGTTTCCGCCTGGAAATCGGGCCTGACGGGCGCGTCACCAACTGCACCATCACCTCATCGACCGGCCATGCCGACCTCGATGAAGCGACCTGTCGCCTGCTGCCGCGTCGCGCGCGCTTCAAGGCGGCTGTCGGCAGCGATGGTCAGCCGATGGCGGACACGTACAACGGCCGGATCACGTGGCGTCTGCCGGAATAATCCTTAACGGGAAGGCAGGCGCTCCCCGCCGCCTTCCCCCCGCACGATCTTATTGAGAGGGAAGTCTTGAACATGTTGATGTATCTCGCAGCTGCGGCCCCCAAGCCGGAAAACCCCTATGGTCTCATGGAAGCCCTGGAGCAGGGCGGCACCATCGCCTGGACCGTCTTCATCATCCTGGTCGGCATGTCGGTCGGCACCTTCTACATCCTGTTCACCAAGCTGATCGAGCAGCAGAAGGTAATCAACCAGGGCAAGAAGGTCCGCGCGACCTTCTGGCGCGCCGCTTCGCTCAAGGAAGCGTCGGCCAAGCTCGAGAAGAACTCGGCCTACAAGCAGATCGTCGACGACGGCATCAAGGCCCAGGAAGAGCATGGCAAGCTGAAGGATCCGGTCGAAGCGCATGACTGGCTGCACGGCTCGCTCGCCCGTTCGGAAGGCGCGATCAACTCGTCGCTGAACGGCGGTCTCGCTTTCCTCGCGACCGTTGGTTCGACCTCGCCGTTCATCGGTCTGTTCGGTACGGTTATCGGCATCTATCGCGCGCTCATCAAGATCGGTGCGGCAGGGCAGGCATCGATCGACGCGGTCGCCGGCCCGGTCGGTGAAGCGCTCATCATGACCGCGCTCGGCCTTGCGGTCGCGGTTCCTGCGGTGCTTGCCTACAACTTCCTGCAGCGCCGCAACAAGGCGATCGCCGAGCAGCTCAACGGCTTCACCGTCGATCTGCTGGCCTATCTGGTCTCGGACGGCGCCGTGAAGCCGGCCCCGGCTGCGCCTGCCGCCAAGCCGGCCGCCGCGCCGACCAAGGCCTGATCGGTCTCTTGACGCCGGCGTAAGGAACCGGGCGGCGGCTGCGACCGCCCGGTTCCCCGCCGACCATGGCCCCCGCGCTACCCATGACGGGGCGCCATCGACACCAAGGTTAGGATAATATCAATGGCAATGAGTGTTGGCTCTGACGGCGGTGACGACAAGCCGATGTCCGACATCAACACGACGCCGCTCGTCGACGTCATGCTGGTGTTGCTCATCATCTTTCTCATCGCGGTCCCGGTCGTCGTTCAGTCGGTCGATCTGCAGCTTCCCAAGGTGGCGTTCGAGCCGACCACGACGAAGCCGGAAAATGTGTCGCTTTCGGTGACAGCGGCCGGCGACGGCAGCTGCGCGGTCTTCTGGGGCATGACGCCGGTCAATTCGAGCGAACTGCTCGATCGCGCCGTCGCCAAGCTGGAAGCGGACATCAAGAAGGCGGGCGGGGTCGAGAATATGACGCCCGAGGATCTGCCCGAAGTGCATATCCGCGGCGACATCAACGTCCCCTATCGTTGCATCGGCGGCACCATCTACACGATGCAGCGGGCCGGTTTCCCCAAGGTCGGATTCATCTCCGAGCCGGAGCCGGGCCAGGGCGTCCAGCGGCTTTAATCTAGGAGTAGTCTCCCATGGCAATGAGTGCCGGCCGCGATGACGGCGAACCGATGGTGGAAATGAACACGACGCCGCTGATCGACGTCATGCTCGTTCTCCTCATCATGTTCATCATCACCATCCCGATCCAGACCCATGCGGTGAAGATCGACCTGCCGCAGAACGCGCCGCCGACCGACAGCGTCGTCGACCCGGTCAAGAACAAGGTCGCGATCGACGCCGGTGGCGTCATCACCTGGAACGGGTCACCGATCGACCTTCTGACCCTGCGTCAATATCTGCAGCAGTCGCTGCGCCTGCCGGTCGAGCCGGAACTCCAGTTCCAGCCGGACGCGCAGACCCGCTATGTCGTCGTTGACGAGGTGCTGGCGGAGATCAAGCGCGCGGGCGTGACCAAGCTGGGTTTCGTCGGCAACGAACAATATGGCAATTTCTGATCGCTGACGGGTCCGCGCCGCACCGGCGCCAAGACTTCCCGCTTCGCCGGGATTGTGGACCGGACCCGTTCCGATCATGCCCTAAGACAACGGGCCGCCTTCCATGGCGGCCCTTTTTCGTTGCGCCCACGGCATGGTCGGCGCGGCATTTAACCTTTTGCTTACCTCCATGGCCGATCATACCGTCGCAAGCGACGCGATCGACAGGCCATGGGTGCGGAACGACTTCTAGAATATGACCGGAAAGCGCGGGCGGCCGAGCGGCGCCATGTGCAGATCGCGGTCAAGGTGCGGCGGCCCGGCGAAAGCTGGTTCACCAGCCGCATCACCGATGTGTCGATCAGCGGCTTTCGCCTGCAAAGCTTCATGAAACTGATCGTGGGCAGCGACATCTGGATCATGCTGCCAGGGTTTGAAGGCCGGCGCGCGCGCGTGACATGGGTGCAGGCGCATGAATCGGGCTGCGCCTTCGAGCGCCCGCTGCACCCCGCTATCCTCGATCATATCGTTCGGCTGAGCCTCGCCAAAGTGCGCTGAGCGCCGCGTGCCGCTCAGGCGACGGCATCCTGAAATTGCAGGCTGGCGAGCCGGGCATAGAGGCCGCCCTGCGCCACCAGCGCGGCATGATCGCCCTGCTCGACGATGCGGCCTTCGTCCATCACTAATATGCGGTCCGCCGCGCGCACCGTCGCCAGCCGGTGGGCGATGACGATGGTGGTGCGCCCCTGCATCAGCCGGGCGAGCGCTTCCTGCACCAGCCGCTCGGACTCGGCATCGAGCGCCGAGGTCGCTTCGTCCAGCAGCAGCAGCGGGGCGTCGCGCAGCAGCGCGCGGGCGATGGCGATGCGCTGGCGCTGCCCGCCGGAGAGGCGCGCGCCGCCTTCGCCGAGATAGGTGTCGAGCCCCTGAGGCAGGGCGCGGAGGAAGCCTTCCGCATTGGCCGCACGCGCTGCCTCCCAGATACGATCGTCGCTCGCGTCCCAGCAGCCATAGCGCAGATTGTCGCGCGCGGACGCGGCGAAGATCACGCTGTCCTGTGGCACCATCGCGGTCATGCCGCGCAGCGCCGCGGGGTCAGCATCGGGCAGGGCGACCCCGTTCAGCCGCACCGTGCCGGCATCGGCATCATAGAAGCGCAGCGCCAGCTGGATGATGGTCGATTTGCCCGCGCCCGACGGGCCAACGATGGCGACCGTCTCGCCCGGCTCCACCCCAAAGCTGACGCCGTGCAGCGCCGCCTGATCGGGGCGAGTCGGATAATGGAAATGCACCGCCTCGAACTCCAGCCGCGCCCCGGCGGCCGAGGCCGGAATTGGCACTGGATCGGCGGGCGGATGGATATCGGGTTCCGCCCGCATCAGTTCGTCGAGCCGGCTCGCCGCGCCCGCGCCACGCAACAGGTCGCCCCAGCTTTCCGACAGCGATCCGAATGCGCCGGCGACAAGGCCGCCAGTCAGCACGAAGGCGGCGATGCTGCCCCCCGACAGGCGGCCGGCGGCGACGTCGAGCGCGCCCTGCCACATGACGGCGGTGATCGATCCGAACACCAGCGCGATGACCACCGCGGTCATGATCGCCCGCAGCCGGATACGGCGGCGGGCGGTGGCGAAGCCTGCCTCCACCGTCGCGTCGAAGCGCGCCGCCTCGCGCGCTTCCTGGCCGAACGCCTGGACGATCTTCATCGCGCCCAGCACTTCGCTGGTGACGCTGCCGACATCCGCCAGCCGGTCCTGGCTGGCGCGGGACAGGCGCCGGACGCGGCGGCCGAGGCCGATCAGCACAACGAGGATGATCGGGATGCCGAGCAGCAGCAGCGCAGCGAGCTTGGGGGCGAGGACAAAGAGATAGGCAAGGCCGCCGATCCCCGTCACCAGATTGCGCAGCGCGACCGAGACGGTGGAGCCCACGACATTTTCAACGATCGCTGTGTCGGCGGTCATGCGCGACGCGATTTCGGAGGGGCGGTTTTCCTCGAAGAAGCGGGGCGCCTGGCGCAGCAGGTTCGCCTGGGTGGCGCTGCGTATGTCGGCGACGACGCGCTCCCCCAGCGTCGAGACGAAATAGAAGCGCAGCGCCGAGGCGATGGCGAGCACGACTACGATCAGCAGCAGATACTCGAACCAGCGGCTGATGTCGCCGCCGCCCATGAAACCCCGGTCGATCACCAGCCGGAAGCCGCTGGGGATGCCGAGCGTCGCCGCCGACGAGACGATCAGCGCGCCGAGCGCGGCGGCGATACGCGCGGGGTAACGGCGGGCGAACCGCCACAGCATCGCCAGGCTGCCAAGGGCGGGTCGCGGCGCGGCGCGGGTTGCGGAAACATCGTCCATGACCGGCCGCTTAGCAGCCCCTCCGTCCCCCCTCAATGGCCGTTCACCCCCCGGGCGCGATCGTCCCGGCGAGCTGCATCACCCGCCGCGCATTCGCTTTGCCGATCAGCGCATAGGCCATCGCTCCATCTTCCCAATAAGCGATTGTCTCACCGGCGCGGCGGGCCATGAGCGGGGTCGCCTCGGCCGGGGTTTCGGCGCGGTCGGCGAAGAAGGAGAGCGGCTCGCCCTGCGGCGTCACCAGGCTGATGGCGATGGCGCTGCTGTCCGCCGTCGGGAAAAGCTGAACGTCGGTCACGCGCCAGCCGGCGGGGAGGGCGGGAAGGGTGATGCCGGTCGACCGCTCGATCTCATGCGGGTCGAGCGTCGCGCTTTCGACCTGCGACGCCATGCTTTGCCTGAGCAGCCCGGCGCGGCGCGAGGCGGCGGCTTCATCGAGGAAGCTGTTGGCTTGGGCTGGCTGCGGAAACTCGCCCAGCGCGCCGCGCGCGATCCACCCGGTGGCGATCAGCGCCGCGATGCCGGCGGCGCGGCCCATATGCCGCCATGTCCGCCCCGCGTCGTCATCGTTGGCGACCGGCAGCGCCGGGTCGCGGCGGCGGCCGACCAGCGTGCCCTTCGTCCCGTCGCGCATCAGGCGGAAATCGATATGCGGCCAGCGCTGCCGCCAGCGCCGCGCGACGAGCCGCTCGCCGGGCCGGGCGGCATCGTCCAGCAGCACCACGCCATCAGGCGACAGGCGCGAAAACAGGCTGTCGGCCGCGCCGCGCACCAGCGGATGGACGCTCCAGGGCGGGCCGTCGATGATGATGAGGTCGATCCGGTCAGGCAGATGATCGACCGCATACCAGCGGCCGGGCCAGTCGCCGCTCTCCTGAGTCAGCGGCGCATGGCGGATATCGACATCCAGCCCATGTTCGCCGAGCCACTGCCGCGTCGCATCGACAAAGCCGCCATGCTGGTCGAAACTGTGCAGCCGCCCGCCGCCGTGCAATTGCAGCGCGCGCGCCGCGACCAGCGAGGACGCGCCTGCGCCCAGCTCGACCACATGGGCGGGCCGCAGCCGGGCGATTTCGCGGACGATGTGGCGCAGGAAGCCGACATCGGCCTTCCAGCTCCCCAAATGGGGCAGCGCGTCGTGCGGCAGGCCGAGTTCGTCGAGCAGCGCGCGCTTGTCCGCCGGGCGGCCGCCCGACAGGCTGGCGAGCAGCCAGGGCCAGCCGATTGCGCCGAATGCAAGCCGCCAGGCGAGATCGCCGGCCTTGCGGCGCAGGTCGCCTTGCGCTGGCGCGGCTTCGCTGAGCGGGAGAAAACCGGTAAGCTCGCGGGATGTCACGCAGGAAAACTCCTTATCGGAAAGGCTATGCCCGTCATCGGCTTTCGCGCATAGGGCGCAATCCATGACACAGGTAAGACCGATGACCCGCATAATTTCCGCGACGGTTGAACGCTGGCCGGTGGCGGGCGCGTTCGTCATCAGTCGGGGGGCCAAGACGCATGTCGATGTGGTCGTCTGCATCGTCGGCGACGGGGTGCATGAAGGGCGGGGCGAAGGCACGGCCATCTATTATGAGGGCGAGAGCGCGGAGGGATGCGTCGCGGCGATCGCCGCCTATGCCGGGCCATTGGAGCGGCAGGCGTTGCTGGCTCATATGCCGCGCGGCGCAGCGCGCAATGCGCTCGACTGCGCGCTGTGGGATCTGGAAGCGAAGCGCGCCGGGGTGCCGGTGTGGCGGCTGGCGGGGCTGGAGCCGCCCGCGCCGCTGCCCACCGCCTTCACCATCAGCCTGGGCGAGCCGGCAGCGATGGAGGCCGATGCAAGGGCCGCCGCTGCGAGGGGGTTCGGGCTGCTGAAATGCAAGCTGACCGGCGCGGGCGACCGGGATCGGGTCGCGGCGGTTCGGGCTGGCGCGCCGAATGCGCGGCTGATCGTCGACGCCAATGAAAGCTGGCACGACATGGACATATCGGCGGAAGCGGCGGCGCTGGCGGCGCTGGGGGTCGAGATGGTGGAGCAGCCGGTGCGCCATGGCGCGGAGGCGCGGCTCGACGGGGTGCGCGCGCCGTTGCCGCTGTGCGCCGACGAAAGCTGTCATACAAGCGCCGATCTCGACCGGCTGGGCGGGTTCGATGCGGTCAACATCAAGCTCGACAAGGCGGGCGGCCTGACCGAGGCGCTGGCGCTGCGGGCGCAGGCGCGGCGGCGCGGGTTCCGGGTCATGGTGGGCTGTATGCTCGGCACCTCGCTCGGCGTCGCGCCGGCCGCATTGGTGGCGCAGGGGGCGGACTGGATCGACCTTGACGGCGCGTTGCTGTTGGCCGAGGACCGGCCGGGTGGGCTGGCGGTGGCGGACGGGATGCTGGCGCCGGGGACGCTGTGGGGCACTGCTGGGTAACGGCGAGCGAAGTATACAGTGTCGTGAGGCGTTTTCGGGCAAAAGCCTCCGCGACGCGCCTGCAACGCGCTCGCGACGCTTCCGCAAGGCAACGCTCGGGTCACGGGTGGGTCATTATTGGGGCTCAGGTGAGTCACTGTCGGGTCACCATGACGCACCGGTGACACGCCGGGCGGGTCATAGCGACGCGCCTGTCGGGTACCGGCGGGGGTGGCGGACGGCTGCATCGGTCAGGATGGAGCAGAGAAAATCCTATTAGGAAAGGGGTAGCGTTGCGGGATATGCGGTCGGAATATTCATCCGTCATCCCGGGCTCGACCCGGGATCCCGCTTCTTCGCTGCCGCCCCGAAGGCAGCGGGACCCCGGATCAAGTCCGGGGTGACGAAGAACGGCAAGGATGGGGAGGGGGGTCAGGCTGCGAGGCGCAGGAACGGCACGGGGTCGGTCGAGCGCAGCACGATCGGGCGGCCTTCGGATGCCTCGAACAGTTCGCCGTCGAGGATAACGCTGCTATGGTCGCCCTCGATGCGGATGACGTCGCCCTGTTCCAGGTGGATGCCCTGCATCTTGGCCTTGCCCACGCGCTTGAAGACGCTGGCCCAGACGAGCCGCAGCAGCGCGGGGAGGCTCTGGTCCACCGCCATCAGCTTCATATTGCCGCGCTGGCTGCCGCCGGTCTGGACCCCCAGCAGCAGCTTTTCCAGCGTGGTCACGATCAGCACCGCGAAACGGCCGACCAGTTGTCCGTCGCGGATCAGCGAGATGCGCACCGGCTTGCCCGATGGCGGCAGGAAGCGCGCGCGGATGCCGAACAGCATCGAGAAGATGACCGCGACGGCCGTGATAAAATGGCTGATGCCGTTGGAGAGGCCGAGCGGATAAATCTGGTTGCGGCAATAGAGCATCGTGTCGGCGAGGCCCGCGCCGCCCAGGAACATGCCCAGCACCGGGCGGCTTTCCGCCTGACCGTCCGACAGGGCGATCAGCTCGCGCGCGACGACATGATCGTCGATCCCGGCCTTGGCGATCTGCACGATCCGCTCCAGCGCCTTGATCGGATCGCCATGGATGCCAAGGTCGAGCGCGATGAGGTTGGTCTTGCCATTGGGCAGCACGGCGATGGGGGGCACCCGCCCCTTGAAATGCGCGCCCTGATACAGCTCGGTCAGCGACGCCTGCACCGTGCCGTCGCCGCCGTTGATGACGATGACGGCGGGATCGACGCGCGCGATCGTCTGAAACGCGCGGCCGATCTGGTCGACCTGCTCCACCTCATAATGGAAGATGTCGGGATTGTTGGCGCAATAGCTGCGGACGCGCGGAAGGGTCTGGCGGTTGCCCGTCGATTTGGGATTGGACAGGAGCGCGACGCAGACCATCTTTTCCCGCCTACATATATTGCAGGTTGATGGTGATCTTCGTCACCCCCGGCCCCGCATAGAAAGCGGCCTTCTCCACCCCCGGCTTGCCGAGATTGAAGATGCTGAGCGAGGGATTGTTGGAAAAGCCGCCGCCGTCGCGCGAAATGTCGGTCTTGCCATTGCCGTCGCGATCATGGCGCACGGCAATGCCATAACGGCCGGGCTGCGGCACCGGCACGCAGAAGCGCATCGCGCCGCCCGCCGGGCGCACCGCCGTGTCGATGCGGCTCAGCCATTCGCCCTTCGTCAGCCACGACGCCTTCGTCGCGGGATAGGATTGGACGCGCACCTTGCCGGTGGCGGCGGAAAAGCCGCGCACGTCGACCAGCACCGCCGGCCCCTTCGCATCGGAGGCGCAGCGCGCCAGATCATTGCCGATTTCCTGCCCATGGGCGAGCGCGGCCGAGGACGCGACCAGCGCGCTCGCCACCATCAAACCCCGTGCAACTTTTACCATGACCATCAGACTCCTGGAAGCTATAGCCGTCCGGCAACGACCGGATGGCGAGCCCCTGTTCGCCCCGCAAACTTACCTGTGCCATATGGAATCGGTTTGCGGCCAAAACATGGTGATGGGACGACGACTTAGAGAATGCTGACCGC
The DNA here is from genome assembly GCF_036170395.1 of Sphingobium sp. Classification (GTDB taxonomy): domain Bacteria; phylum Pseudomonadota; class Alphaproteobacteria; order Sphingomonadales; family Sphingomonadaceae; genus Sphingobium. The sequence goes on from NZ_JAVHPD010000075.1 coordinate 114,219, forward strand.
CACCGATCGTTATCTCGCCCGGCTGATCGCGCTGCCCATGTTCGGCACGCTGGTGATCGCCGCGATGCTGCTGGTGCTGGACAAGATGCTGAGCCTGTTCGACTTCGTCGCGGCGGAGGGCGGGCCGGTGAGCGTGGTGTGGCGGATGCTCGCCAACATGCTACCCGAATATCTGTCGCTCGGCATCCCGATCGGGCTGATGCTGGGGATATTGCTGGCGTTCCGCAAGCTGGCGCTGTCATCGGAACTGGATGTGATGCGCGCGGTGGGCCTGTCTTACGGGCGGCTGCTGCGGGTGCCCTATATGTTCGCGATCGCGCTCGCGCTGCTCAATTTCGGCATCGTCGGCTTCGTCCAGCCCCTGTCGCGCCACGCCTATGAGGCGCTGCGCTTCGAGCTGCGGTCGGGCGCGCTCGGCGCGTCGATCAAGGTCGGCGAGTTCACCAACCTCGGCAAACGCATGACGTTGCGGATCGAGCGCAGCCGCGACGAGGGCCGCAACCTACAGGGCATTTTCGTGCGCGCGACGAGCCGCGACGGGCAATCGCTGGCCGTAACGGCGGCGCAGGGGACGTTCCTCGCCACCGACGATCCCGACGTCATCATCTTCCGCCTGCGCGACGGGGTGCTGGTCAATGACTCGCCCAAGTACAAGTCGCCGCGCATCCTCTCCTTCTCCAGCCACGACCTGCCGATCGACCTGCCGCAGATCGAGCGGTTCCGGGGCCGCGACGTGGACCGGGAGAAGACCATTCCCGAGCTGGTGAAGATCGGCAAGAACGATGCGACGCCCGAAAAGCTGCGCAATGAGGTGCGGGCCAATTTCCATTATCGCATGGCCGAAGTGGTGTTCATGCTGCTGCTGCCGCTCGCCGCGCTGGCCTTCGCCATTCCGCCCAAACGCTCGACCTCGGCGCTGGGCGTGTTCCTCTCCATCGTGTTCATCGTCACCTATCACAAGATCAATCAATATGGCGAAAGCGTCGGCGCATTGGGCAAGATCGACCCGATCATCGCGCTGTGGGGGCCGTTCCTGATCGCCTCCGCGCTGGTGCTGTGGATGTATCATGTGATCGCGCACCGGCCGGGGGGGCAGCCGATCGCGGCGCTCGAATTTGCGTTCGGCAAGCTCGGCAAGCAGGTGGCGCGGCTGCTGGGCTTCTGGCGGCGGCGCGGCCGGGTTGAAGGAGCGGCCTGACCCATGAACCTGCAATTCTTCCCGTCGCGCCAGATGAGCTGGTATATGGCGCGGCTGTTCCTGACCCGCACCTTCGCCGTGCTGATGCTGCTGGTGGTCGTGCTCCAGACGCTCGACCTGCTGGGCGAATCGGGCGATATCCTCGCTTATCCGGGGAATGGCGACGCGCAATTATGGCATTATGTGGCGCTGCGCGCGCCCCAGATCGTGGCGCGATTCCTGCCCTTCTCGGTGCTACTCGGCACGCTGGTGATGCTGGCGAGCCTCAACCAGAATAGCGAGATCATCGCGATGAAGGCGGCGGGCCTTTCGGCGCACCAGATATTGGCGCCGCTGATCGCGACGGCGCTGGGCGTCTCGCTCATCAGCTTCGCCTTCAACGAACGGATCGTCGCGCGGTCGACCGCTGCGCTCACCGCCTGGGAAGCGGTCGACTATGGGCCGGTGCCGCCGTCGAGCGGGGTCAAGTCCAACCCCTGGGTGCGCGACGGCAACAATCTCGTCAACGTCGCCATCGTCGCTGGGCGAGGCGAGGCGGTGCAGCTGCGCAACGTGCAGATCTACAACCGCATCAACAACAGCCTGACGACGATCGTCCAGGCGCCGCGCGGCCATTATGACGCGGCCAGCAAAAGCTGGCTGCTGGAAAATGCGCGCCAGTTCGATGTGGCGCGCGGCACGCAGCGGCAGATCGGCACGGTGCGCTTCGGCCGCGACATCCGCCCCGACCAGTTCACGCTGGCGAAGGTCGATCCTGACGCGCTGACCTTCGACGAATTGCGCGCGGCGATCGCGGACCTGCACGATGCCGGGCGGCCGACGGCGGAGCTGGAGGGCAATCTCTGGCACAAGCTGTCGGGACCGCTCTCCGCGCTGCTGATGCCGATCCTGGGGTCGGTGGCGGCGTTCGGGCTGGCGCGATCGGGCCAGCTCTTCATCCGCGCGGTGATGGGGATGGCGCTGGGCTTTGCTTATTTCGTGGCGGACAATTTCTCGCTCGCGATGGGGAGCCTGGGCGCTTACCCGCCGGTGCTGGCGGCCTGGGCGCCCTTCTTCCTGTTCCTGCTGGTCGGCGAAACGGTGTTGTTCCGTACCGAGGAATAAAGAAGGCCCCGGCGACCAAGGGACGTCGCACGGGGCCTTCCACAGGGGGCGTTCCGATCCTCATAGGGGGAGGGGAAAGAGACCGGAACCACCGCTATATGGGCAGCGGGAATTGCGTTTCAAGACGCAACGGGTGGATATTTTCGCGCCGCGATCTGTCCTTCATCCTCCCCTGCAAGGGGAGGTGGCGCGCGCGAAGCGCGTGACGGAGGGGTGTTCACCTCTCGATAGCGGGACACCCCTCCACCACCAGCTTCGCTGGTTCACTGGAGGCACGTGCCTCCAGTGAACCCCCTCCCCCAAGGGGGAGGATTTAGGTAGCGCCGCCGTCAGCTCTCTCACCGCCCCATCGTGCTCCGCGCGATCTTGGCGATGAGCGGCGACATGCCGGCATAATTGCCCTTGCGATAGGGCGAGGCCGGCTCCAGCGCCGCCATCAGCCGGGCATGGGCCGCGCCCAGCGCGTGATAGGGAACGCTCGGCAGCAGATGGTGCAGCGCATGGTAGCGCAAACCGACGGGCGCCCAGAGGAAAGGCAGATAGCCCGGCGGTGGCACATTGACCGAATCGAGATATTGCGCCGTCACCGTCATCGCCTCGCCCTCATTCTCCCAGAGATGGGCGACGAGGGTGCGGAGCTGGTTGATGACGGTCATCGCCGAATGGATCGCCATATAGGTGAGCAGCGGCGTCCATCCGAACGCGAAAACGCTCCCCACCAGCGCCAGCGCGACGAGGCAGGCGCCCGCTTCCTGCCACGCCCACATGCGGGCGAACTCCCCTTCGGGGGCGCGACGGCGGTAAGCGGGGTTGATCGACAAAGCGGAAAATTCCGCGATCACCTTGGCGCGCAGCGGCGGGACCAGCAGCGATAGCGGGGTCAGCAGCCCGAAGCGCAGGATGAGCCCGACCGGCGCGAGCGCGGCGACCAGGATGAAGAGCGGCAGCGACCAGGGCTTCATCAGCGCCAGCGGCAGATATTCGGGGTCTTCGCTGGTGCCGTAGCGGGTGCGGGCATGATGCTGGGTATGGACGCCCTCGTACATAAAGGAGGGAATCATCAGCGGAATGCCGACGATGAGGTTCCACCCCGCGCGAAAGCCCGGCAGCGCGCCCTTGCGGATATGGGTCAGCTCATGGATGAAGCTCGCCGCGCGATAGAGCGCCAGCATCGCCACGATGCCCCATGCGATCGCGACGCCGGTCGAGGGCGCGAGGATCGCGCCAGCCATTGCCCCCCAGCCGATCAGCGCCGACAGAGCGAGGTCGGTCCAGTAAATGCGCGGACTGGCGGCCGCGAACTCGCGCGCCAGATCGGCCGCGGCGCGCAGCATCGCCGGGTCGTCCGGGATCGCCGCGCGCGCCCGCTGCGCGGCGGCCAATAGGGGGTCGTGCTTCGTCATGCGGGCGGTCCTAATCTCCAAATGCGCTGATATCATGGCAACAGCATGGCGGTCAGCCCCCTGATGCGCGCGCCGCCGCGCCGCATTGACTTTGCGCGGTCAAGCGCCGAACGGACGCGCAGCATTTTTCCAGCGAGGCGGCAGACGTGGCGCAGACTGATCTGGTGATTACCCCTGTTTCCGGCCCAATTCCGAATGGGGCCGACATGAAGGCCTTCATCGACCTGCCCTGGCGGCTTTATGCCAATGACCCCAACTGGGTGCCGCCGCTCAAGGCCGAGGTGAAAGAGCTGCTGACGCCGGGCAAGAACCCCTTTTTCGGCCATGCCGAGGCGCAATATTTCCTCGCCCGGCGCGGCGGGACGGTGGTCGGCCGCATTTCCGCCCATATCGACCGGCTGGCGCTGGAGCAGCCGGTGGACCAGGGCATGGGGCCGGGCACCGGCAATTTCGGCCTGTTCGAGGCGGAGGATGCGGCGACCGGCGCGGCGCTGATCGCGGCCGCCGAGGACTGGCTGCGCGCCAAGGGCATGACCCGCGTGCTGGGGCCGATCTCGCTGTCCATCTGGGAGGAGCCGGGGCTGCTGATCGAAGGCCATGACCATCCGCCCACGGTGATGATGGGGCATAACAGCCCGGCCTATCGGGCGATGATCGAAGGGGCGGGCTATGCGCCGGTCAAGCAGCTCAAAACCTATGAACTGGACATCACCCAGCCATTCCCGCCGCTGATTCAGCGCATCGTGCAGTCGGGCGAAAAGAACCCCCGTATCCATGTGCGCAAGGTCGACAAGGCGCAGTTCGACAAGGAAGCCGCGATCATCCTTGGCATCCTCAACGACGCCTGGGGCAACAACTGGGGCTTCGTGCCGATCACCGACGCGGAAGTCGCGCAAACCGGCAAGAAGCTGAAGCCGATCGTGTTCGAGGATCTCATCATGATCGCCGAACTGGACGGCGAACCGGTCGCCTTCATGATGACGCTGCCCGATCTCAACGAAGCGGTGAAGCCCTTGAACGGGGCGCTCTTTCCGTTCGGCTGGATCAAGCTGCTGTCCTGGCTGCGCAAGCCCCAATGCCGGACCATGCGCGTGCCATTGATGGGCGTGGTGCAGCGGCTTCAGGCGTCGCGCATGGCGAGCCAGCTCGCCTTCATGATGATCGAATATATCCGCCGCAACGCGGTGGCGCAGTACGGATCGACGCGCGGGGAGATCGGCTGGGTGCTGGACGATAATCAGGGCATGAACGCTATCGCCGACGCGATCGAAAGCCGGGTGAATAAAATCTACCAGATTTACGAAAAACCGATCTGACAAGATGTCTATGGTTTAATCATTTCGCTGTCGTTTCTACTGCAACTTCATGCTATAGGCTTCGTTCATAACCCAGGATAACAAGCTGAAGGAGTGTTTATCATGGGTGAGACCATCGACAAGCTGAAGGCTGCCGGCAACAAGGCTGCTGGCGCGGTGAAGGAATCGGTCGGCAAGGCCACCGACAATCCGAACCTGGAGGCCGAGGGCAAGGCGCAGAAGGCCAAGGGCACGGCGCAGGACGTCGCCGGATCGGTCAAGGGCGCGCTCGGCGACAAGATCTGATTTCCCTCGCCTGAGGGTCGCAACGGGCCTCGCTCCTCGCAAGAGGGGCGGGGCCTTTTAATATATTCCTCCCCTTGCAGGGGAGGGGGACCGCGCCCGCAGGGCGTGGTGGAGGGGTGTCACCCTATCGAGAGCAGGACAGCCCTCCGTCAGCCGCTACGCACCTGCCACCTCCCCCAATGGGCAGGGCAATCGCGTATGGAATTTGCCCTTGGTGTGAAAAAGGGTTTAGCCAAGTCTCCGTTCGCCCTGAGCCTGTCGAAGGGCCCTTTTTTGTTTGTTCCGAGTGTCTGCGCCAAGAAAAGAACAGTCCTTCGACAGGCTCAGGACGAACGGCATTTTTTATATGCGATAGCCCTGCCCCGCTGGCGGAAGATTATTTGGGTTGGCGAGATAATTCCGCACATCCCGCCGCAATTCGCCGGCGCACAGATACAGCGCGATCACATTGGGGATCGCCATCAGGAAGAAGCTGGAATCGACGATCCCGACCACGCGGCCAAGGTCGATCGCGGCCGCCGGCGGCAGGGCGACGACATAGAGGATCTTGTAGGTCCATTGGGCCTTGGGGCCATGGCCGAACAGATAGCCCCAGGCCTGCAAGCCGTAGAAGCCCCACGCCACCAGCGTCGAATAGGCGAACAGGAACACGACGACCGCCAGCAGCCAGGGGAACCAGGGCGACACCTTGGCGAAGGCGGCGGAGGTAATGGCGATCCCTTCCAGCCCCGTATTCCATGTCCCCGCGACGACCAGCGCAAGGCCGCCCAGCGCGCAGACGATCATCGTGCCGAGCAGCGGTTCGAGCAGCGCCACCAGCCCCTCCGACACCGGATGCTGCGCGCGCGCGAGACTGTGCGCCATCACGGCCGAGCCCACGCCCGCCTCGCTGGCGAACACCGCGCGGCGCATCCCCGCGACGAAGGCTCCGACCGCGCCGCCGGTCGCTGCGTTGCCTTGCCAAGCGCCGTTCCAGATGAGGGCCAGCGCCGAGGGTATCTCGCCAAGGTGCAGGATCAGGATCGCCGCCACCCCCGCCAGATAGACCGCGACCTTGAGCGGGGTCAGCCGCTTCGCCACCTCGCCAAGCCAGGCCGCGCCGCCCAGCGTCACCAGCGCCACCGCGCCGGCGAGAAACACGCCATAGGCCCAGCCGTTCGAGAGGCCGGTGACTTGCCTGACCTGCGCGAAGCTCTGATTGACCTGCACCATCGGGATCGCGCCGAACAAAGCGAAGAAGGCGTAAGCGCCGCCAAGCGCCAGCCCCAGCTTGGGCCAGCCGCGCGCCGCGCCCACGGCTTTCAGCACATACATCGGCCCGCCATGGGCGTGGCCGGCAGAGTCGAACACGCGATATTTGAGGCCCAGCGTCACCTCCGCCATCTTCACCGTCATCGCGAACCAGCTGATGATGAACATCCAGAGGATCGCGCCCGGCCCGCCCATCGTCAGCGCGACCGCGACGCCGGCGATATTGCCGAGGCCGATCGTGCCGGAAAGCGCGGTGGAGAGCGCCGCCCACTGGCTGACGTCGCCCTTCGCTTCGCCCTCGCGGGGCTGGCTCTTGAGGGTGCGGATCGCCCGCCCGACCTGGGTGATGTTGGGGAAGCCGAGCCAGAAGGTGAAGAAGAGCATCGGCACGGCGAGGTAGAGGACGATCAGCTCGACCTGCGCGCCGAGCACCGGCACCTTGAAGAATACGGCGTTGGAAAGGTCATCGACGAGCGCGTTGAAATATTCCATCGCTCCCGGATGCCGCCGAGCGGGCCGAAAGTCGATTGAGAAAAACTTGTCCTGTTGCCCAGCGGGCGCTGCGCGCTATGCCGGCATCATGGACCGCATCAAGACCATCGCCCGCGGCATCGGCATTACGCTGTTGTTCCTGATCGTCGCCCTGTGCCTGGCGGTCACGATCGTGCCGCCCTTCCTCGACCGCATCTATTATCGCGGGCCGGCAAGCAGCCATTATGACGGCGCGCATTTCTTCAACCCCGACGGGGTGATCGACATCCCCGCGCCGCCGGGGGCAAGCCGGCAGGGCTTCATCGCCCGCTGGCTATTGGGCGCGGACGACCGGCCGCCCTGGCCTGACGCGGTGGCGGTCAAGCCCGCGCGCCCCGCGCCCTTCGCCGCGCCGCGCGGCATGGTGGCGACCTGGGTCGGCCATGCGACCGTGCTGGTGCAGGCGGCCGGGCTCAATATCCTGACCGATCCGATCTGGTCGGATTATGCCAGCCCCTTTCCGCCGCTTGGGCCAAAGCGGGTGGCGCAGCCGGGCATCCGCTTCGAGGATCTGCCCAAGATCGACCTGATCCTCCTCAGCCACAATCATTACGACCATATGGACCTGCCGACGCTGAAGCGCCTCTGGCAGCGTGACCGGCCCAAGATCGTGACGAGCCTTGGCAACGACACGATCCTCAAGAGCGCAGGCATCCCCGCTGTCGCGCTCGACTGGGGCGGCAGCGTCAGCGGCGCGGCCTTGAATGGACTTGCCCCGCAAGCGGTGATCCAGTGCGGCGCTTACGAACATTGCCCCGACTATCGCGTCCATGTGACCCGCAACCATCATTGGGGCAGCCGCTGGGGCGCCGACCGCAACCGCGCGCTATGGTCGAGCTTCGTCGTGGAGACGCGCGCGGGCAACATCTTCTTCGCGGGCGACACCGGCGCGGGCGACATGGGCTGGCCGATCCAGGCGCGGCGCTATGGTCCGATCCGGCTGGCCCTGATCCCGATCGGCGCGTTCCGTTTCTGGAAGGGGCAGATGCAGTCGGACGCGCATATCGGCCCGCTTCAGGCGGTGGAGATATTCAGGCGGCTGGGCGCGTCGACCGCGATTCCCGTTCACTGGGGCACTTTCCGCCTGTCCTACGAGAAGTGGGACACGCCGCCCAAAATGCTGGAGCTGGCGCTCCGCTGCGCCGGCATCCCGCGCGAGCGCTTCGCGCCGGTGCGGATCGGGCAGGCGGTGCCGGTGCCGATGGTCAGTCCGGTGCCGGAGGCGCCCAAAAGCTGCGACGAACGCGCGATCGAGGCGCTGGAGTAGCGCCTATTTCATCCTCCCCTGCAAGGGGAGGTGGCTGGCCGCAGGCCAGACGGAGGGGTGTCCCCATCTCGAGAGGGCAACACCCCTCCACCACCCGCTACGCGGGCGGTCCCCCTCCCCCTACAGGGGAGGATGGTTTTCCTCACACCCCCTCCAGCAGCCCCTCGCGCCTGATCTTCTCCTGCCACACCAGCGGCGCGAGGCGGTGGACATTCTGGCCTTCGCTGTCGACGGCCACCGTCACCGGCATATCCTCGACGGTGAATTCGTAGATCGCCTCCATGCCGAGGTCCGCGAAACCCACGACCTTCGCCTCCTTGATCGCGCGGGCGACGAGGTAGGCCGCGCCGCCGACCGCCATCAGATAGGCGCTCTTGTGCTTGGCGATCGAATCCGTCGCCGCCGGGCCGCGCTCGGCCTTGCCGACGCAGGCGGCCAGGCCCTGTTCCAGCATCATGTCCATGAACTTGTCCATGCGCGTGGCGGTGGTGGGGCCGGCGGGGCCGACCACTTCGTCGCGCACCGGATCGACCGGGCCGACATAATAGATGACGCGGCCCTTGAAATCGACCGGCAGGCTTTCGCCCTTCGCCAGCATATCCTGGATGCGCTTGTGCGCGGCGTCGCGCCCGGTCAGCATCCGGCCGTTCAGGAGCAGCCGGTCGCCATGCTTCCAGCTCTGGACATGCTCGGGCGTCAGCGTGTCGAGATCGACGCGGATCGCTTCCTTGCTCGGCTTCCAGTCGACCTGCGGCCATTCGGACAGCTTGGGCGCTTCCAGATAGGCCGGGCCGGAGCCGTCGAGCGTGAAATGCGCGTGGCGCGTCGCCGCGCAATTGGGGATCATCGCCACCGGCTTGCCCGCCGCGTGGCAGGGATAGTCGTAGATCTTGACGTCGAGGATGGTGGACAGACCGCCAAGCCCCTGCGCGCCGATGCCGAGCGCATTGACCTTGTCGAAAATCTCGATCCGCATCTCCTCGATCTTGTTCTGCGGGCCGCGCAGCTTGAGCTCGCCCATGTCGATGGGCTCCATCAGGCTTTCCTTGGCGAGCGCCACCGCCTTTTCCGCGGTGCCGCCAATGCCGATGCCGAGCATCCCCGGCGGGCACCAGCCAGCGCCCATCTGCGGGATCATCTCCAGCACCCAGTCGACGATCGAATCGCTGGGGTTCATCATCTTGAACTTGGTCTTGTTCTCGCTGCCGCCGCCCTTGGCCGCGACATCGACGATCACCTTGCTGCCCGGCACCATCTCGACATTCAGCACGCAGGGCGTGTTGTCCTTCGTGTTCTGGCGCGAGAAAGCGGGATCGCGCAGGATCGAGGCGCGCAGGCGGTTTTCGGGGTTGAGGTAGGCGCGGCGCACGCCTTCGTCCACGACCTCCTGCATCGACCGGCTATTGTCGTCCAGGCGGCAGTCCATGCCCCATTTGATGAAGACATTGACGATGCCGGTGTCCTGGCATATCGGCCGATGCCCCTCCGCGCACATGCGGCTGTTGGTCAGGATCTGGGCGATGGCGTCCTTCGCCGCCGGATTGGC
>NZ_JAVHPD010000076.1:0-42608 GCF_036170395.1 Sphingobium sp.
GCCGCGCGCAGCGCAAGGAGCGTTCCTCGACCGTCGTGCCATCCCTGAGAGGGGGGCCCTTTTGCGCGCCGATCGGGGGTCCCGTTTGGACGCCGATTGACATCCACCAATACGGTATCCGTAATGACGCCGTTTCACTTAGGAAATCCTGTTAGTAGCCGTCAGCCAACCGCAGAGATATGGCGGGGCATAGCGTGGATGATAAGGGTCGAACTGGGCCTTTCAGGCAGACTTGAAAACTGTCGAAACGAGATGACGAATGGCCGCCCTGACCCGCTGCCATTCGGCCTCGGATTGAAGCGAAATGCCCGCAAATCCGGCCGAGGCGGTGGCTGACAATGTCAGATGTTGAATGGCGGCAATCAGGATGGCGTTGAACGCCGGCGCGTCGATCCCCGGTGGGGGGGACAGATCCCCCTTTATACGTCCAATCCACCGCGCTAGGGCGTCGCCGCGAGCCTTCGCAAACCCTAGCGTCAATGGATTGGCGGCAGACAGTTCCCAGGCGATTATCCGCTGCATCAACAGGCTGTCGCGCAGCACATCGATAAAGGCATCCAGAAGCGACGCGACAAGAGCCGCATAGCTGTCCGGGGTTGGCACTGCTTTAGCGGACAAGGCTGACTCGAGATCCGCCGCGACATCCCTGCCGATCGCTTCGGCAAGTCCGTCGAGCCCTCCGAAATAGCGATAGACTAGCTGTTTATCGCATCCGGCGCTGCGCGCAATGGCGTTCACACCCCACTTCTCAAAGCCATGGTCGGCCAAAAGCCTCTTTGCCGCGGCCACTATGGCGTCTTGCGTCCTGGGCCGGTCCCGGCCGCGCTCGGTTGTGCTCAAATCCTTCATCGCCCTCTCTTAGCGCCCCGTCACATGCCCCGCCAGATAAATATCACCGATGGGTGACAATGCCCCCTTGCGGATGTCACCATACGGTGATATTTGACTTGTCACCACCAAGGGACAAGGACGCAAACATATGACCCTGCCTACATCCATAAAGAATGGCGTGACCGGCGATCGGATCACCTTCCTGCTCTCGCCCATGTCGGGCGACGGCGATTTGCTCGCTTTCCGCTGCACGTTGCCGCCACATGGCGATGGCACGCCGCTTCATGTGCACGATGACATGACCGAAAGCTTTGTCGTCGAGCGCGGATCGCTGCTGGTCGATCTTGGACCTGCGGGGAATATCACCCTGTCGGAAGGTCAGGAGATCAGCATTGCCCCCGGGACCCCGCACGGCTTTCGCAACGAGACGGATGGCGAGGTTGTATTCGTAACCACCGCGACACCCGGCGAGGGGCTCGAGACCTTCCTGCGAACCATCTACGCGCTGGCGAACGAGGGGATGGTGAACGCGAAGGGGATGCCGAGGGATCCTCGGGCGCTCGCCTTTCTCCTGGATCGCGGCAACCTCTTGCTGGCTGGCGTTCCGCACATCGTGCAGCGCCTGGTGACCTTCATGCTGCGCGGCGTTGCGCGCCTGACGCGCTACGAACGCCGGCTTGACTTGATGGTGCGCGGATCATGAGCCGGTCGGCTTGGACCGGCTATGCCGCCATCACGCTCGCTGTCTGGTTCAACATTCCGTATGCCGTGCTGGCGGTGATCTTCGACTATCCGGCGATCCTGCGCCGGTCCGCGCTCGATGTTTTGGCCCGATTTGAAGCGGGCGGCGCTGCTCTCCTGCTGAGCTGGTATGCGTTCGCGCTTGCGGCCCTGGCTTTGTTGCCGCTGGCGGTCAGCATGGCGATCACCCGCCAACGGCTGGCGGCACGACCCGCTCTGGCAATCGGCGCCGCCATCGCAGGGGCGCTGGCGGGAGTCACCCAAGCGATCGGCCTTTTGCGGTGGGTTTTTGCCGTGCCGCGCCTTGCCCATGAGGCGGCAAAGGGTGATCCGGCAGCGGCAGCCGCTGCTGCCCAGGCGTTCGACATGCTCAATGCGTATGGCGGCGTCGCCGTTGGCGAGCATCTCGGTCAATTGCTCACCGCCCTGTTCGTCGGGCAGGTCGCTCTGCTTCAGCGCGCTGACAGTTATCGCCGGACCGCAGTGGCCGGATTTGCGACTGCCGCAATGCTGACCCTGGGCACCGGGGAAGGCCTGGCCATGGCGCTGGAGCAGAATGGCGGCATCTTTTCGCTCGCAACGATCGCCGGCTTTCTCGGCCTCACACTCTGGCTCATCGCCTCCGGCATCTCTCTGATCCGTCGCGCCTGACGGCCGAGCTTCACCCTCCCCTCAATTCGCTACCCGCGCAGCCATGACGGCGGGCGTGCGCGAGCCCCCATGCCGTCGGACATCAATCAAGGACCAAATCATGACCAAGACTGCTCGTTTTCAATCCACCCTGATTTTCGCCATCATGCCGCTATGGTTCGTCCCTGGCCTCGCCCGAGCGGGGGAGGACGCGGCCCCCGACCGGCTTCGAGGCAGTGCCGCCATCGGCATTGCGGCAGTCCCGAGCTATGAAGGGGCCGACGACCATCGGATCATTCCCTATGTCGACGGCCGCATCCAGCTTGGCCAGCGCTACCTGGCTGTCGAAGGCGCCAGCCTGCGCGCCAACATCGTCGCTGCGGACGGGATCGAGTTCGGTCCGATCGCTAACCTGACATTCGGCCGCAGCGGCAAGATCAAAAGCGCGGCGGCCGCCCGCCTTGGCGAAATCAAGGATGCCTATGAAGTTGGCGTCTTTGCCGCCTATTCAGTGCCCATCGCAGAGACAGACAGCATCCGTTTCGCTGTTCAGGGCGTCCACGACATCAGCGATGTGCACGATGGCTTCATCCTGACCGCTGGCGCCAGCTACATGGCGGCTGTCGGTGAGCGCACGACGATCGCCTTTGATCTGGGCGCCAGCTTCGCCGATGACGATTATGCCGCGACCTATTTCAGCGTCAGGCCGGCCGCCCCCATGCCAAGACGCCTGCCTGGCTATGCAGCCAAGGGTGGACTGAAAGACGCCGGCGCGTCCGTGACCGCCAGCTACCGGATCGCCAAAAACTGGAGCATAGTGGGCTATGCTGGATATCGCCGCCTTTTGGGCAATTTCGCCGACAGCCCGATCGTCGCGCGCGAAGGGAGTGCCGACCAGATCAGCGGCGGCATCGGTATCGCCCACATCTTTTAACGCGGTGGACCAGGGTGACGGCGTCCCTCAGTTCCGGTCGGCGCGTTGCCTGCTTGCAGGAGACCGCGCGCCGGCCGGTTCACGGCATCAGCCGCCGCCGCCCCTCCCACAAATGCCAGCGCATCGCCAGCGCCGCGCCTTCGGGGTCTTGCGCGCGGATCGCATCGACGATCACGTCATGTTCGCGCAGCATCGTCGCGATCACTTCGGGCGGGCGTGACCGGCTGATATCGACGCCCGCGCGCATGATCTTCTCAATGTCGGGATTGAGCGCGTCGAAGGCGAAGCGGAAAGCCGGATTGCCGGTCGCGTCGGCGATGCGGCGGTGCAGTTCCATGTCTTCGGCATGGGCAGGCTCGCTCGACAGCAGCGCCTCGCGCAGCAACGCCATGCCTTCCTCGATCCGCAGCATTTCCTGCGGCGTGCGGCGGGTCGCGGCCAGGCGCGCGGCCTCCGCCTCCAGCACGAACCGGACTTCATAGCTTCCGAGCGTCGTCGGCAACTCGGCCGAGTTGACGAAGGCGGCGAGCCGGTCCGAAGGGCGGCTCTTGACGAAGGAGCCTGCGCCGCGCCGCGCTTCGGTGATGCCGTCGGACGCCAGCCGCATCAGCGCCTCGCGCACGATCGCGCGCGACATGCCGAACATCTCCGCAAGCCGAGCTTCGGACGGCAGCCTCGCGCCGACCTCCAGATCCTCCGACTGGATGATATCGACGATCGCCGCATAGGCGTGATCGGACAGGCGCGGCGGGCTCATGCGCGCGGTCCTACAGGATGCTGCTGGCGAGGAGAACCAGCAGCAGGCCGACGACCGCGACCACCGTTTCCATGATCGACCATGTCTTGAATGTGCCCGCCATGTCGGTGCCGAGATAGCTTTTGACCAGCCAGAAACCCGGATCGTTCACATGGCTGAAGAACAGCGAGCCCGCGCCGATCGCCAGCACCATCCATTCGGGCGCGACGCCGGACGCGGCGACCAGCCCCTCCATGACGCCGGCCGTGGTGATCGTCGCCACCGTGGCGGACCCGGTCGCGAGGCGGATGCACACCGACACGCCCCAGGCGAGCAGGATCGGCGAGATCGCGCCGCCCTGCGCGATGCGCACCAGCATGTCGGACAGGCCGGCCGTCACCAGCACCTGCTTCAAGGCGCCGCCTGCGCCGATGGCGAGGATGATGCCGCCCGCCGGAGTCATCGCCTCCGTCCAGATCGCGCCCTGCACATCCCTGTCGGTGATGCGCCGGCCGAACAGCAGCGGCAGCGCGACCAAGACCGCGACCAGCAGCGCGACAACCGGATCGCTGATCCATTTGAGCCACTCGAACTGCGCGGCGACTGGCGGCGGCATCAGCGCTACCGCCTGACCGGCAGCGATCAAAACGACCGGCAGCAGCACCGCCGTCAACGCGCGGCCGACCGACGGTGTCGGCACGTCCAGTTGCACCGGGTCCAACAGAGGCGGATTGAGCTTCACGCCCGGCGCCGTGAAGCGGGCGAGCAGCGGCCCAGCGATGATCGCGGTCGGGATGCCGACCAGCAGGCCATAGAGCAAGGTGAGGCCAAGGTTCGCGCCGAGCGCATTGACGGCCAGCAGCGGTCCCGGATGTGGCGGCACCAGCGCATGAACCACCGACAGGCCGGCGAGCGCGGGCAGCATCAGCTTGAGCTTGGCGGTATCGTCATTCTGTCCATTGGGGAGCGCGGCAGCGGCGGAGGCGACGATGGGGAGCAGCAGTACGAGCCCGGTTTCAAAGAAGAGCGGCAGGCCGATGAGGAGCGCCGTGAACAGGCTGGCCCAGGGCGCGCCGCGCACGCCCGACAGGCGCAGCGCAGAACTGGCGATGCCACCCGCGCCGTTCGACAGTTGCAGCATCGCGCCAAGGCCAAGGCCAAGCGCGACGACGAGGCCAGTGCCGCCCAAGATCGTGCCGGCGCCCTTCTCCACCGCCTTGGCGGTTTCCTCCATCGGCAGGCCGGCGATCAGGCCGACGGTGAACGCGCCGCACAGCAATCCGACGAAGGGGTGGAGCCGGCCACGGATGATGAGCAGGATCGACAGGGCGATGCCAGTGACGGCGGCGAAGAGCAGCCTGTAGTCGGCGGGGTTCATCGCCGGTTCTCGCTCCGCAGAGGGAGGGCGTTCTCGCCCCTGGCGTCAGCCCGCAGACGATATGATAACGTCATCCCCTCTCCCTTCCATAGCCTTGCTGCGCCGCCGATTCGCGTGGCGATCGTCCAAATCTGTTAGACAGGTTTATACTGGAAAACACGGCTTAACTAGGATGAATTCGATCATGTACGAATTTTCGCTTGAACCTGTCTGACTGATTCTCGTATCGTTAGCGCTAACGAATCCAGACGCGCCGTTGTCGGCGCAGCGAACGGGACCAGTACAGGGAGAGGTAAGATGCACGTCGCCACCGAACTGCATGGCATTCTCGATCACCAGCCGCGCCGCCCGGCTGAGCCCCCGCACCTCACGCCAACGCAGATGAAGGTGCTGCGCTGCGTCCATTCCGGCTTGCTCAACAAGCAGATCGCCTATGAACTCGGCATGGCCGAGGCGACCGTCAAGGTCCACATGACCGCCCTGATGCGCAAGCTCAACGTCCGCAACCGCACCCAGGTCGCCATCGCGGCCGGGCATTTCGGCTGGATGCAGCACGCCTGACCTGATACGCCCATACCATATCCTATAGGATTCGGCAGAAACAGGCGGCGAAAGTCGCCGGATGGCGGAGAGGCAGAAGGCATGGCGCATTCACGCAGGGAATTGATCGGCGGCATTGGGCTCGGGCTGGCGTTGGCGGGGGCCGGCGCGCCTGCGGCGTTCGGCGCGACGCGGAGGATCGGCTATGCCGTCGTGGGACTGGGCTCCTATGCGACGCGGCAGATCATGCCCAATTTCGCCGGTTGCGAGACGGCGCGGCTGGTCGCGCTGGTCAGCGGCACGCCCGCCAAGCTCGATCAATATGGCGCGCAATATAATATCCCCAAGACGCACCGCTACAGCTATGCCGACTTCGATCGCATCCGCGACAATCCGGATATCGACGCGGTCTACATCATCCTGCCCAACAGCATGCACGCCGAATATAGCATCCGCGCCGCGCAGGCCGGCAAGCATGTGATGTGCGAAAAGCCGATGGCTGTGTCGGTCGCGGAGTGCCAGGCGATGATCGCCGCGTCCAGGAAGGCGGGCAAGAAGCTGATGATCGGCTACCGCTCGCGCTTCGAGCAGTATAATCGCCTCGCCATCGATCTGGCGCGCAGCGGCCATGTGGGGCCGACCCGGCTCATCACCGCCGAACATGGCTTTCCCGCGCAGCCTGGCATCTGGCGGCTCGATCGTCCGATGTCGGGCGGCGGATCGCTGATGGACATCGGCATCTACAGCCTGAACGCCGCGCGTTACCTGACCGGGGAGGAGCCGGTGGAGGTCAGCGCGGTCGATTCGACCGATCGCAACGATCCCCGCTTCAAGACGGTCGAGGACCGCATCACCTTCATGCTCCGTTTCCCGTCGGGCATCGTCGCCAACTGCGTGTCGAGCTACAGCAGTTCGCACAACGGCTATCGGGTGATCGGCACGCAGGGCTATATCGATATGGAGCCCGCCACCCCCTATCAGGGGCAGAGCATGTCGATCCGCAAGGATGGCGTGACTGCGCCGCGCGTGCTGCCCGCCGCGCCCAAGACGCAATTTGCGGGACAGCTCGATCATCTGGCCGAATGCATCCTTGCCGACACCACGCCGATCGTGGCGGGCGAAGAGGGGCTGGCGGACATGCGCGCGATCGAGGCGATCTATCGATCGGCGGCGGAGCGGCGCGCGGTTGCGATCCGCGCATGATCGACCGTCGCACGCTGATCGCAGGCGCGGCGGCGCTGCCGCTGGCGAACGCCGCCGCTCGCGCCGCCTCCCCTGCCCCGTCGCCCCGGATAGACCGGCTCGATCCCGCGTTTGATCGGATCGTCCCGCCGGGCGCGACCGTCGAATTTCTTGGTCAAGGCTATCGCTGGGCCGAAGGGCCGATCTGGGTGCCGCAAGGCAACTATCTGCTGTTCAGCGACCCCGCGTCCAACATCATGTATCGCTGGGCTCGCAAGGACGGCATCACGCCCTTCCTCTCGCCCTCCGGCCTGCAAACGCCGGTGCCGCCGGAAATCCGCGAGCCGGGCCTCAACGGCATTGCGGTGGCGGCGGACGGGAGCATCGTCGGCGCGGACAGCGGATCGCGCGCGATCGTGCGCGTCGATCTCGCCACCAAGCAGCGCACTATCCTGGCCGACCGGTTCGAGGGCAAAAGGTTCAACAGCCCCAACGACATGTGCATCGCGCCGTCCGGCGCAATCTATTTCACCGACCCGCCTTATGGCCTCAAGGATGCCGACGCTTCGCCGCTGCGGGAGCTGGATTTCTGCGGCCTCTACCGGCTGACCCCGGATGGCGCCGTCACCGTGCTGGACCGCAGCCATCGGCGGCCGAACGGCGTCGCGGTCTCGCCCGACGGGCGGACGCTCTATGTGGCGCTGTCGGACGAAAATCGGCCCGAACTGTTGGCCTATACCCTCGACGACAAGGGACTGCCGACCGGGCGGCGCGTGTTTCTCGATATGCGCAAGGGGCGCGCCGCCGGCGATCCGGGACTGCCCGACGGAGTGAAGGTCCGCGCCGACGGGCATGTCTTCGCGACCGGACCGGGCGGGGTGCATGTCTGCACGGCGGAAGGCACGTTGCTTGGGCTCATCCGCACCGGCAAGGCGGTCGCCAACTGCGCGATCGGCGAAGGGGGCAGAACCCTGTTCATGACATCGTCCGACCGGCTGGCGGCGGTGCCCCTGCTCGCCTGACCCCTATTTGTAGCGACCCATCACCACCTTCAGCCAGACCGGCCGGTCCGCCAGATTGAGGCCATAGTCGGTTTGGTCGCCGTTCCAGATGCGGTCGACCACCCATTGGGCGCCGGCGAAATGCCCCTCCTCCACGCGCACCACCATGCCGCCGGGCGCGCTGCCGGGCCTGGGCGCAAATTCGGCGCGGGCATAGTCGCCGGTCAGGAGGAATTCGTCGGGCGCGAGTTGCGCGACGACGAGCCCGCCGACCGGCTCCTTGGCCCAGGGGGGCCGGCCGGCTTCGGGGAACCAGGTTTCGCGGCCGAAATTCCATTGGCCGAAGCTGGCGGTGATGGTCCAGTCGCCCATGGCGGTGCTGACCGGCGCGCCGTCATCGGGGCGGGAGACGCCCCAGGTCGGATGCGCGAAGGCGATCTTCGCCCAGGGCGCGGCGGCGACGATGCGATATTTGGATGCGAACGCCTCCAGCGTCGGCTCGTCCAGCCGCACCGCGCCGAGCGGATGGTTGTTATAGCCGCTGTCGTCCATGCCGAAGGGTGAGAAGCCGATCGCCCCCTTCCCCAGCGACGCCCAGAAGAAGCGCGCATATTCGCGAGCATTGCCGATTTCCGGCACCATCAGCGCGTTGTCGGGCCGCGCATAGATGTCGAGATGCTTGGCGACGTTGCGGCTTACCCGGTCGTAGATGTCGGGCGCGGCGATGTCGATCGAGGGCGCTGCCGCCTTCCAGATCGGGATGACGTCGCCCTGCGGCCCGCCGCTGGAGATTTTTACCGGATCGGGCGTCGTGAAAGGATCGGCGAGCGCGGCGTTGACATACATGGGGAGCGGCTTGATCGCCTTGCCCGCTGCCGCGAGCGCCTCGACAAAGCGCGCTGTGTGCCAGGTGTTGAACGCGCGGTCGGCCTGATCGCCGAATAGGGCCGCCCATGTCCCCGCCGGCTTGCCCAGCGCCTTCGTCAGCGCCGCCGGGACTGGGCCGTCGAACAGCTTCTGCGCGGCCGCGCCATAGTCGCGGGGATTCTGGTAGCTGCCGGTCTCATTCTCCGGCTGCACCATGATGACGGTGTTCTGCGCGTCATGATCGCGCAGGTAAGTCATCAGCTGGACGAAGGCGCGCTTGTCCGCCTCCAGCGTCGCCGCGCCATGGGCGGAGAGCACCTCATGGTTGCTGCCGTCCTTCTTCTTCATGCGCGGGAAGCGGCGATTGTCGAGCTTCACCCACTCCGGCGTGTAGGTCAGGTTGGTGTTCTTCCACGTCCCGAACCACAGCAGCACCACCCGCTTGTGGTGCCGCCGCGCCTCGTCGAGCAGGGTCTGGACGAAGCTGAAGTCGAAGCGGCCTTCCGTCGGCTCGATCTGCTCCCAGGCGACCGGGACTTCCACCGTGTTCGCGCCGATCCGGTCGAGGATGGGCCAGGCGGTAGCAAGCGGCGCGGCATAGTTGCTGCTGTTGTTGACTTGCCCGCCCAGCATCAGAAACGGCGCGCCATCGACGATAAGCGCATGGCGGCCATTCTTCTTTTCGAGATGCGGGATGTCGCTGGCGGACTGCGCCACGAGCGGGGACGTGGCCATCAGCGATGCGGCGAGAAGGAAGGCGCGAAAACGCATGGGCGGCCTTTCGATAGGGATCGGGCTTGCCTCCTGCTTAATACTCCTACATTTGTCTGGAAAGCCGTCTGGGGTCGTAGGCGAGCGCCAATGCCGCATCGACGGGGTTTGAGGGAGGATGGGCAGTGAACAGCATCGATCGTCGTACCGCTTTGATCGGCGCAGGGCTGGCGGCTCTGCCTGCCGTCGCAGGCGCGCAGACCGTGGCGAGCGACGAGATCGTCGATCTGTGGCCGGGGCCTCCGCCCGGCATGACCGGCGCGAAGATCGTCCGCTCGATCGAGGCGCGCAAGGAAGACCCGGCCCATCCCGATCGCTGGGTTCGCGGGATCGACCGGCCCGTCCTGATCGTGCGCCGCCCTGCCCGCCCGAACGGCGCGGCGATGCTGGTCATCCCCGGCGGCGGCTATGGCTTCCTGTCCTACGACAATGAGGGGACGAGCCAGGCGGCGTGGCTGAACGCACGCGGCGTCACCGCCTTCATCCTGCTCTATCGCCTGCCCGCCGAAGGCTGGAACCGGCGGCAGGACGTGCCCCTTCAGGACGCGCAGCGGGCGATGCGGCTGATCCGGGCGCGAGCGTCAGCGTTCAACATAGACGCGAAGCGGGTCGGCGTGCTTGGCTTTTCGGCCGGCGGGCATCTTGCCGGATCGTTGGCGACGCGCCATGCGGAGGCGGTCTACGATCCCGTCGATGCAAGCGACCGTGAAGCCGCGCGCCCCGATATCGCGGGCCTCGGGTACCCCGTCGTGTCGCTGGAGGCGCCCTTCACCCATGGCGGATCCCGCGACAATCTGCTGGGTAAGGGTTCGCCCGAAGCGACGCGCCGCGCCTATTCGGTCGAGCGCCGGGTCGACGCGCAAACCGCGCCGATCTTTATCTTCCACGCGACCGACGACACGCTGGTCCCGCCCGCCAACGCCATCGCCCTGTTTCAGGCGATGGAGGCGGCCAAGCGGCCGGTCGCGCTGCATATGTTCCAGGATGGCGGCCATGGCTTCGGCGTCAAGCTGGCCAAGGGCCGACAGGGCGCGGTCTGGCCCGATCTCTTCGCCAGCTTCGCCGCCAGCCATGGGGTCATTCGCGCCTGATCTACGACTTTAGGCGCACTGGCGCTTGCGACCGTGACCGGCAAGATCGCCGTGCGCGTTGGGCAGGAGAAGATCATATGGCGAGATGGACGATCATGGCGGCGGCGCTAGCCGGCGTCGCATGGACCAGCCCCGCCTTCGCCGAGCCGATGGCCCTGCTAGACCGGCATGGCAGCCGGGTCGCGATCGAACCCTATGCGCCCAATATCGTCCGCGTCACCATCGCTCTCGACAAGGCGCTGGCGGAAGCGCCGCCGGGCGACGGGCCGATCGCGAAAGCCGACGCCGCCGGTTGGACGCACCGGAGCGACGCGAGCGGCGACATATTCGCCTCCTCCGCGCTGACGCTGACGGTGGATGCCAAGCCCTGGCCCAAGGCGCCCAGCCAGATGGAGCGCTATTTCGCCGCCGCCCTTCCCCCCGTTAGCCTGTCCGTCCGCGACGCGGGCGGCGCATTGCTGACGAGGATGACCGGCTGGGAGATGGCTCCCGTCACCGTCAACGGCGAAAAAACCTTCAAGGTCGGCGCGACCTTCGACTCCCCCGCCGACGAACATTATTATGGCTTGGGCCAGAATCAGGAGGGCGCGCTCGACCTCAAAGGGCGGCAGATCGACTGCCAGCATCATTATGACGCGCCGGCTGGCGAGACGGTCTGTGTTCCCTTCATGGTCACGAACAAGGGTTACGGCATCGTCTGGGACAATCCGGCGCGCACTTTGGTCTGGCCCGGCCTCCATTCGACCACCCGCTGGCAGAGCCAGGTGGGCGAGCGCGTCTCCTTCTTCGTCATCACCGGCAAGACCACGGACGAGCTTTACGCCGGCTACGCGAAGCTCACCGGCGAGACGCCGCTGCCGCCCAAGGCGGGCTTCGGCCTCATCCAGAGCAAGGCCCGCTACGAAAGCCAGCAGGAACTGCTCGGCATCGCCAACGGCTATCGCCAGCGGAACCTGCCGCTCGACATCATGGTGCTCGACTGGTTCTACTGGACCCGGATGGGGCAGATCGACATCGACCGCACCTATTTCCCCGATCCCAAGGGCATGAACGATACGCTCAAATCCATCGGGATGCGCTCGATCATCAGCGTGTGGCCGCGCTTCGAGCGGGAGTCCCGCTATTTCGACATGCTGGCGACCAAGGGTTTTCTGCTGCACGACAAGGAGGGCAACCCGATCGACGGGCTGCCGATGCGCTATGACCGTGCGGGCGCGCTGCTCGACAGCACCAACCCCGATGCCCGGCAATGGTTCTGGGGCACGGTGCGCGACAATATCCTGAGCCAGGGGTTTGACTGGCTGTGGCTGGACGAGACCGAGCCGGACCTGATCCCCGACGGTTACTGGTATGCGCGCGGGTCGGGCGACCGCTATCATAATCTTTTCCCGCTGGTGCATACGTCGGGCGTGGCGGACGGATCGGCGCGCGACCGGCCCGACTTCCGCAACATGATCCTTTCGCGCGCCGCCTATCTGGGGTCGCAGCGCACCGAGAGCCTGTTCTGGTCGTCGGATGTCCATGCGACCTGGGACGCATTGAAGCGGCAGGTGCCGACCGGGCTCAACTTCACCGCTTCGGGCCTTGCCTATTGGGGCAGCGATATCGGCGGCTGGCAATGGCCCAAGGGGCCGAAGGCGGAGCGGCCGGTGCTGGTCGATCCGGCGGGCGCGACCGCGATGGGCGCGGACTATCCCGATTATCCCGAACTGTTCGTGCGCTGGTTCCAATATAGCATCTTCACGCCCACGCTGCGCATCCACGGCCAGCGGCCGGGCACGGCGCTCTGGGATTATGGCGCGGCGGCCGAGCCGATCCTCGCCGAGTGGCTGCGGCTGCGCTACGCGCTGATGCCCTATCTCTACGCCATCGGGCGGCAGACCTACGAAAGCGGCGCGCCGTTTATGCGCGCCTTGTTCATGGACTTTCCCAACGACCCGAAGGTCGCGACGATCGGCGACCAATATATGTTCGGCCCCGCCTTCCTAGTCGCGCCTGTGACCGAGCAGGGGCAGACGAAGCGCGCGGTCTATCTGCCCGCCGGGACCGCCTGGTATGACTATTGGACTAACCAGCGGCTCGAAGGCGGGCAGACGGTCGAGGTCGACGCGCCGATCAACCGGATGCCGCTGTTCGTGAAGGCGGGGTCGATCGTGCCGATGGGCGCGCCGGTCAAAAGCACGGCGGAGAAGCAGCCCCTGGAGAGCATCCGGGTCTATCCGGGGGCGGACGCGCGCTTTACCCTCTATGATGATGACGGCACAACCAACGCCTATCGCAAGGGCGGGATGAAAGCCGACCTGGTCTGGGACGACAGGACGCGCCAACTGACTACCAAGGCCAAGCTGCCGACCGGGCAGGCGCTGAGCGGCCTCGTCCGGATCGTCGGACAATGAAGGAGAAGGACATGACCGGGATCAACCGCCGCGAACTGGGCCTCGGCCTTGGCGCAGCCGCGCTGGGATCGGCGATCGGCACTGGCGCGCAGGCGCAGCCATCGGCGTCCGGTTCCGCGCCGGACTCCCTGGCCTTCCCGCCCGGCTTCCTCTGGGGCTGCGCGACCGCCGCCTACCAGATCGAGGGCGCGGCGAAGGAGGATGGGCGCGGTCCGAGCAACTGGGACGTCTTTTCCCATACCCCCGGCAAGGTGGCGAACGGCGATACCGGCGATGTCGCCTGCGACAGCTACCATCGCTACCCTGAGGATATCGCGCTGCTGAAAGCCCTGGGGGTCAAGGCCTATCGCTTCTCGATCGCCTGGTCGCGCATCTTCCCCGAAGGGCGCGGCAAGCCCAATCCCAAGGGCGTCGATTATTATAACCGTCTCGTCGATGGACTGCTGGAGGCGGGCATCGCGCCGCATGTCACGATGTTTCATTGGGACTTGCCCGCCGCGCTGCCGGGCGGCTGGCAGAATCGCGACACCACTTATGCGTTCGGCGACTATGCCGCCTATATGGCCGGCCGCCTGAACGACCGGGTGCGGCATTTCATGACGGTCAACGAGCTGCTCTGCTTCACCGATCTGGGCTATCTGACCGGCGGCAAAGCCCCGGGCCTGAAGCTGCCGGAGAAAGAGGCGAACCAGGTGCGCCATCATGGCGTGCTGGCCCATGGCCTGGGCGTGCAGGCGATCCGCGCCAATGCCAAGGCCGGGGCGCAGGTCGGTCTAGCCGAAAACCCGTCCATCTACGTGCCCGCAATCGAAACGCCCGAGCATATCGAGGCGGCGAAGACGGCGATGCGCGAGAGCAACGCCATGTTCCTGACCGCGATCATGGAGGGCCGCTATCTCGACACCTATCTGACCGCGCAGGGCAAGGACGCGCCGGTGGTCAAGGATGGCGACATGACGCTAATCGGCGCGCCGCTCGATTTCCTGTCGATCAACGTCTACACCGGCAAGATGGTGCGGGCCGATCCGGCCAGCCCCTCAGGCTACGCCATCCTGCCGATGACCGGTGAAGCGCCGCGCATGCCCTCCAAATGGCTCTATGTGACGCCTGAGGTGATCTATTGGGGGCTGCGGTCGATCAGCGAGATGTGGAAGCCCAAGGCGCTCTACATCTCGGAAAATGGCTGCTCGGCCGACGACAAGCTGAGCGCCGACGGCAAGGTTTATGACACCGACCGGGTCATGTATCTGCGCAATTACATGACCCACCTCCAGCGCGCGGCGCGCGAGGGACTGCCGATCAAGGGCTATTTCGTCTGGAGTTTGATGGACAATTTCGAGTGGGAGGATGGCTATACCAAGCTGTTCGGCATCCATCATGTCGACTTCAAGACGCAGAAGCGCACGCCCAAGCTGAGCGCCGACTGGTATCGCGAACTGGTGCGGACCAACCGGCTGGTGTGACGGATGGGAGAAAACTGGCTGGGGCGGGAGGATTCGAACCTCCGCATGGCGGTACCAAAAACCGCTGCCTTACCGCTTGGCTACGCCCCAGCAGGGCCGGCGGGGTGCGCCGGCGCGGACCGCTCTATAGCGCTTCACAAGCGAAAGGAAAGCCTAGTCATGATAGTTTGATGACGGCAATATGGGGCGCATCATCCCCCGCCGGATCATCCAGCTTCATGTCGGTTTCCAACGCCCAGATCGCTCCTGCCTCCCCCCTCTTCCTGCGCGAGGACGAGATCAGGCGCGGCATCGAGATGCTCTATTTCGGCTATTCCGCGCTCACCCGCTCGATTGACGAGGGGCTGGCGGCGCAGGGCTTGGGGCGGGCGCATCATCGCGCGCTCTATTTCATCTCGCGCCAGCCCGACCTTACCGTCAAGGAATTGCTGCGGCTTCTCGCCATCACCAAACAGTCGCTGGGGCGGGTGCTCGGCGATCTGGTCGAGCGCGGCTATATCGAGACGCGGACGGGGACGAGCGACCGGCGGCAGAAGCTGCTGCGCCTCAGCCCGCAAGGCAAGGCGCTGGAAGCCGAGCTGTTCCGGGCGCTGCGCGAGAAGATGGCGGCGGCCTATACGCTGGCGGGACAGGGATCGGTGACGGGCTTCTGGCGGGTGCTGGAGGGGTTGATCCCTGAAGCCGACCGGTCGATGGTGTTCGGCCTGCACGGCGGATGACGATAGTCTGACGGCGTGCGGCGGGATAAAGTTAAGCCTGCGAAACCTTCTCCCGCTTTCTGCGCTTAAGAGGCTCCATCATATGCAAAGAGGAGCCATCATGCGTACACCCCTTATCGCCGCCGCTGCCCTGCTGGCCGCGACCGGCCTGTCGGCCTGTTCGGAAAAGACGCAGGACAGCGTCGAAAATGCCGGCGCGTCGATCGGCAACGATGTGAGCCAGGCGGTCGATACCGCTGGCGAGAAGATCGACAACGGTCTGGACGAAGCCGGCGAGGCGATCGACAATGGCGCGGCTAAGGTCGGCGCGGCCGCCGACGAAGCGACCGCCGACGCCAAGCGCGAAGGGGCCGAAGCGAAGCGGGATGCCGGCGAAGCGCTCGAAAATGCGGGACGCGACCTCAAAACTGAGTGACCGACGAGCGCGCTGTCACGGCGCGCTCGCCTCCCCCCTTTAGCCGCGCTTGAACACGGGCGGGCGCTTCTCGAAAAAGGCGGCGAAGGCTTCCTGCGCTTCGGCCGAGGCCATGGTGGCGCGGAAGAGGCGCGCCTCCTCCTCGATGCGGGCGTCGAGCACTGCACGATCGCCGCGCATCAGGCGGCGGGTCGCGGCGAGCGCCTGGGGCGGCCTGGCGACCAGCGCGGCGGCCTTGGCGCGGGCATGGCCGAGCAGCGCGTCGGCGGGGACGATGCCGGTGACAAGGCCCGCGCGGTCGGCGCTCTCGGCATCCATGGGTTCCCCCAGGAGCAGCATCGCCGCTGCCTTGGGATGCCCCATCATGGCGGGCGCGAGCAGGCTGGAGCCGGCCTCCGGCACAATCCCCAAATTGACGAAGGGCATGACGAAGCGCGCGTCGGGCACGGCGTAGATGAGGTCGCAGTGGAACAGCATGGTCGTGCCGACGCCCACGGCAAGCCCCTGCACCGCAGCGACGATCGGCTTGTCGAAGGCGGCGATGGTGCAGATGAAATCGAACGCAGCCGCCCCGCCCTCCGGCCCCGCCATGAAGTCCTTGAGGTCATTGCCCGCGCAGAAGGCGTCGCCGCGCCCGGCGATCAGCACCGCGCCGATGTCGGGGCGTGCGGCGGCGTCCGCCAGTGCGGCGATCATGCCGCGATACATGGCGGC
Organism: Sphingobium sp.; assembly: GCF_036170395.1. Taxonomy (GTDB): domain Bacteria; phylum Pseudomonadota; class Alphaproteobacteria; order Sphingomonadales; family Sphingomonadaceae; genus Sphingobium. The sequence continues at coordinate 16,410 of NZ_JAVHPD010000076.1, forward strand.
GGTCAGCGCATTCTTCTTGTCCGGGCGGTCGAGATGGATCTCGATCACCCCATCCTGATCCTGGACGATGATATGGTCGGTCACGCCTTGCCTCTCCTTGCGCGGGTCCAAGGCGAAGTTGTTGGCGCAGCCTGCGCCTCGCGTCTATCCCCCCATTTTTGCTGATTGCCCTTCGGAGACAAGAATGCGCCGCCTGCGCCAGGCGCTGGACCCGTTCCTGCTGCTGCTGATCCTGACCGTCGCCCTAGCGTCGCTGCTGCCTGCGCGCGGGGTTGGCGCGCGCGTCGCGGACAGCGCGGCGGATGCCGGGATCGTGCTGCTTTTTTTCCTGCATGGCGCCAAATTGTCGCGCGCCGCCATTCTGGGCGGGGCGGCGGCGTGGCGGCTGCATCTGGCGACGCTGGGGACGAGCTTCATCCTGTTCCCGATTCTCGGGCTGGCGCTGGCGCATAGCGGGATGGTGCCGGCGGACATGCGGACCGGGCTGCTGTTCCTGACATTGCTGCCCTCGACCGTGCAGTCCTCCATCGCCTTCACCGCAATCGCGCGGGGCAATGTGGCCGCGGCGGTGGTGAGCGCGTCCTTCTCCAACCTGCTGGGTATCGTCGCGACGCCTTTGCTGGTCGCGCTGCTGATGCAGCGGGGTGGGAATGGCGGCCTCGTCTCGCTGAGCGCGGCCGAGGGGATCGTGCTGCAACTGCTGCTGCCCTTCATCGTCGGGCATCTGATGCGGCCCTGGATCGGCGGCTTTGTCGAGCGGCACAAGGCGGCGGTCGGGCGAGTCGACCGGGGGTCGATCCTGCTGGTCGTCTATGCCGCCTTTTCCGCCGCTGTGGTGGAGGGGCTGTGGGCCAAGGTTTCGGCAGCGGAACTGGCGGTGCTGGCGGGATTGTGCGTGGCGCTGCTGGCGGTGGTCCTGCTGTTCACATGGGGGCTGGGCCGCGCGATGGGGCTTTCGCGCGAAGATGCGATCGTGCTGCAATTTTGCGGGTCGAAGAAGAGTTTGGCGTCCGGCGTGCCGATCGCGGGGGTGCTGTTTCCGGCGAGCGTGGTCGGGCCGATCCTGCTTCCCGTCATGCTGTTTCACCAGGTCCAGCTGATGGCCTGCGCCCTGCTGGCGCGCCGCTATGAGGCTCAAGCAGAGGCTAAAGCGAACAGCGAGTGGGACAGCTGATTCGACATTTGCGGGTGCTTGTTATACGTTCGTAAAACATGGTGAGGCTGGGGGCGGTCGATGAGTTTGGGGCAGAAACAGGGGCATGATCCCGATGCGGGCTGGAGCCTGCCGGCCTGGACCTATGGCGATCCCGATTTCTTCGCGGCGGAGGTGGAGCGCATCTTCCGCCCCGCCTGGCAGATCGTCTGCCATGAGAGCGACATAGCCAGCCCCGGCGACTATCAGACCTTTGATTTTATTGGTGAAAATATTCTCGTGATCCGGGGCGAGGATGGGATGGCGCGCGGCTTCACCAATGTCTGCCGCCATCGCGGGGCGCGGATCGTGGATGGCGCGAACGGCTGCGCGAAGAAGCTGGTCTGCCCCTATCATGGTTGGACCTATGCGGCCGACGGGCGGCTGACCGGCGTGCCGATGAAGGCGAGCTATGGCGCGGAGTTCGACATGGCGGCGCATGGGCTGGCGCAGGTAGCGGTCGAAAGCTGGCAGGGCTTCCTGTTCGTGCGGCTGGAGGAGGATGGCGGGCCATCGGTCGCGCAGATGATGGCCCCCTATGAGGCGGAGATCGCGCCCTATCGCTTCCCCGAACTGCGGGCGCTGGGGCGGGTAACGTTGCGGCCGCGTGCGGTCAACTGGAAGAATATCGGCGACAATTATTCGGACGGGCTGCATATCGCGGTCGCGCATCCGGGGCTCAAGCGGCTGATGGGCGACGGCTATGGCGTCGAGGCATCGGCGCATGTCGACAAGATGTGGGGGCCGATCCTCGACCGGCCCTCGGCCAACCTGTCCGAACGCGCCTACCAGCATTTTCTGCCCGCCGTGCCGTATCTGCCGGCCGAGCGGCAGCGGCTTTGGACCTATTTCAAGCTGTGGCCGAATTTCGCCTTCGACATCTATCCCGATCAGGTGGATTTCATGGCCTGGCTGCCGGTGTCGCCGACCCGGACGCTGATCCGCGAGATCAGCTATGCCCTGCCCGATGCGCGCCGCGAGATGAAGGCAGCGCGCTACCTCAACTGGCGGATCAACCGGCAGGTCAATGCCGAGGATACGGCGCTGGTGAGCCGGGTGCAGGCGGGGATGGCCTCGCGGAGTTTCACGGTGGGGCCGCTCAGCGAGCAGGAGGTGGCGCTGCGGCATTTCTGCGCGCGGGTGCGGGGGTTGATACCGGAGGCGCGGTTGCGGGAAGCGCCGGGGGTGGGGTGGAGCGCCACATATAAGCCCCTCCCCTTCAGGGGAGGGGTTGGGGTGGGGGATCGCCTTGAACGCAGCGCCGAGACGATAGCCCCCACCCCCAACCCCTCCCCTGAAGGGGAGGGGCTTTCTAGAGGGAGCCCAGCATGACCAAATCCTACGACGCCGTCATCATCGGGGGTGGGCATAATGGCCTGGTCTGCGCCTTCTACCTCGCGCGGGCGGGGTATAAGGTGCGCATCCTGGAGCGGCGGGAGGTCGTGGGCGGAGCGGCGGTGACGGAGGAGTTCCATCCCGGCTTCCGCAACTCGACCGCGAGCTACACGGTCAGCCTGCTCAATCCCAAGGTGATCCGCGACATGAGACTGGCCGATCATGGCTATCGCGTGATCGAGCGGCCGATCAGCAATTTCCTTCCCACAGAGGATGGCGGCTATCTGAAACTGGGCGGCGGGCTCGCGCGGACGCAGGCGGAGTTCGCGAAGTTCAGCGCGAAGGATGCCGAGGCGCTGCCGTCTTATTATGACGCGCTGGAGGTGGTGGCGGACGTGCTCCGCGATCTGGTGCTGAAGTCGCCGCCCAATGTCGGCGACGGCATGAGCATGGTGATCGACGCGCTGAAGCAGGGGCGGCGCGTCGCGGCTTTGAGCCTGGAGCAGCAACGCGACGTGCTGGACCTGTTCACCAAATCGGCGCGATCCTTCCTCGACGGCTGGTTCGAGAGCGCAGCGGTCAAGGCGGCGTTCGGCTTCGACGCGGTGGTGGGCAATTATGCGTCGCCCGATACGCCGGGCAGCGCCTATGTGCTGCTGCACCATGTGTTCGGCGAAGTGAACGGCAAGAAAGGCGCGTGGGGCCATTGCGTCGGCGGCATGGGCGCGATCACGCAGATCATGGCGAAGGTGGTGACCGCGATGGGCGTGGAGATCAGCCTCGACGCGCCGGTCGCGCGGGTGCTGGTGGACGGCGCGCGTGCCGTGGGGGTGGCGCTGGAGAATGGCGAAGACGTGATGGGCCGCACGGTGATCGCCAATGTGGGGCCGAAGCTGCTCTACGAACGGATGATGGACCCGGCCGACCTGCCCGCCGACTTCGTCAAGCGGATCAAGGGCTTCAAGGCGGGATCGGGCACGTTTCGCATGAATGTGGCGCTGTCCGCCCTGCCCGATTTCACCTGCCTGCCGGGGGTGGGCGAGCATCATCAGTCCGGGATCATCCTCGCGCCGACGCTCGATTATATGGACCGCGCCTTCATGGATGCGAAGCGCTTTGGCTGGTCGAAAGCGCCGATCGTCGAGATGCTGATCCCGTCCACGATCGACGACGGCCTGGCGCCCGAAGGCTGTCATGTCGCCAGCCTCTTCTGCCAGCAATTCGCGCCGGAGCTGCCCGACGGGCGGAGCTGGGACGAGGAACGCGAGGCGGCGGCGGACGCAATCATCGCGACGGTGGAAGCCCATGCGCCGGGGTTCGCGAAGAGCGTGATAGCGCGGCAGATCCATTCGCCGCTCGACCTGGAGCGCAAGTTCGGGCTGGTCGGCGGCGACATCATGCACGGTAATCTGACATTGGACCAGATGTGGGCTGCGCGCCCGGTGCTGGGCCATGGCGCCTATCGCGGGCCGGTGAAGGGGCTGTATATGTGCGGCGCTGGGACGCATCCGGGCGGTGGCGTGACCGGCGCGCCGGGGCATAATGCGGCGCGGGCGGTGCTGAAGGACGGGGCTTTGTTCGGGAAATGGCGCGGAAGGTATCCAAAATGCTTGTGACGAAGCCATTGATTGCATTGATGATGTCTGCCGAAGAGAAGGTTTTGCCCGATGGTTGGATTTTCCTCCCCGCTGGGGAGGTTGTCGCATCATCGGAATGCCTTTTCATTCCAGACGATAGCTGTCCGGATGACGACGATATCGACGATCTGGCGGCTCGAATGGGCTTCGAAAGAGGTCTCGACACAACAACGGTCGAGGATATTTGTATCGGGGTCAAACATATCAATCTCACCCCCAGTGAAGATTTATACGTTAGGGCATTCTTATATTACGAAAAATTTGATGCTTTCCTACCAAGTGCAGATGCCCCTGACCCGCCACCGCTGGACGAATGGAGGCTCGGCTTGGATCGAAAGTTTTACGATCAGTTGGGTGATGAAATACCTGGAAGTCGCTGTCGTAGAGAAGGTTGTGAACGGGACGCCGTTGCAATGAGCGCCTTTTGCAAGAAGCATCATTTTGAAAGCGTAAATCGGCGGCCTTGCCCCTTTGAATGAGAGTGGCGGCGAGAAACGCGCGATCAATGTAGTACGATGCGGATGACCTGCATTTTCTGATCAGGCAGATTTCGCGTATGTCCCAGGCTGAGAAGGAACGCTTTCGAGAAGAGGCATTGCGCCGTATTAGCGCCATGCGTCGGCCTTCGCCCAAAAACTGGCGTTTCAATCGAGACGAAGCGAACAGACGCGACTAACGCCGACCCGCTTGCCCTCCCCGCCCCCCTCCCCTAAAGACCCGGCTCATGCCCGATTTCGCCATCCCCGATGCGTCCCCTGACCTCACCGGGCGGGCGTTGTTTCCGCATCGGCATCTGCTGTCGATCGCGGACCTGAAACCCTGGGAAATCCGCTTTCTGCTGGATGAGGCCGAGCATTGGGCGCAGGCGAACCAGGGGCGCGCGCGCAAGCATGACGACCGGCTGGCGGGAATGACGCAGATCAACGCCTTTTTCGAGAATAGCACGCGGACCTTGCTGTCGTTCGAGATTGCAGGGAAGCGGCTGGGCGCGGACGTGGTCAACATGGCGGCGGCGACATCCAGCGTGAAGAAGGGCGAAACGCTGATCGACACGGCGATGACGCTGAACGCGATGGCCGCAGACGTGATCGTGATCCGCCATGCGAGTTCGGGCGCGGTGGCGCTGATCGCGGACAAGGTGGACTGCCCGGTGCTGAATGGCGGCGACGGGTGGCACCAGCATCCCACGCAGGCTTTGCTCGACGCGCTGACCATCCGCCGGCGCAAGGGCGGGTTCGAGGGGCTGGTGGTCGCGATCTGCGGCGATGTGCTGCATAGCCGGGTCGCGCGATCCAACATGCTGTGCCTCGCCGCGCTGGGGGCGCAGGTGCGCGCGGTCGCGCCGCCGACGCTGCTGCCGCCCGAGGTCGAGATGCTGGGGGCGGCGCCCTTCACCGACATGGACGAAGGGCTGGACGGCGCGGACGTGGTGATGATGCTGCGCCTCCAGAATGAGCGGATGGACGGGGCGTTCATCCCCTCGGCGCGGGAATATCATGCGCTGTACGGGCTGACGCCGGAGCGGCTGGCGCTGGCCAAACCCGACGCGCTGGTGATGCATCCGGGGCCGATGAACCGGGGGGTGGAGATCAGCAGTTCGGTGGCGGACCATCCCGAGCGGTCGGCGATCACCGAGCAGGTGGCGATGGGGGTGGCGGTGCGGATGGCGTGCCTGGACGTGCTGACGCGCGGGGCGCGGGGCGTGGAGGGATGGGCGTGAGCGTTATTTTCGTCATTCCCGCGCAGGCGGGAATCTATCTCCCGCCCTATCGCCGGATGCGCGGTTGGGAGATGTTGGCCGGAGTCGCGTGCCTCCGGCCAACCCGCCTTCGCGGGGATGACGTTGGTGGAACTGGGAGCGCGGGGGCATGAGCCGGATCGCCATCGTCAACGGCCTGCTCGCCGATCCGGCGGGGGACTCCCCTGCCCCTGGCGCGGTGCTGATCGAGGGCGACCGGATCGTCGCTTCGGGCGAAGTGGACGTCCCGGCGGACGCCGAGCGGATCGACGCCAAGGGGCTGGTGGTCGCGCCAGGCTTGATCGACCTGGGCGTCTTCGCCACCGACAAGCCGGCCTTCCACTTCGGCGGGATCACGCGCGCGGCGCTGATGCCCGACCAGCGCGCGCCTCTGGACGATGTGGGCCTGATCCGGCAGGCGACGCGCGCGGGGAAGCCCGATTTCTGGGTGCATCCGATCGCGGCGGCGACGCGGGGCCTTGCCGGCGTGGAACTGGCCGAGATCGGCCTCATGCGGCAGGCGGGCGCGAAGGCGGTCGGCACCGGGCGGCAGTGGATCGCCGACTCGGGCGTGATGCTGCGCGTGCTCTCCTACGCCAGCGGACTTGGGCTGACCGTCATTGCCCATGCCGAGGATGGCGGGCTGACAGCGAAGGCGGTGGCGACCAGCGGCGAGACGGCGACCCGCCTCGGTCTGCCCCACGCGCCGGCCTGCGCCGAAGCCATGGCGATCGCCCGCGACCTGATGCTCGCGCGGCAGACGGGCGCGGCGATCCATTTCCGGCTGGTGACGACGCGGGCCGGCTTTGACCTCATCCGCGCGGCGAAGGCGGAAGGGCTGAAGGTGACCTGCGGGATCAGCCCCGCCTATCTGTTCCTGAACGACCAGGCCGTGACCGATTTCCGTACCTTCGCCCGCCTCTCCCCGCCGCTGCGGCATGAGGATGATAGGCTGGCGAGCCTGGCCGCAGTCGCGGACGGGACGGTGGACGTCATCACCTCCAGCCACGATCCGCGCGGGCCGGAGGACAAGCGCCTGCCCTTCGCCGACGCCGCGCCGGGGATGGCGGGGGCGGAGACGCTGCTGGCGCTCTCGCTCAACCTGGTGCGGGAGGGGCATGTGTCGATGGGGCGGCTGATGACCCTGCTCGCGGCCAATCCGGCGCAGATATTGGGCGTGGACGCGGGGCATTTCGCGGCAGCAAGCGCGGCGGACCTGATCTTCATCGATCCCGACGCGCCCTGGATCGTCGACCGCGCCAAGATGGCGGCGGCGGGCAATACGCCGTTCGATCGGCTGCCGGTGCAGGGCCGGGTGCGGCGGGTGATGAAGGGCGGCGCGTTTCTTTAGGCGGTCAACGCTGGGCGCGGTAGCCCACGAGCAGGCCGAAGCTGAAGGTGGCGAGCAGCGCCAGCTGCACCTTGCCGTGCGGATCGTCGTAACCGACGATCTGCTGCCCCCAGGCGAACAGCCCGACAAACATCGCAAGCGCCAGTCCGCTCATCGTTTCACGCCCCCAATTCCCCGTCTTGACGATAGAACAGGGGTTCCTAACGAAAGGATAATGGCTTGCCTCCGTGCCGTGCCGCGCCTAGGGGGTGCGGCAAAGCCGGTCGCCGCGTGGACGCGCGGGCGACGCCCATGTCCAAGGAGCCGAGCGTCCCATGAAAGCCCGCATTTTCGTGACCCTGAAGGGCGGCGTGCTCGACCCGCAGGGCAAGGCGATCCACCATGCGCTCGAAGGGCTGGGCTTTGCCGGGGTGAATGACGTGCGCGCGGGCAAGCTCATCGAACTGGACGTGGCCGACGACACCAGCGACGCGGATCTGGACGCGATGTGCCGCAAGCTGCTGGCGAACACGGTGATCGAGAATTACCGCATCGAGAAGGCGGGCTGAGGCGATGAAGAGCGCCGTCATCGTCTTTCCCGGCAGCAATTGCGACCGCGACCTGGCGGTGGCGTTCGCGGCCGCGACCGGCGCGAAGCCGGCCATGATCTGGCACCGCGATACCGAATTGCCCGCCGACATCGACCTGATCGGCGTGCCGGGCGGCTTTTCCTATGGCGACTATCTGCGGTCGGGGGCGATGGCGGCGCGATCGCCGGTGATGCAGGCGGTGGCGAAGGCGGCTGAGCGCGGCGCGTTCGTGCTCGGCGTGTGCAACGGGTTCCAGGTGCTGACCGAAAGCGGGCTGCTGCCCGGCGCGCTGCTTCGAAACGCGGGCGGGCATTTCGTATGCCGCGACGTGGCGTTGACGGTGGATAATGCGCAGAGCGCCTTCACCAGCCGTTACGCGGCGGGCGAGGCCGTGACCTATCCGGTCGCGCATCATGACGGCAATTATTTCGCCGACGACGCGACGCTCGACCGGCTGGAGGGCGAAGGCCGGGTGGCGCTGCGCTATGCGGAAAGCGTCAACGGATCGGCGCGGAACATCGCGGGGATTTTGAACGAGGCCGGCAATGTGCTCGGCATGATGCCCCATCCCGAACGCGTGATCGAACCGGCGCATGGGCGGACAGATGGCAAGCGGTTGTTCGAGGGGCTGGTCGAGGGGCTGATGACGCGGGCTTGAGGGGGTGCGCGAGGGTGTTGCCTCGTTTCGTCATCCCGGCGCAGGCCGGGATCCCGCTTTTCTTTAGCGGTCGCGCGGATGAAGGAGATGCCAGCCTGCGCTGGCATGACGGAGATGGGTGGCGAGCGGACAGACTGTTTTTGGAGAGATGACCTGCAATAGCTGCCGCTGCGCGAAGAAAAAACAACGGGCAACAATCACTCAATTGCCGACAGTCGGCTACCGTGAAACGTTCGGCTTCATAGGCATGGAAAAGCGCGATGCGGATACCCATACGCAACAAGGGCAAAAAGCCCCTGACGGTGTTTGTTGAGCTACAATGCGACCAGTTCGAGGTTCCCGTCGGCGGTGAAGCGATTGTTCGGCTCGCGGACGGTCGGCCACACTCAATTGATGTGGATAGTGATTGGGTCACAATCTGGGACGAAGGGGGCGACGCCTCGGTCGAGGTGATCTCCAGCAGCGATAAGCGCGTTGACGAGGCATTGATGCTCGCACGGGTTTGGCTTCGCAGAATGGGCGCAGAAGCTGACGCGCTGCGCCTTGACGACACCGTCGAAAGTCTTGAACCGACTATCGGCTATCTTGCCGCGCGAGATCGCGTGTTTGGGGCTTTTTACACCGGCTTTACAGGCCACGATGTGCCGCCTACGAACGATGAGGCAATCGTGGCATGTTGGCGCGCTGGAGCGACCGCCGCCCGACTGAACGAAGTGGCTCGTAAGGCCAGGACATTTCCTGAATTGAAGGCGGCCCCCTTCGACACCGACACCGCTCGCACGGCTTTTAATCGGGCTTTGGGCAACGACAGCTAACCATCAGATTTCGTCATGCGGCGCCCGACGGGCCATCTGAATGAGTGGCTGGTTTTGAAGATGAGGAAAATCTGGCGGAACAGCACAGACTGGTCGTTGACGGACCCTCCCCTCCCGCCCGCGGGAGGGGTAGCGAGACTTGCGCGCGCAGCGCGGTAGTCGCAGCGGGGTGGGCTGCTGCGCGGCCGCCCTGCCCACCCCCTAGCCCCCTCCCGCCTGCGGGAGGGGGAATATGTTTGTTTTGGCCTCTGACATCATACTTCTGCTGCTTGTGGTACGACTGATCCGCTTCTAGCTCACCGAGCGGAACCCCAGCACCACGGCAGCGAGACCCCGGATCGGGTCCGGCGCGACGTCGGGCCGGCCTCCGCTCCTACCCCCCGCGATGATAGTCATAGTCCAGCGCGCGGCCTTGCTGCTTGGTGAGGATCGCGCCAACCACGGCCCCACCTGCGCGACGCAAGCGTTCCGCCGCCACGCGCAGACCGCCATGATGATTGCGGCCCCATTCGACCACCAGTACGCTGACCTGCGCCTTAGCGGCGAGGAGCATCGTGTCGGTGAGGCCCAGGATCGGCGGCGCGTCGATCAGTACCGTGTCGTAGCGGTCGCGCAGGTCGCCGAGCAGCGCGTCGAAAGCCGGGGTGGCGAGCAGTTCGGCCGGGTTGGGCGGCACCGCGCCGCAGGGGAGGAGCGAGAGGTTCGGGACGCCCGTGTCCACCACCACGTCGGCAAGGTCCGCTTGGCCCGTCAGCAATTCGCTGATGCCGCCGGCGGGGGTCAGGCGGAAGAGGCGGTGCTGGACCGGGCGGCGCATGTCGGCGTCGATCACCAGCACCCGCTTGCCAAGCCGCGCGAGCGCGAGCGACAGGGCGTTCAAGGTCAGCGACTTGCCCTCCCCCTCCTGCGCGCTGGTGACGAGGATCGAGCGCGGCAGGCCGCCGGCCGAGGCGAGCAGCAGCGACGAGGCGATCGGCGCGAAGACCTCCGGCGGCTGCGGATTGTCACCCGTCACCGGCACCGCGCCGAGCAGCGGCAGCCCCACCCGCTCCGCCAGCGTATCGGCGGAGGTTACGGCGTCATCGAACATATGGCGCGCGCCGACCAGCAGCAGGCCGAGCGCCAGCCCGCTCAAAGCGGCGAACAGCAATGTTTCCCCGACCTTGGGCGAGAAGGGTCGGGTCGGAACAGCGGCGCGGTCGAGCGGCTGGATGCGGCCGGCCTGGAACCCCGCCTGCGAGGCCATGTCGCGATAGCGCTGGAGCAGGCTGTCATGCAGCATCCGGTAGGTGTCGACCGAGCGTTCCATGATGCCCATCTGCACGTCGCGGCTCTGCTCCACCCGCGCCTGCTGCTCCAGTTCGGCGATCTCGCGCGCGATCTGCTCCTCGCCGCGCCGGGCGACCTCATATTGTTCGCGCAAGCTGTTGCGGATGGTGCCGGCCATGGCGTTGGCCTGCTCGTCCAGCGCGATCAGCTTCGCGCGCGCCTCGCGCATTTCGGGGTGGGCGTCCTTGCGGAACTGGCGTTCCTCGGCGATGGCGGCGCGGGCCTGGGCGCGGTCGGCCATGATCTGCTGCATCGCGCCGTTGCCCAGCACTTCGGGCAGCGTGTCGGGGCTGGCGCGGCGGGCGCTTTCCCAGCGCTTCTGCGCGGAAATCCGTTCGGCCACCGCCTGCGCGCGGAAGCCGTTGAGTTGCGCGAGGCGGGCGGCGGTCGCGCCTTCAAGCGCGGGCTTGTCCTTCGCCGTCTGTTCGGGCGCGCCGTTGCGGGCAGCATAGACGGCGAGGTCGCGCTCGGCGCGGGCGAGGTCGCGGCGCGCGCCGTCCAGCTCGCCCAGGAGGAAGCGGCGCGCCTGCACGCCCGATTCGAAGCCGCGTTTCAGGTCCGCGCGGATCAGGCTGTCGGCATAGCTGTTGGCGACGCGGGCAGAGAGCACCGGGTCGGCGCTGACGAAGCTGATACGCAGGACGCGCGACTTACCGGGAAGGTCCACCTCCAGATGATCGCGCAGCAGCTGGACGACCCGGTCCTGCTCGACCTGGCGTTGCGAGAGGCTGCCCTTGCCCTCGGTCGGGCGGGGCTCGTCCATGCCCTGGAAGAAGGTGGGCGTGCCGACCAGAGCCAGATCGCGCGCGACATCTTCGGCGAGGGCGCGGCTGCGGAGAACCTCCAGCTCGGTCTGCATCAGCGCTTCGGTGTCGGCGGGCGCGGTCACGCGCTGGGCCGCGCCGGAGCCTGCCGCGCCGGCGGGCACATCCTCGACCTCGACCGAGGCGGTCGCGCGATAATCGGGGGTGGAGAGGAGAATGGTGAGCGCGCCCGCGAGCAGGCAGAGCGCCATGGTGACGAACAGAATCACGCGATGGCGGCGCAGCACCGCGCCATAATGGCGCAGCCGGTCGGCAAGGCGGGTGTTCCAGCCATAGGAGCGGCCATCATTCTCGTCGCGGATCGGGGTGGGCGTCATGTCCATGCTCATCGCCCGTCCAGCGCGATGAAGCCGGCGGCGAGCGCGGGCATAGCGAGCAGCGCGCCGCCGAGGATCGCTTTCGCCTGCGAGAGGCCGACGATGACCTGGTCGCCGGGCAATATTTCGGGATCGGGCGCTTTGCCCCGGCGGATGGCGGCAAGGTCGAACATCGCCGCCTGTCTCTGCCCCTCGATCTGGCGGACGACTACCACCTGGTTCAGGCCCGCGAGCCGGGTCGGCCCCTTCGCCAGCGCGACCGCCTGAAGCAGGGACAGGCGACCCTCGACCGGGTAGAGGCCGGGCTCGCGCACTTCGCCGTCCAGCATGATGCGGCGGCCGACGGCTTTCTTGACGAAAAGCGTGACCTGCGGGTTGACGAGATAGCGCTCGCCCAGCCGGCCGGCGATCACGTCCGCCGCCTCGCCCGAGGTGAGGCCGGCGACGGAGACATCGCCGATCAAGGGCATCCGCACCATGCCGGCGGCGGTCACCTGCGCGTCCTCCAGGCTCAGGCCGGGTTCGTGATAGACCTGGATACGCAGCACATCGTCGGGCGCGATGCGATAATCGACGTCGACCGCCGACGCTGGCGGGACGAGCGCATAGGCTTCCTCCCCCTTCGCCGCGTCAGGCACGGTGGCGCAGCCCGCGAGCAGGAGCGCCCCGCAGCCAAGCGCGATGATGCCGTCTCTCTGCCTCATCCGCGCTCCTGCCTCGTCACCACCCCGACAAGGCAGGCGGTTAGCGGCGCGGCAGGCCCATGGCAACCGGAAGCGGGACGGGCCGAAGCGCCGCGCGGATCAGACGGCGATGCGGCCCGGCGCGGGTTCGACCGTGCGGCGCGGCTGATCCGGCCAGATTCCCCGCGTGTCATAGACCGCCTTGCCGGCGCGCTCGTCGACGGGAACCGATTTGAACATGTCATGATCGACAAGAATGACGAACACGCCGCATTGTTCCAGAGCCGTATCGAGATCGATCAGCTCCGCGCCGGTGCCGGCGAACTCCATCGGCAGCGCCTGGGCATAGGGTTCGACCAGCTTGACGCGGCGGCCGTAGCGGCGGGCGAGGCGCGCGGCGACCTTCACTGCCGGGCTTTCGCGGAAATCGTCGATATTCGCCTTGAAGGCGAGGCCCAGGCAGGCGACGTTCTCTTGCGCGCATTCGTCGATCAGGTCGGAGGCCTTGGCGACGACATGGTCGGTCTTGCCGTCATTCACCTCGCGCGCGGTGCGGATGATGCGGGCGTTTTGCGGATCGCCATGGACGATGAACCAGGGGTCGACCGCGATGCAGTGGCCGCCGACGCCGGGACCGGGATTGAGGATATTGACGCGCGGATGCCGGTTGGCGAGGCGGATCACCTCCCACACGTCGATGTCCATATTCTCGGCGATCACCGACAGCTCGTTGGCGAAGGCGATGTTGACGTCGCGGAAGCTGTTTTCAACGAGCTTCACCATCTCGGCCGCGCGCGCGGTGGTGGTGATGCACGCGCCGCGCACGAACTGGCGATAGAAGCCCAGCGCCTTGCGCGCGCAGCGGGGGGTGATGCCGCCGATGCAGCGGTCATTGTCGATCAGTTCCACGAGGATGCGGCCGGGCAGGACTCGCTCGGGGCAATAGGCGATGGCGATGTCGCCCTGAAGCCCTTTACCCGGCATCTTGAGGTCCGGGCGCAGCTCCGCGAACAGGTCGCGCATCGCTTCGGTCGTGCCGACGGGCGAGGTGGATTCGAGGATCACGGTGTCGCTAGCCTTCAGCACCGGGGCGACCGTGCGGGCGGCTTTGAGGACGTAGCTGATGTCGGGCGCGCGGTCCTCCGCCACCGGGGTGGGCACGGCGATGATGAAGACGTCGCTTTCCTCGACCTCAAGGCTCGCGCGCAGATTGCCGCGCGCGACGACGCCCTGGACGAGGCCGTCGAGATCGACTTCCTCGATATGGACGCGGCCCGAATTGACCGTTTCGACCACATGGGCGGACACATCCACGCCCACCACCTGCGCGCCCCCGCGTGCGATCAGCGCAGCGGTCGGCAGGCCGATATAGCCCAGGCCGATGACGGAAACCTTCTGCTTGGAATCTACGGGCATGGATGATCCTCGATCGCCGATATTTCGGCCGATCTTCTGCCCGGAAATGCTGAAGATTTCGGTAATGTTCGCCGACGAAACCGCCGGTCTGGCTTCTATCGGTAACGCGGTTGGGGCTGGCGCGCCATGTGCAGCGGCGAGCGAACGACCGGGGTCGTGATGATCTTCGCCTTCATCAGCGACCGGATGCGATCCGCGCCATCGGGGTTGAGGAGGACGACGCGGGTGCCGCCGGACGACAGATTTTCGATGACCGAGATGGCGACATCATGCTTGGCGCACAGCGCCTCGACATCGGCGACCGACGCGCTGAGGTTGATCGCACGGCTCATGCGCGTGAACCGGTGGCGCGGAAATGGACTGTAAGGGACATGGGGACGCTCCTTGCTTGGCAAGCGGGAGCGCGATGGTCTCTCGGTCGGGGCGAAGGCTTGCGGGCGGAATTTCGCGGCGATGGGCGGGCATTAGCAGCTTGTGGCCGGTGCGTCGCGTTTATTATGCGCGTGGAATGATGTCGGCGATCCGAGGCGCGACTGAGACTCAACGCCGGGTTCTCCCTTCGCTTCTCCGCGCCGCGCCAGAAGAAGAGAGATGCCAGCCTTCGCTGGCATGACGGAAGGGTGGGCAGTTGACAGGCGCGTTTTGTGGCAGAATTCCCTGAAATCTAACCTTACGGGCAATAACGGTTAGACACCCATCTGTCGTTGTGAAGTGCTATGGTGAAGCGCCCGCGGGCTCCCGCCCAGATCAAACATATTTCTTCCTGTACAAGATCCAATTCTGCCCCGTTTCGTGCTTCTCCATCTTTCGGTGCGCTGGCATGTAGAAGTGCAATCGCAGCCTCTCGTAGCGTCGCGCACCTTGTTATCGCGGCCGCCATGGATTCAACAGGCGATCCGGGTGGTGCTTCATCCAATCTGCTGCCCATCAGGCACTTTTTGTATTCGAACAAGGCGTTGGTGGGCGGCACCGGCTCGACAGAAGCAGCCAATAGTAAAAAGACTATCCCCATCAAACACCATCACCATTCTGTAGGTATATAATGCTCAATAGCTTGGTTCAGTGACAACTTTTGGGAAAGCGAAAAATGTTTGTGGGCAGCAAAATGGCCGTTCCTTGATATTCCCCTCCCGCTCGCGGGAGGGGCGGCGAGACTTAATGAGCGGAGTGAATTTAGTCGCAGCGGGGTGGGCAGCAGGGAGAGGTCGCGCCAACCCACCCCTTGATCGGAGTCACGTGCCTCCGATCAACCCCTCCCGCCTGCGGGAGGGGGAACAAGTCCGCGATTGATCGCTTGCTCACCCCCCGGCAATCACCCCCGCGATCCTCTCCGCCGCCTGCCCGTCCCCGAACGGATTATGCGCCCGCGCCATCGCCTCATACGCCTCCTCATCATCCAGCAGCGCCAGCGTCTCGCGGACGATCAGCGCGCGGTCGGTGCCGACCAGTTTCGCCGTGCCCGCCGCAACGCCCTCGGGCCGCTCGGTCGTCTCGCGCATCACCAGCACCGGCTTGCCGAGCGAGGGGGCTTCCTCCTGCACGCCGCCGCTGTCGGTGAGGACCAAGTGGCACATATCCAGCAACCGCACGAAATGCGGATAGTCGAGCGGCTCGATCATCGCGACGTTGGGGAGGCCGCCCAGCACCGCGTCCATCACCGGGCGGACATTGGGGTTGGGGTGGACGGGGAAGATCACCGCTACATCGGGGCGCGCGGCGATGTCGGCGATGGAGCGGGCGATCGCTTCCATGCCGCCGCCGAAATTTTCCCGCCTGTGGCTGGTGACCGCGACGATCCGCTTGCCCGCGAAGCGCGCGGCGAGGTCATCAAGCCCGCTTGCCAGCGCCGGATCGGCCAGCACCCGGTCGCGCGTCGCCAGCAGCGCGTCGATCACGGTGTTGCCGGTGATGTGGATGCTCGCCGGATCGCGATTCTCGCTGAGCAGCGCATCGGCGGCAGCCTGCGTGGGCGCGAAATTCATGTCGGCGATGCAGGCGACGACCCGGCGGTTCACCTCCTCCGGCCAAGGGTGGTGAATGTCGCCGCTCCGCAGCCCCGCCTCGACATGGCCGACCGGAATCTTGCGATAATAGGCCGCAAGGCTCGCCACCATGGTCGTGAGCGTATCGCCATGGACGAGGATGCGGTCGGGCTTCTCGGCGTCGAACGCCTTGCCCAATTCCACGATCAGCTTGGCGGTCAGCCCGTCGAGCGTCTGGTTGGGGACCATGACGTCGAGGTCGATGTCCGGCACGATCCCGGCGATCTCCAGCACCTGATCAAGCAGCCCGCGATGCTGTGCCGTCACGATAACGCGCGTGTCTATCCCCGCCCGCGCGCGCAGGGCGTGGACCACCGGGAACATCTTGATCGCTTCGGGCCGCGTCCCGAACACCAGCGCAACCTTCATCATCATCCTTCGTTCATGCCGTCCCGTCTGCCGCCGCTGTGGCAGATAATCGTAACCATCGGCTGAACGGAGGATAGTCTGCACGGCCTTTTGCAACGGCCTGCCGCTATGCTAGAGGCCGGCAACCCAAACATCCTTTCAGGGGCGATACGGATTTTATGAAGATCACGATGATCGGCACCGGCTATGTCGGCCTGGTGTCCGGGGCCTGTTTTGCGGACTTCGGCCATGACGTGGTGTGCGTCGACAAGGATGCGGGCAAGATCGCGGCGATCGAGGCGGGCACCATGCCGATCTTCGAGCCGGGTCTCGATCAGCTGGTCGCCACCAACGCCGCTGCCGGCCGGCTGACCTTCACTACCGATCTGCCTGCCGGGGTGAAAGGCGCGGACGCGATCTTCATCGCGGTCGGCACGCCGTCGCGCCGGGGCGATGGCCATGCCGACCTCTCCTATGTCTATGCCGCCGCGAAGGAGATCGTGGAGGCGCTGGATGCGCCCGCCGTCATCGTCACCAAATCGACCGTCCCCGTCGGCACCGGCGACGAGGTCGAGCGGATCGCGCGCGAGCTGAAGCCCGACCTCGACATTCAGGTCGTGTCCAACCCCGAATTTCTGCGCGAGGGCGCGGCGATCGGCGATTTCAAGCGGCCCGACCGCGTGGTCGTGGGCACCACCGGCGACGAGCGCGCCATCGCGGTGATGCGGCAAATCTATCGCCCGCTGAACCTCAACCAGGCGCCCGTCATGTTCACCGGACGGCGGACGGCCGAACTCATCAAATATGCCGCCAACGCCTTCCTTGCGACCAAGATCACCTTCATCAACGAGATGGCCGACCTGTGCGAGGCGGTCGGCGCGGAAGTGCAGGACGTGTCGCGCGGCATCGGCCTCGACAACCGGATCGGGTCGAAATTTCTCCATGCCGGGCCGGGCTATGGCGGCTCGTGCTTCCCCAAGGATACGCTGGCGCTGGTCAAGACGGGGCAGGATTATGACACGCCGATCCGCATCGTGGAAACGGTGGTGCAGGTCAACGACCTGCGCAAGCGCGCGATGGGCCGCAAGATCGTGAAGGCGCTGGGCGGCGATGCGCGCGGCAAGACGGTGGCGCTGCTCGGCCTCACCTTCAAGCCCAATACCGACGACATGCGCGACGCGCCGAGCCTTGCCATCGTGCAGGCGCTGGAGGATGCGGGCGCGAAGGTCGTCGCCTATGATCCCGAGGGCGCGCATGTCGCCGCGCCGATGATGCCCAATGTCAGCATGGCGAAGGACGCCTATGAGGCGGCGCAGGGCGCGGACGTGCTGGTGCTGGTGACCGAGTGGGACATTTTCCGGGCGCTGGACCTGAAACGCCTGGCTGGCGTGATGAACCAGCCGGTGCTGGTCGATCTGCGCAACATCTATCCGGTCGAGGAAGCGTCGGCGGCGGGCTTCGCCGTGTCGCGCGTGGGCGGACAAGGCAATTGATCCGGCCCTGGGCGCAGGAGGGCGGCGACGCCCTCCCCCGCTGGCATCACTGGCTGATCGCGGCGGGGACTTTGTTCCTGATGGGCCTCATCGTGCCGCTTTTTGCGGCGTTTATCTGAGGCTTATACAAGCAGCACCGAGCGGTTCCCCCCTCCCCTTCAGGGGAGGGGCCGAGGGTGGGGGCTATCCGGATAGCTATGCTTGGTCATGAGATGCCCCACCCCAACCCCTCCCCTGAAGGGGAGGGGCTTTTAGGTCGCCTCGCCGGCGCTTATGCCTTGATCTTCCAGCCGCGCTTGAGCAGCGCATAGCAGAGCGCGCCGAAGATCAAATTAAGCGCCAGCAGGACGCTGCTCCCCACCACCACATTGGTGTCGGCCGCCGCGACAAAGCCGTAGCGGAAGCCCGAGATGATGTAGAAGAAGGGGTTGGCGTGGCTGACTCCCTGGAAGAAGGGCGGCAGCCGGTCGATCGAATAGAAGGTGCCGGACAGCAGCGCCAGCGGGCCGATCACGAAATTGGTGATGGCCGCGCCATGATCGAATTTTTCCGCCCAGATCGACGTCAGCACGCCCAGAAACGCGATGAAGCTGGTGCCGAGCAGGCCGAACCAGATGACCGCCCAGAGATGCGCCGGCGTCACATGCACGCCCGGCCAGGCGACCATCGCCAGCCAGAGCGCAAAGCCGACGAACACCGCGCGCGTGACCGAGGAGGCCGCCAGCGCGAACAGCAGTTCGCCGACCGAAATCGGCGGCATCAGATAATCGATCAACGTCCCCTGCACCTTCCCCACCATCAGCGAGAAGCTGGCATTGGCGAAGCAGGCATTAATCATCCCCATGATGATAAGGCCGGGCGCGATGAAATCGGCGAAGGGCACCGCCTCCCCGTTCAGGCTGACCGTCCGGCCGCTGCCGCCCAGCGCCACGATGAAGATGATGAGGAACATCAAGGTCGTGATCGCCGGCGCCCAGACGGTCTGGAGCTGCACCTTCATGAAGCGGCGCACTTCCTTCTGGTAGAGCGCCCAGGTGCCCGGCCAGTTGATGTTGCGAATCTGCGGCACGCCCGGCTCGGCGAACGGCGGCAAGGGCGTGGAAGTCGCCACATCGCGGGCAATTTGGGGCTGGTCGTTCATGGGCGGATCGACTATCGGCTGGTTCGTTGTGCTGCAAGGGGGTGGGTCCAAGGATTTGAACCTGCGCGGTCGCTTTCCCATATAGGAAGCACAAGCGAATTTGTGAGGAGTTTTTCATTGTCCTGGACCGACGAGCGTATCGACCAGCTCAAGGCGATGTGGGAACGCGGCTTGACCGCCAGCCAGATTGCCGACGAACTGGGCGGGGTCAGCCGTAATGCGGTGATCGGCAAGGCCCATCGCCTGGGGCTGCAATCGCGCCCGTCGCCGGTGAAGGCCAATGAGCCGGTCAAGAAGAGCGCAGCGCCCGCACCGCGCAAGGCCGCGCCCGAGCCGGAAGCGCCCCGCGCAGCCGCGCCGGTCGCGCCGGCACAGCCCGCGCCTGCCGCACCTCGCCCGGCCGCGCCCGCTGCCCCGGCCGCGCCGGTCGCCGCTCAGCCGGCCGCCGAGGACGCGCCCGCTCCCGCGCCACAGCCGCGCATCATCTCGGTCGGCCCCGGCGGCTTCCTGCGCCAGGGACCGGGCGATCAGCAGGCTCCGATCCCGCCCGCGCCGCCGCGCCGGCTGGTGCCGGCCAAGCCCAGCCCGGAGATCGCCGACAAGACCAGCCTGCTCGATCTTACCGAGCGTATCTGCAAATGGCCGATGGGGCATCCGGGCGAGCCGGATTTCCATTTCTGCGGCGAAGCGGTGAACCCCGGCTTCCCTTATTGCGTCGAACATTGCGGGCGCGCCTATCAGGCGCAGCTCCCGCGTGGCACCCGCCGCCCGCCCCCGCCCCTGCCCTTCGGCGGGCCGCGCGTTCGCTGAACCCCGCGCACGGGACAAAAGGAAAGGGCCGCCCGGCGGGGCGGCCCTTTTGCGTTGAGATGCGGCGATCAGAAGCGGAACGAGGCGGTCGCGCGGACGCTCTGCGTCGTATATTGCTCGTTGCTGCGGCTGATGACCGTCTGGCCCGAGGTCGTCGCCGGATTGACGAACGGGTTGGTCGCCGGGGCGCTGCCGCGCGTCACCGTCACCGTATAGTCGTTCGGGTTGAAGCGGGTGTAGCGATAGAGAACGCCGATCGAGAAATTGTCGCTGACCTTATGCTCGATGCCGCCACCAAAAGTGTAGCCCCAATCATCTTCGGTCCGGTTGTTCTCGGTGAACGTATTGGCCGTGTTCGTCGTCAGGAAGCTGTTCTTGAACTTGCCATAGGCGACGCCGCCAGTGCCATAGATCAGCGTGCGGTTGAACGCGACGCCAGCGCGCAGACGGCCAGCCGCTTCCCAGTCGAGGCGACGGACCAGCGTGTAGCTGGCTGGCGTGGTGCTGAAGCCCGTCACATAGTTGCTGCCATAGGACTGGCCGCCCTCTACCACCGCGCCGATTACAAAATTGCCCATCTGCATGTCGTAACCGAGCATGCCGGACCACGCCGCCTTGCCGTCGCGGTCGCCCCGCGAGCAGGTGGTCGCGCTGCTGCGCTTGCCATCGCAGAAGCCGGGCGAAAAGGCGTTGCCGCCAGCGGGCGTGCGAACGATATCACCATATTGGCCGTCGCCATTGGTATCGAAGAACACCTGTTCAGCGACGTTAGCGGTGCTGTTGGGCTGCCAGTTATAGCCCAGCGTACCACCGATATAGGGGCCGGTCCAATCGGCCGTCGCGCCATCATCCTGCGCTAGAGCCGGGGTCGCCAGGACGAGCGCCAGGGTGGCGCCGAGCGGCGCAATTGCGGAAATTTTCATATAATGTCACTCCTCGCCTGCGACGGGGACGCTGCTCCCCATCTCACCCGGCGCTAACGATCCCGGCGCGAAATTTGTTTCACAGGCGATTGTAACTTTTGATGGCTGCTGTTGCGCCTGCGCAACGCTTGCGCGCGTCACGCGCCCGCTTATAGCTGATCCCATGTCCGAAGACCTGTTCGCCGCCAATGCCGCCCAGCCCCAATATGACGCCTCCGCCATCGAAGTGCTCGAAGGGCTGGAGCCGGTGCGCCGGCGGCCGGGCATGTATATCGGCGGCACCGACGAGCGCGCGCTGCACCATCTGGCGAGCGAAGTGCTGGACAACAGCATGGACGAGGCGGTGGCGGGCCATGCCACCCGGATCGAGGTGACGCTGGAACCGGGGAACAAGCTGACCGTCACCGACAACGGGCGCGGCATTCCGGTCGATCCGCACCCCAAATTCCCTGGCAAGTCCGCGCTGGAGGTGATCCTGACGACGCTCCATTCGGGCGGCAAGTTCGAGGGGAAGGCCTATGCCACGTCGGGCGGGCTGCATGGCGTGGGCATTTCGGTGGTGAACGCGCTATCGACCGAGACGGTGGTCGAGGTCGCGCGCAACAAGGAACTGTTCCGCCAGAGCTTTTCGCGCGGCCTGCCGCAGGGCGATCTGGCGAAGGTGGGCGCAGCGCCCAACCGGCGGGGCACGCTGGTGAGCTTCGTCCCCGATGTCGAGATTTTCGGCGAGCAGAAGTTCAAGCCCGCGCGCCTCTACCGCCTCGCCCGATCCAAGGCCTATCTGTTCGCGGGCGTCGAAATCCGCTGGAAATGCGCGCCGGACCTCATCAGCGACGACACGCCGGCCGAAGCGGTGTTCCAGTTTCCCGGCGGCCTTGCCGATCACCTCAAGGAACAGGTCGGCGATCGGGAATGCGCGACCAGCGTCTTTTTTTCGGGCAATCAGGATTTTCCGGGCGCCGCCGGTCGGGTCGAATGGGCGGTCGCCTGGCCGCTCTGGTCGGACGGTTCCTACAGTTGGTATTGCAACACCATCCCGACGCCCGACGGCGGTACGCATGAAGCCGGCCTGCGCGCGGCGCTGGTGAAGGGCATCCGTGCCTTTGCAGAACTGGTGGGGCAGAAGAAAGGGAAGGACATCACCGCCGACGACATCATGACGTCGTCGGAGATCATGCTGTCGGTCTTCATCCGCGATCCGCAGTTCCAGAGCCAGACCAAGGACCGGCTCACGTCGCCCGATGCCGCGCGGCTGGTCGAAAACGCCGTGCGCGACCATTTCGACCATTATCTCACCGACCATATGGACCGGGGCAAGGCGCTGCTCGCCTATGTGATCGACCGCATGGACGAGCGCCTTCGCCGCAAGCAGGAAAAGGAGGTCAAGCGCAAGACTGCGACCAACAGCCGCAAGCTGCGCCTGCCCGGCAAGCTGACGGACTGTTCCAACGACGACCCGGAAGGCGCTGAAATCTTTCTGGTCGAGGGCGACAGCGCCGGCGGCTCCGCCAAGCAGGCGCGCGACCGCAAGACGCAGGCGATCCTGCCCCTGCGCGGCAAGATTTTGAACGTCGCATCCGCCAATACTGCCAAGATCCTGGCCAATCAGGAAATTGCCGACATGATCCTGGCGCTGGGCTGCGGCACGCGCAAGGACTGCAACCCCGACAATCTGCGCTACGAACGCATCGTCATCATGACCGACGCGGACGTGGACGGCGCGCATATCGCGACATTGCTGATGACCTTCTTCTTTCAGGAAATGCCCGAGCTGGTGCGGCGGGGCCATCTCTATCTGGCGCAGCCGCCGCTCTATCGGCTGGTGGCGGGCGGCAAGAGCCTCTACGCCAAGGATGACGCGCATCGCGAGGAACTGCTCCGCACCGAGTTCAAGGGGAAGAAAGTCGACATCAGCCGTTTCAAGGGGCTGGGCGAAATGAACCCGATGCAGCTGCGCGAAACCACCATGGACCCCAAAACCCGCAGCCTGATCCGCATCACTTTGCCCGACGATGTCGAGGACCGGCAGCAGGTGCGCGAGCTGGTCGACCGGCTGATGGGCACAAACCCGGCGCATCGGTTCGCGTTCATTCAGGAGAATGCGGCGGCGGTGGATGAGGAAGCGATCGACGCATGAGAGATGCGGTTCCTCTCCTCAAGCCCCTCCCCTTCAGGTTCGGCGGCGTCACGTGCCGCCGCCGAAGGGTTGGGGTGGGGTATCGCCCCAAGCATCGCTCTATGAGGCAACGCCCCACCCCCTACCCCTCCCCTGAAGGGGAGGGGCTTTTAGGTCACGCATGGTGATGGCCCCGCGCATCCTCGCTGGCCTTGCGATTCTCCTTGCCGCGCTCCTTCCCAGCGCTCACGCCGCCCCCTCCCCCGCCTATCAGGCGCGCGCTGCTCAACTCGTCCGCATCCTCACCGCCCCCGGCGACGAGGCCGATTTCTTCTCCCCCCTCTTCCTCGAAGCCGTGCCCGTCGATCGCTGGCGAGCCATCGCGGCCGATCTGCGGACGCAGCACGGCGCGCCGGTGGCGCTGGGCGCGGTCAGCCGAACGAGCGAGACAGCGGGACAGGTCGAAATACGCTATGAGCGGGCGACCGTGGGCTTCACCCTGGTCGTCGCGCCGCAAGCGCCCAACCGCGTCGTCGGCCTGCATATCGTGGGGGCGAAAGTGGCGCGGGACAGCATGGACCGGGTGATGGCGGAGATCGCCGCTCTCCCCGGCCGGACCGCTCTCGCCGTCGCGGTGCTGGAGGATGGCCCGCCGCGCCTGCTGCACGCGCGCGACGCCGACGCGCAGATGGCGACCGGCTCCAGCTTCAAACTCTATCTGCTCGCCGAACTGACGCGCGCGACCGCGGCGGGCGAGCGGCGCTGGAGCGATGTCGCGGCGCTCGGCCCCAAGAGCTTTTCCGGGCGGCTGATGCAGTGGCCCGACGGCGCGCCGATGACGCTGCACAGCCTCGCCACCGCCATGATCGCGGAGAGCGACAATAGCGCGGCCGACACGCTGCTGCGCATATTGGGTCGGGAAAAGGTCGAGGCGATGCTGCCAGCGACCGGCCATGCCGAAGCGGGCAAGGCGCTACCCCTTCTCGGCACCGCCGAAGCCTTCGCGCTCAAGATGCCGGGCAATGCCGATCTGCGGCGGCGTTACGAGGCCGCGTCGGCGGCGGAGCGGCGCGCTCTGTTGCGGGAGGCTGCGGCGCGACTCGGCGCGGACAGGATCGATGTCGGCAGCGTCGCCGAAACGCCGGTCG
The DNA here is from genome assembly GCF_036170395.1 of Sphingobium sp. Taxonomy (GTDB): domain Bacteria; phylum Pseudomonadota; class Alphaproteobacteria; order Sphingomonadales; family Sphingomonadaceae; genus Sphingobium. Next base: position 40,295 of record NZ_JAVHPD010000076.1, read on the forward strand.
CGATCGACAGCATCGAATGGTTCGCCTCCCCGCGCGACATGATCGGCCTGCTCGACTGGCTGCGGCGGCAGGGTGGCGAGGCGCTGCCGATCCTTTCGGTCAACCCCGGCATCGCGTCCGCCGACGCGAAGCGCTGGCGCTATCTGGGCTATAAGGGCGGCAGCGAGCCGGGGGTGATGGCGATGACCTTTCTGGCGCAAGGGCAGGACCGTCGCTGGTATGCGGTGAGCGGCGTCTGGAACAACCCGGCGGCGCGAGTGGAGGAAGGGAAGTTCGTAGCGCTGATGACGCGGGCTCTAAATTTGATCGCAAACTAACGGCATTTACTCGCCGTTGAATGCGCGCATTCGAACGATTTCCTTTTGAATGTCAGACGCCTTGCAAAAACTCACTTCAAGTTCAGTGAGCGGCGGCGAAGTTTCATCTTTCCTCTTTTCAGCAGTCTCGTGCGACAAGCAGCGCGCCGCCGCCTCCCGATTACCAATCATGTCGATCGGTGCTCGAGATTGCTCGCGCCGTGCGATAGGCAAAGCCAAGCGAGCCAGATAATTTTTCCAGCCCTGCCGGTTCTCTTCAGCCTCTTGTTCCTGCCCACCCGCATCGGGTGCGATATGGATGGCAGAACGCAGTGCTTCGGCCTCCTCGAATCGGCCAAGCTCCCGCAATGCGTTTGAAGCACGCGCACGCAAAGCGATTGAATCCAGCCTCGTCGGATCGAAAGGCAAGGACTGGACCAACGTGACAAACGCCTCCCCGTAACGGCGCGCGCGCGCTCCCGCAGGCTCCTCGTTCTTTGCTTCCCAGGTTGCGCTGAGCAAAAGCCACGGCGCGTCCGGATCTCCTAGCTCGCGCGCTATGTGATAGGCTAGGAAATATCGTGTTTCTTCAGCAGCGTATAACGCCTGATAGGCCTCGCCTTTGATGACGGGCTTCAAGCGTTGAATCGTTGGGGCATCAAAATCGCGATAAAGAACCATGCCGTTTTTCGGACATTGTGCGAGCTGGATCGGGAAGTAGCCTGACCCTAATGGCATTCCATCAGGCAAACTGCCCCACTGTGAGATGCTGCCAAGTTCGAGGAACGAAAATTTCTCCCCATCGATAGGACAGACCTTCTCGACCTCGAAATAGGTGCTGGCCCCAACTGGAGCGGCCGAGAAGGCGAAAAACGCTAAGAGGGCCAGTCGCCTCCTCACCCCGTCAGCGCCTCGACCAGCGTCTTGACCTTTTTCTGCCGCCATTGGGGGAGCGGGGCGATCAGCCAATAGGCCTGGCTGGTCGGATCGGCATCGCCGATCTGGCGCACTCGCCCCGCCTCGATATCCGCCTGCGCCAGCAGCAGCGGCACGCGGGCGCGGCCGAAGCCATTGGCCGCCGCCTCGATCGCAAGGCCGCCGTCGGCGACGCGGATGATCGCCGGCCCGTCCCCCGCCGGGCAGCCGGGCCAGTCGATGCGGTGTTCCGGGCCGCCCCCCGCCGCCTCTACGGTGACATATGCGGCCTCGCCGATCTTTACCCCTTCATGCTCGCCCGCCCCATCGGACAGGCGCAGCGCAAGGTCCAGATTGGCCTCGGTGAAATCGAGCGCCTCGTCCGCCGCGATCAGTTGGAAACTGAGGTCAGGCTGGGTCGCGGCATAGGCGGCGAGGCGCGGCTGGAGCCATTTGGCGGTGATGTCGCGCGGCGCGGCGATGGTGAGCGCGTTGCTCGACTGGCCCGCCTGCATCGCGCGCACCGCTTCCTCGAACTCCAGGAAACCGGCGCGCAGCGCATCAAGGCCCGCCTCGGTCTCGGGCGTCAGTTCCAGCCCCTTGGGCGTGCGGCGGAACAGGACGACGCCCAGCATATCCTCCAGCGCGCGAATCTGCTGTCCGACCGCCGCCGGCGTCACCGCCAGTTCGTCGGCGGCACGGGTGAAGGACAGGTGCCGCGCGGCCGCATCGAGGACGCGCAGGCCATTGAGCGGCAAATGAGTCCGCTTCATTCGGCCACCGCCGGAGCGACCAGTGCGAAATGCGGGATGGCGACGTCGAACATGTCGCCATCCACGCCGATCATGCGATAGCTGCCCTTCATGGAGCCGGTCGGCGTGCCAAGCGGGCAGCCGGAGACATAGTCATAGCTCTTGCCTGGCTGCACCACCGGCTGTTCGCCGACCACGCCATCGCCATCGACCCGATGCTGCGCGCCGCGCCCGTCAGTAATGATCCAGTGGCGGGTCAGAAGCTGCACCGGCTGGTCGCCGCGATTTTCGATGCGGATATGATAGGCCCAGAACCAGCGCCCCCGGTCCGGCTCCGACTGTTCGGGCAGG
>NZ_JAVHPD010000077.1:0-8463 GCF_036170395.1 Sphingobium sp.
CCGAGAACCACATCATCATCTCGTGGGTCAGGAGCTGGCTGCCGCGGGTGAAATTGCCCGCATTGCGCTGCACGCGACCGCGGGCCGAGTGATGGGTGAGCGGGACGGGACGCCCGTCAGTGCGGATGTCCTCACGCGCCATGATATTGCTCCAGGCGCTTGTCGGTTTCCGCGATGATACGGTCGCGATATTCGGGAAACTGCTCCCGGATGATGATGTCGAGGGCGAGCTGCTGGAACTCGCTGTTCCGGGCGATCCGACGCTGGCTCGCGCTGAGCAGATGGTCCGATGCGAGGAAGTTCTCGACCGCCGCGCGGAGGAGATCGGATGGCGTGCAACCGCGGGCGGATGCGAGCGCAACGAGGCGATCATATTTGCCCCGGTCGAGACGGACCGTGCAATGCTTGTTGGGGGTCGTCAAACCAGGCCTCCTAGCAGGGAGGCTGGCGGGGTCTCAGAAACCGTTGTGGGGTATAGCGCAATCCGGGGGCTGGAGCAAGAAAATCGACCTTGCCGCTGGTCGCGTGTTCCGCCGTAACACGCTGAAAAGCAGAATTTCCGGGGGTTTCACGGTCACCGAAATACTGTCCCACAGCCGCCCACAGTCCGACTATGCTCTAAGATACTGGAATTGTTCCAGAACCCATGCACCACCGGTGCGTTCGGTGTGCTACTCTGCACCAGGGCTGATCCTGTCCCGGGGGGCGTCTGGTGACGCGATCGTCTCGATATGGAAAGCGCCTCCGGCTGGGCCAGCGGCCGTCGATCGGACGGAACCTGGCGCAAGTTGGGAGCCGCGTTTCGGTGCGGCGCGGACCCTCGCAATCAGCCGGGTCACCGCGTCGAAAGTCGAGCAGTCCAGGAAATCAAATCCGGGCATGATGTTTGGCTTTCGAGGTGGGGCCCAAGTCTCTATACTGTCGCTGTTCATGGCCCGATCAGCGTGAACCAAGAGGCCCTTATGGCACGTACGTTGGAACAGGAAAGAGCAGCCTTGGAGGAGGATGCCCGCAAGCTCGAAGAGCGGCGGGCGCGATTGGAAGAGAAGGAACGGGATCAGGCGATCCAGGCCATCGACAAGACCGGCCTTCTCAAGCTCGATGGCAAGCGGCTGGCGGGGCTCGTGTCCCGTATCCGGACGCTTGGTATCGACGAAGTGGAAAAGCGCCTGACGGCGTGACCAGCCCCCGCCGCGACCCTGCTCGCGGCACGGACATGGGGGGCTCGATGCCCCCCATGTCCGTCTCATCTCACAGCAAAAAAAGGGAGAGGCCGCCAAGCCCCTCCCGGTCGTGGTTTCAGAATTCGTCGATCAGCACACCCGGCGTCGTGTAGACGATCCGGTCGATCATCGGCTGGCTCAGCGTGCCATAATCGCCCTCGTCGATGGCGAGGTAGCCGAGGTCACTGTCTGCGATGACGTGCTGGTCGAAGTAGCTGTGGAGCGCGCGGCGTTCAGCGCATGCGACGGCGGCGAAGTAGGCGGCATTGTCGGCGGCGGCGTTGTTCGTGATGGTCTGCATCTGAGGCTCCTGTCGTCTTGAATGACAGGGGCATGCGCGTCGGGTGGAGGAGGTCGGGTCAAGGATCGCCGGCTGTGCCGGCGACCGCGCCAGCGGCGGTGGGGGTCACGATTTTCTTCGGCGGCCACCGCCGCCGATAGTGAAGCGCCAAGGCTCGATCCGCCGAAGAAAATGGTGGGGCCCCGCCGTCCTTGAGGCGGCCTTCTCCGCCCGACATCCTGGGAAGACTGTGAGAGATTTTTCCCTCTCGGGGGAACGCGTCCGGCAAGGCGTAGCGGCGTGCGAACCGAAGGGTTCGTGCGGTACGCGAGCGAGCCTGCTTGGTGCGTCGACCCGTCTATGATAGGGCGCGAACCGCGCTGCGAAAACGGCGGCGCCGGGGCCTGAGAACCCTGTCGAGAACGGCAGCCTGGTGTGAATTCACGCCGGGGTGCCTGCGCATATGTCCAGGTGCCTCGGCACTAAAAGCGTAGGCGCATGCTCGACATGTTCTCAGCCCCGGCTCCCGCGCCCAGCGCGCGGGAGTTGTCCGGGGTGTTTCATCGCTTTCGGCCGCTCGCGCCTTTTCATCGTGATGGGGCCGGAGGGGATATGGACGAGGCCGTGAGCAATGTTTTGGGCGACGATCCGGCGGTCCGGCGTGCTTTGGCCGTCGTGCTCATGCGCGAGGTGCTGCCCCTGCTCGATGCTCTCACCGAGACCGTTGCCGCCGCGCATCTGCAGGCGGCGATCGACAGCGTACTGGGAAACACGGTCGAAGGCAGGTGTTGATGCAACGGGCGCATCGATCCCGCGTCAAGCCCAGCTAAGGCGGGCCTCCTCATGATCGCGCGCGCTGGCCAGCAGGCGTTCGAGACGGGGAAGATAATGCGCGACGCCGCGATCGGCGGCACGGTCTCTGGTTGCGGGATCGGAGAGGCGTGCGCGCAACTGGTCGAGTGCTGCGTCACCGGCGCTGTCGCAGTCCATGCCGAGCGCATCGAGAAGCGCATAGGCATTTCCGTAGGCGAGATCGAGTTCGAGGCCACAGTCAGACGTGAGCGCGACCCGCATCGTGATTTCCGCAGCGCGGGGGCAATGACGAAGCGATAGGCGCCGTCCCCGAAATTGCGCCTCCTCGACGACGCTGATAACGGCCGGATCGTGATCGAACAGCGCCGTGATGGCGGCAAGCGCGAGGGGACAGACCCGGACTTCGAAGCTGTCGCCGAGATATTCGTCAGGTTCAAGTAGAGCGACGCCGATGCGGCTGCCCTCAGTGCGCAGGAACTGGCGGAACGCGGCGAGTTGGCGCGCTGTAATCACAGCGACCGTCGAGGCCGTCTCGTCAGCGGGAACCGTGATGCGAAAGAGGATCGACATGACCTTTGTCTCCTTGGGCAAACCGCCTCTCTCCCCCCTCTTTCCTTGGTCGATCGGGCCGTGCGCGGCGCTGGTTTCGTGGCGCGGTACGCCCCGGCGGTGCGCGGGGGTTCGATGCCCCCGGGCACCGCGCTCTCGCGCAAAAGGAAAGAGAGGCTCCGGCGGATGCCGGAGCCTCTCGGATGCGTGATCAGGACGCCCGCAGCTGGCGCGGTGATCCCTCACGCGGGGTCTGCTGATCGAGCTTGACGACGTGCAGCGGGACACCGGCCTGGCGCAATTTCTGGGCGAGGTTCATCTGGATGCCCGACCCTTCGCAGATGACCGCTTCGACGGGCTTGAGCGCCAGAAGGCGGTCGTTGCGGACGAAGGCAGCCTTTGCGCCGAGACGTCGATCGAGCCGGAACAGGATGACCTTCACCCCTCGTGCCGCCGCCCATGCCTGGGCGATGGCATCACAGCCCTTGGTCTGCGCAGTGGTCGCGAGGATCATCGCGGGGACGCGTGCCTTGATCGAGTCGAGGCCGCGCCACAGCATCTCATGATCGTCCCATAGCTGTCCGCCTGAGAAAACCACCACAGGGCCTTCAGGGGCGAACTGTTCGCGGCGCTCGCGCGCCCGCTCGGCCATATAATTGCGCGCGTCGATCATCGATGCGGTGACGCCGCTCGATACCCGGCTGCCGCGCGTCGGCGAATAGGGCCGTCCAGTCTCGACGCGATAGACTTCGGCGGCATGGTCGCGCATGCATTCCATGGCGTCGCGGCATCCCTGCAGCGTCTGGCAGAGCAGCTGCGCGTCTTCGAGCTGCGAGGCGTAGATCTCGCTCGGATCGAAGGTGCGCGCGAGATCGCCAAGCTCCTTGGCGGCGTCATCCTCCCGATCGTTGATCCGCTTCGCCACGACATGGAAGCTGTTCACGAAGCCCCAGGCAAGATCGCTCGCAAAGGGTTCGAGGCGGGTGTCGCGGAAGACATCGAAGAGCGTCGCCATCACCATCTCGACCGCCGCGCGGGCCTGCTCGGGATCGGGCATGTCGAGCTGTTCGGTCTCGTCGACCGGTGAAAGCTTCGCGCGTTCGTCATGCTCGATAAAGGCGTTTTCGTAGAGCGAGCTGCGGTCGGTGTTTCCGGTCTCACTGGCGATGAAGCTGGCGAAGTCGGCGAAGTTCGAGAAAGACTTGGTCATGTGAGCCTCCATGGATTTTAGATGTCTCATCCCCTCGGATGAGACCTGGCTCAGGGCATGCGGTGGTCAGGGAGGTCAGGGACGTTAACCGGGAAGCCGGCCGCCAGGCCGGACCCCGGTTAACGCCGCGCCAGCGGGGAGTGGGGGAACCGATTTTGTCGGGGTCGCAGCGCGCGTGCGCGCGGCGGTACCGGCAAAATTGGGGGGACCGCTCATCCTGAAGGACCGCCTACCCCGCATGCCACACTAGGCAGACACAAGAGAGGAATAGGGGTGTAAAACCTCTCCCTGCTCGCCAACCCGCAAGGGGATCGTAACCCGGCAGGGCGGAGACGGGCGAAGGCCGGCTCCGTGAGCTTTGCCGGGGACCGCGCAGCGGGCGGCGGCTTAGCGAATAGAGCCCCGGTCGCCTCCCGTCGGCAAGGAATTCGTGCCGGCGGAAGGCGATGCGCCAGCCCTTCATCGTCACGCTCTCCACAGGATATGGATCCCGAAGGTCCGCCCCTGTCAGCAGTGGCTCGCAGCCCGGCTGATGGACCTGGAGATGCCCCCTCATACGTCCCACACCAAAGAGGTGGCGTATCGTGGGGGGACCGCTCCACTCAGGCAGGCGTCGGCGGGTCATCCTTTCGCGGCAGCGCAGCGGCTCACTCAGTCGAACGCGTCGTACCTCGCACGTGAATTGGCTCCCGCGCCCGCCATGGCGATCCTACGAACAGATCGAGGGATGAAACTGCCTGGGCACGGCGCGCGCATCGGCATGCGCGGATCCGGCGAAGCAGCGCCGGCCCTCGCATCCGGTCGGATGCCCATGGCTTGGCGGGGCGCTCCGCGCCGTCAGCCGGACGGCCTTATCCAGTCGCCGGCCTCGCGCCAGCCCAGGATATCGGTGCCGGTATCGCTCACGGCATCATTCGAAATGTCCCGCCAGAGCGATCGGGGCCGATAGGTCGGCATGTAGCGCGCGGTGAGAAGCTCGAAGGTCGCGCAGCTATAGCCGCTGAGGCGGATCGCCAGGACCGGTTGGTTCTCGCGCGGCTGGGCGTCGAGCGCCGAAACGAAGCCGGCCGGAATGGGATGCAGCGTCGCATCGATGAGAACGCGGGAGTGCCGCCCCTCCACCTCTCCGGCCTGTGCCCCCCAGGGATGGGCGTCGATATCGAACAGGTCGGGCGCCGTATCGCTCGGCACATAGGAGAACTCGCCGGACCAGCAGCGACTGTCCGGGTTCAGGGCGGCGACATCGTTGCCGAGGGTCGTATCGCCGGTTTCGCCGCGCAGCCAGTCGCCGAGGGCCGGCGTGAGCCGGCCCGTGAGCTTGCGGGCGCATCGCGGCATGGCGTCGAGTTCGGGAAACTCGACCAGCCACCAGGCGAGGCGATGGTTCAGAATGATGCCGTAGCAATGCGCGGCGGCACGGACCGGAACGGAATGCGCGGTCATGATCGGGATCCTTTTCGAACAGAGAGGATGACGGGTCAGTGGACCGACCCGTCATGTGCCAGGAGGATGTCGGGGCTGATCAGCTGATGCTCGGCGGCGATCAGGGACCAGGCTGCGGCAAGCTCGTCATAATATTCGCAGTCGACGATCGCGTCGGCACTGGCTTCGCCGAATTGTTCGGTCTCGAAGGCGCGGATATGCGCCGCGTCTGCGGCCTCGGTAATCGCCTGGCCGAGACGCGCGGCGATCTCATAGGCGTTGAGGGTCTCGGCTGCCCGGCGGATGCGGGCAACCATGCTGGGATTGGTGATTTCGATGCCGTGGGCGATCCCGGCGATGTCGTCGTAGCTGGCGAGGTTGAACATCTTGGCTCTCCTGGAAATAAGGAGGGCGGCCGCTGACGGCCGCCCGTCAGGTTCAGAGGAATTCGATTTCCTCGGCGACGATGTCGGTGTTGTAGTAAGTGCGCCCGTCGCGCTCGTTGCGGCTGTAGCGGATCTCGCCGACCACCATCAGCTTGTCGCCCTTCTTCTTGTGGTTGGCGACCGACTTGCCGAGGCCGTTGAAGGCCTTGACCGTGTGGAACTCGTCGTAGGTCTCGGTGTAGCCGTTGTCGTCCTTCTGGACCTGGCCGTCCTTGATGACCGGCTTGGAGGTGACGAGGCTGAAGCTGACGCCGCCCTTGCTGTCGGTGCCGAAGCGGGTGATGTCCGAGGTGATCCGGCCCGAGAGAAAAACCTTGTTCATGTGCGTGACCTTTCGCGTCTGCCAGCGGGCCGACCCCGCTGGGATGAACATCCGCGAAAGCCCGGGATCGAGGGTCCGCCGCACGCGCGCGCAGCGCGGGGAAACCCCCATTTTTCGAGTGGTGCGGGCAGAGGCCGCAGGCCTCAACACGGTCGGAAAATGGCGGGTTGCGGTGGACCCGCACGGGCGTAGCGTTCATTCCACAAGCGGGTGGCCCCAGGCATACGCCAGGGCGTGCGCTCTGATGAGGTGGTCGAGCGCCGATCCCCGGAAGGATCGTGCTGACAGGCAGACCTTGGCGGGACGGTGTCGCCGTCCGACCGCCACGATGGTCGATCTGGACCCGCCGCAGAGGAAGGCGTGGCAGCCGGGACGGCGGTTGTCCATACGGGTCCGGCATCGGCGGAGGGTAGGCACGCCAACCACGGACGCGGGCGCGTCATGGTCCGGCGCGGTCGGAGCGGCCGACATCGCGGGCCATCCTTGCGGCACGGCACCGACCTGGAAGCGGTCCGATCCTCCGACATGGGCGGCGAGCCGCCTCTCCTCGCCAGGGCGTCGGAATCGTTCCGCGATAAAGCGGCCGGGATGTCGGGCGGACCGCGTGCGTTAACCCTGATGCTTTTGTCCGCGACAACCATGCCGGATCGACAATCAGGAGAGGAAAATCGTGCGTAACCTCGCTGGCGGGGACCAAGGCAAAGGTGATATGATCGAGAACCAGACATTCCGTCCTGCCCAAGTCATCGGGCCGCTTGGCGAGCCGTTGACCTTGGAGTCGCTTCCGAAGCCCGACACCACGCGGTGGGTCGTGCGGCGCAAGGCTGAGGTGGTCGCCGCGGTGAATGGCGGGCTGCTTACGATCGACGAGGTCTGCGAGCGCTACGTGCTGACGCTGGAGGAATTCGCGTCCTGGCAGAGGGCGGTCGACCGCTCCGGAATGCCTGGATTGCGGGTGACCCGCACCCAGCATTATCGCCATCTCTACGAGCGCCAGCAAAGATATTAAGCGCGCCGCTTGCTGGCGAAGAGTTGAGTTGCGTCAAAGAACGGGTCCCGCCGATAAGCCATGATCGTGCCAGAGCGCCCGTCTCGAGCGCAGAGGAACCGAGCGAACATGTCGAAGATGGCGGGATTTGCGTGCGCGGGCATGCTCATGGCAGCAGGATGGGCCATGCCGGCGACGATGGCGGGCGCGCAAACGCCTGAAGGCAGCCAGAACGAAATCACCGTCGAAGCCCCGCGCTCGGCACCGATGCGCATCGAACGAAACCCCTATACGGGCGCTGCGATCGCGGTGACGACGGTGCGCATGTCGGTGCTCTATGGCGATCTCGACCTCACCGCGCCGCGCGATGCCGACCGGCTCATGCTCAGGGTCCGCAACGTCGCGCGCGACGCCTGCAAGCAACTCGACAGACTCTTCCCTTTGGATCCCGATGAGACTTGCGTCGACAAGGCGGTGGACAATGCCGCGCCCCTCGCCACGGCGGCCATTGCGGCGGCGCGTGGCCGATAATCGGCTTTTGCTGGCGCTTGCGCTGCTCGGCCTCGCTTGCGGTCCGCTCGCCGCGCGGCCGGCCCGGCAGGCCCGGCAGAGCCAGGCCCAGATGGGCCTCCGCTTCGCGCAGGCGCATTGCGCGAGCTGCCATGCCGTGGCGCGAAACCAGTTTTCGCCAAACCCCGCAGCACCGCCGTGGGAGGATGTCGTCAACAAGGAAGGGCTGACCCGGGAGACGCTGACCTACTGGCTGCGTCATTCGCACAATTTCCCGGAGATCATGAATTTCGAGATCGAGGATGGCCAGGTCGACGCGCTCGCGGACTATATGCTGACGCTGAGAGAGACCCGGCTGTCGCCGCGATAGCCGGCCCGTCAGCGCCCCTGAAAGGGAAATGAAAACAGGGCCCGCCTCGCGGTGAGCGAAGCGAGCCCTGCGAGGCTGTGCCCGGAATGGGAGGCGTCGGCCGGGCACGAGGGGATCAGCTGACCGTTTCGGGTTCCTCCACCTGCTCGGCCTGGCGCTGGCGCCGCTGGCGGCGACCGCCTTCGGGCTGCTGCTCGCCACCGAAGGCGTGGCTTGCGGAGGACTGGCCGAGGCCGGCCTCGCTGCCCTGGCCGCGATCGGCCGTCTCGTCGGCACCGGGCAGCGGCGGCAGACCGTCATCGGCCTTGGGCGCCATCTCCGAGGCGAGGT
>NZ_JAVHPD010000078.1:0-41904 GCF_036170395.1 Sphingobium sp.
GTCGGCGGCTATATCAGCGACAATTGGAGCTGGCACTGGATCTTCTTCATCAACCTGCCGATCGCGGTCCTCTGCGTGTTCGCGGCCCAGGCGCTGCTGCGCCCGGTTGAAACCGACACGGCGCGTGTGCCGATCGACAAGGTGGGCCTCGCTCTGCTGGTGTTCTGGATCGGTTGCCTTCAGATCATGCTGGACATCGGCCGTGACCATGACTGGTTCGCCGACCCGATGATCGTCGCGCTCGCAATCCTGGCTTTCATCGGTTTCCTCGTCTTCATCATCTGGGAACTGACGGAGGAGCATCCGGTCGTCGATCTGCGGGTGTTCCGCCATGTCGGCTTCAGCTCGGGCGTCTTCACATTGTCGCTCTGCTTCGGCTCCTATTTCGCCAGCATCGTGGTCATCCCGCAATGGTTGCAGATGTCGATGGGCTATACGGCGACCTGGGCGGGGATCGTCACGGCGATGACCGCGACGGCGGCGCTGTTCACCGCGCCGATCGCCGCGCGCCTCATGAACAAGGTCGATCCGCGACTGCTCATTTCCTGCGCTGTCGCATGGATCGGCATCATGTCGCTGTGGCGCGCGCACTGGACCAGCGGCATCGATTTCGGTTCCATGGTGCTGCCCCAGTTCATTCAGGGCTTTGCGCTGCCCTTCTTCTTCATTCCGCTGACGACGCTGACGCTTGGATCGGTTCTGCCGCGCGAGACGGCGTCTGCCGCCGGGCTCCAGAATTTCGTGCGCACGATGGCGACCGCGATCGCCACCTCGCTCGTGCTCACGACATGGGGCGATTCGCAGCGGGTGGCGCGCAACGAGATGGCGGGCGTGTTGCAGCCCGACCAGACCCAGTCAGCTCTGACCGGGATCGGCTTTTCGACTGAGCAGGCGCGCCAGACCATTTCCAACATCGTCGAGCAGGAGGCGATCGTCATCGCCGTCGATCATGTCTTTTTCATATCGGCGATCATCCTGTTCACCGCCGCCGTCATCGTATGGATCGCACCCAAGCCGCGCGCCAATGTGGACACGTCGGCCGCCCATTAAGGGCTACCCAACCCCCATAGTGTGAGGTCATCGGGCCGGTTGATGTTGGGCAGGTCGAGGCCATCCGCCACGATCGCCCGCGCCCCGGTCCGCTCCGTCCAGCCCCGGATCGAGCGGCTGTTGGGCTCCGAGAGATGCGCGTCCAGCTCATCCGCCAGCGAAGACGGCCACCAGCCGAGCAGCGGCTGCCCGACGACAAAAGAGGGGTCGCTCCCGATCAGCAGCACCGGCAAAGCGGCGGGATAGACCGGCATGTCGCACCCGCTGCTCAGCACGCCCGCAAAGCCACGGGCGCGCGCATGATGGAGCGCTGCGTTGAGCCCGCCGAGCGGCCCCAGGTCCGGTCCCGGTCGGTCGGCAAGTCCAGCGGCGCGGCCGCATATCACGACCTCCGCCACATGCGGCGCAAGCCCTGCCACCGCATGATCGAGCAAGGTCCGCCCGTCGGGCAGCAGAGCAAGCGCCTTGTCGCTGCCGAAGCGGCGCGAGCGCCCGCCGGCCAGTATCGCCCCCAATATCGGTGAAGGCTGCATCGCATCGTCCTTGTCTGCCCCTCTGTCGGGACAGCCCGGCATTGCCTATAGCGGGGCGATGCACAAGCCCGACCCGCTCGCCGCCCTTCGCTTCGACCGCCTGACGCCGGACGGCATGGCGACGCCCATCGACCGGCCGATCGCCGACGAGGCGCCAGTCGCGATCGAGTTTAACGGGGTCGGCTATGCGGTGCTGATGGCGACGCCCGCCCATATCGGCGATCTCGTCACCGGCTTTGCGTTGGCCGAGCGGCTGGCGGAGCGCCAAGACCTGCCGCTCGATGTCGATGTGCATCGCGCCGAGCAGGGGCTGGTCGCGCGCGCCACCCTGCCGCCGGCGCGGACCGACGCGCTGCTCGACCGGGTGCGGCACCGCGTGTCCGATTCGAGCTGCGGCCTGTGCGGAATCGAGAATCTGGAACAGGCGCTCCGGCCCCTCCCGCCCGTGACGGCCCGGTCTGACGCCACGCCGGCCGCCATCTTCCGTGCTCTTGGCGATCTTTCGGCGCATCAGCCGCTCAATGCCGCTACCGGCGCGGCCCATGCCGCCGCCTGGGCCGGGCCGGACGGCGCGATCCGCCTGGTGCGGGAGGATGTCGGCCGGCATAATGCGTTCGACAAGCTGATCGGCGCGATGGCGCGCGCCAAGGAAGATTGGGGCGGCGGCTTTGCGCTGCTCAGTTCCCGCTGCTCGTTCGAGCTGGTGGAGAAGGCGGTGCTGAGCGGTTGTCCCTTGCTCGTCACCGTGTCCGCGCCGACCCGGCTCGCCGCCGATCGCGCCGCCGCCGCCGGCCTGCCGCTGGTCGTTCTGGCGCGCCGCGACGCGCTGTTGCTGCAAGGCCACATCGCCGGCGCATGACGCGCGCCGTGCTTGGCAAGCGCCTGTCTTTCCCCTAGAGGCGGCGACGCGGACGGGGCCATACCCCATCCGTAATGATCGCGCCGGTGCCCGGAAACGGGCTTAATCGGGAATGCGGTGCGGGCGTTCGTCGCCCAAATCCGCGGCTGTCCCTGCAACTGTAAGCGGGTAGCGCGATGCACTTGAGGTCGAAAGACCGGCCACTGGGGCTTGCCCTGGGAAGGCTCGTGCATCGATGCTGCGACCCGCGAGCCAGGAGACCTGCCGGCGCTTGGTCGCTCTTGCTTTGGTTCAGGGGATGGCCGGGGCACGGTGGTTTTCCGTCGAGCGACGCCATGCGGCCGGGGCCGCATCGGGTTGCAGGCGGGATTTGGCGTCGTCCCCGTGCATATCCGACCGTCGACAAGGCGGAAGCCCCAGGCCCGAAGTCGCACCCGACGCCTTGGGGTTCATCATGTTGAAGTACGGACTTTCTTTCGCGGCGCTACTGGCCGCGCATCCCGCGCTGGCACAAGAGGACGATCAGCAGATCATCGTCACCGCCGCCGGCATCGCCCAGCCGCGCGACGAAGTCGGCCAGGCGGTCACTGTCATTGACGCAGAGACGATCCAGCGGCGGCAGCCGATCGACGTTGTCGATCTGTTGGCGACGACGCCGGGCGTGCGCTTCAGCCGCACCGGCACGATCGGCAGCGCGACCGGCGTGTCGCTGCGGGGGGCGGAGACGACGCAGACTTTGGTGCTGATCGACGGGGTCAAGGTCAATGACCCGAGCGGCATTGGCGACGCTTATGATTTCGGCCCGTTGCTGACCGGCAATATCCGCCGGATCGAAATCCTGCGCGGGTCGAACTCGGTCGTCTATGGCAGCCAGGCGATCGGCGGCGTCGTCAACCTGATGACTGCCGTGCCGGTCGACGGCTTCGCCGCCAACGCCTCGGCCGAACATGGCTACAGCGATACGTGGAGCGCCAAGGCGGACGTGTCGGGCAGCAGCGGCATCGCGGCGGGCGGCATCGGCGCGGCCTATTTCCGCACCGACGGCATCTCCTCGGCGGCGGGCGGCACGGAGCGGGATGGCACCGAGAATATCGCCACCAACGCTCGATTGACGCTCAACTTCACCGATGCATTGAGCCTCGACCTGCGCGGCTATTATATCCACGCTGATCTTGACTATGACAGCTTCTTCGGCGCGCCCGCCGACAGCAGCGACGTGTCGAAGATGGACCAATATGTCGGCTATGCCGGGATCAACCTGGCGTTGCTCGACGGAAAGCTCACCAACCGGGCGGCGGTGACCTACCTCCGAAACGACCGCGACTATTATTTCGTGCGCGGCACCGACCCGGATTATGGCTACAAGGGCACGAACCTGCGCTTCGAATATGAGGGCGTCTATACGCCGGTCGATGCGGCCAAGTTCATCCTGGGCTATGAGCATGAGCGGCCGGACTATGACTTCTTCGGCTTTGGATCGACCAGCAGCGCCCGGATCAACATCGACAGCGTCTATGGCCTTGCCATCGTGAAGCCGTTCGACGGCCTGGCCGTAACCGGGGGCGTGCGGCATGACGATCACAGCCAGTTCGGCGGCGCGACGACCTTCGGCGCGAACGCCAACTACTCGCCCAATGGCGGCGCGACCAATGTGCGGCTGAGCTATGGCGAGGGGTTCAAGGCGCCGTCGCTCTACCAGCTTTACGACAGCTTCAGCGGCAATGCGACGCTGCGGCCGGAGCGATCGAAAAGCTATGACATCGGCTTCGACCAGCGGCTGGATGGCGGGCGCGCGATCTTCTCGGTCACGGCCTTCCGCCGGGATACCCGCAACCAGATCAACTATGACGGCGCGACCTTCACCTATGGCAATATCGATCGCACCCGCGCCAAGGGGGTGGAAGCATCGGTGGCGCTGAAGCCGGTGGACGCGCTGACGGTGACGGGCAGCTATAGCTATGTCGATGCGCGGGATCGCTCGCCCGGTTCGGCCTTCTTCGGCAACCGGCTCGCGCGCCGCGCCGCCAATCAGGTGAGCGTGTCGGCTGATTATGACTGGTCCTTCGGCCTGTGGACCGGCGCGACGGTGACGATGGTGGACGACAGTTTCGACAATGCGGCCAATACGCGCCGGCTCGACGGCTATGCGCTGCTGGCCGTGCGGGCGTCGCTGCCGATCGGCGAGCATCTGGAGGTCTATGGCCGCATCGACAATCTGACCGACGAAGCCTACGCCACGGCCTATGGCTACAACAGCTACGGCCGTTCCGCCTATGGCGGCGTGCGTGTCCGGTTCTGACGGCGGGTGTAAAGGGGCGGGCGCTGTGCCCGCCCCGCTACCGCGCGTTGAGGCGCGCGGTCATGGCGCGTGCGGCCAGAACATAGGCGGGGCCGCCGCACACGGTCCACGCCTGGGGCAGGCTGATGCGGGGGATGGAGCGCAGGGCCGGGTGATGAAGCATTTCAGTGCCCTGATCCTGCACCCGATCGGTCGCCTGCTCGACGATCAGCCAGTCGGGGCGGGCGGCGACCATCTCCTCCAGCGAAAGCTGCGCCAGCGCCGGCTTGCCGAGCTTCCCGGCAAGGTTGGTGAGGCCCACCCGGCGCATAAGGTCATCCACCAGAGTGCCCGTGCCGGTCAGATAGCCGCGCCTTTGATAATAGGCGGCTACACCGCTCCCGCGAGGGTGAGGCAGGGCCGCGAGGGCGCGGTTCATGTCGGCGATCAGCGCCTCGCCCCGATCGGAATGGCCGACGGCGCGGGCGACTTCGCGTATCTGGTCGAGGATCGCGGCATAGCTGGTCGCGTCCGCCACGCCCACAGTGCGCCAGCGGCCCGGCGGCGCAGCGGCGAGCGCGCCGCCGCCGAGGGGATAGCCGATGAGCAGATCGGGCTGGATCGCCAGCACCTCCTCCGGCCCGCGCCGCAGGCTGCGGAAGGCGCGCGCCTTGTCCGCCGCCGCCGACAGTTCGGGATCGCGCGCGTTGATGCTGAGCGCGGCGATCTGCGACGGATCGGCGAGCGCCAGCAGATATTGGTCGGCGCAGACATTGAGCGACACGATCCGCCGGGGCGCGGACGGCGCGGCCGCTCCGGTCATAAGGGGCAGCGCGAGCGCAGCGAGGAGCAAAGGGCGGATCACGATTGCTGCTTCGCCAAACTGGGGCAGCGGGTCAAGCCATGAGGCGACCCCGCCACCCGCTGCTGGTTCCTGCGCTGGTGCTGATCCTGCTTGCCGCCGCGATTGCGTCGCTGATGCTGGGGACGGTAGCCATCGCGCCGCAGCGCATCCTTGCCGTGCTGTCGGGGGGCGGCGATGCGGTCGCGCGCACCATCATCCTCGACCTGCGCCTGCCGCGCACGATCCTCAGCCTGGTCGTGGGGGCGATGCTGGGCCTGTCCGGGGCGACGCTCCAGGGCTATCTCCGAAATCCGCTGGCGGAGCCATCGGTCCTGGGTCTCTCCAATGCCGCCGCTCTGGGGGCGGTTTGCGCGCTCTATTTCGGGCTGTCCCAGCTTCATCCCATCATGCTGCCGCTGCTCGCGATCCTGGCCGCACTGGCCGCGGTCGGCGCGCTGTTCCTGCTGTCGGGCACGGCGGAAAGTCCGTTGACGCTGATCCTGGCGGGGATCGCCGTCGCGACGCTGGCGGGGGCGGGGATCAGCCTCGCGCTCAACCTGTCGCCCAATCCGTTCGCGGCGATGGAGATTATGAGCTGGCTGATGGGGAGCCTTGAGAATCGGAGCAGCGCGCATCTGTGGGTCGCCATTCCGTGCGTCGCGATTGGTGCCGCGCTGCTGCTGAGCGATGGCCGCACGCTCGATGCGCTCACTCTGGGGGAGGAGGGCGCGCAGGCGCTCGGCGTGGACCTCGGCCGAGCGCGGTGGCGGCTGATGCTGGGCATCGCGATCGGCGTCGGCGGCGCGGTGGCGGTGTCGGGGGCGATCGGCTTCGTCGGGCTGATCGTGCCGCACCTCCTCCGCCCGCTGACCGACCGGTCGCCGTCGGCCGTGCTGCTGCCGTCGCTGCTGGGCGGGGCGATCCTGCTGACGCTGGCGGACATTGGCGTTCGGCTGATCCCCACGACCAGCGAATTGAAGCTAGGCGTCGTGACGGCCTTGCTCGGCGTGCCCTTCTTCCTGTTCCACCTGATGCGGGCGCGGCGGCTATGGTGACGATCGCGGCGGAAGGGCTGTCGGTGCGGCTGGGGCGGCATCCGGCGGTGACGGGTATCGATCTAAAGCTAACGTCGGGGCAGCTGGTGGGCGTGATCGGTCCCAATGGCGCGGGCAAATCGACGCTGATCCGGGGGCTGCTGGGGCTGGTGCGGCCGGCGGCGGGGCGGGTGACGATCGACGGGGCGGACATTGCTGGGCTGGATCGCCGCGCGATCGCCCGCACCATCGCCTATCTGCCGCAGGGGCAGACGCTGCACTGGCCGCTCAGCGCCGAACGGCTGGTGGCATTGGGGCGGCTGCCGCACCTCGGGCCGCTGTCGCGACTTTCGGGTGCGGACGCGGCGGCGATCGAGGCTGCCATGGCCCAGACCGATGCGCTGCATCTGAAGGGCCGGATCGCTACCGAGCTGTCGGGGGGCGAGCGTGCCCGAGTCCTGCTCGCCCGCGCGCTGGCGGTGGGCGGGCTGGCGCTGATCGCCGACGAACCGCTGGCGGCGCTCGACCCCGGCCATCAGATCGATGTCATGGCCCTGCTGCGCGGCCAGTCGCGAAGCGGGGCGCTGGTCGTGACGGTGTTGCACGACCTCAGCATGGCCGCGCGCTGGTGCGACCGGCTGCTGCTGATGGACGGCGGCGCTCTGGTCGCCGACGGCGCGCCGCTCGACGTGCTGACCCACGCCAATCTGGCGCGGGTCTATGGCGTTACGGCGCGGATCGAACCGGGCGAGGAGCCGCTGGTACTGCCGACCGGCCGGGTTTAGTCGCCGAAGCCGCGCGGGGCGGGATCGACGACGCTGTACGCGCCCGTGCCGACCTCGTTCACCTCCAGCGCGCGCTCGGCCACGCCAGTGCGGCCGAAGCGGAACGCGCCGTCGATGCCCGAAAAGCCGCCGCCGTCGCGCAGCCGCGCCGCCGGGAAGGGGGTGCCAGGCCGCCAGTCCTGCGCAATCCGCACGGTCAGCAGCACCGCGTCATAGCCGAGCGAGGAGAGGCGGAACGGCGCGCTGCCGTAGCGGGCGCGATATTTGCTGGCGAGCTGGCGGTAGAGCGTGTCCGACACGCTGGCGAACCAGGCGCCGCGCAGCACCGGGCTGGCGGCGAGCGACGTGTCGGCGTTCCAGAGTTCGGTGCCGAGCAGCCGCGCGGTTGCGCCGCCATTCTTGCGCACGACCGGAGCGACCTGAAGCGCGACGCGGCCGCTGTCGGCGATCAGCAGCGCGTCATAGCTGGACGATGCCTGCAATTTCTTGACCGCTGCCGTGATGGAGGCGGGGGAACGGTCGAAATTCTGCATCGACACGACCGTGCCGCCGGCCTGCTCGACCGCGCGCAACAGCGCATTGCCCGCCCGTTCGCCATAGGTGCCGCGCGGCACCAGCGCGCCGAAGCGGGACAATCCCTTCGACCGGGCATATTCCACCACCCGCTCGATCGACTGGCCGGGGTTGTAGCCCATCACATAAACGCCCGCGCCCGCGACGCTGGTGTCGTTGGAGAAACTGATGACAGGCACGTTGGCGCGCGCGGCGATCGGGCCGATCACGCGGGCATCCTCCGCCAGCAGCGGCCCCAGGATCAGGCGATTGCCGTCGGCCAGCGCCCGGTTCACCGCCGCCGCAGCGCCCAGCGCCGTATCATAGGTGGTAATGCGGACCTTGTCGGTCTTCGTATCCAGCAGCGCCAATGTCGTCGCGTTGGCGATCGACTGGCCGACGCCGGCATTGCTGCCGCTCATCGGTACCAGCAGAGCGACGCGGTGGCGAGTCGCGTCGGTGGGCAGGCCTTGCACCACTTCGGGCGTGGTCGGCTGGGCCGGGCCGGTGGGGGTGGTGGGCACCTCGCTTTTGGGCACGATCGACTGACAGGCGGCGAGCGCCAGCGCGCTGGCGGCGAAGGCGATGCGCGCGCCGCGCTTCAGGACGGCGAACACATCTGCTTGCCGGGGGGCATCCGTCTCTGTCATCTGGCGTCCTTATGGAAATCGAACCTCTCGAGCCGGGGCTTTACATCGTCGCGGGGCCGATCGGCAACCTTGGAGACCTGACGCCCCGCGCGGCCGACATATTGCGCCGGGCGGACGTGGTGGCGGTGGAGGATACGCGGGTCAGTGCGCGGCTGCTGCGCCATGCAGGCTCCGACCGGCCGATGCTGCCCTATCATGACCATAGCGCCGACCATGTGCGGCAGCGGCTGGTTGAGCGGATGGGCCACGAATCGGTCGCGCTGCTGTCCGATGCGGGCACGCCGCTGATCTCCGATCCCGGCTACAAGCTGGTGCGCGATGCGCGGGCGGCGGGGCGCAGGGTGACGACGCTGCCGGGGCCGAGCGCGGCGATCGCGGCGCTGACGCTGGCGGGGCTGCCGACCGACCGCTTCCTGTTCATGGGCTTCCTGCCCGCCAAGGCCAAGGCGCGGGGTGATGCGCTGGACGAGGTGGCGGGGTTGCGGGCGACGTTGGTCTTTTATGAGAGCGGGCCGCGCCTGTCGGAGAGCCTGTCCGCCATGGCCGCGCATCTGGGCGACCGGGAGGCGGCGGTTAGCCGGGAGATCAGCAAGGCGTTTGAGGAGACGGCTTGCGGCCCACTTTCCGCGCTGTCCGCCCGCTATGCCGATGCGCCGCCCAAGGGGGAGATCGTCGTCATCGTCGGGCCGCCCGGTGACGCGCCGCCGGCGAGCGCCGAGGATGCCGACGCCGCGCTGCGCGAGGCGCTGACCCGCCTCCCGGTATCGAAGGCGGCGGGCGAGGTGGCGAAGAAGCTGGGGCTGGACCGGCGGGCGCTTTACGACCGGGCGATGGAGCTGAAGGGGTGAAGAAGCAGCGCGCCGAGCAGCGGGGGCGGCAGGCGGAGCGGATCGCGGGATGGTGGCTGCGCCTCAAAGGGTGGGAGATTGTCGGCCGCCGGCTCCGCACCCCGGCAGGCGAGGTTGACCTGGTGGCGCGCAAGGATGCGATGCTGGCCTTCGTCGAGGTGAAGGCGCGCGGGAGCGCGGCGGAGCTGGACCTCGCCATCGACGAGCGGCGGCTGGCGCGGGTCGCGGCGGCGGCGGATATCCTCTGGCACGCGTTGGCGCAGCCGGGGGACGATATGCGGATCGACGTGATCCTCCTTGCGCCGGGGCACGCGCCGCGCCATCTGGCGAATGTCTGGCATGGGGGGTGACGCCCCAGCCCCGCAATCAATTCCGTTCGTTTCGAGCGGAGGTTCGAGCGCAGCCGAGAACCGAAGTCGAGAATCTGTTCTCGACCGACGCTTCTCGACAAGCTCGAAGCTGCTCGAACCGAACGGTTCATGGGAACGATACGCATGACCAACCTCAACCCCCTGACCGTCGCGGTGCAGATGGACCCGATGGAGGGCATCAGGATCGCGGGCGATTCGACCTTTCACATCATGCTGGCGGGGCAGAAGCGGGGGCACAGGCTCTATCATTATCTCGCGCCGGACCTGACGTATCGCGATGGCCGGGTGCTGGCGAAGGCGCGGCCCGTGAGCATCCAGAAGGTGCAGGGCGACCATTTCGCCTATGGCCCGGAAGAGGTGCTGGACCTCGGCCGCGACGTGGATGTCGTGCTGATGCGGCAAGACCCGCCCTTTGACCTTAGCTACATCACCGCCACCCACCTGCTGGAGCGTGTGCAGGCCGAGACGTTGGTGGTCAACGATCCCGCGAGTGTGCGCAATGCGCCCGAAAAGCTGTTCGTGCTCGACTATGCGCGGTTCATGCCGCCGACGATGATTACCCGCGATCTGGCCGAAGTGCGCGCCTTCCTTGCCGAGCATGGCGAGATCGTGGTGAAGCCGCTCTATGGCAATGGCGGGGTCGCGGTGTTCCATGTCGGCGCGAATGGGGCGAACCTGTCCTCGCTGGTCGAGCTGTTCAAGGAGAAATGGGTCGAGCCTTTCATGGTGCAGGCCTTCATCCCCGGCGTCGCCGAGGGGGACAAGCGCATCGTGCTGGTGGACGGCGAGGTCATGGGCGCGGTGAACCGGATACCGGGCAAGGGCGAGATACGGTCGAACCTGGCGGTCGGCGGGTCGGCGGCCAAGACGCAGCTGACCGAAAGGGAGCACGAGATTTGCGCCGCTCTGGGGCCGGAGCTGAAAGCGCGCGGGCTGTTGTTCGTGGGCATCGACGTGATCGGGGGCGAATGGCTGACCGAGATCAACGTCACCTCGCCGACCGGCATCGTGTCGATCCAGGCGTTCGACGGGACCGATACCGGCGGCCTGATCTGGGACGCGATCGACGCGCGGCTGGCGGCGCGCGCGGCCGCCTAGATCGATGCGCCATTGCCGTCATGCCAGCGGAGGCTGGCATCTCTCTTCTCCTTCAGGCGTTGACGAGAAAAATGAGATCCCGGCCTTCGCCGGGATGACGGAGCGCGAGGGTTAGGCGATGACCGACTGGGTGCTGCGCCTGATCGATGCGGGCGGCTATTGGGGCATCGGGCTGCTGATGGTGCTGGAGAATGTGTTTCCGCCCATCCCGTCCGAACTCATCATGGGGATCGGCGGCATCCGCGTGGGGCAGGGGCGGATGGCGATGGAGTGGCTGCTGCTCGCCGGCACGATCGGCACCACCATCGGCAATTATTTCTGGTATCTGGTGGGGCATATATTGGGCTTCCACCGGCTCAAGCCGCTGGTTGATCGCTACGGGCGCTGGGCGACGCTGGAGTGGCGCGATGTCGAGGCGCTCGATCGGCTGTTCGGCAAATATGGGCAGATCGTGGTGTTCGTGTTCCGCTTCCTGCCGGCGTTCAGAACGATGGTATCGCTGCCGGCCGGGCTGTTCCGTATGGGGCATATGCGGTTCCTGCTATGGACGGCGGGAGGCGCGCTGATCTGGAACATCATCCTGGCCTATGCAGGCTATCTGCTGGGGCGCAACTTCACGCAAATCGATCGCTATGTCGGGCCGGTGGCGACCGCCTGCGTCGTAGGGGCGGTGCTGCTCTACCTCTGGCGGCTGGCGACGTGGCGACCCAAGGGTTAGGCGCGGGGGTGGGCGTTGCGGTAGATGTCGAGCAGGTGGGCGGCATCCACCTGCGTATAGACCTGGGTCGAGGAGAGGCTGGCGTGGCCCAGCAGTTCCTGGAGGGAGCGCAGGTCCGCGCCCCGGCCGAGCAAATGGGTGGCGAAGCTGTGGCGTAGGGCGTGGGGGGTGGTCCGCTCGGAGAGGCCGAGGCGGCCGCGGGCGCCTTGCACGGCGCGCCGGATCAGCGCGGGTGAGAGGGGGCCGCCGCGGGCTCCCCGGAACAGCGGTTCGCCTTTGGCCGGAGGGTAGGGGCAGGCGGCGAGATAGGCGTCGATCGCGTCGCGGACCTGCGGCAATAGCGGGACGATGCGGGTCTTGTTGCGCTTGCCGGTAACGCGCAGCGTGTCGCCCAAGGGCAGGATATCGCCGGTCAGCGCCATCGCTTCCCCGATGCGGAGGCCCGCGCCGTAGAGCAGCAGCAGCACCGCCCAGTCGCGCGCGCCGATCCAGCCTTCGCGGGCGGTTTCGGCTATGTCCTGCGCCAGCGCGACGGCTTCGTCGGGGGAGACGGGGCGGGGGAGGCCGCGCTTGACTCGTGGGCCTTTGAGTTGCGGCACCCGCGCCTCTTCGCCACCGGCGAAGCGCAGGAAGCCGCGCACGGCCGAGAGTTCGCGGGCGGCCGAGAGGTTGCCGATGCCGTCCATCCGCCGGTGGGTCAGGAAGGCGCGCAGGTCCGCCTGCTCCAGCGACGCCAGCGTGGCGGAGGTGAGCGGGCCGCCCCGATGCTGCTCCAGAAAGGCGACCAGCCGCTCGGCGGTGGCGACATAGGCGCGCACTGTATGGGCCGATCGCCGCCGGTCGAGGGCGAGATGCTGGCGCCAGCGGTCGAGAAGCGGGTGGGGCATGGGGAGGGTTAGGCCGATACACGCTGCTAGAGGTTTCGCGTTCCCCGGCGTAGGCCGGGGTCCAGTTCGACGCTCTGGACTGGACCCCGGCCTACGCCGGGGAACGAAGCTGCAAGGCCCGGTCCAGTGCTCCCCGATATTACAGGGCGGATGGGGTGCCGCAAAGCCCCAAGTGGAACAGCGAGTGGGACAGCTGATTCGCCATTTTCATGGCATATCGTTTCGATATCGTAATGATGTGGCATTGGCAAGCCGCCCTTGAATTTCTGGGCGAAATGGGCACATGGGACGCATGGCAACCCCTTTCGATCCGGCCGATCTGCCCACGGGCATAGTGATGCCGCTGTCCCTTCTGGTGAGCCGGGTGCTGGCGCCCAATCCGTCGCCTTTCACCTACACCGGCACGCAGACTTATCTGGTGGGCACAAGCGACGTGGCGGTCATCGATCCGGGGCCGGACGATCCCGCGCATCTGGCGGCGCTGGCCGCTGCGATCAGCGGCCGCCCGGTGGTCGCAATCCTGTGTACCCACACCCATCGCGACCATAGCCCCGCCGCGCGCCCGCTGAGCGAGGCGACCGGCGCGCCGATCGTGGGCTGCGCGCCGCTGACGCTGGAGGATGACGGGCCGCGCGCCGACGCGGCGTTCGACGCCGCCTATCGCCCCGACCGGGTGCTGAGCGACGGCGAGCGGGTGACAGGCACCGGCTGGACGCTGGAGGCGGTGGCGACGCCGGGGCATACCTCCAACCATCTCTGCTTCGCGCTGGCCGAGGAAGGGGCGTTGTTCACCGGCGATCATGTGATGGGCTGGTCCACCAGCGTGATTTCGCCGCCCGATGGCGACATGACCGCCTATATGGCCTCAATGCAGCGGCTGCTGGAGCGGGACGACGCGATCTATTATCCCGCCCATGGCGATCCGGTCGAGCAGCCGCAACGGCTGGTGCGCGGCATGATGGGGCATCGCAAGCAGCGCGAGGGGCAGATACTGCGCTTCCTGGAGCGCAACGGCGCGAGCGCGATCCCCGACATGGTGGCCGAGATGTACAAGGGCGTGGACCCGCGCCTGTACGGGGCGGCGGGGCGATCGGTGCTGGCGCATCTGATCGACCTCGCCGGCCGGGGCGTCGCCGCGCCCGCCGGGGACGGGCAATGGCGGATGGCGTGAGGCGCTATGCCGGGCCGATCGCCGCCGCGCTGCTGATCCTGATCGTCGGGGCGGCGATGCTGGTCGGCTGGCAGCGCTATAATCGCGACTATGTGGTGAGTGTGGAGGATGACGGGTCGGCGGTGACGAAGATCATCGCCGAGAAGATCGGCGGCACCGCTTCGCTGCGGGTGTCGCGGCTGACCGGCACGATCCAGAGCACGGCGCAGGATGTGCGCGGCTTTGGGCTGCTCAAGTCCGATCAGCTGGTGAAGATGCCCTATTCGGTCGATTACTTCGTCGACCTGTCGGGGCTGAGCGCGCGCGATCTGGAGTGGAACGCGCAGAGCCGCACGCTGATCGTCAACGCGCCCGACGTGAAGCCCGACCGGCCCAATGTGGACGAGAGCCGGCGGACTTTGGTGCGGACCAACGGGGTGTTCGTGACCCGGCGGGCGGGCGAGGAACTCAGCCGCAAGGTGTCGGCCCATGCGCAGGCGCGGGCGGAGAAATCGGCGCGCTCGCCCGAACGGATGGCGCAGGCGCGCGAATATGGCCGCGCCGCCGTCGCGAAGATCATGGCCGCGCCGCTGGGCGCGATGGGCTATGGCGACGCGCGGGTGATCGTGACCTTTCCGCCCGAGCGGCGGGGGGAGAATCGCGAGCGGTGGGACGTGACCACGCCGATTAACGAGGTGCTGGCGCGGGGGCGGTAGGGGGGCGGGCTGATAAGGTGGCCTGCCTGCGTGGCGCTGTTCTCCCTCCCGTTTACGGGAGGGGGCATATGCGTAAGCGATCAGGGTTAGACGCTCAAATGGCGGCTTTACAGTGGCCGAAATTGGCCAATTTCGATAAGTCTGGTTTCGATCAGCCAGTATGAATAGCCGCCATTACAAAATGGCACCAACACCAGCATACTGCCCCAAGAAATCGGCGTATGGATGACCGCGTTCGATCAAGGTGCCGCCAAATATTTCGTGCTGCAAACATCTTGCGGTAGCAAGCTCCAAGTCTCGGATCGGGTCGCAGCGGTAATCGGTATAATATTTGTGATAGATGGAGGCCTCATAGATATTTGGAGCGCCGCCGTGGATCACACCAGCACGCAATTTCGCCAGTTTTCTAGCGCGTGCCTCGTCAAACTCGGGACCGAGCTGCGTCCCGACGGCATCTACCATCGCCTGCGTTGCCGCTTCTTTGTCTCCAAATAACGCATCTAACGCTCCGCAAAGCGGAGCTACGCGAGCAGCAGGATCTTTAACCCAAGCTCTGAAGAAATATTGTAGGGCCAAGACCGATTTGCGATCACGCTTGCTGTCTGAGTTCAGCTTTTCTGCCAGTGCCGAGAGCCACAAATGATCAACCGTGGCAATTTCAAGATACTCGCTCAAAGCGGGCGTGCTGGCGTCGCCGCTGTGAAATGTAGCCCGGCTTTTGAAGCTCATGTACCCTTTGGGCATAGTAGCTATCGAAAAGCAGTACCGCTGGAGTGGGTGAGGGAGCAGCGCACATGCGCCGAGGATCGCATTCCGATTACGTAAAGCTACTTCCGCCAACGGCGCCCTTACTCTTAGCCAACAAGATATATCTGCGGATGGCATGCCCGCGTGCATAGGCGTCGGTGGATGGCAGTTCGGCCTAATCTCATCAGGGTCATACCATTGCATTAATTCTTTAGCCAACTCTTCAGGCGGCAGTAAGAAGAACGATTGGCTACGGAAAGATGCTTCCACCTTCGCGATTTTAATCGGGTAGAGAAACAGATCATTTACGGTTACGAAAATTGGCGAACGTTTCATCGCTTCAGCCAATTGAATCTTCTCGCTCGCATTTATGTGATCGGCAAAGGAAGCATTATCAGGCAAGCCCCACGAATTAAAGCGGAGGGATTCAATCTCTTCACGCATGAAATTGACTAACATTCGCTGCAAGTCTTGAACGGACAGCGATCGCAAATGAGGCGAAGCTTCTCGGCGAATAAATAGTGCGGCCTCTAAAAGTGCGCCCGCCTCAAAATAGATTTCTGTTCCGATGTGCGGCTTTGAAACTTGGTAGCCGCCATCCACCGATCCAACTCGTTTTGAGCGAAACATCGACCTCAATAACAGTTCAATCGCTTGTAAAACGGGAGCGTTAGATTCGTGCATTACCGTACGATGCAGAGTCGAATGGGACGCCGCAACCAAAAGGATACAGCAAACAGCGGCAGGCTGAACCTAATGGTGAAACCGAGCGAGAACGACCGCTTTTTAGGATTGCAATCGTAACGTGCAAACGAAAAAAAGTTGCGTTTTGCAACTAGAAATTTTTGACTGTCCGAATGTCCGCAAATCCATCAATCTCCGTCATGTCAGCGAAGGCTGGCATCTCTCTTCTTCTGGCGCTGCGGTTGAAAGAAAAGTGGGATCCCAGCCTTCGCTGGGATGACGGGACATCGAAGCTGGGAGCTTGATCCCCTCTCAAAACATTGTCGTTTCAGGAAGATGTTGGCGTCTGTCGCCTCCGATGATAGGATTTTCCTGTCGGTCGAATAGAGGCGGGGGTAGCATGGCGACGCGGGCATCGGGGGCGGGGGCGGTTTTCGATCGCGAGCATCGGTTCTTCTTTATCAGCGCCTGTATCATGGCGCTGGTGCTGGTGGCGGGATTTTCGACCAATATCCTGTTTCAGCGGTCGAGCTTCGCGGTGCCGGCGCTTTACCATGTCCATGCGGTGACCTTCTTCGGCTGGGTGGTGCTGTATCTGCTCCAGACCGGCCTCGTCGCGACCGGATCGCGGGCGCTGCACAAGAGGCTGGGGTGGCTGGCGCTTGTCTGGGTGCCGGCGATGGTGGTGCTGGGCATCGCGATCACGCTGACCGTCATTCGCTCCACGGGCGGTCCCTTCTTCTTCGCGCGCGACGAGTTCCTGATCGGCAATCCGATCGGCATCCTGACCTTCGCCGGGATCGTGTTCTGGGCGATCCGGCTGCGGCGGCGGACCGACTGGCACAGCCGGCTGATGCTCTGCGCCATGGCGTCGGTGACCGGGCCGGGCTTCGGGCGGCTGCTGCCGCTGCCGCTGATGATGCCGCTCGCCTGGGCGCTTTCGGCGGTGCTGTTTCCCGCGCTCTTCATCCTGGCCGGAATGGTGAGGGACAAGCGGCGGATCGGGCGGGTGCACCCCGCCTATTTCTGGGGACTGGGCCTGCTCGCGGGCACGCAGATCGTTGCGGAGGGGATCGCCTTTAGCCCCATGGGCCGGGCGATCGGCGACGCGGTGACGGCCGGCACGCCGGGGGCGGCGCGGCCGCTCTATGCGGACTGGCCCCAACATCCTTGATCCCCCCGCCTCTCGGGCCTATCTGCGCCCGCAGAGAAGCGAGACGGAGTGAACAGGGTGGACGCACGCGGCGGCATGGGCGGATCATTGCAGGGGCTGGACCTGCGCGCGGAGATCGACCGCCTCCGCAAGGAGCGCAACGCCGTGATCCTGGGTCATTATTACCAGAAGCCCGAGATTCAGGATCTGTCGGATTTCGTCGGCGACAGCCTGGAACTGTCGCGCAAGGCGGCGGAGACCGATGCGGACGTGATCGCTTTCTGCGGCGTGCGCTTCATGGCGGAGGCGGCCAAGATTTTGTCGCCCGACAAGATCGTGATCCTGCCCGACATGGATGCGGGATGCAGCCTGGAGGATAGCTGCCCGCCCGCCCAGTTCAAGGCGTTCCGCGAGGCGCATCCCGACCATATCGCCTTGAGCTACATCAATTGCTCGACCGAGGTGAAGGCGCTCTCCGACATCATCGTCACCTCTTCTTCGGCGGAGAAGATCGTCGCGCAACTGCCCAAGGACCAGAAGATCATCTTCGGGCCGGACAAGCATCTGGGCGGATACCTCAAGCGGAAGCTGGGGCGCGACATGCTGCTGTGGCCGGGCGTGTGTATCGTGCATGAGGCGTTCAGCGAGACCGAATTGCTGAAGCTCAAGGCGCAGCATCCCGGCGCGCCGGTCGCCGCGCACCCTGAATGTCCGCCCTATATCGCCGACCATGCCGATTACATCGGGTCGACCAGCGGCATATTGAATTACGCCCGGACCATGCCCGGCGACACGCTGATCGTCGCGACCGAACCGCACATCATCCACCAGATGCGCAAGTCCGAGCCGACCAAGAACTTCATCGGCGCGCCGGGCGCGGACGGCAACTGCAACTGCAATATCTGTCCCTATATGGCGCTGAATACGCTGGAGAAGCTGTACCTGGCGCTGCGCGACCTGACCCCGCGGATCGAGATGGACGAAGGGCTGCGGCTGGCGGCGAAGAAGAGCCTCGACCGGATGCTGGACATGGCGAGCGGGACCGTGGGGCAGGGGGATCTGGGGGCGCGGTGAGGCTATGCCCTATTACCGCGTCATGCTGCGAGGACATAATTTCTCCGGTGCGCCGATCGGGAAGCGCGGGCGGTTCGGGCTTTACACGACCCGGTTCGTGCAGGCGCTCAATGCCAAGCGCGCGGAGTATAAGGCGGTTGCGCTGGTGTGGCGCGATGCCAAATTGGCGCAGCCTGCGCCGCGCAACGACACTGATCGGGCGCGGCTGACGGTCGAGGCAATTACGAGGATCGAACGCCTGCCTCTGCGTCGAGGCGGCGGCGCGACGTGGTTTCGGGAAGAGGAAGAGCAGACGCCTGAGCCTGGCTGGCTGCGGAAGCTGACAGCTAGGTTGGGGTTTGGAGCACGAAGCTGGAGGGGTGAATCGTCACCCCGGCCGTAGGGCCGGGGTCCCGCTTTTCTTATGTGGTCGCGAAGGAAGCGGGACCCCGGATCAAGTCCGGGGTGACGTTGTGATGGAAGGCAGGGGCTTCAACAGGCTCACCTGAGCTGGTCCAAGGGCCGAACGGGGTTGAGGTGATTGCTCTGCCGGAAAGGGATTGCGGGCGGGTCGTGGGGGCGGTTAGAGACCCGCCCATGACCTTCTCCCTCCCCAATTTCGACCTCGACGCCTTTGTCGCCGCCACGCTTGCCGAAGACCTTGGGCCGGACGGGCGCGATGTGACCAGTGAGGCGGTCATTCCCGCCGATGCGCTGTTCGAAGGGGTGATGGACAGCCGGGACGCGGTGACTTTGGCGGGTTTGCCGATCGCCGTCGCCTTTTTCCGCGCGCTCGATCCCGATGTGAAGATCGAGATGCTGCATCAGGATGGCGAACAGGTGGCGGCGGGGACGGACCTGCTGCGTATCCGGGGTCGGGCGCGGGCGATGCTGACGGCGGAGCGGTCGGCGCTCAATACGGTGCAGCATCTGACCGGGATCGCGACGATGACGCGCGCCTATGTCGAGGCGATCGCGGGGACGGGGGCGACCCTGCTCGACACGCGCAAGACGATACCGGGACTGCGGGTGCTGGAGAAATATGCGACGCGGATGGGCGGGGCGACCAATCATCGCATGGGGCTGTGGGACGCGGCGATGATTAAGGACAATCATGTCGCGGTCGCCGGATCGGTCGGGGAAGCGGTGCGGCGGGCGGTCGATGCGGGGGTTGCGCGGATCATCGTGGAGGTGGACCGGATCGACCAGATCGAGCCCGCTCTGCAAGCGGGAGCTACGCATCTGCTGCTCGACAATATGGACGTAGCGACGCTGCGCGCGGCGGTGGGTCAGGTCGATGGGCGCGTGCCGACCGAGGCGTCCGGCGGGGTCACGCTGGAGACGATCCGGGCGAAGGCCGAGACCGGCGTCACCTATATCAGCGTCGGGCGGCTGACCCAGTCGGCGCCGGCCGCCGATATCGGGCTGGATTTCGCTTATGCGTAAGGCGCTCGTGACCCTCGCCATGCTGATGGCGCCGGGCGTCGCGCTGGCGCAGGCCAACCAGTGCCGGCTGCCATCCGTCATCCCGCGCCCGCATGTCGAGGGGCCGACCGCCGATGAGCCCAAGCGCGTGCTGCCGATCGGTTACTATACGCTGGCGGTCAGCTGGACGCCGCAATATTGCAAGACCGCGCGCGGCGGCGCGCGCGATGCGTTTCAGTGCGGATCGGGCAACCGGTTCGGCTTTACCCTGCACGGGCTGTGGCCGGACGGCTATGGCAAGGAGTGGCCGCAATATTGCAAGCCGGCCGGCGTATTGCCGCGCAGGATCGTGCGCGATCATCTGTGCGCGACGCCCTCGGTGCAGCTCATCCAGCATGAATGGGTGAAGCACGGCACCTGTATGCCGACGACGCCGACGAAGTTCTTTGCGCTGTCGCGCAGGCTCTATCATGCGCTGCGCTATCCCGACATGGCGGCGCTGGCGCGGCGGGAGGTGATTTCGGCGCAGGATTTTCGCCAAGCGTTCGCGGCGGCGAACAAGGGGATGGTCGCCGACGGATTGCGGCTCAACTTGACGCGGGAAGGGGCCTTGAGCGAAGTGTGGGTCTGCATGGACAAGCGCTATCGCTATATCGCCTGCCCGCCGCAGCAGGGCGGGGTGCGCGATCGCGCGCGGGTGACGATCGAGCTGCCGGCTTGAGCAAGGTCAGGCGTCGATCGTCACGGTCGAGGGATGGTGCCGGTCCAGATGCCTGCGGATGATACGCAGATTCTTGCTGTTGGATTTGTAGAAGAAGTCGAACAGATCGCCGGCGAAAGGGATCGCGCCGACCAACGTGTCGAAGCCGACATTGGCGGCCATGCGGGTGAGTTGCCATTTCGACATGCCGAGGTTCCGGGCTTCCCACACCATCCACGCGCCCATCGCCGCCGTGGCGAGATCGCCCACGACGGGCACGAGGCCGATCAGGCTGTCGAGGCCGACGCGGCGCTGCGTGCCGGGGATGACGAACAGCCCTTCCAGCATCGCCTCCATCGCTTCGACGCGGCGGCGGACCGAGGCGGGATCGCGGCCGAAGCCGGGCATGTCGCGCACCATCTGGTCGAACTGATTGGGCGAAATCGCCATGATGCCTCTTCTCCTTCAACTCCCTAATTGGTGCTGCGGAAGAGGTGGTTCAATGGGTGGCGCGCGCGGGGCGAGGGCTGGAAGCCGCTGAGGCGGCGGGACACGAGCGACCAGCGCACCGGCGCGCCAAGCGCAATATAGCCATTATGCGCGACCATCAGCGCTTCGGCCTCGGCCATGCGGGCAGCGCGTTCCTCGATCGTGCTGGCGAGGCTTGCCGCCTGCAACTGCGCGTCCGCAAGTTCGCTGCAATGGACTTTGCGGGCGCAGCCGACGCGGCCCAGATACCAGATCGCGCTGTCATAGGCGGCGACTTCATCGACGAGCCGCAGGTCGGCGTCGGCGCGGCGATCGACCCGCCGCGTAGCCAGGCCGATCGCCGCCAGGTCCCGCGCCAGCAGCGCATAGAGCAGGGTCGATCCCGGCCCCTTGGGCAGGGCGATGCGGATCGGCGGCGGATCGCCATTGTCGGCGCGCCAGCGGCGCACGCTGGCCGCCCCGAGCGCGCGGCGCTGGTCGAGCGGAAGCGCGGCCCAATCGGGATCGGTGGGCGGGCGCGGCAGGTCCATCTGGTCGGGCAGGATGCGCTGGCTGGTCGCCCAGCCGCCCAGCGGGAAGACGGCGGACAGCTGGTTGCGGTCGATCGCCATGTTGATCGCGGCGCGGATGCCGTCATCGTCGATCAGCGTGCCTGTCCCGACGACCGCGAGGCCGAGCAGCCCCTGCACCGGATCGACCCGCACATCCTTGCGATCGATGCCGGCGGGCACGAGCAGCGGCAGGTCCGAATAGCGGCCGCCCAGCACCAGCGCGGCGTCGCCGTCGCGGAAGCGGACGATGGCGAGCGCGGCGCGTTCGGCGCGCAGCACGCGGGTCTGCCAGGGCGGGATCGGCTCGTCCTCCTCCAGGCCGGTGCGGTCGATGGGGGTGAGGAACAGCGCCTTGCCCTGCGGCGCGACGCGATAGGGGCCGGTGCCGCCATCGCGCGAGAGGATCGCCATCTGCGGCTGGGCCAGCATCTGGAGCACGAAGGGCCGGGGCGCGACAAGGCGCAGCTCGATCACCTCGCCGGTCATCGGCACCACCGCCTGCACCGCGTCGAGCGGACCGTTGGGATCGAGCTTTCGCAGCATCTCGATCCGCGCCATCAGCATCCGCGCGACATCGGGCGCGGTAACGCGCGATCCATCGGCCCAGAAGGCGCGGCGCAGGCGAAAGATGTAGCTGCGCCCGTCATCCTGCACGATCCAGCGCTGGGCGAGCGCGGGCAAGATTTCGCCGCTGGCGTCGAACGCGACCAGCCCCTGCGCCGTCGCCTCCAGGATCAGCTTCGCGCCGGGATCGGGGAGGTTGGGGAGGGGCTTGGCGAAATCGTCGCGGTCGCCGATGACGCTGACGACCACGGGGCCGCGCCCTTCGTCCGAGCAGGCGGCGAGCGCCAGGGCGGCGCCAAGCGCAAGGCAGCGGACAAGGGCGAAGGCGGCGGGCATGGGCGATCAGGCTTAGCTCGTGCCGCTCGCCCCGCCAACCATCAAGGATGGGGCGCGGCGATCGCCTTGCCGGCGGGGTCGAAGATCATCACCGCGTCGCCCGCCCTGCCGAAGCGCGGCCAGGCGGGCAGGCCCGACCCGTTGGGATCGCCGGACTTCACGAAATTCACGAGATAGGCGCTGATCGTGCGCCCCATGGCGTCATCGCGCGCGGTGGTGGCGTCGCCATATTTCACATGCTGGGTGTCGAAGAAATAGGGGATGTCGCTGGCGTGCTGCGCGCCGGGCCGGCCGATGCTTTGCGCCACATAGTCGAAATAATAGGCGTAGACGGGCAGTTTCTTCGCGGCGAGCGTGCCGGCCACCTGCCGCGCGCCGGCGATCATGACACCGGTCGGGCCGCCGATATCGGCGCTGGTCGCGCCGACCATCACCGGCACTTTGGCGAAGCGGCCGGCGGCATAGGCGGCGGTCGGCGACACCGCGATCTTCCCGTCGGCATAAGGGCCGACATAGTCGGCGCGCGGCTGCGACAGGGTAGCGAGGTTCAGATTGTCGATCACCTGTTCGCCGGGCAGGGCGCGCAGGCGGGCGAGGGCGTCGGGACTGTCGGCGGGCACGCCCTTGCCCGTGGCGAAGGCCTGCCCCGCCTTTTCCGCCGCCGCATGGCCGGAATCGCCGCGCAGCGATCCGTCGCCGCCCGACAGGATGACGGCGCGGGCGAAGAGGCCCTGCGCCAGCGGGGAGGCGAGCAGCGCATGGACCGACATGCCGCCCGCGCTTTCGCCGATGATCGTCACCTGCGCCGGATCGCCGCCGAAGCGGGCGATGTTGCGCTTCACCCACTGGAGCGCCGCGACCTGATCCATGAGGCCATAATTGCCGGTGAGCCCCTTGTCCTCGTCCGCCGCTGTGAGCGCGGGATGGGCGAAGGTGCCGAAGCGGCCGAGCCGATAGTTGAAGCTGACCACCATGATCCCCTGCTTCGCCAGCGGCGCGCCCGAATAGGTCGGGGGCGAGGCGCCGCCGTTGACGAAGCCGCCGCCATAGATCCAGACCATCACGGGCAGCTTGGCGGTCGCGCCGACGGGTTTCCAGATGTTGAGATACAGGCAATCCTCCGACGGCGGGGTGCCGAGCGGCGCGGCGTCGCTGGGGAAGGGAAGCTGCATACAGTCGTTGCGATAGGCGGCCGCGTCTCGCACCCCGTCCCATGCTTGCGCCGGCTGCGGCATCCGCCAGCGCAGACCTCCGGCCGGGGGCGCGGCGAAGGGAATGCCCTTCCAGCTTTCGACGCCATCCGCCGCTACGCCGCGCACCGCGCCGCGATCGGTGGTGACGACGAGGGGGGTGGCGGGCGTTTGCGCCAGGGCGGGGGGTGCGCCGAGAGTCAGAAGGGCGAGGAGGGCGGTTTTTGTGGAGGACATGATCGGGTCTCCGACATTCGATCTTTGCGTCTTTAGAGGCGCTTGGGCGGTCGAACGCAACGGCTCTACGACTATCGGCTTACCCGATGGTCCGGCAACGGGATATCAAGGGATGTGAGCGATAAGCGCGGGATGGAGACCGTTGCCCTTGTCCCGCCGATGCGCCGTCTGCCGGGCGCCTGGCGGATCGACCTGCCCGCCGGGGCGTGGGCGATCGTCGGCATTTATGCCACGATGCTGATCGGCGTCGCGCTCGCCGTGCCCTTTCCCAACTGGATCGACGAGCTGGGGCATTTTTCGATGATCCGCGCGCAGTATGACGCGCCCGCGCTGTTCCCTGACTGGAGCGTGTACCGGATGCTCGATGTCGCGGACCTGTCGCGCTGGTCGGCTGAGCCCAACTATATCAACCATCCCGCGCTCTATTATCTGCTGCTCGCGCCGCTTTTCGCGCTGAGCGCCGATCCGCTGCTGTTTCGCCTGGTCAATATGGCAATGGCCGTGGGGGCGCTGCTGCTGATGCTGGTGGCGGTGCGGCGACGGTTCGGGGCGGATGCGGTGTCGCCGGTCTGGTTCGCCTTCGCGGCGGCGGCCTTCCCCAAGGCGGCGGTGGTCGGCGGAGCGATCAACAATGACAATCTGGCGATGCTGGCGGCGGCGGGCCTGTTCGCGGGCGTGATGGGGATGCCGGGGGCGGTGTGGTGGCTGCTGGCGGGACTCGCGGTGGCCGGCTGGACCAAGCTCACGGCCTTCGTGGCATTGAGCGCAGTCGTGGGCTGCTGGCTGGCGCTGCGGCTGATGCGGGGGGAGGTGCGCTGGGGCGATCCGCTGATCCGGTGCGCGGGCGCGGGCGTGGTGATCGGGGCGGCGCCTTATCTCGTCACGCTGGCGCGGACGGGGCAGGTCGTGTGGGTTCATGCGGCGACCTGGTATGTGCCGCCGGGCGAGCGGGCGGCGCTCGATTTTCCGGGCTTTGCCGCGCATTTCTTCCGCATGCTGGCGCATAAATGGCCAGCGGCGGAGGGGGCGTTTCCGCTCTGGGTGGTGGTTGGCCTGCTGGCGCTGATGGCGGGAACGGCGGTGCTGGGCGCGCGGGCGCGGGTGGTGAGGCTGCCGGTGCTGGCTTACGGGTTCGGGATCGGGGTGCTGCTTGCCGTCCACCTGATCTTCGGGTGGCGGAGTTTCGTGGCGCTGGGCGATCTCACCATTGCGCAGGCGCGCTATTATCATGTCCTCTGGCCGGGCGTCGCGCTGGGGCTGGCGGCGGGGATGACGGCGGCGGAGCGGCGATGGCGGCCCGCGCCCTGGATCCTCGCAACGCCGATGGCGATGATGACGCTGGCGGGAGCGGCGCTGATCGTAGCCCTTTGATCCCTCAAGCGATGCGCCCTCAACCGGGATCACAGCCACCCCCGTTCGGGCTGAGCCTGTCGAAGCCTTGCCCTTCGTCAGCAGAAAGGGCGGCCCTTCGACAGGCTCAGGGCGAACGGTTGATCTATAAGGTGCGATGCTCCAGGAAGCGGAAAAGGCGGCCCCCGGTGGGAGCCGCCTTCCATGTCTCTCCGGCGGACCGGAAAAGCGATTACTTGAGCTCGACGGTCGCGCCGGCTTCTTCCAGCTGCTTCTTGACCTTCTCGGCCTCGTCCTTGCTGACGCCTTCCTTGACGGCCTTGGGCGCGCCTTCGACCAGCGACTTGGCTTCGGTGAGGCCGAGGCCGGTGATGGCGCGGACTTCCTTGATGACGTTGATCTTCTTGCCACCGTCGCCGGTGAGGATCACGTCGAATTCCGTCTGCTCTTCAGCAGCCGGCGCAGCGGCGGCGCCACCGGCGGCCGGGCCGGCAACGGCGACCGCAGCGGCGGCCGAAACGCCCCACTTTTCTTCCAGAGCCTTGGACAGCTCAGCGGCTTCGAGGACGGTGAGGGCCGAGAGCTGGTCGACCAGAGCGTTGATGTCTGCCATTTGTCTATTTCCTTGAATATGGGGCACATGCCCCGTCAGATTGGGTCAAAAACCGGAGGGTTGCGGCGATCAGGCCGCTTCCTTCTCCGCATAGGCGTTGAAGACGCGCGCGAGCTGCGCCGCCGGTGCCTGGGTGACGGTTGCGAGCCTGGTAGCCGGGGCGACGATAAGGCCGACCAGCTTGGCGCGCAGTTCATCCAGCGACGGCATCGACGCCAGGGCCTTCACGCCCTCCGCATCGAGCAGCACTTCGCCCATCGCGCCGCCGACGATCTCGAGACGATCGTTGGTCTTGGCGAAATCGATCGCAACCTTGGCGGCGGCGACCGGATCGGCCGAGGTGGCGAGGCCGACCGGGCCGGTCAGCAGGTCGCTGAGGCCAGTGTAGGCGGTGCCATCCAGGGCGATGCGGGCGAGGCGGTTCTTCGTAACCTTGTAGGACGCGCCGGCTTCGCGCATCTTCTGGCGCAGGACGGTCGACTGGGCGACGGTCATGCCAAGGTTGCGGGTCACGACGACCACGCCAACCTGTGCCAGCTCTGCGTTCAGCGCGGAAACGACCTCAGCTTTCTGATTACGATCCATGCCATTACTCCACTTCATGTCCGCGGGCGGACCCGCAGACGGCTTCAAACCCGCGCCGGAAGGCACGGGGTGTTAAGGTCCGAAGGGGAGAGATCGACCGGCCTGGATCACACAAGGAAACAGGCGGACGCCGAATCGGGCGTGTCCGCCCGTCCGGCAAAGAGCTTTTCCCCGTCTAGGCTGGAGATTAAGAAGGGCAAATTCCCTTCACCAACTGTCTCGGACGGAAGACCGGAGGCGCAAGGCCGCCGGTCTGCTGGGGGCGCGCATAGGCGAAAAGGCGGGGGATGTCACGCGGAAAGTGGGGCGGGGCGGGGGTGCGGTGGCTCCACTGAAGTTCACACCGTTGTCGGGGTTGTTCGACGGGAAATGTGGAAAAATCGGAGGTCGCGCGCCTGCGACGCGCCGCCGACGCGCCTGTTGGGTCATGGTTGGGTGTCGATTGGGTCACGGTTGGGTCACGCCCGCGCGCCTGTCGGGTAACGGTGGCGCGGCTGTGGTTGGGAGAGGAAGGGGGTGGGGAGAAGGGGCGGCGCGGTCCATCGGTCAGGATGGAGCAGAGAATTTCCTATTAGGGAAGGGCAATGGCTAGCAGCACTCTAGCTTCCGCTTCACGGTGGGAAGTCCGTTTTATCGTGACACGGTAGGGTAGCCTTGCGTACCCTAGCGATCTAAAGTGGGCCCATGTCGAGCGAAACCGAATCTCACCGCGCAGTGTATGCCGCCGATCTCTCTATCGACCTTGAACAACTTGCAATCCGCGAGTCTGAGCAGATCGAGTGGAAGCAGAATGTCGCAGATGTCGATAATGTTGTTCAGACACTATCTGCTTTCGCGAATGATTTGGCAAACTTAGGCGGAGGATATGTGGTTTGCGGAGCCCAAGAGGTGAAGGATGAGCACGGTTTCCCAAAACTAGTCCAAACGGGATTGACAGCCAATCGTTTGAAAGAAATTGAGGGGCAAGTACTCCAACGATGTCGAGATAGGGTCTCACCTCCAATTACGCCATTAGTGCACGAGATGCCAGCCGAAAATCCTGCAACTCGGCTGCTGATATTCATCCAGCCCTCTACCGGCCACGCGCATAGCGTCCGCATCGGAGATGATGGTTCCAAACATTGGGTCCGAGTTGGACGCGAGACGAGAGAAGCTCGGAATGGTACTCTCCGTGAGCTACTAGTTCGTAAAGGTGCCCAGCAGCCGTGGGATCGGCGGCTTTGTACTGGAGCGACCATAAATGACTTAGATCTTTTAGCTATACGCGACGCTTTGCAGCGAATGCGCGTTTTCTCGGCTGACCGTGGCGTTGAGGCATATCTCTCCGATGACGCCCAACTCAGTGCGATGGTCCCTCCGCTTTGTGGCCGCGAACCCATGACCAATATCCTCCGGCCGAGAAATTTTGCCATTTTGTTGTTTGGTCGTGATCCACAGCGCTTTATTCCGGGAATGGTTAGTCTTTTTTCGATCTATCCAGGCCGAGATCGTTCTGACGTGCATGCCGAAAGACATGAGCTGGCGGGAACAATTATTGAGCAATCGCGCCGGTTGAACGAGTTACTTGATGTCCAATCTTTTACGACATTTGACAAGTCTGATAGAGCTACCCCGAACTCGGTAAAGTATCCGAGGAGAGCGCTGTATGAAGCTATGGGAAATGCGCTGGCCCATCGTGATTATGAACAAACCGACCCTACAAGGGTAACGGTTTTCGAGGATAGAATCGAGGTCTTGTCACCAGGATCGCTGCCTCTGGGCGTTGCACTCGAGAAGTTTCGCACTGGCGAAGCGGCCCCAAGGTGGCGCAATCAAACATTGGCATGGTTTTTTAATCGACTTCAGATTGCTCAGGCAGAAGGTCAAGGTATTCCGACTATCCTCAGGACCATGCGAGAGGAGGGATGCCCGCCTCCCGTATTCGACGTCGATGAAGCACGGGTTCTTTGTGTTCTTCCTGCCCATCCTAGGTATGCTATGATGCGGGAGCTACGGTCTGTTGAGCAAGATTTAGCCCTCGGCGACTGGGAAGAGGCGCAACGTTCTGTAGTCAAAGTTCTTGACCGCGATCCCACAAATGTGCGTGCGTTACAACTGTTTGCCGAGGTGCTGACATTGCTGCGTGACCCCGCGCCTTTGGTCAAGTGGCTGGGTACTTCGGGTAACGAATGGACGCAACTGCCACGAGAGGTTTTGCTGCAATTTAGCGAAGCCCTAGTATCTGGTGCTGAAACGACCGACGAACATCGAGCAACAGCCAACCGCTTATTGGCTCGTGCAGCAATCGGGCGTCTCGAAGAGCGTGAACTCCGCCGAATCGTAGTCGCTATGATACGCAGCCGAGATCACCGCAACGCTATCCAACTACTCGACACCTATGAAAAGGATCACAACGAAGTTCAACACAGCGCTTCATTTCATCAGCTTCGCGGCGACGCGTTAATCGGAATGGCAAATAAATGCCTCGCAACAGCGCGGCGGAGCCGAACGCCAAACGCAACGCGAGAACGTTCATGGTCTCAGTTTGATGAGTATGCCAGAGAAGCAAAAGATCAGCTTCAAAAAGCAGCGAATTTGAACCCCGACGCCAACTTGGCTTCTGTGATACAGTTGAATCTGTCGTATTTGGAAGAGCAGATGGACAAGGCTAGACGTTTCCGTCGGCCGAGGCGGCACTCGCACTAATGAAGATTGTAGTTCTGGTGGGTACCATTGGATGATGATCGGGTGACAACATCCCCCTCAAACCCGATCCGCCTGCACCACGATGTCGAGCGCCCTTAGCGCCGACAAGATCCGGTTGAGATGCTGCGCGTCGGCCACCTCCAGGTCGATGATGTCGGTGTGGAACGGCCCCTCGCGGTTCACCAGTTGCAGGTTCAGAATGTTCGCCTTGGTCGCGCCGAAGACGTTGGCGACCGCGGCGAGCGCGCCGGGCTGGTTCTTGACGATGACGGAGAGGCGGGCGGTGCCGCCCTTGGACTTGCCGTCCCAGGCGAGGTCGACCCAGTCGTCGTCCTGCTCCACTTCTAGCGATCGGCAGTCGATAGTGTGGACCTCGATCGGCTCGCCGGTGCGGCGCACGCCGACGATGCGGTCGCCGGGGACGGGGTGGCAGCAGTCGCCGAGGCTGTAGGCGATGCCGGGGGTGAGGCCGCGGATCGAGACGGGTTCGTGCTGGCGCGGATGGGCTTCCTCCATGCCTTCGGCGGTGGTGGAGCCGGGGACGAGCGCCTCCATCACCTCATGGTCGAGGACGCGGTGGGTGGCGATGGCGACCATCAGCGCCGCGCGATCGTCCAGCTTCAGGCGCTTCAATGCCGCGGCCAGCGCCTTGTCGCCCAGTTCCTTGGCAAGGTCGGGGGAGAAGCGGCCGACGATCTCCTCATAGAGTTTCTCGCCGAGCTTGATCTCCTCGCCGCGCTGCTTCTGGCGGATATAGCGGCGAATGGCGGCGCGCGCCTTGCCCGTGATGGCGAAGGTCAGCCAGCCGGGCTGCGGCTCCTGCCCCACGGACTTCAGGATTTCGACCTGATCGCCATTTTCGAGGGAGGTGCGCAGCGGCACGACGCGGCCGTTGACCTTCGCGCCGACGGTCTGGTTGCCGAGCGAAGTATGGACGGCATAGGCGAAGTCGACCGGGGTCGAGCCCTTGGGCAGCTGGTGCAGCTCGCCCTTGGGGGTGAAGGCGAAGATGCGGTCCTGATACATCGCCATGCGGGTATGTTCGAGCAGCTCGTCGGCGTCCTGGCTCTGCTCCAGGATTTCCACGAGATCGCGCAGCCAGGCGGCGTGCTGGTCGGCGGCGTCGCCCTGCTGCTTGTAGGCCCAGTGCGCGGCAAGGCCCAGTTCGGCGTCATTGTGCATCGACCGGCTGCGGATCTGCACCTCGATCCGGGCATTGTCCTGATGGATGACGGTGGTGTGGAGCGACTGATAGCCGTTGCGCTTGGGGGTGGAGATATAATCCTTGAAGCGGCCGGGGACCATCTTGAAGGTCTGGTGGATGATGCCGAGCGCGCGGTAGCAATCCTCGGGCGTCTCGGTGATGACGCGGAAGGCCATGACGTCGGTCAGCTGCTCGAAGCTGATATGGCGTTCCTGCATCTTCTTCCAGATGCTGTAGGGATGCTTTTCGCGGCCCGAGACGGTGACCGACAGCCCCTTGCCGGCGAGCAGCAGGTGCAGCTCCGCGCCGATCCGGTCGACCTTGTCATGACCGCCTTCCTTGAGCTGCTCCAGCCGGCGGGTGATGCTGTCATAGGCTTCGGGCTCGATCTCTCGGAAAGCGAGGAGCTGCATCTCGCGCATGAAGTCGTACATGCCGATCCGCTCCGCCAAGGGCGCGTAGATATCCATCGTCTCGCGGGCGATGCGGCGGCGCTTGTCGGGGTTCTTGATGAAGTGGAGCGTGCGCATATTGTGCAGCCGGTCGGCGAGCTTGACCAGCAGCACGCGGATATCGTCCGACATGGCGAGCAGGAATTTGCGGAGATTTTCCGCCGCCCGCTCATTTTCGGACATCGCCTCGATCTTCGACAATTTTGTCACGCCATCGACCATGCGGGCGACATCGGGGCCGAAGGCGGCCTCTATCTCCTCATGGGTGACGAGCGTGTCCTCGATCGTGTCGTGGAGAAGGGCGGTGACGATGGTCTGGTCGTCGAGGTTGAAGTCGGTCAATATGCCCGCCACCTCGATCGGGTGGCTGAAATAAGGGTCGCCGCTGGCGCGCTTCTGGCTCCCATGCTTCTGGACCGAAAAGACATAGGCGCGGTTTATCATCGCTTCGTCCGCGTCCGGATCGTAGCGCTTCACCCGCTCGACAAGTTCATACTGGCGTAGCATCGTTTCCCGATTGTGTTGAACCGCCCTTGCGGTGCAACAAAAAAATCCCATGTTGCGCAGATAGGGCGGCACTTTTGCAACAGCCGCCAACTTGCGCTATGCGTGACTGTCATGACACATAATATGGCCCAGGACCTGGAACAATGCGCTCTCCCCGCCGCGCTGGAGGCGATGGGCGAGCGATGGTCCTTCCTCATCCTGCGCGGCGCGCTGTCGGGCATCCGCCATTTCGAGGAATTCCAATCGACGCTGGGGATCGCGCGCAACATCCTTGCCAAC
Source organism: Sphingobium sp. (assembly GCF_036170395.1). Lineage (GTDB taxonomy): Bacteria > Pseudomonadota > Alphaproteobacteria > Sphingomonadales > Sphingomonadaceae > Sphingobium. The sequence continues at coordinate 31,178 of NZ_JAVHPD010000078.1, forward strand.
CGGCTCGCGCGGCTGGTGGAAAACGGCATCATGCTGCGCCAGCCGATGACGTGCGACCGGCGGAAGGTCGAATATCGGCTGACCGAAAAGGGGCAGGATCTTGCCCCCGCGATGATCGCGCTGCGCCAGTGGGGCGAGAAATGGGGCTGCGCGCCCCCATCCTGCCAGGTGCTGGGCGACGCGCGCGACCGCCAGCCGATCCGCGGCGTCGTGATCCAGGCGCATGACGGGCGCGCGCTGGAGCTGAGCGATCTCGTTTGGGTGTGCGTGGACGAAGTGACGCCGATGACGCAGGAACCGGCGCAGGCGGCGTGAGGGTGCGGGGCGGGCACTGACCGAAAATTGGAGCATGATGTTCCCCGGCGCAAGCCGGGGAACAAGGGTGAGTGAGCGGGATCAGGTCCGCCAACGGGTTCCAATGTGGCGCGGGGGCGGCTAGGCTCCGGTGCAATGTCCGTGTCCGTGCCCCGCATCAAGCCGCAGCCTTTCTTCGCCGACAAGAATCGCGCCTTCTGGAATCTTCAGTCTGTCGGATGGGCCGGGGCGTTCCTGCTGCGCGGGTCGTCTACCGTGGCGAACGGCCAGCCTTTCTCCAGCCTGATTCCGGTGCTGATCTCGACCGTCACCGGCTATTCGGTGACATTGCTGATCGCGGTGGTGTTCCGCTTTCTGCTCAAGCAGCGGCCGATCGTCACCTGGGGCGTTTCGATCCTGACTGTGGTCATGGCGGCGGGGCTGGTCGCCTTCATCGACGCCTGGGTATTCTCGACCCAGAACCGGGGCAGCGTGACGGCGGGGCTGCAACTGTTCCTGGGCGCCTTCTACCTGTCGATGACGCTGATCGGGGCATGGTCCGCACTCTATTACGCCATCAACTTCTACCTGACGGTTGAGGAGCAGGCGGACCAGCTGCTGCGGCTGGAAAATCAGGCGGCCAACGCGCAGCTCGCGATGCTGCGCTACCAGCTCAATCCGCATTTCCTGTTCAATACGCTCAACAGCATTTCGACCCTGGTGCTCTTGAAGCAGACCGACCGGGCGAACGCGATGCTCTCGCGCCTGTCCTCCTTCCTGCGCTACACGCTCATCAACGAGCCGACCGCGCAGGTGACGATCGAGCAGGAGATCGAGACGCTGAAACTCTATCTCGAGATCGAGAAGATGCGGTTCGAGGACCGTCTGCGCCCCAGCTTCAGCATAGATCCGGCCGTGGCGAAGGCGCGGCTCCCGTCGCTGCTGCTCCAGCCGCTGGTCGAAAATGCGATCAAATATGCGGTGACGCCCAAGGAAGAGGGGGCCGATATCACCGTCAGCGCGCAACCTGCCGGGGATAATGTGCGGATCGTCGTATCGGACACGGGGCCGGGATTGAACGAAAGCGGAATGAAGCCGCACATCCCCATGAGCGAAGGGACGGGCGTGGGCCTGCCAAACATCCGCGACAGGTTAATTCAGGCCTTCGGGGAACGACAGAGCTTTGAAACGCGTTCCACGCCGGGCGGATTTTCGGTCATTATCGAATTTCCGCTTAACATGGATGAAACATCGAAAGTGGCCGCATGACCATCAGAACGATCCTCGTCGACGACGAAAGCCTGGCTATTCAAGGCCTTCAGCTCCGTCTTCAAGCGCATGAGGATGTCGAAATCGTCGAAACCTGCACCAACGGCCGCGAAGCGATCCGCGCCATCAAGACGCATAAACCCGACCTTGTGTTCCTCGACATTCAGATGCCCGGCTTCGACGGCTTTTCCGTCGTCCAGGGGCTGATGGAGGTGGAGCCGCCGCTCTTCATCTTCTGCACCGCCTATAGCGACTATGCGATCCGCGCGTTCGAGGCGCAGGCGGTCGATTATCTGATGAAGCCGGTGGAGGAAGGGCGCCTTGCCGACGCGCTCGACCGGGTGCGCCAGCGCCTGAACGACAAGCGGCAGGTGCAGGAAGCGGAGAAGCTGCGCGAGGTGCTGGCCGAGGTCGCGCCGCAGGCGATGAGCGATTTCGCGAGCGACGACGACGCGCCGGCCTCCAACCGCTTCGAGAAGCTCATCAACATCAAGGATCGCGGGCAGATTTTCCGCGTGGACGTGGATTCGATCGAACGGATCGATGCGGCGGGCGACTATATGTGCATCTACACCGCCGACAACAGCCTGATCCTGCGCGAGACGATGAAGGATCTGGAAAAGCGGCTCGACCCGCGCAATTTCCAGCGCGTGCATCGCTCGACCATCGTCAATCTGAGCCAGGTGCGGCAGGTGAAGCCCCATACCAACGGCGAATGTTTCCTGGTGCTGGAAAGCGGCGCGCAGGTGAAGGTCAGCCGTTCCTATCGCGACGTGGTGGCGCGCTTCGTGCATTGAGCGTGGGGCGCCTGCTGCCCGCCCTTGCAGGGCAGGGCTATCGCATATGAAAATGCCGTTCGTCCTGAGCCTGTCGAAGGACCGTCCTTTTCCTGGCGCAGACACTTGGAACAAAGAAAAAAGGGCCCTTCGACAGGCTCAGGGCGAACGGAGACTTGGCCAAATCCTTTTGCGCACCAAGGGCAGATTCCATACGCGATTCCCCTGCCTTGCAGGGCTGGACGATGTCTGCCCGAAACGCCTATGTGCCGTTCCATGATCCGCCCGTTGCTCGCTCTTCTCGCTCTCTTCTCCTTTAGCGCCTGCGGGTCGGGCGAGGGCGACGGCGTGGGTGGGGTGAGCGCCAGCGAGGCGCAGGCGCTCAACGAAGCGGCGGCGCGGCTCGATGCGCAGGCGGGCGCGGCGCAGAGCGGGGAGGCTGGTCTCAACCCGGCGGCGCAGGCGGCCGCGCGCGCCGATCGCGACCGGCTGCCCGCCAATGCCGTGCGTCCGTGACACGAAAAAGGGCCGCCCCGGATCGGGACGGCCCTTCTTTCATGATCGGGCCAACCGCTCAGCAGTTGCGGTCGATCGCGCGGCCGGCCAGAGCGCCCACGCCCGCGCCGATGATGGCGCCGGTGGTGCCGTCGCCGCGGCGGCCGTAGCGGCCCGAACCCTTGCCGATCTCGTTACCCAGCAGACCGCCGGCGATCGCGCCGATGATCGTGCCGCCGGTGCCGTTGTCGCGGCAGCGATAGCCGCCCCGATACCCACCGCGATAGCCGCGATAATAGTTGTTGCGATAATAGCGGTCGCCGCGATAACCGCGATAATAATCACCGCGATAGCCGCGATAGCCCCGGTCATACCCGCCACGATAATAGTCGCCACGGTCGTAACCGCCGCGATAATATTGCGCGCTCGCCGGCGCGGTGGTGGCGGCGAAGGACGCAACGCCCATTGCCAGCGCGGCGCCCATATTCACAAGAAACTTCATCTTCATGGCGTTGCTCCTCCATAAGCCATCCTCTTGGGCGGCGCTCTTGGAAAAGAACGGGATTGCCCATCGATTGATCCCCTTATGATCGATTCGCCTTGAGCCGAGCCTGAATGGCGGTGACAGCCGCCGTTCAGGCGCGCGCGGCCCGTCACGCGCCTGCTGCGTCCTGCCGGATATTGCCCTATGGCGAGCGCGATGCCGCGAATCCTGATCGTCCTGGCGCTCGCCGTCCTGCTGTTGCCCGCTCCGCATCTGTCCAAGCCGCAAAGCGTGCAGGCGGGGCGGCTGCTGGTGCGCGCGCGCGCGTTGCCGCTCAGCAGCCTCGATCCCGGCCTCGCTTATGCGGGCGCGCTCGACTATCTGGGCGGCTGGAGCCTGGAGAGCGACAATCCCGGCTTCGGCGGCCTGTCCTCGCTGCTCGCCGACCCGTCGGGACAGATGCTGGGCTTGAGCGATTCCGGCATATTGATGGGCTTCCATATCGGGCCGGGGGCGGAGCGGCTGCGCCCGTTCATCGCGCCCCTGCCGGTTCGCGCGAAGGACCGGCATCGGCCCTGGTGGTCCTGGGACAGCGAGGCGCTGGTCCATGATCCCGCGACCGACCGCTACTGGGTGGGGTTCGAGCTGTTGCAGGCGGTGTGCCGATACGGCCCCGGCTTCGCGCGGGTGGAGGCGTGCCGCGCCTGGCCGGAGATGTTCGCCTGGCCCGAAACCGGATCGATCGAATCGCTGGTCCGCCTGCCCGATGGCCGCTTTCTGGCGATCGGGGAAATGGGGATGACGGCGGACGGCCGGCATGAGGCGCTGCTGTGGGACGGCGATCCTGCGGAGACGGCAACCGCCGATCCCGTTCATCTGCGCTACGCCCCGCCGCAGGGCTATCGCCCGACCGACGCGGTGATGCTGGACGCGCGCCACATGCTGGTCCTCAATCGCAGGCTGACCTTGCAGGAGCTGTTCACGGCCGTGATCGCGATCGTGGACCTGCCCGCGCGGATCGACGCGGACACGGTGCTGAAAGCCCGGCCCCTCGCCCGCCTCGCGCCGCCCTTGCTGGCCGATAACTTCGAGGGGATGGCCGTCACCCGCGAAGCCGGCCGTCCGGTGATCTGGATCATATCCGACGACAATCACGAATTCTTCCAGCGCACGCTGCTGCTGAGATTCGGTTTGCGGGAACTGCCCTTTCATCCTCCCCTCGAAGGGGAGGTGGATGGCCGAAGGCCAGACGGAGGGGTGTCCCGCTATCGATAGCTGGACACCCCTCCGTCACGCGCTCCGCGCGCGACACCTCCCCTGCAAGGGGAGGATGATAAGGGCCGCCCTCCTCTCACACCGCCATCGCCACCTGCGGCATCGCGCGCAGCCGGCCCATGTCGCGCTGCGGCGGCGCGCCGAACAGGCGGCGATATTCGCGGCTGAATTGCGAGGGGCTGTCATAGCCGACGCGGAAGCCCGCCTCCGCCGCGTCCAGCCGGTCGGCGAGCATCAGGCTGCGCGCTTCCTGAAGCCTTAGCTGCTTTTGATATTGCAGCGGGGTCATCGCCGTCGCGCGGCGGAAATGCTCGTGGAAGCTCGACACGCTCATGCCGGCCAAGTCCGCCAGCATCCGCCCGCTGAACGGCTCGCGAAAATGCGCCTTCAGCCAGGCGATGGCGCGCGCGATCTGGCCGGTGCGGCTTTCGCTCGCGGCGATCGCGCGCACCGCCGCGCCATTCGGCCCGGTCATCAGCCGCACCAGCAGTTCGCGCTCCATCAGCGGCGCGAGCAGGGCCGCGCTGTGCGGCTGGCCGAGCAGGGCGGTGAGCCGCGTCGCGGCGTCGAGCATCTCGGGCGTTACCGGATGCAGCGACATGGCTGCCCCCTCCTGCGCCGGCGCGACAGGCGGCAAGGCAAGCGCGATCTCCGACAATATCGCCGGATCGAGATAGAGGCAGAAGCAGAGATAGGGCTCGGCGACGCTCGCCCGCGTCACCGTGCCGGTGATCGGCAGGTCCAGCGAGGCGATAAGATAGCTGGCGGGGCCATAGGTCAGCACCGCGTCGCCCAGCAGCACCCGCTTCTCCCCGCGCGCGATGATGCAGAGCGCCGGGCGCTGAACCATGTGGATCGGCTCCCCCTCGCCCGACCAGCGGACAAGCGCAAGGCGCGGGATCGCGGTTTCGATCAGCCCATCGTCTTCGGCATATCGGGCAATCTGTTCGGCAAGCGCATCATGGATCATCGATAGTCCTTCCGATGCTTGTCGTAGCGCAGACAGGCCCTCCTTTCCATCGCCATGCCGCTAATCTGGAAAATCGTGCAAGCATTGCGGACGACCATTCTACCGCATCATCCCTCTCCCGCGCCATTCAACACCCATCGGATCGACGGTCGATCCGCCGGACATGGAGACGAGACAATGACGATCGAAAACAAGGTCATCGCGATCACCGGGGCCAGCAGCGGCATCGGCGAGGGCGCGGCGCGGCTGCTGGCGGCGCGGGGCGCGAAGCTGATGATCGGCGCGCGCCGCACCGACCGGCTGGCGGCGCTGGCGGACGAACTCAACGCGGCGGGCGGATCGGTCGCCTTCCGCGCGCTGGATGTTACCGACCGGGCCGATTTCGAGGCGTTCGTCGCCGCGACGCAGGCCGACTATGGCCGCATCGACGTGCTGGTGAACAATGCCGGCCTGATGCCGCTGTCGCGCTTCGACAGCCTGAAAGTCGATGAGTGGGACCGGATGATCGACGTCAACATTCGCGGCGTGCTGCACGGCATCGCGGCGGCGCTGCCCCGCTTCAAGGCGCAGGGGAGCGGCCAGTTCGTCAATATCTCCTCGATCGGCGGCTATGCGGTCTGGCCGACCTGCGGCGTCTACAGCGCCACCAAATATGCGGTGCGCGCGATTTCCGAGGCGTTGCGGATGGAGCATGACGACATCCGCGTCACCATCATCGCGCCCGGCGTAGTGGAGTCCGAACTGGCCGACACCATCACCGATCCGGCCGCGGCGCAGGCGATGGTCGATTTCCGCGCGATCGCGCTCACCCCGGACGCGATCGCCCGCGCCATCGCCTATGCGGTGGAACAGCCGGCGGATGTGGATGTGGGCACGCTGATCGTGCGGCCGACCCGGTCGACGATCTGAGCGTTCGGTCGCCCTTGCCCTGAAGCGGGGCGGATGAAAGCACCGCCAGAAACAGAAAAGGGGCCGCGCCGTTTGCCGGAGCGACCCCTTTTCCGAAAACGCAAGATTACATCGCGTTCGCGGCGTTGTTGGTCGCGTTCGACGCAGCGTTGGCGGCGTTGTCGGCGGCGTTCAGCGCAGCGTTCATGGCGTTGTCGGCCGCGTTCGACGCGTTCTCCGCCGAGTTGGCGGCGTTGTTGGCCGCGTTTTCCGTGCCGCCGGTGCAGGCAGCCAGGCCGAGCGAAGCAGCGAGAACGAGCGAAAGAGCAATCGACTTGGTCATGGGCAACAACCCCTCTCTGAGAATAAAAAAACCGCAGACAACTCTCGGAGAAAAGCTCACCCCCCATTGCGCCTGCGCATCGATTCGTAATGCTTTGCGCAGGGCAAGGCAATCCCATTCATGCGCGGTCAAGGCGGGAGACCGGCTATCCTGTGTGAAGCGGCAAGACGATGCCGCCCATTGACGTATATAAAGATTTCTTTATATGCTCACCCCATGATCGCGGCACTCGACATGTTCCGGGCCTTGGGAGACCCGACGCGGTTGCGCATCGTCCATCTGCTGCGCGCGATGGAACTGGCCGTGGGCGAGATTGCGCAGGTGGTCGGGCAAAGCCAGCCGCGCGTGTCGCGCCATGTCCGCATCCTCGCCGAAGCGGGCCTGGTCGAGCGGCGCAAGGAAGGCAATTGGGTGTTCCTTCGCCTGCCGCGCACGCCCGCCGTCGCGCCGTTCCTGACCTTGTTCGACCAGCTTGCCCCGTCCGAGGGGGAGAAGCTGTGGCAGGCGGCGGACCTCGCCCGTCTCGCCGCGGTGCGCGCCGACCGGGCGCGCGCGGCCGAAGCCTATTTCGCCGAACATGCCGAGCAATGGGACGCGATCCGCTCGCTTCATGTCGCCGAAGCCGAGGTGGAGGCGGCGATGACCGCGCTGCTGGAAGCGCGGCCGATCGGCCATCTGCTCGACATCGGCACCGGCACCGGGCGGATGATCGAGCTGTTCGGGCAGGCCGCCCATCGGGTAACGGCGCTCGACCGCAGCCCCGACATGCTCCGCCTCGCCCGCGCCAAGCTGCCGCAGGATGCGGGCGACAAATATGCGCTGCTGCTCGGCGATTTCCTCGATCTGCCGCTGGAGCCGGCCAGCGTCGATACGGTGCTGCTGCATCAGGTGCTGCATTATGCCCAGGCGCCCGAGGCGGCGATCGCGGAGGCGGCGCGGGTGCTGACCGGCGAGGGGCGGCTGCTGATCGCCGATTTCGCCGCGCATGAGCGCGAGGAACTGCGCAGCCGCGACCAGCATGCGCGCCTGGGCTTCACCGACGATCAGATCGCCGGCTGGTTCGCCGATGCGGGCCTGGCGCTCGACCGGGTGGAAAGCCTGCCCGGCGACCAGCTGACCGTCAAACTCTGGCTCGGCCGGCGCACGGGCGCGCAGGTGCTGCCCCTTCACGAACGGAAATCCGCATGACGCTGCAAGAAGCCACCCAGCCCCTTTATGCGGACTTGGCCGGCGACGCTCAGGTGAGCTTTGAATTCTTCCCGCCCAAGACCGAGAAGATGGAGGCGCAGCTCTGGTCGGCGATCGAGACGCTGACGCCGCTCGGTCCCAAATTCGTGTCGGTCACCTATGGCGCGGGCGGATCGACGCGCGAGCGCACCCACAATACCGTCGCCCGGATCGCGCGGGAAACGCCGCTCGCCGCCGCCGCGCACCTCACCTGCGTCGCGGCGAGCAGGAGCGAGATCGACGAGATCGCCGATGCTTATTGGGAGGCCGGCGTGCGCCATATCGTCGCGCTGCGCGGCGATCCGCCCGAGGCGGGCGGCCGCTTCGAGCCGCACCCGGACGGCTACAGGGGCGCGGCGGAGCTGGTCGAGGGGCTGATGAAGCGCCATGCCTTCGAGATCAGCGTGTCGGCCTATCCCGAGACCCATCCCGATGCGGCGAGCGCGCAGAGCGACCTCGATAACCTCAAGCGCAAGCTCGACGCCGGCGCGAGCCGCGCGATCACGCAATTCTTCTTCGAGCCCGACACCTATTTCCGCTTCCTCGACACCGCGCGGGGGCAGGGGATTACCGCCGACATCGTGCCGGGCATCATGCCGGTGAGCAATTTCGCCGCGGTCCAGCGTATGTCGGCCATGTGCAATACGGCCGTGCCCGAGTGGATGGGCCGGCTGTTCGACAGGCTGGACGACCTGCCCGCCGCGCGCCAGCTCGTGTCCGCGACGATCGCGGCGGAGCTGTGCCGCAAGCTTTATGAGGGCGGGGTGCGCGACTTTCACTTCTACACGCTCAACCGGGCGGAACTCAGCTATGCGATCTGCCATCTGCTGGGGCTGAGGGCGAAGGTGGAAGCCGAGATGGTGGCATGACCTTTGTTTTCCCGTTCGCCCTGAGCCTGTCGAAGGGCTTCACCGACCAAAGGGAGGTGTCTTCGCCTCCGCTCAGACAAGGGCTTCGACTTCGCTCAGCCCGAACGGAGTTTTGTCCATGATGACCGCCGAACAGATATTCCGCCAGCTCGCCGCCGAGAAGATCCTGATCTTCGACGGCGGCTATGGCACCTCGATCCAGAAGCATGGCCTGACCGAAGCCGATTATCGCGGCGATCTCGATCTGCCGAAGGACCAGAAGGGCAATAACGACCTTCTCTGCCTCACCCGCCCCGACATCGTGGAGGGCATCCACGCCGCCTATCTGGAGGCGGGGGCGGACATGGTGGAGACCAACACCTTCTCCTCCACCAAAATCGCGATGGCCGATTATGGCTGCGAACATCTGGTATGGGACATCAATGTCGCCGCCGCGAAGCTGGCGCGCGCCGCTTGCGAGAAGGCGACGGCGAAGGACGGCAAGCCGCGCTTCGTCGCCGGGTCGATCGGGCCGACCAACAAGACGCTCAGCATCTCGCCCGACGTGAACGACCCCGCCTATCGTGAGGTCGATTATGATACGCTAAAGGCCGACTATCGCGAGCAGTGCGATGCGCTGATCGCGGGCGGCACGGATTTCCTGCTGGTGGAGACCTGCTTCGATACGCTCAACGCCAAGGCTGCCGGCATGGCCGCGCGCGAGGCCGAGGCGGCAGCGGGGCGGGAGGTGCCGCTGATGCTGAGCTTCACCATCACCGACATGTCGGGCCGCAACCTGTCGGGCCACACGATCAACGCCTTCTGGTATTCGCTGCGTCATCTGAAGCCGCTCACCATCGGGGTGAATTGCGCGTTCGGCGCGGACCTGCTGCGGCCCTATCTGAGCGAACTGGCGAAGAATGCCGACACGCTGATCCTCGCCTATCCCAATGCCGGCCTGCCCAATGAACTGGGGCAATATGACGAACTGCCCGAAACCACCGCGAAGCTGATCCGCGACTGGGTGGACGAGGGGCTGGTCAACATGGTCGGCGGCTGCTGCGGCACGACTCCCGCGCATATCGGCGCGGTGGCGCGGGCGCTGGCCGGCGAAAAGCCGCGCGTGGTGCCGGAACTGCCGGTCGTGACGCGGCTCGCTGGTTTGGAGCCGATGCACATCGCGGCCTGAAATGCGGGAGGGACATTTCTCCCTCCGTTCGCCCTGAGCTTGTCGAAGGGCACCACCGACCGCAGGGAGGTGTCTTCGCCTCCGCTCAGACAGGGGCTTCGACTTCGCTCAGCCCGAACGGAATTAGAGATCGGGATATGACCCAGACCACCCAATCCCCCGAACTTACTGGCGCCACCTTCGTCAATATCGGCGAGCGCACCAACGTCACCGGCTCGGCCAAGTTCAAGAAGCTCATCATGGCGGGCGATTATGCCGCCGCGATCGATATCGCGCGCGAGCAGGTGGAGAATGGCGCGCAGATCGTCGACGTGAACATGGACGAGGGGCTGCTCGACGCGGTCGAGGCGATGACGACCTTCCTCAAGCTCATGACCTCGGAACCGGACATCAGCCGCGTCCCCGTCATGATCGACAGCTCCAAATGGGAGGTGATCGAAGCGGGGCTGAAGTGCGTCAGCGGCAAGCCGATCGTCAATTCGATCAGCATGAAGGAGGGCGAGGAGGCCTTCCTCCACCACGCCAAGCTCTGCATGGCCTATGGCGCCGCCGCGGTCATCATGGCGTTCGACGAGACCGGCCAGGCGGATACCAAGGACCGCAAGGTCGAAATCTGCGAGCGCGCCTACAAGCTGCTGATGACCATCGGCTTCCCGCCCGAGGACATCA
>NZ_JAVHPD010000079.1:0-8222 GCF_036170395.1 Sphingobium sp.
GGCGGAAATACGGGCTTTGCGGAGCCAATAAGACAGGTCGATACAGACCTAATGCAGCCTCAAATGGAAAGTGGCGCCCCAGGACGCCTTCCTCAAGCAATGGGAACCCGCCAAGGCGGCCTGGGCGCGCGGCCAAAAGGTCATCCGCCTGATCGGCTACGATGCATCGCCCGCTGATACGCGGCGCCATACCCATGCTTCCGCGATCGAGCACGATCTCTTCGAATGCCGCTACCCCTTGCGCGAATGGGGATGGGACCGCGCTCGCTGCATCGCCCGGATCGAGGCCGCCGGACTTCCCGTCCCTCCAAAATCGAGCTGCTTCATATGCGGAGCCATGAAACCGGACGAGGTCCGGGCGCTGCCCGTCTGGTGCCTGCGTCTCATCGTGCTTGTCGAAGCGCGCGCGGCACCGCGGCTGCGCACCGTCGAGGGACTCTGGCGGCGGTCGACGTCGACCCGCCCGGGCCGGATGACCGACTTCATCCGCGCCGAAGAGCTGCTTTGCGCAGCCGACATCGACGCGATCATCCGCGACGCGCCCGCCGACCTCATCCGGTTCCAGGACGTCGCTGCCCATGTTCCGCTCCCCGAACGGCCGGCGATGGCGGAGTGGCTCGAAACCTTCAACGCCGGCTTGCTGGAGGCAGCATGACAATCCCCACCACCGAACGCATCGCCCGGCTCAACGACCACTGCCGGCGAGGTCTCGATCCCAGTGCCCGCATCATGGTCACCCACAATTGCCTCGCCCGGCTTTCCGGCGACGGCGAGGGGATAGCCGAGGTGCTCGCACAGGCCGAACTCCTCGCGGCGGTCCGCCGCTATGCCTTCAAGCCCGGCGATGGACCCGAGCGCGACTTCGGCGCCTTCGACCTGCAGGACCAGCGGATCCTCTTCAAGATCGATTATTACGACATGGCCCTCGAGTTCGGGTCCGAGGACCCGGCCGACGCGTCGATCACGCGGCGCGTGCTCACGGTCATGCTCGCCGAGGACTATTGAGCGCCGCCCGGCGTCCCCCGCACTCTGCCCCTTCGCAAACGAGCGCCGCGGCTCCCCAGCCCTCCGGGCAGCGAGAGGGGAGAGGGAAGCGAGCATCAGGCTCGCCGAACCGAAGGCGCGCGGGCCCCGACGGATCTTCGCCTTCCCCATTCCACGAGGAGATCAGCCTTGACCATTCCAGAACCGCTCCGCGCCACGCTGCCGCTCTCCCTCATCACGAAGGGGGACAATCCGCGCCGCTATTTCGACCGCAAGAAGCACGACGAGCTTGTGGCGTCGATCCGCTTGCGCGGCATCCTGCAGCCTATCCTGCTGCGCCCGAAGGGCGAGGTCTATGCGATCGTCGCCGGCGAACGCCGCTACCGCGCCGGCCTCGAAGCCTACGGTCCCGATGGCGAAGTGCCCGTCATCATTCGCGACATGACCGACCAGGAGGCCCTCGATGCCGCGATCGCTGAAAATGACGACCGCGACGATCCTTCGGAAACCGAACAGGCCGACGCCGCCGTCCGCTACCTCGCCGCATGCCAGAACGATCGCGCCGAGGCCGCCCGGCGGCTCGGGTGGTCACGGACCAAGCTCGATCGCCGTCTGGCGCTCGCGGAGCTGTCCGAAACTGTAAAGCTCGCCCTCGACGAACGCCGGATCAAGGTCGGGCATGCCGAGCTGCTGGCGGCCGTCCCTGCGGACAAGCAGGACAAGGCCCTGGAGACGATCCTCGCTTCGGGGCTCGACGTCGGCAAGACCCGCGAGCTGCTCATGCGGGTCACGCAAAATCTCGCCACCGCGTGCTTCGAAAAGACCGAATGCACGACCTGCCCGTTCAACTCGGGCGCGCAGCGAACCCTCTTCGAGACCCATATCGACGACGGTCACTGCACCAATCCCGGATGCTTCGAGCTCAAGACCCAGACCGCCGAGGCAATCCGCTTCGAGGAGCAGGAACGCGCCGAAAAAGCGGCACGGGCCGCGGCTCCGCCCGCCGATGACGATGCCGACGATCACGGCGACGAGGAAGCCGAGACCGAGCTCTCGCCAGCTGATCGCGCCGAGATTCCCAGCGGGAGCGAACCCCGGACTCCCCCGCCGGTTGCGCCGGTCCCGTCCCCGGGTGGCGGCTCGATCGCGCACAAGCCCAGCGTCACCGTCAAATCGATCGCCGGCCGCACCAGCGACCTGCGCGAAGCAACCTGGCGCACCGCGCTGGCCCGAGCACTCGCGGCCAACGCCGTCCATGCCCATAGCGCCATCCTCGTCGCGGCGATGTCGGGCACGCTCCCCCAGATCAAGGCCGAGACCCTGAAGGCCCGCGCCGGCCTGCTCGTCGGCGCTTCCTTCCCGGACCTCGCCTATGCGGCCAAGATCGCGGCGATCTGCGCACTGTCGGAGCCGCAGGCGGCGAACGTCCTTTCCGCCGTCGGCGCGGCCTACGCCAAGGACGTGCTGACCTTCGGCCATGTCGCCGACCTCGCCCGCGCTTTCGACGTCGATCTGCGCGATGTGTGGCAGGTCGATAAGGCCTTTCTCGAGCGCTACACCAAGGACGAGCTCAAGTTCATCGCCCAGGAATCCGGCCTGGTCGCGCATATGGGCGAAAAGGGCTTCGCCAAACTGCTCGGCGCCAAGAAGGCGGATCTCATCGCCGGCATGCTCAACCGGCCCGGCTTCGACTGGGCCGGCCGCCTGCCCAGTTCGATGACGCTCGACGGCCAATATGGCCCGCCGCCCGTGAAGGCCGCGCCGCCGGCCGACGCCCCGGTCACGCAGCTCGCCGCCTGATCCCCCCAACGCTCACATAGACAAGGATTTGCCCCCATGCTGATCTCGAACCTGCTCCCGCTGCTCGCGCGCTACTCGCTCGGCTTCGACCTCGTCGCCGGTCCCGACGACACCATCACCCTGACCGTGATCCCCCGCAGGCATGAGGGCGCCGCGCACAAGCTCGAAGCCGGCGAAACCCGACCGATCTCGCTCACCGCCAGCGCTGCGGAGGTCGATGCCGAACTCGCCAAGGGCGAAGATGGCGCGCTGGGCCAGCTCATCGCGGCGCGCAAGACGCTCGCCGACCAGCTCGCCGAACAGCGCGAGGCCGCGGATGCCGTCCGCACCGCCGCGGCCGAGGCCGCCAAGGCCAAAGCGGCAACGCCCACGCCCAAGCCCGCCTCCACGGGAGGGAAGGTTGCGGCGCCCACCAGTCCGCCCGCTGACGCCAAGGCCGAGGAGCCTGCCAGCCTCTGGTGAGACAGGCCCTTCGAACCCCTCAACACCCATCAGCCGGGAGACCCCCCATGCAGATCAATCACCTCACGCGAACCTATCGGTATGACGGCATCGACCTTCCGGTGCCCCCGCATCTCGCCGGTGAACCGGGCGCCCTGCGCGCCTATCACGCCACCCTCTATCCCCCGATCCTCAACGCCGAGATCGTCGATGCCGGCGTGTCGGGGAACGCCCACGTGATGGAATACCGGCGCGCCGTCGGCACCAAGGGCTGATCATGGCGCTCGCACGCGGTTCGGCGATCGCGCCGACGCCCCGGAAGACCCTCCTCCAATGGATCGAGTTCGACGATGGCGACCCTACCGGCTTTACCCATCCCGCCTGCAGCCCGCAGGCCCAGGCCCTCCATGCGCGGATCGTCCTCGACCCGCACGAGGCAAGGGGCGATCCTTGCGAACCGCTCCAGTCGCCCAGCGGCCTCCGCCTTCCGCCCCTCGGCTGACCTGGCAGGGCGCGGCATCGCGCTCTCCCTGGATATCCCAGCGATCTTCGACGTTCCGCTCGCGGCCCATCACAAGCTGATCGGCCGTTGGACGGTCGCGCGGCAGGATGCGTCCGGCATCTGCAGCCGTGTCGAGGCCCGCCAGCACATCGAGCGCGTTTTCGATGCCGCCGTCCTCGAGATCCTGGCTCCCGTCGACCTCGCGGATTTCAGGGTCGCGGTGCTTCACAGCGAGGAAGACGGCCCCCCGGCGATCGCCATCATCTGCGAGAGCATGGGACAGCTCGACCTCGGATGGATCGAGACCGGCGATGCGCCCACCGGCTGGCGCGCCGCGGCCTATCGCGCGCTCGAGCAATGCCTGAACCAGGCGCTGCCGGTCTTCGGCTATGGCGATCTCTTCGATGAGATTGCGATGTATTATTGGGACGGCGAAACCGACGACGAAGCCGCCCGTCAGAGCCTGATCGACTATCACGGCGCCGAACCGGACGAGCTCGACGAGCAGGTGCTGCCATCCGAGATGAACGCACGTCGGCCCGACTGGATGATCGCGGCCAATGCGGCACCCGCGCGGCGGCTCCCTGCCGAGCTGCGGCGCCGGCTCGCGGCGCTCCGGGACGCGCACAAGGCGCTCGCTGCCATCCCGACCGATCTCGACGCCTGGCACTTCGATTTCCAGGTCGCCTGCGAATATCTCCCCGGCATCGAGGAGTGCGCCTCATTGCCCCCGCTCACCATCGTCCCCTTCGAGCAGTTCGCCCGCGAGCTGGACGACGTCGCACGCCACGGCATGGAGATGGGCTTCATGGACCTCGCCGGCATCTGTCCGCTCCCCGACGCGGGCCGCATCGACGACTGGTTCGCCTCGCTCCGCCTCGGCGCTGCCTTCCTGATCGCCGCCCAGAACCTCCTCCAGTTCGACCCCGCCAATCCGTGAGGCCATGATGTCCGACCACAGCACCCATTTCGAAGCCAGCGGCGGCGGTCTTGTCCTGACCAACGCCATCCTCCTCTACCGCAACCAGGCGCCCCGCAACCTCAAGCCCTACGGCGCCTCGCACGAGGCCGCGCCGGCGTTCGCCAGCATCCATGCGGTCGATCACGACCGCGAGGGCACGCCGATGATCGCCGCCGGCACGCCCCTGTCGCGCGCGCATCTTCGCCAATGGACCGAGGCGCTCGGCCGCAATGTCGTGCCCGAGCTCCTGCCCGACAATATCCTCGTCGCCCATCCCGACATGCTCGCCTGGTGGGTGCCGGCACAGGTGCGCGCCGCCTATTTCGCGCTGTCCTCTCCGCCGGAAGGGCTCCGCGCCCTGTCCGCGCGAACGACCGTGATGGTCCCCTATCCAGCGCATCTGTTCATCGCGACCCGCTCCGGCCTCGGCGTCTATGCCCTTGCGGCAAGCGAGCGCCCGGCCGCCGACACCCGCGTCCTGCACTCGCCCATCCTCAATGTCTTCATCGATGGCAGGCTTTGCTGGGGCAACGTCCCGAGGCCGAAGACCCTCGGTGTTGCCGCCATCCCGGAATTCGAGCGTGCCGTGTTCGACAGCTGGTCGACGCATCCCAATCCGGGGCAGGAGCTGACCGTCAGCGGCCCAGGGAAAAACGGGGGCGGCGGGCTCGTGAGGCTCTGGGACGATCTGGCTGCGCGCCGTGCGACCCGCTTTCCGGCCAGCCGTCTGAAACCCTTCGGCTCTTCGGGCCGGCGGCAGGCCCGGCGACCGGCGAGCGCGATCACTCTCGGTCGGTTGATCGCGGCGAGCGCCAGGGCATGACCGTCCTCACCGACGATCCGACCGCCGCCGCGGTGCTCGCCGCCGTGCCTTGCTATCCCGTCCCGCCCCACGGCCGCTCGCCCGCCCTCGACGCGCTGCGCGGCGCGCGTTCCGGCCACGGACTTGCCGTGGGGAACGATGGCGTGATGCTCATCCTGCGCCGGCCCTGGCTCGCGCTCGACGTGCCGATCACCGGGCCGATCACCGCCTATCTGCCCTATGGCGGCATGGGCGCACCAAGGGCCGATCTGCGTTGCGGCCTCATTCCAGCCGTCCATCTCGCCGGGATCCTCGACCATTTTCGTGCCGCGCTTCCGAACGAGGCTGCGGCGTTCCTACTGTGGAACGAGGCGAGCGGGGAATTCGCGGTGAACCTGCCCGTGATCGACGAGGCCACGCCAACGCGGCTCGTCTATCGCACCCCGGCGCTACTGCCAGACTGGCACCTCGTCTGCGACATCCACAGCCACGGGCACAGTTCGGCTTTCTTCAGCGCCACCGACGATGCCGACGACGCCCATGCGACCAAGATATCGGTCGTCTTCGGCCGGCTCGACGCTTCCGATGGTCCCGTAATGGCGTCCCGCCTGTGCGCCGGCGGCATGTTCCTGC
This sequence comes from Sphingobium sp., assembly GCF_036170395.1. GTDB lineage: Bacteria > Pseudomonadota > Alphaproteobacteria > Sphingomonadales > Sphingomonadaceae > Sphingobium. The sequence continues at coordinate 6,124 of NZ_JAVHPD010000079.1, forward strand.
CTTTGCCACGCAGCCCATTTTCAGGAGAGTGTGATGCAGCCTGAAACCCAGGAACGACATTATCTTTCCGCCACCCTCGACAACCGTGCGATCAGGATACTGCTGGTCGGTTGCGGCGGGAACGGCGCGCAGATGCTTATGGGCCTCGCCTCGCTCGATACGGCGCTGCGCGCCATTTCCTCGCGCTCGCTCCATGTCACCGTGGTCGACGACGACATCGTCACCGAGGCCAATCTCGGCCGGCAGCCCTTCTACCGCTGCGACATCGGCCATTCGAAGGGCCGCACGCTGACCGAGCGGATCAACCTTGCGCATGGCCTTGCCTGGAAGGCGGTCCACGGGCGCGCGCCCAAAGCGATCGGGCTCGACGGCGTCGATATCCTGATCAGCTGCGTCGACACGGCCTCGGCGCGCCGCGCGCTCGGCGCTGCCGTCGCCCAGGGAAAGTCCTCGCCCACCTATTGGATGGATCTCGGCAACCGCGCGCGCGACGGACAATATCTGATCGGCTGTCCGGACCGGGAGCCGGCCTCGCACCAGCCCCGCCTTCCGACCGTCCTCGAAGCCTTTCCCGAGCTCGCCGACGAAGCCCAGGCCGACGACGACGCTCCGTCCTGCTCGGTGGCCGAGGCGCTCGAGCGGCAATCGCTGTTCGTCAATCGCGTCCTCGCGAGCCATGCCCTGGCGCTGCTGTTCGATCTGCTCGGACGCGGCTCCATCGGACACGCCGGGGCCTTCCTCAATATCGCGAGCGGCCAGACCGTGCCGATCCCGCTGCCGCGTGCCCAGCAGGAGAAACTGCCATGACCGTCATCGGCCATAACCGCATCCGCCGCGTCGACAATTTCGACGGCTACGAGGTTCTCGCCCACCCCTTGCCGGACCGCGAGGATCGCGTCTTCCATCGCGGCGAGCCCGGGACTTCCCAGACCTCCGTGACCTATGGCTCGCATGACATCCAGATCGCGAGGCCGACCGGTCCTGGAAGCATGAGCCTCCTTGCCATCCTGATGTACCATGGTGGCGGCCGTCATATCCTCGAATTCTACGAGGGAGCCTTGCCCGTTACCGCGACGCTGCTCAGCCTGCCCGATCGCGCCCAATATGCGCTCGCCTATGCGTTGTTCAAACAGGCTGACGAATGCGCCGTGGCCGCCCGCGTGGACGAAGCCAGCCGGTGGGCCCAGGCCTTCGTCGATGGCCGCATCCGCAAACGTCGCAGGGGCGGCAAGCGTTACGTCAACATCGAAACGCCGGCCGAGAAGGAGCGCCGCTGCGCGTAGCGTGGGTTTCGTGGGCGTTTCACTCCTTTGCGCCGACGCCGGCCGCGCGAGCGCGAGCCCGAGCGAAAGAGGAGAAGGGCGGGGGAGGTGAGCCTGTTCGCTCTTGCCCAGGAGACCCCGATGCCCCTTCCCACCGTCATCCACAGCCAGGTCGATCCGGCCGCGATCACCAAGGTGACGAGGCTGTTCAACAATACGCTCGGTTCCATGCTGACCGAACTCATCCAGAATGCTCGCCGGGCTGGCGCCACAACCATCGACCTCGATGTCGCCGAGGCCGAGGACCGTCAGTGGCTTATCATCCGCGACGACGGCGCCGGGATCGCCGATCCCGCGGTGATCCTCGCGCTCGGGCGCTCCGGATGGGACGACGAAGTTGCCGTCCGCGAAGACCCCGCCGGCATGGGCGCGTTCAGTCTCGCAGGCCGTCGTGTCGAGATCCGGTCCCGCCCGCGCCCCTCCGGCGACGGCTGGCGGGTCGCCATCGCGCCCGGCGACTGGGAATCGGGAGCCCCGATCGCTGTCACCGCCTGCGATCATCCCTTCGGCACCGAAATCCGGCTGCTTCTCGACGACGAATGGGCGAAGATGCTGGAAGCTGCGGCCATCAGTGCGGCCCGCTATTGCCCGACGCCGATCCGCTTCAAAGGCTCGCCGCTAGCGCAATCGGACTGGCTCGCCGACGCAGCCGTCATCCTCGAGACCGACGGGGTCCGGATCGGCCTCTTCAACGCGCCGCGCGCCGCCCATTATCAGCCGCGCATCAACTTCCACGGCCTCACCGTTCCCTGCACCCTGCCTTCGGTCGACGAAAAG
>NZ_JAVHPD010000080.1:0-8182 GCF_036170395.1 Sphingobium sp.
ACTGGTCGGGCAGCGGGCCGAACTCGCTGCGCAGCGCCGCGACCATCCAGCCCGACAGATAGAGGTAGCGGCCCTTGGTGGTGCCGAAATGCTTCTTGATCGAAATCATTTTCTGCTGGCCGATGAAGCCGTGCCAGCAGCCCAGCGACTGGGTGTAATTGCCCGGGTCGGTATCATAGGCCGCCATGTCGGCGCGCATGATCTTCGCGGTGTAGCGGGCGATGTCGAGGCCGGTGTGAAAGCGGTTCTGGAGCCGCATCCGGGCGACCGACTCGGCGGCGATGCCGTCCCAGTGGCTCTCCGCGCCGATGACGTCGCCGGCTTTCGCGATTTCGCTGTGATAGGTCATGTCTGCATCCTTGGGTGAGCGGGATGACAGGGAGATAGAATGATTTCCGCACCCGCGAAGGCCCGGCGCGGTTCAGTTGTCGATCTTTACACAATTTCGGTGTAAAGTTGTAAAGCTTGTGTGACGGGTGCCCACCCCGCTGCGACTAGCCGCGCCTGCGGCCCGGCAAGTCTCGCTCCCCTCCCGCTTGCGGGAGGGGTTGAGGGTGGGCTTGTAACGGAAGGTGTGGAAACGGAATGGCAAAGGATCGCCCCGTCTATATGGGTCCACGGCTGCGGCGGTTGCGGCGGGAGCTGGGGCTGACTCAGGCGGACATGGCGGCGGACCTCGACATTTCCGCCTCCTATGTCGCGCTGCTGGAGCGCAACCAGCGGCCGCTGACCGCCGACATGCTGCTGCGCCTCGCGCGCACCTACAAGCTCGACATGGGCGAGGTGGCGGGCGACGGCGGGGCGGAGCAGACGGCGCGGCTCCAGGCGGTGCTGCGCGACCCGATGTTCGCCGATATCGACCTGCCGGCGCTGGCGACGGGCGATGTCGCGGCCAACTATCCGGGCATCACCGAAGCGCTGCTGCGCCTCTACACCAGCTACCGCGAGGAGCATCTGGCGCTGGCCGATCGGGGCGCGGGCGGCCCGGCGCAGGAGGATGCGGCCGATCCCGTCGCCGAAGCCCGCCGCTTCCTCGCGGCGCGGCGCAACTGCTTCCCCGCACTCGACGATCTGGGCGAGCGCCTGGCGGCGGAAGCCGAAGCCGAAGGGAGCCTGACGGCATGGCTCAGAGCCAAGCATAATCTGCGCGTCCGGCGCTTGCCGTCCGACGTGATGGCGGGATCGATGCGGCGGCTCGATCGGCATCGCGACGCGGTGCTGCTGGACGATGCGCTGGACGGCGCCAGCGCGCAATTCCAGCTCGCGCTCCAGATCGCCTATCTGGAGATGCGGAAGAGCTTCGACATCCTCCTGAAAGACGGGCAATTCTCTGGCGAAAGCAGCCGCCGCCTCGCGCGCCGCGCACTCGCCAGCCATGGCGCGGCGGCAATCTTGATGCCCTACGCCCCCTTTGCCAAGGCGGTGGAGGCCCGCCGCTATGATGTAGAGGCGCTCGCCCGCCAGTTCAGCGTCAGTTTCGAGCAGGCCGCCCATCGCCTCACCACGCTGCAAAAGCCGGGGCAGGAGCGCATCCCCTTCTTCTTCCTCCGGGTCGATCCGGCGGGCAATGTCAGCAAGCGGCTCGACGGCGCGGGCTTCCCCTTTGCCCGGCATGGCGGCTCCTGCCCGCTCTGGTCGGTGCATCGCGTGTTCGATCGGCCGCGCGAGGTGGTGACGCAATGGCTGGAACTGCCCGACGGGCAACGCTTCTTCTCGATCGCGCGCACCGTGACCGCAGGCGGCGGCGGATGGGGCGCGGCCAGGGTGGAACGCGCCATCGCGCTCGCCTGCGCGGCGGACCATGCCCACCGGTTGATCTACACCCAGGGCGTCGCGCAGCCGGAGCCGACCCCCATCGGCGTCACCTGTCGCCTGTGCCACCGCGCCCAGTGCATGGCCCGCTCCGCCCCGCCGATCGGCCGGGAGATGCTGCCCGACGATTACAGACGCACCCGCGCGCCCTTCGGCTTCGAGGGGTAGCTAGCCCTCCACGAAATCCAGATAGGCGACCACGTCATTGTCGGTGGCGAGGAACAGCCCCTCCTGCACCTCCGCGGGCTGCTGCTCCGCCACGGCCAGAGCCTCGCTCAGCGGGCCGTACATCAATGTTGTCGCGCCGCCGTCGTCGCCCAGATGATAGAGGCGCACGGTCGCGCTGTCGTAGGTGGTGCGCATCCCGCCATTCTAACGCATGGGCGCGCGCATGTCAGCGGCGGTCCTTGACCTTCATGCTCGGCGCAAGCTGGTTCGCGCCGATCCGCACGGCATCGTCGGTGAAGTTGGCGACGAAGGTGGAATTGCGCTCCAGCCCCGGCACGAAGCCGGCCTTGTTGCCCTCGATCGTCAGCCCGGCGCTGGAATGTTCGCGGCCTTCGGGGGCCACGGTGATGAAGGCGGACCAATTATCCTTGTCCTTGCCCTGCACCATTTCGTTGCCGCTGATGACCCCGCTCGCGCCGTTCGACAGGTCGATCATATAATTGGTCAGCCGCCCGCCCGAATCGTCGAAGCTGTTGCCGGTGATGGTGACGCGCGCCGTGCGGGTCTTGAGATAATGGCCGCCATCGCCCTGGTCGAAGCGGCTGTTGGTCACCACCAGATTGGCGAGCCGGCCGATATAGACGCCATGCGCGCAGTCGAGATCGCGGTCGCAGCGGCCGAGACGGCGGAAGGTCGACTTGTCGATCATCACCTGCCCGCCGTCATAATCGCTGGTCAATATGCCTTCCTCGCTGTTGCGGAACAGGCTGTTGCGCACCGTCAGGTTGCCGCTTTCGAGGCGAATGCCAGCGCCATTGCCGTCGGGCACCCGGATATTCTGGAAGATGACGCCATCGACCGTGCTCGCCTGCCCGCGCAGGACCAGCGCCGCCTTCCCCTCGCACGGCACGCCGTCGAAGATCACGCTGCCGGGCTTTGCAGCGCGGATGGTGACGTCGCCGCCCTGCTGCACGCCGCACTGGTGATAGGTGCCGGGCGCGATGCTGATCGTGCCGCGCCGGTCGCCGATCGCCGCCAGCGCGTCGCCGATGGAGGCGAAGCCCTGCCCCGTTTCCACGACGGTGAAGGGCGCGCCGCCGCCCTGCGCCAAAGCGGTGGAGGCGATCGCGGCGGAAACGAGGAGGGCGGTGGAGAGGATGCGCATGTCGCTGAAAATAGGCTGCATCGGTGGGCGGGCCAAGGCGACAACGGGGTTAACGCCGGTCCGCCCCGTTATGGCACAGGCGCGGGGCGGCAAGTTAACGTCCGCCCCTCGCCTCACCGCCGCCCTGCCTCATCACTGCGCGATCATTCCCACTTCGCGGTCGCCTTCTGCGTCTTGCTGTTCCAGAAAATCTGGATCTTGCTGATCGTGCAGAGATCGAAATTGGTCCAATAGGCCTCGTCCCCGTCGGTGAAGACCACCTTCAGATCATAGGTGCAGACCTTGCTGCGCGCGGGAAAGCTGATCGGCACTGAATGCTGGTCCTCCAGCACATCGTCGCCCATCACATCCTCTTCCCAATTCTTGGACTTGGCCGGCGACACATAGACTTCGGCAATGTCGTAGCCGGTGCGGTTGACGAGCGTGAAGTCCTGATCGGCGGCCTGGGCGGCCATGGGCAGCAGCAGGGCAAGAGACCCTGCGAAGAACGCGATTCTATTCATGATGTTATGTCCCCCGCCGGCGGAAACAGCCGGCATTTTCGTGGCTAATCAATCGTAAATCGCCGGACAAGCCGTTGTTTTGATATGCTGATCCAGATCAGCATGATTTCGTCGATCCCCAAGGTCACGCCAGGGTCATGGCGGCGAAGTATACAGTATCGTGGGCGTTATTTCGGCCAAAGCGCCCGCCTTGCGCTCGCGACGCGCCGCCGACGCGCCTCTCGGGTCACGATCGGGTCACGACGGGGTCACGCCCGCGCGCCCCCCACGCGCCGCCAAGGTCATCGTCGCGCGTCACCGGCACGTCGGCCGCTCGGGCGAAGCGGGCCGCCGCGCCGCGAACGGATCTGCGAGGCTCTGGGCGTGAAGCACCAGCGCCCCTGCCCAGGCGCGGTCGAACGGCGTGCCCGCCAGCCGCCGCCGCAGCCGGTGCGCGCTCGCCGCCGACATGCCCGCCGCGCGCGCCGCCTGCGTGACATTGCCGGTCGCGAGCAGCGCGGCGAGGAAAAGCCGCTGCCGCTCGGGCGTCCAGCGGACGGCGGTGGTGAGGGGGAGCGCGCCGGGCGCGGGCGGATCGGGGACAAGGTGCTGGTTCATCCATGAGGATAGACCAGAGGAAATCCTATTTTGGAAGGGGGGTTGTTGTGGTGCAACCAATGCACTATGCGAAAAGCAATGGTCACGATGTTCCGCAGCGCGCGCTGGAAGATCGCCGTCTATGGGCGCGACCATGGCGTGCCGCATTTCCACATCGAGGGGCCGGATTTCCGCTGCTCGGTGGCGATAGCGACGGGCGAGGTCATCATCGGGACCGTGCCGGCGGCGATATTGGCGGAAGCGCTGGCATGGGCGCTGCCACATAGCGCGTTGCTGATGCAAACATGGCAGGAGTTGAACGGATGAGCATGACCGACAAGATGCGCGCCATCGTCGCGGTGCGGCCGTCCGGGCCTTCGTCGCTAAGCGTTGAATGGTCGGACGGGACGCAAGCCGATATCGATCTGACGTCGGTGGTGGCGGATCGCGCCTTCGCCGCCTTGCGCGATCCTGAAGAGTTTGCGCGGGTCGAGATCGGTGATTGGGGGCACAGCCTGGCCTGGCCGTCGAGCGCGGAACTGGGCGCGGACCGGCTATGGCTGGAGACGCTGACCGCGACCGGCCATCACGATGCGCGCGCGTTCCTCGAATGGCGGATGCGGCACGGCCTGTCGCTGTCAAAGGCGGCCGAGGCGCTCGGCGTGTCGCGGCGGATGGTGGCGTATTATTCCAATGGGGAGAAGCTGGTTCCCAAGCCGATCCTGCTGGCGTGCAAGGGATGGGAGGTTAGTAAGGGGTTGGCGGCTTGAAAATGGGTGGAGCCGCGGATTTCTACGCACCGTCATCTCCGCGTAGGCGGGAATCCATCTCCCCATCGTGGGGCTGGACTCAAGGTCTGGAGATGGGTTCCCGCTATCGCGGGAATGACGAAGAGGGGTGGGTAGCGGAATGTCGGGTTTCGGGCGAACTTCGTCCTTGACGACGTAAAGCGGTCGTGGCCTCTCTGGCGCATGTCGGAAGTCTGGACCTATAGATTGGCACTTGCATTGACGGTGACATTTATATCGCCAGCGAGTGCCGAAACCGTCGAAGTCGATACGTCATGTTTCGACGTCGCTTTAATTGCGACAAGCCCTCGCTATCGGTGGCAGCCTGTAGATAGCGCGCCCGACGAAATTATCATCAGATCGCCCGTTTCCATTCGGTTCGCGGTCAAACAGGTAATTGCAGGAGCAATCAAATCCTCTGATATCGAAGTTCGAACATCGCTGCATACTCGGTTCAACCCTGCCATTAAGCAATTTCTGCTTTTTTTAAAAGTGGAATATGGCGGGAAATATACTCTGCAAGAGATGAATTATCAGCTCGTATATGACCGTAGTGGGAAGCTTGTGTGGCCGATAGCATCGCCACTCCATACATCATATACAGAAGATGGATTTACGCCTTCAAACTATGAAACCTTGATGCGGCCCATCCATTACCGGGCGAGGGATGCATGGTGGTTGGTGACATCCCCCGATGTCGATCCGCCATCTGCTGATGAATACAGCTGGGGAAAGCTTGATAAGGACAGAATCATTACGGCATCACGAGGCATCAGCGCCGTTGATTTGGTGGCAGCCGCAGCAGGTAAGCGGTGTGATGCGAAGGCGGCACGTTAAGATAAGCGCTACTTTGGCGCTCAAGGAACGGCCGCTATCGGAATGGCATAAATTATCCGCGAACGGCCGAGAATGGTCGTTCATTGCCAATCTTCTTCGTCATGCCGGGCCTGACCCGGCATCCCGCTTTCCTCCGCTTCCTCGCGCAAAAAGCTGGACCCCGGATCAAGTCCGGGGTGACGAGGGTGGGCTCAATCCAAATTCGGCCGCAGATACCGTTCCGCCGTCTCGAGATCGATCCCCCGCCTCCCCGCATAATCCTCCATCTGATCCCGGCCGACCCGCGCCACGCCGAAATATTCGGCCTGGGCGTGGCCGAAATAAAAGCCGCTGACCGCCGCGGTCGGCAGCATCGCGAAGCTCTCGGTCAGCGAAATGCCGGTCGCATGATGCGCGTCGAGCATGTCGAACAGCAGGGGCTTCAGACTATGTTCCGGGCAGGCGGGGTAGCCCGGCGCGGGGCGGATGCCGCGATAGTGTTCCTTGATGAGCGCTTCGTTGGTGAGCTGCTCGCCCTCGGCATAGCCCCAGAGCGCGGTGCGGACATAATGGTGGAGCCGCTCGGCGAAGGCTTCGGCCAGCCGGTCGGCCAGCGCCTTCAATAATATGTCCGAATAGTCATCGATCGCCGCCTTGAAGCGCGCGAGATGCGGTTCGATGCCGTGGATCGACACGGCGAAGCCGCCGATCCAGTCGCCATTGGGGCTGATGAAGTCGGCGAGGCACATGTTCGCCCGCCCTTCCCGCTTGGCGATCTGCTGGCGCAGCATAGGGAGGCGTACATGCTTTTCGTCCTCGACATGGACGATGATGTCGTCGCCCACGCGGCGGCAGGGCCACAGGCCGCAGACGCCGCGCGCGGTCAGCCATTTTTCGCCGACGATCCGGTCCAGCATCTTCTGCGCGTCGGCGAACAGGCTGCGCGCGCTTTCGCCGACGATGGGATCGTCCAGGATCGCGGGATAATTGCCCGCCAGTTCCCAGGCGCGGAAGAAGGGGGTCCAGTCGATATATTTGACGAGGTCGGTCAGTTCCCAGTCGGGGAAGCGATGGACGCCCGGCAGGCGCGGGCGCGGGGCTTTCAAAGCCTCGTCCATCTCGAAGGCGTTGGCGCGGGCGTCCTCGATGCTCAGCAACTGGCTCTGCCCCTTGCCCTCGCGCGCGGCGCGGACATGGGCGTAATCATCCTTGGTTTTCTGGACGAAGTCGGTTTTCTGGGTTTCGGAGACGAGCGCGGTCGCCACGCCCACGGCGCGGCTGGCGTCCAGCACATGCACGACCGGGCCGGCGAAGGCCGGATCGATGCGCAGCGCGGTGTGCACCTTCGACGTGGTGGCGCCGCCGATCAGCAGCGGCATCGTCATGTTGGCGCGCTGCATTTCCGCCGCCACCGTCACCATCTCGTCGAGCGACGGGGTGATGAGGCCGGACAAGCCGATCATGTCGGCGTCATTCTCGTTCGCGGCCTTGATGATGTCCTGCCACGGCACCATCACGCCCATGTCGATGACCTCGAAGCCGTTGCACTGGAGCACGACGCCGACGATATTCTTGCCGATGTCGTGGACGTCGCCCTTGACCGTCGCCATGACGATCTTGCCCTTGCCCTTCGCGCCGGGTTCCTTCGCCGCCTCGATATAGGGGAGCAGATGGGCGACCGCCTTCTTCATGACGCGGGCGGATTTGACGACCTGCGGCAGGAACATCTTGCCCGCGCCGAACAGGTCGCCGACGAAGTTCATGCCGTCCATCAGCGGCCCTTCGATCACCTCGATCGGTTTGGCGGCGGCGAGGCGGGCTTCCTCCGTATCCTCGACCACATACATGTCGATGCCCTTGACCAGCGCATGTTCGAGACGCTTGGCGACCGGCCAGCCGCGCCATTCCTGCGCCGCCTTCTCCGACGCGGCGTCCTTGCCCTTGTAGCTTTCGGCGAGCGCGACGAGGCGGTCGCCGGCTTCGGGATCGGTGTTCAGCAGCACATCCTCGCACGCCTTGCGCAGCGCGGGGTCGATCGCGTCATAGACGTCGAGCTGGCCGGCGTTGACGATCGCCATGTCGAGGCCCGCGGGAATGGCGTGGTAGAGGAAGACGCTGTGCATCGCGCGGCGCACGGGTTCGTTGCCGCGGAAGGAGAAGGAGAAGTTGGAGAGGCCGCCCGAGATATGGACGTACGGACAGCGCTTCTTGATCTCGCGGCACGCCTCGATGAAGTCCACGCCGTAATTATTATGCTCCTCGATCCCCGTGGCGACGGCGAAGATATTGGGATCGAAGATGATGTCCTCGGGCGGGAAGCCGATGGTCATCAGCAGCTTGTAGGCGCGCTCGCA
>NZ_JAVHPD010000081.1:0-114882 GCF_036170395.1 Sphingobium sp.
TCGCACGGATCATGTTATACGGGTTGGACGTGCCGTTCGACTTGGTCACGACGTCCGCGACGCCGAGGCTTTCGAACACGGCGCGCATCGGGCCGCCCGCGATGATGCCCGTACCGGCCGGGGCCGAACGCACGGTCACCTTGCCAGCGCCGAAATGGCCGAGGCCGTCATGGTGCAGGGTGCGGCCTTCCTTCAGCGGAACGCGGACCATCGCCTTCTTGGCGGCGGCGGTCGCCTTGCTGATGGCTTCGGGCACTTCGCGCGCCTTGCCATGGCCGAAGCCCGCACGGCCCTTGCCGTCGCCCACGACGACCAGAGCCGCGAAGCCGAAGCGCTTGCCGCCCTTCACCGTCTTCGAGACGCGGTTGATGTGGACCAGCTTCTCGATCAGCTCCTCGCCCTGCTCCTCGTCGCGGTTGCCGCCACGGCGGTCATCGCGACGGCCACGGCCACCGCGATCGCCGCGGTTGCGATCGCCACCGCCACGGTTGCCACGGCCACGGCCGGGGCCGCGACCTTCGGTCTGAGCCTCGCCGCCTTCGACGGCGGCGGGCGCGCCCGGCTGGGCCTGGATATCGTTTTCGTCAGCCATCATCAGAACTCCAGCCCGCCTTCGCGGGCGGCATCGGCCAGCGCCTTGACGCGGCCATGGAACAGGAAGCCACCACGGTCGAACACGACGCGGGTGACGCCGGCAGCGGTCGCCGCGGCGGCGACGCGCTTGCCGACATCGGCAGCGGCTTCAGCGGTCGCGCCGGTCGACCCGCGCACATCCTTGTCCAGGGTCGAAGCCGAAGCGACGGTCTTGCCGGCGGCGTCGTCGATGACCTGGGCGTAGATGTGCCGGCCCGAACGATGAACGCTGAGGCGGGGCTTGTCGCCCGAGCGCGCCTTGAGCGCGGTGCGGACACGGCGGCGACGCCGCTCGAAGAGGGAAAGCTTTGCCATCTTACTTCTTCTTCCCTTCCTTGCGGAAGATGAACTCGCCGTCATATTTGATGCCCTTGCCCTTATAGGGTTCGGGCTTGCGCCAGCGACGGATCTCGGCGGCGACCTGGCCGACCTGCTGCTTGTCGATGCCGCTGATTTCGACCGTGGTATTATCCGGGGTCTTGATCTCGATCCCTTCCGGGATCGCGAAATCGACGTCATGGCTGTAGCCAAGCTGCAGCTTCAGGTTCCGGCCCTGCGAGTTGGCGCGATAGCCGACACCGGTGATGAGCAGCTTCTTCGAGAAGCCCTCGGTCACGCCGGTGATGAGGTTCTGCACCAGCGTCCGCTGCATACCCCAGAAGGCGCGCGCCTGCTTGGTCTTGTTCGCGGGCTGGACGGAGATGCCGTCATTTTCGACCGTGTAGCTGATCTCGTCGCGCAGAGCCATGGCGAGCGTGCCCTTAGGCCCCTTCACCGACAGCTGCCCGCCCTCGATGGTCGCGGTGACCCCGGCGGGGATCGCGACCGGCTTTTTACCGATGCGGCTCATCAGAACACCTCCGCCAGCACTTCGCCGCCGACATTCTGCTCGCGCGCTTCGGCGTCGGACAGAACGCCCTTGGGCGTCGAGACGATCGTAATGCCAAGGCCATTGCGTACTACGGGGAGTTCCTTGGAACCCGAATAAACGCGGCGGCCGGGCTTGGACACGCGCGCGACATGCTTGATCGCGGGCTGGCCCTCGAAATATTTGAGCTCGATGCGCAGGCCCGGGTGGTTGCCCAGAACTTCCTCGGAATAGCCGCGGATATAGCCTTCGCGCTGGAGCACGTCGAGCACGCGGGCGCGCAGCTTGGACGCGGGAGAGACCACGCTGTCCTTCTTCGCCTGCTGCCCGTTGCGGATGCGGGTGAGCATGTCACCCAGGGGATCGGTCAATGCCATCTCAAATGATCCTTACCAGCTCGACTTGGTGACGCCGGGGATCAGGCCCTTGTTGGCCAGATCGCGCAGCTGCACGCGGCAGAGACGGAATTTGCGGTAATAGGCCCGGGGACGGCCCGTCAGCTCGCACCGGTTGCGGATGCGGGTCGGGTTGCCGTTGCGGGGCACTTCCGCCATCTTCAGACGCGCGATCAGACGATCGGTGTCGTCCGCGGTCTTGTCGTTCGCGATCGCCTTGAGCTTCGCATAGCGGCCGGCATATTTCTTCACCAGCTTCTTGCGACGCTCATTCTTGTTGATCGAACTCAGTTTCGCCATGACTTAAGTTCTCTTTCCTAGCTTAGCCTCTGGAAAGAGAAGCGGGGCCTGTGCTCCGTTAGGAGATTAGGCCGCCTGCTTCTCTTCGATCGGGAAGGGGAAACCAAAGAGGCGCAGCAGTTCGCGCGCTTCATCGTCCGTCTTCGCCGTGGTGGTCACGATGATGTCCATGCCGCGCACCTTGTCGATGCGGTCATAGTTGATCTCCGGGAAGATGATCTGCTCCTTGATGCCGAAGGCGTAGTTGCCACGGCCATCGAAGCTCTTGGGATTAAGACCCCGGAAGTCGCGCACGCGGGGGAGCGCGATGTTAATCAGGCGATCGAGGAACTCGTACATGCGCTCGCGGCGCAGCGTCACCTTGGCGCCGATCGGCATGCCTTCACGCAGCTTGAACTGCGCGATCGACTTGCGGGCCTTGGTGATGACCGGCTTCTGGCCGGCGATCAGTTCCATTTCCTCGGCGGCCGAGGTGACCTTCTTCTTGTCCTGGGTCGCTTCGCCCACGCCCATGTTGAGCGTGATCTTTTCGATCCTGGGGACTTCCATGACGTTCTTGTAACCGAACTTGGCGGTCATCGCCTTGGCGATTTCAGCGTCATAGAGCGCCTTGGAGCGCGGAATATATTTGTCGGCCATTACAGCACCTCACCGGACTTGACGGCGACGCGGACCTTCTTGCCGTCGCGCTCCTCGAAACGGACGCGGGTCGGCTTGCCGTCCTTGTCGGCCACGGCCACGTTGGAAATGTGGAGCGGCGCGGGCTTGCGATCGATGCCGCCCTGCGGGTTCGACTGGTCGGGCTTGCGGTGGCGCGCATGGACGTTGATGCCCTCGACGAGCACCTTGTCATCCTTCGGCATGACCTGGAGGACCGAGCCGGTGCGGCCCTTGTCCTTGCCGGCCAGGACGACGACCTTGTCGCCCTTCTTGATACGTGCAGCGCTCATTACAGCACCTCGGGCGCAAGGCTGATGATCTTCATGTGCTGCTTCGCGCGCAGCTCACGGACCACGGGGCCGAAGATACGGGTGCCGATCGGCTCCTGATTCTTGTTAATGAGCACAGCGGCGTTGCCGTCGAAGCGGATCACCGACCCGTCGGGACGGCGGATGTCCTTGGCGGTGCGCACGATGACGGCGCGGTGCACGTCACCCTTCTTCACCTTGCCGCGCGGCTGGGCTTCCTTGATGGACACGACGATGATGTCGCCCACGCCGGCGAAACGACGCTTCGACCCGCCCAGCACCTTGATGCACTGGACGCGCTTGGCGCCGCTATTGTCAGCGACGTCAAGATTGGATTGCATCTGGATCATGGATCCGGTTCCTTCTTGTCTGGCCTACCGAGACTGTCCCGGCGGTTCCGAATTCGTGAATCGACCGGAAGATACGAAACACGAAGCGCGGGCCTGTAACCTCTTCCTCATGAAAAGGCCAGCCCCGCGTCCGAATTTTCGCGCCTTCCGGCGGTGACTGGCCTCAGGCCGCCGTTTCGGGCGACTTGTGCGTGTCCACCCGCTCGATGACCTTCCAGGTCTTGAGCTTGGAAATCGGGGCGGTCTCCTCGATGCGGACCGTCTCGCCTTCCTTGTAGGCGTTGCCCTCGTCATGGGCATGATATTTCTTCGAGCGGCGGATGATCTTGCCGTAGAGCGCATGTTTCACCTTGCGCTCCACGCGGACGACCACCGTCTTGTCGGTCTTGTCGGAAACCACCGTTCCCGTCAGCACGCGCTTGGGCATCGTGTGATTCCTTCTTACTTCGCAGCCGAGCGCGAACGCTCGGACTGGAGGGTCTTGATCTGCGCGATCGTCCGGCGGACTTCCCGCACCCGGCTGGGCTTTTCCAGCTGGTTGGTGGCGGCCTGGAAGCGCAGGTTGAACTGCTCGCGCTTCAGATTGTTGAGTTCGGTCGACAGTTCGTCGTCCGTCTTGGTCTTGAGGTCGGCTACATTGCCCACGGCTTAACCCTCCAGGTGGGAGGTGTCGCCGAGGCGAGCGACAACCTTCGTCTTGATCGGCAGCTTCATCGCGGCGCGCGAGAAAGCCTCTGCTGCGAGCGGGCCGGGCACGCCGTCCAGTTCGAACAGGATGCGGCCGGGCTTCACCCGCGCCGCCCAATATTCGACCGAACCCTTGCCCTTGCCCTGACGGACTTCGGCCGGCTTCTTCGACACCGGCACGTCGGGGAACACGCGGATCCACAGACGGCCCTGACGGCGAAGGTGACGCTGGATCGCGCGGCGGGCCGCCTCGATCTGGCGGGCGGTGACGCGCTCGGGTTCCAGGGCCTTGAGGCCATAGGCGCCGAAGTTCAAGGCCGAGCCGCCCTTGGCGTCGCCCTTGATCCGGCCCTTGAAAGCCTTGCGGAACTTCATCTTTTTCGGTTGCAGCATGACGCTATACCTACCTTATAATCAGCGCGCCGGGCGCACGCCGGAGGTCTGAGCCTCCAGCATCAGCCGGTCGGTGGCCATCGGATCATGGCCAAGGATTTCGCCCTTGAAGATCCAGACCTTGATGCCGCAGACGCCATAAGCGGTGTGCGCTTCGGCTTCGGCATAGTCGACGTTCGCGCGCAGCGTGTGCAGCGGAACGCGGCCTTCGCGATACCATTCGACGCGCGCGATCTCCGCGCCGCCCAGACGGCCGCCGCAGGTGATCTTGATGCCTTCAGCGCCGAGACGCAGAGCGCTCTGCACCGCGCGCTTCATGGCGCGACGGAAGGCGACACGGCGTTCCAGCTGGTCGGCGATGCCCTGCGCGACGAGCTTGGAGTCGATTTCCGGCTTGCGGATTTCGACGATGTTCAGGCTGACGTCCGAAGAAGTCAGGCTGCCCAGCTTCTTGCGCAGCTTTTCGATGTCCGCGCCCTTCTTGCCGATGATGACACCGGGGCGGGCGGCGTAGATCGATACGCGGCACAGCTTGGCCGGACGCTCGATCACGACCTTGCTGATCGCGGCCTGGGGCAGGTTCTTCATGATATACTGGCGGATCTTGAGATCCTCCAGCAGAAGCCGGCCATAATCCTGGCCTTCCGCGAACCAGCGGCTGTCCCAGGTGCGGTTGATCTGAAGCCGCAGACCGATCGGATTGCTCTTGTGACCCATATGCTTACGCCTCCGCTTCGGCCTGCTCGCGCACGACGATGCGCACGCGGCTGAAGGGCTTGAGAATCCGGGTCGACTTGCCGCGGCCGCGAGCGTGGAAGCGCTTCATGGTGAAGCTCTTGCCCACCGACGCTTCCGCGACGACCAGCGCGTCGACATCCAGATTGTGGTTGTTTTCCGCATTGGCGATGGCCGAAGCCAGCACCTTGCGCACGTCGACCGCCATC
The DNA here is from genome assembly GCF_036170395.1 of Sphingobium sp. Classification (GTDB taxonomy): domain Bacteria; phylum Pseudomonadota; class Alphaproteobacteria; order Sphingomonadales; family Sphingomonadaceae; genus Sphingobium. Next base: position 5,539 of record NZ_JAVHPD010000081.1, read on the forward strand.
GCCTTCTTGGAGAAGGCGAGGATGTTCAGCGCATCTTCGACCTTGCGGCCGCGGATCAGCGTGGCGACCAGGTTCAGCTTCTGGGCCGAACCCCGGATCTGCGTGCCGACGGCGAGCGCTTCATTGTCGGCGACGCGACGGGGAGCCTTTTCCTTGCTCATCAGCGCTTGCCCTTCTTGTCGGCGGCGTGGCCGGGGAAATAGCGGGTCGGGGCGAATTCGCCCAGCTTGTGACCCACCATATCCTCGTTGACGGACACCGGAACATGCTTGCGGCCATTATAGACGTTGAACGTCAGGCCGACGAACTGCGGCAGGATCGTCGAACGGCGCGACCAGGTCTTGATGGGACCGGAACGACCGTTGCTGTCCTGCGCGGCTTCCGCCTTCTTCAGAAGGCTGAGGTCCACGAACGGACCTTTCCAGACGGAACGAGCCATCTCGCTTACCTCTTCTTCTTCGCGTGGCGGCTACGGATGATGAACTTGTCCGTCGCCTTGTTGTGGCGGGTGCGCGCACCCTTGGTCGGCTTGCCCCAGGGCGTGACCGGATGACGGCCGCCCGAGGTCCGGCCTTCACCACCGCCATGCGGGTGATCGACCGGGTTCTTCGCCACGCCGCGCGTCAGCGGGCGCTTGCCGAGCCAGCGGTTGCGGCCGGCCTTGGCGAGGTTGGTGTTGGCGTTGTCGGGGTTCGACACCGCGCCCACCGTGCCCATGCAGTCCGAGCGGATGTAGCGCTGTTCGCCCGAGGACAGGCGGACCATCACCATGCCGCGATCGCGACCGACGAGCTGGGCATAGGTGCCCGCCGAACGGCAGAGCTGACCGCCCTTGCCCGGCTTCATCTCGATATTGTGGATGATGGTGCCGACCGGCATCTGGCCCAGTTCCATCGCATTGCCCGGCTTCACGTCGGTCTTCTTGCCCGCGATGATCTTGTCACCGGGAGCGAGACGCTGCGGCGCCAGCACATAGGTCTGGGTGCCGTCGGGATAGTTGACCAGCGCGATGAAGGCGGTGCGGTTGGGGTCATATTCCAAACGCTCCACCGTGCCTTCGACGTCCCAGAGGCGACGTTTGAAGTCGATGATGCGGTACTTCTGCTTATGACCGCCGGCGATGCCGCGCGAGGTCACATGGCCCTTGTTGTTGCGACCGCCGGTCTTGCGCTTGCCTTCGGTCAGCGCCTTGACGGGCTTGCCCTTGTGCAGGCTCGACTTGTCAACGAGGATCAGGCCGCGCTGGGCCGGGCTCGTCGGGTTATAGCTCTTAAGCGCCATGGTCAGCGCACTCCTTCGGTGATGTCGATCGACTGGCCATCAGCCAGGCGAACGATCGCCTTCTTCACGTCCGAGCGCGTGTAGGGCTTGCCCTTCCACTTCTTGGTCTTGCCCTTGGCGACCAGCGTGTTCACGCTCTTGACGGTGACGCCCCAGATCGCCTCGACGGCGGCCTTGATTTCGGGCTTCGAGGCGGTGTTGGCGACCTTGAAGACCACGGCGTTATTTTCGGAGAGAAGCGTCGACTTCTCGGTGATGACCGGCGCGACAACGACGTCGTAATGACGGTTGTCCACGGTCGCGGCGTCCTTCTTAGCCATTGAAACGCGCCTCCAGCTTTTCGACCGCGGCGCGCGTCAGCACCAGCGAATCCGCCTTAAGGATGTCGTAGACATTGGCGCCGACGGCGGGCAGCAGGTCCACGCCGACGATGTTGGCCGATGCCTTGGCAAAGCTGACGTTCACGGCGTCGCCGTCGATGAACAAAGCCTTGTTGAGGTTCAGCTTGGCGAGGTGCGCGACCAGAGCCTTGGTCTTGCCTTCCGCCACGTCGAGATTGTCGAGGACGATCAGCGAACCGTCCTTCGCCTTCGCCGACAACGCCATCTTCAGGCCCAGCGCCCGGATCTTCTTGTTCAGGTCGTGGCCGAAGTCGCGGGCACGAGCGCCGTGCGCCTTACCACCGCCGATGAACACGGGCGCCTTGCGGTCGCCGTGACGAGCGGTGCCGCCGCCCTTCTGGCGGCCGAACTTCTTGCCGGTGCGGGCGACGTCCGACCGCTCGCGGGTGGCGCGGGCGGGGGCGCGGCGCTTTTCCAGCTGCCAGGTGACGACGCGGTGCAGAATGTCGGTGCGGGGCTCGACGCCGAACACGGCATCGTTCAGCTCCAGCTCACCGGCGGCTGCGGCGTCGAGGGTCTGTACATTGACCTTCATGGTTTAGCCCTCCTGGCCTTCGGTCGCTTCGGGAGCGGCTGCATCTTCAGCAGGCGTCTCGGCCGGAGCATTGTTGCTGTTGGCAGCCTGCTTCAAGCTGGCCGGATAGGGCACATCGGCCGGGCGCTTGACCTTGACGGCGTCACAGACGGTGAGCCAGGTGCCCTTGGCGCCGGGGACCGAGCCCTTGACGAACAGCAGGCCGCGCTCGACGTCGGTGCGCACGATCTCGAGGTTCTGCTGCGTGCGCTCGCGGTCGCCCATGTGACCGGCCATCTTCTTGTTCTTGAAGACGCGGCCGGGATCCTGGCGGTTGCCGGTCGAACCATGGGCACGATGGCTGATGGACACGCCGTGGGTGGCGCGCATACCGCCGAAGCCCCAGCGCTTCATGGCGCCGGCGAAACCCTTACCCTGGGTGTGGCCTGCGACGTCGACCAGCTGGCCGGCGATGAAATGGTCGGCCGCGATCTCGGCGCCGACATCGAGGAGCGCATCCTCGGCGACGCGGAATTCGACCAGGCGCGCCTTCGGCTCCACTTCCGCCTTGGCGAAGTGGCCGCGCTGCGGCTTGGCGACATTCTTGACCTTCGCGACGCCCGCGCCGAGCTGAACCGCGACATAGCCGTCACGATCGGTCTCCTTGCGGGCCACGACCTGATTGCCCTCAAGGGCCAGAACCGTAACCGGTATATGACGTCCGTCCTCCTGGAACAGACGGGTCATCCCGACTTTCTTAGCGATCACGCCTGTGCGCATCACTGATTACTCCCATAGAGGCCCACCGTAGCAGCGGGCGTATCCAACGAAAAAACCGCGCAGGATAACTCCTGTGCGGTCCAACCCGAAATATAGCGATCACCCCGTCAGGGTTGGATGCCGATCCCTCTCGGGAAAGGCGACGGGGGACCAGAAACCATGGACTTTCCGGTTCACCGGATGATCCATGCGGTATCCCTTGTGTCGTTTGAGCTTCCATCAGCGATGGAATGCCCGATACCCTGCCCTCGTTGCGAGTGGCAGGGACTTGTCGGCTTTAGGCCAACTTAATTTCCACGTTCACGCCGGCAGCCAAGTCCAGCTTCATCAGCGCGTCGACCGTCTGCGGCGTCGGCTGCACAATGTCAAGCATACGCTTGTAGGTGCGGACCTCGAACTGCTCGCGCGACTTCTTGTCGATGTGCGGGCCACGGTTGACCGTGAACTTCTCGATGCGCGTCGGCAAAGGAATGGGACCGCGGATAAGGGCGCCGGTGCGGCGGGCGGTGTCGGCGATGTCGCCGGTCGCCTGATCGAGCACGCGATGATCGAACGCCTTGAGGCGAATGCGGATATTGCTGTCCATAGTTCCTGTACCGATGCGAAAGAGCCAAAAACCCACGCATTTTCTAAAATCAGCCGGAGCAGCCGATGATTTACGAAAATGCGCTCACAAATAAAATCCGCCTCATCTTGCCCTTCTAGCTGGTGAAAGCCGGAGAAAGGCGATCCGAGGCGGCTGAAAAATCCGAGCGGCGCGAATCAGCCGATTCGCGCCGCTGCGGTCCTATATTACTTCGAGATCGTGCCGACAACCCCTGCGCCGACGGTCCGGCCGCCTTCGCGGATCGCGAAGCGCAGGCCCGAGTCCATCGCGATCGGCGCGATGAGCTTGACGCCGAGCTTCACATTGTCGCCGGGCATCACCATCTCGGTGCCCTCGGGCAGGATCACTTCGCCGGTCACGTCGGTGGTGCGGAAGTAGAACTGCGGACGATAGTTGGCGAAGAACGGGGTGTGACGGCCGCCTTCTTCCTTCGACAGGACATAGACTTCCGCGTCGAATTCGGTGTGCGGGGTGATGGTGCCGGGCTTGGCCAGAACCTGGCCGCGCTCGACTTCCTCACGCTTGATGCCACGGATCAGCGCGCCAATATTGTCGCCCGCACGACCTTCGTCGAGCAGCTTGCGGAACATTTCGACGCCGGTCACGGTGGTCTTGGCGGTTGCCTTCAGACCAACGATCTCGACTTCCTCGCCAACCTTCACGATGCCGGTTTCGACACGGCCGGTGACGACGGTGCCGCGACCCGAGATCGAGAACACGTCTTCGATCGGCATCAGGAACGCCTTGTCGACCGGACGCTCCGGCTGCGGGATGAATTCGTCAACGGCGGCCATCAGCTTCAGCACAGCCTGCTTGCCGATTTCGTCGTTCGAGCCGTCCAGCGCCTTCACGGCCGAGCCGGGGATGACGGGGATGTTGTCGCCGTCGAAATCGTAGGAGCTGAGCAGCTCGCGGATTTCCAGTTCGACCAGCTCGAGGATTTCGGCGTCGTCGACCAGATCGACCTTGTTCATGAACACGACGAGCTGCGGCACGCCGACCTGGCGGGCGAGCAGGATGTGCTCGCGGGTCTGCGGCATCGGGCCGTCGGTGGCCGACACGACCAGGATCGCGCCGTCCATCTGCGCCGCGCCGGTGATCATGTTCTTCACATAGTCGGCGTGGCCGGGGCAGTCGACGTGGGCGTAGTGGCGCGCTTCGGTCTCATATTCGACGTGCGCGGTCGAAATGGTGATGCCGCGCTCGCGCTCTTCGGGCGCCTTGTCGATGTTGGCATAGTCGACGAAGGTCGCGCCGCCGGTTTCGGCCAGCACCTTGGTGATCGCCGCGGTCAGCGAGGTCTTGCCATGGTCGACGTGACCGATGGTGCCGATGTTGCAGTGCGGCTTGGTCCGCTCAAACTTAGCCTTAGCCATTTTATCCTACCTTCTAATCAAAATCAGCTTTGGTCTGACCGCTCGGCCGCGCCTCGCGAAGGCGCGTCCATAGCAGCAAATTTCCAGATTACCAGCCCCTACCGAGCCGTTTTCACGGCCCGGCTGAGGGAAACTTATCAGGCCATCTTCGCCTTGACTTCGTCCGCCACATTCTGCGGCACTTCGTCATAATGGGAGAAGATCATCGAGTAGTTCGCGCGCCCCTGCGTGAAGGACCGCAGCGAGTTCACATAGCCGAACATGTTGGCGAGCGGCACCATGGCCTCGACCACCTGCGCGTTGCCGCGGGTGTCGGTGCCCTGGATCTGGCCGCGACGGCTGTTCATGTCGCCGATGACATCGCCCAGATATTCCTCCGGGGTCACGACCTCGACCTTCATGATCGGTTCCAGCAGGGTGATGCCCGCCTTCTGCGCCGCCTCGCGCATCGCCGCGCGGCCGGTGATTTCAAACGCCAGCGCCGACGAGTCGACGTCGTGATAGGCGCCGTCATAGAGCAGGATCTCGAAATCGATGATCGGGAAGCCGATCAGCGATCCGGTCGCCGCCGTCTCGCGCATACCCTTTTCGATCGCGGGGATATATTCCTTGGGAATATTGCCGCCCTTGATCTCGTCCTTGAAGATGATGCCGGCGCCGCGCTCGCCCGGCGTCAGCTTCACCTTGATGCGGCCGAACTGGCCGGTGCCGCCCGACTGCTTCTTGTGGGTGTAGTCGACGTCGACCGGCTTCTTCAGATATTCGCGATAGGCGACCTGCGGCGCGCCGACATTCGCCTCGACCTTGAACTCGCGCTTCATGCGGTCGACCAGGATTTCGAGGTGAAGTTCGCCCATGCCCTTGATGATCGTCTGGCCCGATTCGTGATCGGTCGAGACGCGGAACGAGGGATCCTCGGCGGCCAGGCGGTTGAGCGCGACGCCCATCTTCTCCTGGTCGGCCTTGGTCTTGGGTTCGACCGACAGTTCGATGACCGGCTCGGGGAATTCCATCCGTTCGAGGATAATCGGCTGGCGCTCGGCGCACAGCGTGTCGCCCGTCGTGGTTTCCTTCATGCCGGCCAGCGCGACGATGTCGCCCGCATAAGCAGTGTCGATGTCCTCACGCGAGTTCGCGTGCATGAGGAGCATACGCCCGACCTTTTCCTTCTTGTCCTTGACCGAGTTGAGGTACGTGCCCTTGGTCAGCGTGCCCGAATAGACGCGCAGGAAGGTGAGCGAGCCCACGAAGGGATCGTTCATGATCTTGAACGCCAGGCCCGAGAAGGGCGCGTCGTCGGCGGTCTTGCGGGTGTCGGGTTCCTCGGTGTCGGGGTTGATGCCCTGCACGTCGGGAATGTCGAGCGGCGACGGCAGATAGTCCACGACCGCGTCGAGCAGGGGCTGAACGCCCTTGTTCTTGAACGCGGAGCCGCACAGCACGGGGGTGAACGCCTGGCCGAGCGTGCCCTTGCGGATCAGCGCCTTCAAGGTCGCGGTGTCGGGCAGATTGCCTTCGAGATAGGCCTCCATCGCCTCGTCGTCCTGCTCGACGGCGAGTTCGATCAGCTTTTCGCGATATTCGGCTGCCTTGTCGGCGAGATCGGCGGGAATCTCTTCATAATAGAATTCCGCGCCCAGGCTCTCGTCCTTCCAGATGATCGCGCGGTTTTCGACCAGATCGACCAGCCCACGGAAATCGCTTTCCGCGCCGATCGGCAGATAGAGGACGGCCGGGGTCGCGCCGAGACGGTCGATGATCGTCTGCACGCAATAATAGAAATCGGCGCCGGTGCGGTCGAGCTTGTTGATGAAGCACATCCGCGGCACCTTATATTTGTCCGCCTGGCGCCACACCGTCTCCGACTGCGGCTCCACGCCGGCAACGCCGTCGAACGCGGCGACCGCGCCGTCGAGCACGCGCAGCGACCGCTCGACTTCGATGGTGAAGTCGACGTGGCCGGGGGTGTCGATGATGTTCAGGCGATGCTCAAGGCCCTTGCCCTCGTTCGCCTTCCACACGCAGGTGGTGGCTGCCGAGGTGATCGTGATCCCGCGCTCCTGCTCCTGCTCCATCCAGTCCATCGTGGCGGCGCCGTCATGGACTTCGCCGATCTTGTAGGACTTGCCGGTGTAGTAAAGGATACGCTCGGTCGTGGTGGTCTTACCGGCGTCGATGTGGGCCATGATGCCGAAATTGCGATAGCGTTCGAGCGGATGGCTGCGGGCCATGATGCTTACTCCGTTGCCTGTGCGGCGGGTGAGAAACAGGAATTCCTGGTTCCGTTCGCCCTGAGCGAAGTCGAAGGGCTCGCCTGAACGAAGTGAAGGCACTTCGCGTCGCTCAGTGGAGGGCTTCGACTTCGCTCAGCCCGAACGGTGATGGGGATCGGGACAAGATGCCCCGATCCCCTATATAGTCATTACCAGCGGTAATGCGAGAAGGCGCGGTTCGCTTCCGCCATGCGGTGCGTGTCTTCGCGCTTCTTGACCGCATTGCCGCGGTTGTTGGCGGCGTCCAGCAGCTCGCCCGACAGGCGCGCGGCCATCGTGGTTTCGCTGCGGTTGCGCGCGGCGGTGATGAGCCAGCGGATCGCCAGCGCCTGCGAACGCTCGGGGCGCACTTCGACGGGAACCTGGTAGGTCGCACCGCCGACGCGGCGGCTGCGGACTTCGATGCCGGGCTTCACATTGTTGAGGGCGTCATGGAACAGACCGATCGGATCCTTCTTGGCGCGGGTCTCGACGGTTTCGAGAGCGCCATAGACGATCGATTCGGCAACGGCCTTCTTGCCGTCCTGCATGATGCTGTTCATGAACTTCGACAGCACGATATCGCCGAACTTGGGATCCGGCAGGATGACGCGCTTTTCGGGGCGACGACGACGTGACATGATAGTCTTCCTTGCTGCTTCAGCCTGGTCCGGAACATGTCCGGGGCTTACTATTGTGTCTGGACCCCGGCCTGCGCCGGGATGATCGGGCTAGCGCCCGATCACTTCGGACGCTTCGCGCCGTACTTCGAGCGGCTCTGCTTGCGGTCCTTGACGCCCTGGGTATCCAGCACGCCGCGCAGCACATGGTAGCGCACGCCGGGAAGGTCGCGCACGCGGCCGCCACGGATCAGCACGACCGAGTGCTCCTGAAGATTGTGGCCTTCACCCGGAATATAGGTGATGACTTCGCGCTGGTTCACCAGACGCACCTTCGCCACCTTGCGGAGCGCCGAGTTCGGCTTTTTCGGGGTCGTCGTATAGACGCGGGTGCAAACGCCGCGCTTCTGCGGGTTCGCGTCCATGGCAGGAACCTTGGACTTGGTCTTCTGCAATTCGCGGCCCTTGCGGACCAGCTGGTTGATCGTTGGCATGAAGCCCTTCACCTTTTCAGTTACTTTACCGGCATTCCCGCGTTTGCGCGCCACCTGGAGGCAGATTCCTCCAAACAGCAAAGGCCCCGGCGGGCGAAAGCCCCCTGGAGCCGCAAGAGCACCCGGCAATGTTCAGCTCTAATGTCGCTCAGCCGATAGTCGCAGGGAGACGAGTCTTCGCACGGCAGGCCGCTGGGCAGCCGCGCCTATAGCGACCGCGCCCGGCCCGGTCAAGCAGCGCGCGCGACCCCGCCGACACGGCGGCGACACGGCCGAAATTAGCGCTTTGGTAACCATGCTGGTCCTATCATCCCGCCCCTCGACACTGAAGGCGGGCCGTGACCGACATCTCTCCCATCACCGGCGAATTTCGCGATGCCGCGCGGGAGTCGGCCTTCCAGACCGAACGGCTGCCCGAATCCCGGCGCCATGCGCAGCTGCTGTTCCTGCTGTCGGCGGTGCTCAACAGCCTCTTCCTCATCAGCGACTGGCGCTTTTCCGGCACGCCGCATTTCTGGGTGGCGGTGCCGGCGCGGATCGCGGTCATTCTCTGGTCGCTCTATTGCCTCTCGCTCTGCCGCCACATGACCAGCTTCGCGCGGGTCGAGCGCATCTGCCTCGCCTGGCAGGTGGTGACGGCGATCGGCGTCGCCTTCCTGGTCAGTTCGCGCAGCGACATCGCCATCTTCGTGCTGGTGATGCTGCCGCTCGTCTTCTACCTTGTGGTGCCGACCAGTTTTCGCGGCAATGCGGGCGGAGGCCTTGGCTGCGGCGCCGTGCTGCTGATCGGCTATCTCGCTCCGGCCCCGCTCTCCCCTACCGCCACCGGCCTCATCCTCTCGCTGCTGATGCTCCATTGCGGCATGTGGATCGCGATCGCGCGCAACAACCGGCTGCAACGGCAGGAATGGACCGCCACCCGTATCGCTCGCGACGCGCAGGCGGCGCTGGCGGTCAGCCGCGACACGCTGGAGCGGATGTTCATGGCGGTTCCGCTGCCGCTGCTCGTCACCCGCCGCGATGGCGCGGTGCTGCGCCGGAACCAGGCTGCGACCGAGGCCTATTCGGCCGGCACCGATGCACCGCTCGACAATGTGGTCGCCGCCTATGTCGACATGCCCGCGCGCGACCTATTCTACGAACGGCTTCAGAATAATGAGGCCATCGACAATTTCGAGTGTCGCATCCGCCGTGCCGACGGCGTTGTTCGCGATGCGCTGCTCTCCTCGCGGCCGATCGTGATCGACGGTGAGAGCTGCTTCATGACCTGCGCGGTCGACATCACCGAGCGCAAGGAGACCGAACAGCGGCTGGAGCGGCTCGCCATGTCGGACGCGCTGACCGGGCTTGCCAACCGTGCGCATTTCATGGCGGCGCTGACCCAGGCGACCACCGCCACGTCCGGCAAGCCGGCGGGACAGGCCGCCGTCCTGCTGATCGACCTCGACGAATTCAAGCGCGTCAACGACACCGCCGGCCATGATGCGGGCGACGCTTTGCTCTGCGCGGTCGCCGCCCGGCTGCGGCAGGCGCTCCGCCCCGGCGATCTGGTGGCGCGCATGGGCGGCGACGAGTTCGCGGTGCTGCTGACCCGCCTGCGCGACGCCGACGCGATCCAGCCGATCCTGGCGCGCATCACCGATCAGCTTCACGCCCCGCTGCCCTATCGCGGCCGCTTGATCGACAGCCGGGTCAGCATCGGCGTCGCCCTCTTCCCAGAACATGGCGAGGATGTCGCGGCGCTCATCAAACATGCTGATATCGCGCTCTATCATGCCAAGAATAGCGGGCGGGGTCGCAGCGCGCTGTTCGGCCCGACGCTGCTCGACAGCTGGGAACGCGAAGCGGCGATGCTGGACAAGGCGCGGCACCTGCTGGCGAAGGAGAAACCCGCCCCCTGGTATCAGCCCAAGGTCGCGCTCGACAGCGGCGCGGTGACAGGGTTCGAGGCGCTGTTCCGATGCCCGACGCGCGAGGGTGGCACGATCATGCCCGGCGACATCGCCGCCGCCTTCGAGCATCCCGAACTCGGCCCCGCCATTACCGCGCGGATGCTGGACGGCATCGTCGCCGATGCGGTCGGGTGGCGGACGGCCGGGCTGACGGTCGGGCCGATCGCGTTCAACGTGTCGGGCGCGGACCTGATCGACGATCGCTTCGCCGACCGGCTGCTCGACCGGCTGAAGGAGGCCGGGCTGCCCCCTTCCGCGATCGAGGTGGAGGTGACCGAATCGGTGTTCCTCGGCCGCAATGCCGAGCAGGTCGGCCGAGCGCTGCACCGGCTGAGCGCTGAGGGCGTGGCCATAGCGCTCGACGATTTCGGCACCGGCTATGCCTCGCTGTCCCACCTCAAGCAATTTCCGATCGATGTCATCAAGATCGACCAGCGCTTCGTGCGCGACCTGGAGACCGACCCGGAGGATGCGGCGATCGTCCGCACCGTGCTGAACCTCGCCTACAGCCTCGGCATCCGCACCGTGGCCGAAGGCGTGGAGAACCAGCACCAGATGGACTATCTCCGCGCGGGCGGATGCCATTGTGGGCAGGGTTATCATTTCGGCGCTGCCATGCCGGCCGCCAAGGTCGAGCAATTGCTGCGCGGCGATCATAAGGTGCGCCAACCCTGATCTAATTTTTTGCGGAACCAAAAGCGCTTTCGATCATTCTGGCGCGCGCAGCTTTCGACTCGTCACGAGTCCGCAACGATGGATTCGCGCGACGGGCCATGCTTTGCTACCGGCCGACTCGCTAAAAAGAGAGTCGCGGGGTCATCTTGTCGTCAAAACATAAAAACGGGCCGGCCGGCCTGCGGCAACGGCTGAACGCCCTTTTGCCCGAGCGGGAAATATTCCTGCGATCCGGCGGTCAGGTAAAGTTCATCCGAATCTCCCGCCGCGCGCAGATCGCGACCATCGGGCTTGTTTCCGTCGCTCTGATCGGCTGGGCCGGCGCTACTCTGTCGATGGCGCTGACCAACGCCGCCGTCGCACAGGAACGCGCCGCCCTCGCCGCCAAGGGCCAGTCGGTTGCGAAAGCCGCCGGAAAGGTTGCCGATTACCGCAAGTCGGTCGAGGATCTGGCGCAGGATCTCGAAGCCCGGCAGGACTTCATGGACGGCCTCTACAAAACCCATTTTGGCGTGGACGAGGGCAATGCCGCCGGCGCAGACCTGGTGAGCGACGGCGAGGCGGTCAAGGCTGGCGTGGCGGATAAAAAGGCCGCGCGCCTGTCGACCAAGATCAGCATGGCGCCTGAAGCCGCGCCGCTGGTCCGCATCGCCGACCGCCAGCGCCGCTTCGCCCTGCTGCTGACCCACGCTGTCGAGCGCCGCGCCGACAAGGCCGCCGCCGCGATCCGCAGCTTCGGCCTCAATCCCGACGCGCTCGCCCGCAGCGCCGCGCGCGCGCAGGGCGGCCCCTTCGTGCCGTGGAGCGGGGACAAGGCGGACATGACGCCCGAGCTGGAGCAACTCGCCGACGCGATGGCGCGGATGGAGTTTCTGGAGCGCAGCCTGCTTGCCATTCCTTCGGGCCAGCCGACCGCCGCGCCGATGATGACCAGTTCCTATGGCTATCGCCGCGATCCCTTCAACGGCCATGCCGCTTTCCATGCCGGCATCGACTTTCCCGGCCGCTACGGCCAGCCGATCAACGCCGCCGCAGCCGGCCGCGTCGCCTATGTCGGGCAGCGCCAGGGCTATGGCAATGTGGTCGAGGTCGATCATGGCAATGGCCTCATGACCCGCTACGCGCACCTGTCCGGCTTTGCCGCGCGCGTAGGGGCGAAGGTCGATCGGGGCGATGCCGTCGGCCGCATGGGATCGACCGGCCGCTCGACCGGCACCCATCTCCATTTCGAGGTCCGGCTGAACGGCCAGGCCATCAACCCCCGCCGCTTCCTGGAGGCCCGCAAAGATGTTCTCCAAGTCCAGCAAACCGCAACGGCCCGGTTCGCCGATGTCCGCGACCGGGGGTAAATCCATCCCCTTTTCCCTGATTGGCGGCGACGTGACGATCAGCGGCAACCTCACCGCCTCGGTCGATCTGCATGTCGATGGCGTGGTGGAAGGCGACATCATCTGCGCCGCTCTGGTGCAGGGGCCGGACAGCCGCATCACCGGCCATGTCACCGCGCAAAGCGCGCGGCTGGCGGGGCTGGTCGACGGATCGATCACCGCGCAGGAGCTGGTGGTCGAAAGCAGCGCCCGCATCACCGGCGACGTGCGCTACGCCACCATCAGCATAGAAGCGGGCAGCCGCATCGACGGCCGCTTCGCCCATCAGGACAGCGATGGCGCGCCCGAACTCAAGCTGATCGCCAACGACAAGGCGGGTTGAGCCGATCAGCTTGTGACAAGTCCGGGGAGCCATTCCCCTAACCATATTTGTCACTGGAACCGCCCTGCCCCCGCGCCTAATGGCCCGCCACCCCATGCGGAGGAAAGGACGCGCGATGGAACATCCCGATTATTGGCCCGACATCCGCCGCTTCCTGTGCGGTTTCGCGGGTGGCGGCATGGTGATTGGTCTCTATACGCTGTTCAGTGTGCAGCCGCTGCCTTGAAGCGCATCGCCAATGACATGCAATCCCCCTCATCCAACTCCGCCTAGCCGCTTCGCGACAAGGCTCCGTATCCTTCTCCCTCCAAGGGAGAAGGGGCGGTCGATTTTCTAGCCTCAATTCACCGGCGCACGCCGCCGGTAGCTCAGCGCTTCCGCCACATGCACCCGCCCGACCTGCTCCGCGCCGGCGAGGTCGGCAATGGTGCGCGCTACGCGGAGCACGCGCGTGTAGCCGCGGGCCGACAGCTTCATCGCGGCGGCGGCCTGCGCCAATAGCTGTCGCCCGGCCTCGTCCGGGCCAGCGACCGCTTCCAGCGCTTCGCCATCCACCTCCGCATTGGTGCGCGTCGGCGTGCCGGCGTAGCGCGCCGTCTGCACCCGCCGCGCTGCCGCGACCCGCGCGGCGACCTCGGCCGATCCTTCGGCGGGCGGCGGCAGGACGAGATCGGCCGCCGTTACCGCCTGCACCTCGACATGCAGGTCGATGCGATCAAGCAGGGGACCGGAGACCTTCGCCTGATAATCGGCGGCGCAGCGCGGCGCGCGCGAGCAGGCCAGCGCCGGATCGCCCAGATGGCCGCAGCGGCAGGGGTTCATGGCAGCAACAAGCTGCACGCGGGCCGGAAAGGTCACATGCGCGTTCGCCCGCGCCACCGTCACCTCGCCCGTTTCAAGCGGCTGGCGCAGCGAATCGAGCACGGTGCGCTGGAACTCCGGCAGTTCGTCGAGGAACAGGACGCCGAGATGCGCCATGCTCACCTCGCCCGGCCGGGCCTTGAGGCCGCCGCCGACCAAAGCCGCCATCGACGCGCTGTGATGCGGCGCGCGGAACGGGCGGGCGCGGCTGATCCGACCGCCCTCCAGCATCCCCGCGACGCTCGCCACCATCGAGCTTTCGAGCGCCTCGGCCGGGGTCATCTCGGGCAAAATGCCCGGCATACAGCTCGCCATCAGCGATTTGCCCGCGCCGGGCGGCCCGACCATCAGCAGATTATGCCCGCCGGCCGCCGCGATCTCCAGCGCGCGCTTGGCGACTTCCTGCCCCTTCACCTGCTTGAGGTCCGCCGTCCGTGCCGGGGTTTCGACCGCGCCGGGCTGCGGCGGCGACAGGGCGGCGGTCCCCTTGAAATGGTTGAGCAGGCTCAAAAGATCGGGCGCGGCGACGACCTCCACCTGCCCGGCCCAGGCCGCCTCGCTCCCCTGCGCGACCGGGCAGACCAGCCCCATATCCTGCCCGCCCGCGTGAAGCGCCGCCAGCAGCACGCCGGGCGACGGCGCGGTGCGCCCGTCCAGCCCCAGTTCCCCGACGACGACATAGCCCGACAGCGTCTCCGCGTCGATCACCCCCATCGCGCCCAGCAGCGCGAGCGCGATCGGCAGGTCGAAATGCGATCCTTCCTTGGGCAGGTCGGCGGGCGAGAGGTTCACGGTGATGCGCTTGGGCGGCAGCGAGAGGCCGATCGCAGCGATGGCGTTGCGGACCCGCTCGCGGCTTTCGGCCACCGCCTTGTCGGGCAGGCCGACGAGGATGAAATTGGGCAGGCCGGGAACGAGCTGGCACTGCACCTCGACCCCGCGCGCCTCCAGCCCCAGATAGGCAACCGTCGAAACCGTAGCGACCAAAAGCCCCTGCCCCCTTGCTCCCGTGCTCCTGCGAAGGCGGAGCCCAACTGGTATCAAAATGCATCGGGAAGGATTGCGGTGTTCCCCGGCGAAGGCCGGGGTCCAGTCCAGAGGGTGGAACTGGACCCCGGCCTTCGCCGGGGAACACCATTCTATATCCTAGTCAATGCACCTCGATATCGGTCCTCCCAACGAGGCTCCTGCCTTCGCAGAAGCACGCCGCGCTACAATCAATCCCCCGCTTCGTCCGTCCGCCCCTTGAAGCCCTGCGCGACGACATACCATTCGACGCTGCCCTTGCGGCTGGCGGGCGGCTTGGCGTGCTTGATCGTCGTGAAATTCTTCTTGAGCAGCACCAGCAGATCGCCGTCGGTGCCGCCCGCGAACACCTTCGCCACAAAGGTGCCGCCCTTGCGGAGATTTTCGACCGCGAACCATGCCGCTGCTTCGACCAGCCCCATGGTGCGGAGGTGGTCGGTCTGGGCATGGCCCACCGTATTCGCCGCCATGTCGGAGATGACCAGGTCCGGCTCCTGCCCCAGCGCCTCACGCAACAGCTCGGGCGCCTTGTCGTCCATGAAGTCCATCTGGAACAGGGTGACGCCGGGGATGGGATCGACCGGCAGCAGGTCGATGCCGACCACGGCGGCTTTGGGGGCCATCTTGCGGACCACCTGCGCCCAGCCGCCCGGCGCGACGCCCAAGTCCACGACCGCCTTCGCCCCCTTCACGAAATGGAATTTCTCGTCCAGTTCAATGAGCTTGAAGGCGGCGCGGCTGCGCCAGCCTTCCGCCTTCGCCTTGCGGACATAGGGGTCGTTCAGGTGCCGCTCCAGCCAGCGCACCGATTGCGCGGTGCGGCCCTTGGCGGTCTTGACCCGCACTTTGCCGACGCCCGAGCCTCTCACATCATCCTCCCGTCGCGGTCCATGAGCCCGCGCAATATGCCTTCGCGGATGCCCCGGTCGGCGACGCCCAGCCGCTCGGCCGGCCAGATGTCGAGGATGGATTCCAGGATCGCGCAGCCCGCCACCACCAGGTCGGCGCGCTCGGTGCCGATGCAGGGCAGCGTCTGCCGCTCGGCAAGCGACATGCTCGACAGCCGCCCGGAAATGGCGCGCATCGATTCGGACGGCACGATGAGGCCGTCGATCGCCTGCCGGTCGTAGCGGGGCAAACCGAGGTGCAGGCTGGCGAGCGTCGTCACCGTGCCCGACGTGCCGAGCAGGCGGATGCCGTCAGCCTCGCGCGGCAGGCGGCGCGCGAGGGGCAAGAAGGCTTCCGCAACGCGCGCGCGCATCCGGGCGTAGGCGGCGAGCCGCTCGCCCGCATCGCCGGTATCGAACGCCTCGCTCTCGGTCAGCGACACCACGCCCCAAGGCGCGCTCACCCAATCGACGATCGTCGGCGCGCCGTCGCCATGCGCGTCCACCAGCACCAATTCGGTCGAACCCCCGCCAATGTCGAAGATCAGCGCCGGCCCATCGCCCGGCTCCAGCAGCGCATGACAGCCCAGCACCGCCAGTCGCGCCTCTTCCTGCGCGCTGATGATGTCGAGCGCGATGCCGGTCTCGCGATAGACGCGCTGGATGAACTCCGCGCCGTTGGACGCGCGGCGACACGCCTCCGTCGCGACCGATCGGGCCAGCGCCACATGCCGGCGCTTGAGCTTGTCGGCGCAGACCGAAAGCGCGGCGATGGCGCGATCGATCGCCGCGTCGCTGATTCGCCCGCTCGATGCCAGGCCCTCGCCCAGCCGCACGATGCGGGAAAAGGCATCCACGACGATGAAGCCATCCGCCGAGGGCTTCGCGATCAGCAGCCGGCAGTTATTGGTGCCAAGGTCGATCGCGGCATAGGCTTTGCGGTCGAACCGATGATCGCGCGCGCCATGGGGCGAAAGGCCCCGCTGCATCGACGGGGGAGGAAGGGCCGCAGCCTTGCTCCCATCGCCCGGACCGGATCGGGCGCGCTTGCCCGAGGAACGGCCGGCCGGGCCGGAACTCTGCGGCGATGGGCGGCTATGCTGCACCATGCCGAAACTCGCTTCTGTTCATCGCCAATCCCGTGGCGGGACCGGAACTTGGGCACAGTCTTAAGCGGATAATATCGCCCGCGCAAGGCGGCTGGCTTCAGGCGGTCAGAGCGGCAGCAGCGCGCCGACGATCCATCGCTCCTCGGCGCGCAGCACGCCCCAGGCGCGGGCCGCCGCGCGGCTGTCCATCGCCTCGACGCCGATGCCGCGCGCTTCGAGGACGCGCACGAAGGCGCGCGGCGGCTGGCGCAGGCCAGCGCCGGTGCCCAGCAGCAGAAATTCGGGCAGCGGCTCCAAGTCGATAAAGTCCCCCAGCGCCGCGACCGTCAGCGCATCAACCGCCGGCGCATGATCCCAAGCAAGCGCGCGAAGGGGGCTGAGCAGCAGGCCGCCGGGGAACACATCGTCCCGCACGCGAAAGCCCCGGCCCTGAAAGCCGGTGACGATCGGTCCCTGCCCGCTGTCGTCGCGGCGGACCTGGATACCGATATCGCTCAGGGCCGCGCCCCATCGTCGCGAGGGCCGATCCGTTCGGCATTGCCGGCATAGTCGCTCTTCTTCGCCGCCTTCTTTTCCGACGCCGCCGGGGTCAGCCCCAGCGAGATCAGCAGCGAGGAGGAGACATAGATGGACGAATAGGTGCCCACCACCACGCCCAGCATCATCGCGGCGGTGAAGCCACGCAGCACATGGCCGCCGAACAGCAGCAGCGCGCCCAGCGCCAGCAGGATCGTCACCGAGGTCATCACCGTGCGGGGCAGCGTTTCGTTGACGGACAGGTCGATGAGCGCCTTCATGTCCATCTTGCGGTATTTGCGCATATTCTCGCGGATGCGGTCGTCGATCACCATCTTGTCGTTGATCGAATAGCCCACGATCGTCAGCACGGCGGCGACGATGTTGAGGTCGAACTCCAGCTGCGTCACCGCGAAGAAGCCGAGCGTCATCAGCACGTCGTGCATGATCGCGACGAAGGTCGAGACGCCGAATTGCCATTCGTAGCGGAACCAGGAGAAGACCGCGATGCCGATCACCGCCAGCATCACCGCCAGCACGCCGGTCTGGATCAGCTCGCCCGACACCTTGCCCGACACCGTGTCGTAGCGGGAGAAGGTGACGCCGGGGAATTGCTGTTCCATCGCCTTGCGGGTCTTTTCCACGACCGCGTTGGCCGCGCCCGCGCCGCCCTGCTCGGGCAAGGGCAGGCGGATCTGCACCGTCTTGGGGTCGCCGAACTGCTGGAGCGAGCTTTCGCCGACATTCAACGACGCGATGGTCGATCGCACCTTGTCGGTCTCGACATTCTGCGGGAATTTCGCCTCGATCATCAGGCCGCCGACGAAATCGACGCCCATGTTGAGTCCCTTATAGGCGGTCGCGCCGACCGCCAGCACCGTCAGCAGCGCGGTGAGCGCGAACGCCCATTTGCGCATCGCGACGAAGCCGATATTGGTATTGTCGGGGACGAGTTTGAGCAGTTTCATGGCGTTACCTTAACCCGTTCGGGCTGAGCGAAGTCGAAGCCCTTTGCCGAGCGGAGCGAGGCACGCTTCGCCTGCGGCTCAGCGGAGCCCTTCGACAGGCTCAGGGCGAACGGAAACAGAGGGAACACCCGGATCATATGACAATCTCGGTCGGGCGCTTGGTGCGGACCCAATGGGCCACCAGCACACGGGTGAAGGTGACGGCGGTGAACACGCTGGTCGCGATGCCGATCAGCAGCACGATGGCGAAGCCCTTGACCGGGCCGGAGCCCAGCGCCAGCATGATGCCGCCGGCGATGGCGTGGGTCACGTTCGCCTCGAAGATGGTGCGGCTCGCTTCCTTATAGCCATGCTCGATCGCCGCGACGACATTGCGCCCGCGCCGCCGTTCCTCGCGGATGCGTTCGTAGATGAGGACGTTGGCGTCCACCGCCGTGCCGATCGTCAGCACGAAGCCGGCGATGCCCGGCAGCGTCAGCGTCGCCCCGAGGATGCCCATCACGCCCAGGATCACGAGCACGTTGATGGCGACCGCGATATTGGCGTAGACGCCGAAGCGGCCATAGCTCAGCAGCATGAAGGCCGCGACCGCGACCACCGCGATGATCGATGCGATGAGGCCCGCGCGGATCGAGTCCGCGCCCAGCCCCGGTCCCACCGTCCGCTCCTCCACCACCGTCAGCGCGACGGGCAGCTTCCCGGAGCGGAGCGCGATGGCGAGCTGGTTGGCGCTTTCCACGGTGAAATTGCCGCTGATCTGCGCGCTGCCGCCCAGGATCGGCTCGTTGATGTTGGGGGCCGAGAGCACCCGCCCGTCGAGGATGATGGCGAAGGGCTTGTTGACATTCTGCGACGTCACCTGCCCGAACTTGCGCCCGCCGGAGCCATTGAAGCGGATGTTGACGATCGCCTGGTTATTCTGGTCAAACCCCTGGGTCGCGTCGGTCAGATCCTCCCCCGACACCATCACCTGCCGCTTGACCGCGATCGCCGGCACGCCCGAGGGGTTGTCGGCATAAGGCAGAACCTCGCTGCCCACCGGCGCGCGACCCTGCGCGACTTCGGCGGGGTTGGCGGTGGTATCGACCAGCTTGAATTCGAGCTTCGCGGTCTGGCCCAACAGGTCCTTCAGCGCCTTGGGGTCTTGCAAGCCCGGCACCTGCACGACGATGCGGTTGTCGCCCTGCTGCTGGATCGTCGGCTCGCGCGTGCCCATTTCGTCGATACGCTTGCGGATCACCTCGGTCGCGACTTCCATCGCGCTCTTGACCGCATTGTCGATGCCGGCGCTCGTCGGCGTGATGACCACTGTGGAGCTGTTCACCACCTCGACATTGAAGTCGCGCTGGCCGGTCAGCCCCGCTCCTTGCGTCAGCGGGCGGATGCGCTCGACGGCGGCGTCCACCTGGCTCGGGTTGCGGACCATGAAGCTGAGCTTCCCCTCGCGCGCGGAAATGTCGCCGATCGCGATTCTGGGTTCGCCCCGGCGCAATTCGGTGCGGACCTGCTCCTCCATATTGGCGAGCCGCTGCTTCGCGACATCCTGCGTCGAGGCTTCCAGCAGCAGATGGCTGCCGCCGGCAAGGTCTAGGCCAAGGTTCACGCGCGTCCGCATGAAGCCCGGCAGATGCGCCACGGCGCTGTCGGGCAGAAAGCTCGGCACGGCGCACAGCACGCCGATCAGGAGCGGCAGGATGATCGCGGCGACCGCCCAGCGCGAGAAGTTCAGCATGGTGGCGTCGCTCAGTCGTTCGCGGGCTTGGCGGACAGGGGATCGATGACGTCGGTCAGCGTCGCCTTGACCGCCTTGACCTTCATCCCCGGCGCGAGTTCGACATCGACATAAATGTCGTCCACCCGCGCGACCTTGCCCACCAGACCGCCGCCGGTGACGACGGAATCGCCCTTCTTCACCGCGTCGATCTTGGCCTTATGCTCCTTCATCTTCTTCTGCTGCGGGCGGATGAGCAGGAAATAGAAGACCACGAAGATCAGGACCAGCGGCGCCATTTGCACCAGGATTCCGGCGCCGGAGGCTTGCCCGCCCGCGGTCTGGGCAAAGGCTGGGGTAATGAACATGAGTGGACTTTCGCCTTGTTTTTCGTGGCAGGCGGGCGGCCTTGCGGCCCCTGCCGATCAAGGCCGCGCGGCTAACACAGACAAGGGGGCGGAGGCAATATGATTAGGGATTGGGGCGGGTCGCCGCGCCGCCGCGACTTGCCGCTTGCATCCTGTCCCACCTGCTTCTAAAGGGCGCCCTCCGGTCGGGACGTAGCGCAGCCTGGTAGCGCATCACACTGGGGGTGTGGGGGTCGGAGGTTCGAATCCTCTCGTCCCGACCAAGTTTTTCGGGAACAGTGGCCGTCCGGGGGACGGCCACCCGAAAAACTCCCAAGCGATAGCGCGGGAGGGGGTTGCGAGATCAGATGCCCATCCTGAAACCACATAGCATCAGCCGCAAGAACGTCGGTGGCGCGCAGATCAGCACTGCCTAAGATAGCGCCATGCGATATTTCATCTTAGCGTTCGCGAGCCTGTTGTCCGCGCCAGCAAATGCCCAATCTGACCTCGAAGAAGGTTTGACTGGAGCATTGAAAGGCTGCGAAACTTGGATACTCGACCCCGCCAGTTGGGCGGATGGCACCGAGCCATTTACCCAAGCTGTCGGCCTCGGCGCAAAAATGGGCTTGGTCGAACGCGTGGATGTCGCAAACCTTCCCCCGCCCCAACTTCGACGGGCAAATCATTTCTGGCGGATCAACGCGACGGAAAGCGCCGGCTACATTCTAGTGGTATCGGACCAATTGCCCATGTGCCACATTACGGGCGGCGGCAACGCTGACTTGCAGCCGGCTGTTGAAGCGGTCCTTGCATCGCCCGCGTTCGGCAGTCGCTGGGAGCGGCTGAGCCATTCGGTCAAAGGCGAAATGGCCTCAACCACTTTTCGCAATCGTGAAGAGCCTGCGCTGACGATACAGATCAGTCGACCGGCGATGGAGGGCGGACGATTGGACAGGGTTCAGCTGATCGCAACCGCCACGTTCAAAACGAAATAATGCTGGGAATAACAGGCAAAGTGCGACACCTCGTCCACGCCAGTCCCCTCTGTCCTACAAGAAACCAAATGGGATAAGTGATTCGCCTCTTTCGATACAGGGAGGCGGACATGACCATAGAGAAGCTGATCGACGGCGTCATCGCGCGCGAAGGCGGGTATAGCAATCATCCGGCCGATCGCGGCGGGCCGACCAATATGGGGATCACCCGGGCGGTCGCGCGGGCGAACAATTATCGGGGCGACATGCGGACGCTGCCGCGCGCCTTCGCCGAGCAGATTTACCGCCGGCTTTACTGGGAGCAGCCGGGCTATAATTTCGTGGCGGAGATCAACTGGATCGTCGCGGCCACCCTGTTCGACGCGGCGGTCAATATGGGGCCGGGAACCGCGACGGGCTTTCTCCAGCGGGCGCTCAATGCGCTGAACCGCAACCAGAAGGATTATCCCGACCTCAAGGTCGATCGCATCATCGGCGCGCGCACGCTCGCGGCCCTGCGCGCCTATCAGGCGCTACGCGGATCGGCTGGGGGCAAGGTGTTGCTGAAGGCGCTGCACGCCTTGCAGGGGGAGCATTATGTCGCGATCGCCGAGGGGCGGCCGGCGAACGAAGCCTTCCTCTATGGCTGGCTCGCGAACCGCATCGGTTCGGAGGGCGTGGCATGACCGCCGCCGACAGCGCCGTCGATCCGTGGACTCGGCGGGCGCGGCCGGCATTCCTCTATGTCATGTATGCGCTGCTGCTCTGGTCGGTGCCGATGGGCCTCATCGCCGGGATCGCGCCCGCCACGGCGGCGGCGATCATCGCGGCGATGCGCGCCTATTTCCATGCCATCCCCGAGCCGCTCTACGCCCTCTTCGGCACCGGCTATCTCGGCTACACCGCCGCGCGGGCCTGGGGCAAGGCGAAGGGCGTGGAGCGGTAGGGATCGAAGCGCGGGAAATTGCGTGTCTGCGCGAAGGCCGGGTCTGGTCGGCAGGCTGGAACTGGACCCCGGCCTTCGCCGGGGAACAAGGCAGCGGATAAATCGCCGTGAAAATGAGAGGGGCCGCCGGGTGCGCGTGAACGCCCCGACGGCCCATCATTGACATGGTCAGCGGCCGGAAGTGCCGCCCAGTGGAAAACGGTTGGTCGCGCTATCGCCCGTCCAGAGACATGGCCTGTGTGTCGGCGCTCAAAAGCTCTGATGAGGGGAGATCGACGCTAAAATGCGTCGCTCAGCGGCGCGTTTCCCGAATGGACTGAACCGACCCCATTGCTGAACCATGAGACATCGGATCACCTCCTTTCGCTATGTTGAAGCCCGTATGGCCGTCGCCGGCTTGGAACCCTTGTTCGGCCACGAGTCGAATGTGAATCAGCAGCCGCCAATCTTCAAGGCTTGTATTATTCTTTTTTGGAATCATACTTGCGCGTCCGTTCGCTCCTCGCCGCGCCGAACAGCGCCCTACCCCCGGCAATCCTCGATCACCCGCGCCACCTCCGCCCAGGCGGGCAGGATCAGCGGCGGCTGCCCTGCCGTCTCCACCGCCCATTTGCCCCGGCTATGGGCGATCTGGTCCAGCGCGGTGTCGGACGCCGCGCGGAAGGCGACCAGTTGCGGTGTCGCGCCGCCCGACGCGGTCGCGGGCCAGGTCGCCGCGCCATAGCTGGTGCGCACGATCATCTCCCCCTGCGACGCCCCTGCGCGCGCCAGGCTGATCCGTCGGCTCGCCCGGTCGCAGCGCAGCGTGACCATGGCGCCGCCGCTGCCGAATTGCGCGACCGAGCCCGCTGCCTCGGCGCGATGGCTCCAGTTGCCGGGGCTGAGCGGCCGATATTGCCACTGTGCCGGCGCAGCCTCCGCAACCGGCGGCGCAGGGGCGGGAGCGGGCGCGGGACGGGCAGGCTCCGGGGCCGGACGCGCCGGCACTGGCGCGGGCGCTACGGCGCGGGGCGCGGGCGGCCCGACGCACGACCCGATCATCAGCAAGGTTGCGGTTGCGACGAAAGACAGGGACAGGCGCATCGCTCCCTCATGCCCAAGCGCCCTGCCCCGCTCAACCCGAAAAGGGGCAAGCCGCCGGCCCTGCGCGCCCGGCCGCGCGGCGATTGACAGCGCACGCCCGAATCGGTAAGGGCCGTCCTCCCCAACAGGCTGGAGAGCGGCGGTGCAATCCTGCACTGGCCGGCTTTTTTGCGTGATGGGGCCTTGTAATGGGCCGATCTTCCTCGCCAGGGATCGTCGGCCGGACGCTTTGAGATAGGGCCGCCCCGGCCGCCCTGTGGAGCAGGAGACTTACTTACCATGGCACGTATTGCGGGTGTCAACATCCCGACCAACAAGCGCGTGATCATCGCGCTCACCTACATCCACGGCATCGGCCGCAAGACCGCCGTCGACATCGCCGACAAGCTGGGCATCGACCATAGCCGCCGCGTGCAGGATCTCTCGGACGCCGAAGTGCTCCAGATCCGCGAGACGATCGACGCCGACCTGACGGTCGAGGGCGATCTGCGCCGCGAGACCGCGATGAACATCAAGCGTCTGATGGACCTTGCCTGCTATCGCGGCCTGCGCCACCGCAAGGGCCTGCCGGTCCGCGGCCAGCGCACGCACACAAATGCGCGCACCCGCAAGGGCAAGGCCAAGCCGATCGCGGGTAAGAAGAAGTAAAATTCCGTCCGGGGGACGGAATTTGACTTCTTCTCCGCCGGAGGCAGCTCTCCCCAAGCGAGACGTCTCCTGCATCAACAGATTTTGTAGGAAGAGCTAGAAAAATGGCACGCGAACCCCAGCGCATCAAGCGGCGCGAGCGCAAGAATATCTCGGCCGGCGTCGCGCATGTGAACGCCAGCTTCAACAACACCATGGTGACCATCACCGACGCCCAGGGCAATGCGATCAGCTGGTCCTCGGCCGGCATGATGGGCTTCAAGGGCAGCCGCAAGTCGACCCCCTATGCCGCGCAGGTGTGCGCCGAGGACGCCGGTCGCAAGGCCGCCGAACATGGCGTGCGGACGCTCGAAGTCGAAGTGAAGGGTCCGGGTTCGGGCCGCGAGAGCGCCCTGCGCGCGCTCCAGGCGGTCGGCTTCCACATCACCTCGATCCGCGACGTGACGCCGATCCCGCACAATGGCGTGCGTCCGTCCAAGCGCCGCCGCGTCTAACCACCGGCCCTGCGTTCATGGGGGGCGGCGGACGCGTCGCCCCTTTGCCCGTTTGCATCGCCGGTAACGTCCTGTCGGGTTCAGGATCATATGCGTTCCGGCACATCCCCAGGGGAAATACATGACTGTCAACATGAAGAACTGGCAGGAATTGAAGAAGCCCAACGGCCTTGAGATCAAGACCTCGGGCGACGGCAAGCGCAAGGCGACCTTCGTCGCCGAGCCGCTGGAGCGCGGCTTCGGCCTGACGCTCGGCAACGCGCTGCGCCGGGTTCTTCTCTCCTCGCTCCAGGGCGCGGCGGTCACCTCGATCAAGATCGAGAATGTCCTGCACGAATTCTCGTCGCTCGCCGGCGTGCGCGAGGACGTGACCGACATCGTCCTCAACATCAAGCAGGTCGCGCTGAAGATGGAGGGCGAAGGCCCCAAGCGGCTTCAGCTGTCCGCCACCGGCCCCGCAGTCGTGAAGGCCGGCGACATCAGCGTCGTGGGCGACATCGAGGTGATGAACCCCGATCTGGTGATCTGCCACCTGGATCAGGGCGCGACGCTCAACATGGAACTGACCGCCGACGTCGGCAAGGGCTATGTCCCCGCCGTCGCCAACCGCCCGGCGGACGCCCCGATCGGCCTCATCCCGATCGACGCGCTCTATTCGCCGGTGCGCCAGGTCGCCTACAAGGTGGACAATACCCGCGTCGGCCAGGAACTGGACTATGACAAGCTGTCGCTGACGGTCGAGACCGACGGCACGGTGACGCCCGAGGACGCGGTGGCCTATGCCGCGCGCATCCTTCAGGACCAGCTCCAGCTGTTCGTCCATTTCGAAGACGCGCTGCCGACCGCCGGCCCCTCGACCAGCCACGCCGCCGCCGCCACCGCGTCGGAAGGCGAGAGCGACACCAACACGATCAACCGCTACCTGCTCAAGAAGGTGGACGAGCTGGAACTGTCGGTCCGGTCGGCCAACTGCCTCAAGAACGACAACATCATCTATATCGGCGATCTGGTCCAGAAGACCGAGGCCGAGATGCTGCGCACCCCGAATTTCGGCCGCAAGTCCTTGAACGAAATCAAGGAAGTGCTCTCATCCATGGGCCTGCGCCTGGGCATGGACATCCCCGGCTGGCCGCCGGAGAATATCGAGGAAATGGCCAAGAAGCTCGAACAGGAGCTGCTGGGCTGAGCATTCCTCCCCGCTCGCGGGGAGGTGGCGGCCGAAGGCCGTCGGAGGGGGTTCGCCTCACGGCGCGGCGCTCAGCCGATAGCCCCCTCCACCGGCTTCGCCGGTCCCCCTCCCCGTGCCGGGGAGGAACAGGTGAATGGGCGATGACCTCTAACGGTCGCCTGGTCTGGGGTACCTCGCACGGCCCCTTAACGAACGAAGGAAACGAACATGCATCACAAGGTTGGTCATCGTAAGCTTCAGCGCAGCGCCGGTCACCGCACCGCCCTGCTCCGCAATCTCGCCGCCTCGCTCATCAAGCATGAGCAGATCCTGACCGGCACGGCCAAGGCGAAGGAGCTTCGCCCCTATGTCGAAAAGCTCATCACGCTGGCCAAGAAGGGCGGCCTGTCGAACCGTCGCCTCGCCCAGTCGCGGCTTCAGGACGATGCGCAGCTGACCAAGCTGTTCGAGGTTCTGGCCGAGCGCTACAAGGACCGCAACGGCGGCTATACCCGCATCATCAAGGCCGGCTTCCGCGCGTCGGACGCCGCCCCGATCGCGATCATCGAACTGGTCGACCGCGACGTGGACGCCAAGGGGCAGGACAGCGGCCCGGTCCAGGGCGAGGACGCGGACGAGCTGGAAGCCGCCTGATCCTCTTTTAAGTCCTGCGCGACAGGACTGGCACTTTACCCGCAGGCCGCGACTCAATAGAGTCGCGGCCTGTTGCGTTTGGACAAGAAAAAGCCCTGAGAGGATGCGCATTGCTGCCTTGATCCTGCTGCCGCTGCTGGCGGCGGCCTCCGCGCCTGCCCCCGCGCCGCTCGATGAGGCGGCGATCTCGGTCAGCAGCGCGCGAGAAGCGTCGGGCCTGCGCTACCCCCTCGCCGCGCGCCAGGATCTGGTCGAAGAGCATTTCGGCGTGAAGGTGCCCGATCCCTATCGCTGGCTGGAAAACGACCTGCGCGCCGACCCCGCCGTCGCCGACTGGGTGGCGCGCGAAAACGCCTTCACCCGGACCTATATCGACGCCCTGCCCGGCCGCGACGCGCTGAAGGGCCGGATGCAGGCGCTGTTCGCCCATGGGCGCTACACCGTGCCGCGCAAGGCGGGCGGCCGCTATTTCTACGGCTATAACAAGGGGCTCCAGAACCAGACTCCGCTCTATGTCCGCGACGGGCTGACCGGCGCGCAGCGGCTGCTGCTCGACCCCAATGGCTGGGCGAAGGACGGCGCGACCGCGCTCGCCGAATGGGCGCCTTCCCCTGACGGCCGCTATCTCGCCTATGCGACGCAGGAGGCGGGCAGCGACTGGCGCACCCTTAACCTGCTCGATGTCGCGACCGGAAAGCCGCTGCCCGACCGCGTCGAATGGGTCAAATTTTCGCAGATCGCCTGGGACGGCCGCGGCGAAGGCTTCTTCTATTCGCGCTTCGCCGCGCCGCAGCCGGGCGAAGCGTTCCGCTCCGCCAATCGCGACCAGCAGCTTTACTATCACCGCATCGGCGCCAGCCAGGATCAGGACCAACTCATCTACGCCACGCCCGACCGGCCGGCGCTCAGCCACCAGGCGCAGGTGACGAGCGACGGCCGTTGGCTCATCATCAACTCGTTCGAGGGCATCGATCCGCGCCGCGAGGTTCATGTGGCGGAACTGAACGGCGGGCCGATCAAACCGCGTCTGATGGTGCGTGGCCCGGCGAACGACTGGCGGCTGATCGGCAGCCGGGGGCCAACGCTCTATTTCGTCACGGATGACGGCGCGCCGCATCTGCGCCTCGTCACGCTCGACGCGGAACATCCCCGCCGCCGCGCCAAGGAACTGGTGAAGGAACGGCGCGAGACGCTGGCGGGCGGCTCGCTCATCGGCAATCGGCTGATCCTCGCTTATATGAGCGAAGCCCAGTCGGTCGCCGAGCTGGTCGAGCTGGACGGACGCAAGGTCGCCGATGTCCCCCTCCCCGGCGTCGGCACCGCCGCCGGCTTCAGCGGGCGGGATGGCGACCCGGAAACCTTTTTCAGCTTTTCGGGCTTTGTGACGCCGGCCAGCATCTACCGTTTCGACACGACGACGCTGCACTATCAGCCCTTCGCCCAGCCCGACCTGCCCTTCGACCCTAATGATTATGGTGTCGAACAGCGGACCTATCCGTCCAAGGACGGCACGCTGATCCCGCTCACCATCATTCGCAAGAAGGCGCTCGCGGATCGCGCGATCGCCGCGCCGACGATCCTCTACGGCTATGGCGGCTTCAACATTTCGCTCACCCCCGGCTATTCGGCGGTGCGCATGGCCTGGCTGGAGCAGGGCGGCGTCTATGCCATCGCCAATCTGCGCGGCGGCGGCGAGTTCGGCAAGGCGTGGCATGAGGCGGGGCGGGGCGCGAACAAGCAGAATGTGTTCGACGATTTCATCGCGGCGGCCGAATGGCTCAAGGCCAACGGCTTCACGCCGGCGGATGGCCTCGCGATCGAGGGGCGCTCCAATGGCGGGCTGCTGGTCGGTGCGGTGGTGAACCAGCGCCCCGACCTATTCGCCGCCGCTCTGCCGGCCGTCGGGGTCATGGACATGCTGCGCTTCGACCGCTTCACCGCCGGCCGCTACTGGGTCGACGATTATGGATCGCCCGACAAGGCGAAGGATTTTCCGCTGCTCTACGGCTATTCGCCCTACCACAATATCATCGGTGGACGGGCCTATCCCGCCATTCTCGTCACCACCGCAGACACGGACGATCGAGTGGTGCCGGCGCACAGCTTCAAATATGCCGCCGCGCTCCAGGCGGCGGACCTTGGCGAGCGTCCGCGCCTGCTCCGCGTCGAAAGCCGTGCCGGCCATGGCTCGGGCAAGCCGATCGACAAGCTGATCGACGAATATGCCGACAGCTACAGCTTCGCCGCCCGCTTCACCGGCCTTGCGATCAAGGCGAAGCCGTAAAATCGCCCCCTTTCCGCCCTCCCCGTAAAGAACCGATCGCGTTCCCCGGCGGAGGCCGGGTCCAGTTCGGACATAGGACTTGACCCCGGCCTCCGCCGGGGAACAGCAAACATGCCCCGACTTGTTCATCCCCTCGACAGCCTGCCTCGCTTATGTCTCCCCTCATCGCGGGGAGGCGCAGCGGCATGATCGGGATCAAAAAAGGCTGGATGACGGGCGCGCTGGTGAGCGCCGGATTGCTGATCGGCAGCATCAGTCCGGCCGAAGCACGGCCCCGCTGGGATCGTGGCTATGATCGCGGCTGGCACCGCCATCATCGCGGCAACGGCTTCGGCGTGGGGGACGCGATCGGCGTCGCGGCGCTGATCGGCGCGGTCGCGATCGTCGCCTCCTCCATGTCCAAGGACCGCAAGGCGCAAGGCTCCCGCGACGATCGCGACGCCGACGCCCCGCCCCCACGCGCCGGCACCGATTATGGCGCCGATGTGCGCGATGACGCCCTGCCCCGCGACGACGCCGATTTTTCCGACATCGCCGCCCGCGACGATGCCATGGCCGACACCTGCGCGCTCGCCGCCCGCGACGAAGCGCAGCGCGCGGGCGGCTATGCCGAGGTCCGCCAGATGGACGCGCCGGTGGCGACGGCCAGCGGCTATAATATCGACGGCCAGGTCGAAACCCGCCCCTCTTACCGCGCCACCGGCGAAACCCGCCGCTTCACCTGCGCGATGTTGGCCGACGGCAGCCTTGCCAACATCTATATGAGCCGCGATCTGGCGAGCCGCTGAACGCCGCATCCGGTTTTGCTGTCCGGGGACAGGAAGCTCGTCTAGCATTACCTCCGAATCAGGGGGTTATGGGGTGTCGGCCTTAATTTTCGCGCCGGAAAACATCGTCTTCGTTTCGGCGCTGCTGCTGATGCTGCTGATCGGCGGGGTGCAGGCGCTGGGCTTTGCCGGCGATACCGATCTCGATATGGATGGCGACCTGCTCGGCTGGCTTGGCTTCGGGCGGATGCCTTTGCTCGCGCTGCTGGCGCTGTTCCTGACCCTCTTCGCCATCATCGGCCTCCTGGGCCAGCAACTCGCCCACGACCTGCTCGGCGCGATGCTCTCGCCCTGGATTGCCGTCCCGGCCGCCGCCATCGCCGCCCTCCCCCTGACCGGCCTCGCCGCGCGCATCGTCGGCCCGCTCCTGCCGCAGGATCATACCACCGCCATCCCGCTTACCCATCTCGTCGGCAGCCAGGCCCGCATCGTCACCGGACGCGCCTCCGCAGGATCGCCGGCCCGTGCGCGGGTGGAGGATCATCATGGTCAGGTCCATTATGTCATGGTCGAGCCAGACAATGACGGCGCCGTGCTGGAGGAGGGCGAGACGATATTGCTCGTCCGTCACGAACATCATCATTTTCGCGCCATATCCTATGGCGACCATTATCTGCCGCACCTTTAGGAGAGTGCCATGAACCTTCCCGCCGTGCAGGAGAGCGTCTCCTTCCTTCCATACGCGATGATCGCCGGCAGCGGCCTGCTGGTCCTGATCGTGCTCGGTATCGTCATCGCTCGGCTCTACAAGCGCGCGTCGAAAGAGATCGGCTTCGTCCGCACGGGCTTTGGCGGCGAGAAGGTGGTGATGAATGGGGGCGCGCTGGTGCTGCCGATCTTCCACGAAACGATGCCGGTCAACATGAACACGGTGCGCCTCGCGGTCGAGCGCAAGAATAGCGACGCGCTCATTACTCTCGACCGGCTGCGGATCGACGTGAAGGCGGAATTCTATGTCCGGGTGAAGCCCGACGCTCAGTCGATCGCCACCGCCGCGCAGACGCTGGGTATGCGCACGATGAACCCCGAAGCGCTGAAAGAGCTGGTCGAAGGCAAGTTCGTCGACGCGCTCCGCTCGGTCGCGGCGGGCATGACGATGAACCAGCTCCACGAACAGCGCAGCGATTTCGTGCAGAAGGTGCAGCAGGTCTCCTCGGTCGATCTCGCGATGAACGGGCTGGAGCTGGAGAGCGTCTCGCTGACCGGCCTCGACCAGACCTCGATCGAACATTTCAACGCCAACAACGCTTTCGACGCCGAGGGTCTGACCAAGCTCACAGAGCAGATCGAACTGCGCAAGAAGAGCCGCAACGACATCGAGCAGGAAACCCGCGTCCAGATCGAGACCAAGAATCTGGAGGCCGATCGCCAGTCGATGCTGATCGCGCGCGACGCCGAATTCGCCCGGCTGGAGCAGCAGCGCGAGGTGGAGATGCGCCGCGCCGCGCAGATGGCCGAGGTTGCGCGCGAACAGTCGCTGCGCCAACAGGAGGCCGAACAGGCCAAGATCGAGGCGAAGAAGCTGGTCGACAGCCAGCAGATCGAGGCCGACCGCGCGGTGCAGCAGGCCCGCATCGAGCAAGAGCAGGCGCTCGAACTCGCCCGGCAGGAACAGCAGATCGCGGTCCAGAACAAGAGCCGCGAGGAAAGCCAGGCCAAAGCGCAGGCGGACGAGGCGCGCGCCAAGGCCGTTGCAGCCGAGGAGCAGGTGCAGACCAGCCGCGCGACCGAGGTGGCCGAACGCGCCAAGCGGATCGAACTGATCGACGCCGCGCGCGAGGCGGAACGCGCAGCGATCCAGGTCCGGGTCGAGGCGGAGGCCGAGAAGCAGGCCGCCGCCGACCGCGCCGAAGCCATGCGCCTCGCCGCCGAGGGTGAGGCCGAAGCCGCCAAGCTGCGCGCCGAGGCCGACCGCGTCCGCTTCGAGGTGGAAGCCGCCGGCCAGCGCGCCGTCAACGAAGCCGCGAACCTCCTTTCATCGGACCAGGTCTCGCTCCAGACCAAGCTGGCTCTGCTCAAGGTGCTGCCCGACCTCGTCCGCGAAGCCGCCAAGCCGATGGAAGCGATCGATTCGATCCGCATCGTGCAGGTCGATGGCCTGACCGGCGGCGACGGCAGTGGGTCGAACGTCGCAGGCAGCGACCAGAATCTCGCCAACGCCGCTGTCTCCGCCGCCCTGCGCTACCGCGCCCAGGCGCCGGTGATCGACGGCCTGATGAAGGAACTGGGCCTCGACGGCTCCAGCCTGGACGCGCTGGTCAAGGGCGCGGTCGCGCCAGCGCCGGATGCGCCAATAGTGGTGGAGAAGCTGTTGCCGGAGACGGGGGAGAGATAAATTCTTCCCCTTGCCTTGCGCATCATCGTCCGTGCGGCGGCAGCGATCACCCGCACCGCGGGATCAGCGCGGCCTGGCCTCGAAGAGCGTCAGGTCGCGCTCCAGTCGCCATTGCCGCTCGGCCTTGGGACTGGCGGCGACGAAGGCTTTGCAGGCCGGTGCTTCAAGTGACGCGCAGGCCGCAACCATCGCGCCGCCCGCACGATCCCGCCACAGGCTCGGCCCTTCAAGAAAGGCATAGTGCAGGCCGTCGCGCACGATCTGCTTGAGGTCGCGATAGCGCAGCCCCTGCTCGGTGACGGCGCGCAGATATTCGTTGGTCATGTCGCTGCGCGACACACCCTCGTCATCGGTGGAGAGCACGACCGGCACGCCCGCCTCGCGATAGAGCGCCAGCGGGTGCGCCGCGCCCTTGACGCCCAGGATCACGGCATTGCTGGTGAGGTTGATCTCCACCGCGATCCGGTCCCGCGCCATGCGCTGGAGCAGCGCGGCGGCATCGGTTTCATAGCTGATGTCGATGCCATGGCCGATGCGGCTGGCCCCGGCCACCGTCACCGCGTCATATATGTGGAAGGCGAGATCGCGCGAAGGGACAAGCCCCAGCGACAGTTCGCCGGCGTGCAGCGACAGCTTCACCCTGGGATAACGCGCCTTCAAGAAGGCGATCATCGCCATGTGCAGCCGATAATCGCGGATCGCGACCGGATCATGCTCGGGCGCGGCGATGTTGACGCCGACGAAGCGCGGGTCGCGGTCGGCCGTGGCGAAGGCGAGCGCGAGTTGCGCGAACACTTGGCGTGGCGGGACGGTGCGCAGGGCGGTGAACAGATAGCGCATCGTCACATCGCAGGCGGGGGTGGGGTTCGGCCCACCGCAGCCGCCGGCCTTCGCCATCTCCGCGTCATAGCCGTCATAATCGGCGGTCACCTGCCGCACGGCGTCGGGCAGGAGCGGGCCGATCCGGGCGTAGAGCGCGTCGAGGTCGGCGGCGTCCGAGCCGCCGACCTTTGCGGCGACCGTGGCGGCGACCCGCGATCCGCTCGACAGTTCGAGATAGGACACATGATCGGCCGCCGCCTGGGCACGCGCGAGCGCGAGCGCTTCGCCGACATGGCGCGAATAGGCGGGGCTGAACCGCTCGAAGGTCGAGAAGAAACGATCATAGCCCGCCACCGCCGGATCGCCCGTCCCGGCCTCGAACCCGCGCGTCGAGAAAGCATCGATCGCGGCCGAGTAGCGCGGATAGTCGCGCTCCAGCCCAGCGGCGGGAATGCGCCCCGGGGCGTCGCATGGCGGATCGACCAGCCTGTAGCTGTCCGTCATCAGGCAAAGCCCGTCGGCCGCCGCCCAGCGCAGATAATCCTCGGCGAAGTTCGCGCCGCCGGCGTGATTGTGAAGGTCGCCGCCCTTGGGCATTGCTTGCAGGAACAGGCGCAGGCGCGGCGGGCTCGCCGCAATGCTGTCCATATAGGCGGCGGTGCGCGCTTCGTCGGTCGAAGGCGCCGTGTCCGCCAGCGCGGGCGTTGCGCCGAGCAGCAGCGCTGCGATCCATCTCGTCAAGCCTGTCATGTCATCCCCCGCAACGAACCCGCGCCGCAAAGCCGCTGTGGCCGCGTCGTTGCGGCGCAGCAATCACGATATTGCGCACGTCCGATTGCCATTATTCGATCGGATCAGGCCATTGTTGCCTAATTTTTACATCGCATCGTCGCGATAACGGCAATGGACGCTGCGCCGCATCCTTCATAGGCCAACCCGGACGAGCAGATTGCGGATATCGTGGCGCTGCCCGTCCTGCTTAGCGAAAGGAAGTTCGACGGGTGCCTAGAGGGCGGAACATGCGGCGATGACCGGCGGATCGTGGCCGAGATATGCGCTCGCGTTCGCCGCATTGGCGCTCGGCGCGTCTGTCGTCACCCATTCGCAAGATGCCCCGACTGCGCCATCCGTCCCGGCGTCGGCCAGCCCGAATGGCCCCCCGGACATTATCGGCGACTATTGCGGGCGGTGCCATAATGACGACGACCGGGTCGCCGGGCTTTCGCTGGACGATCTGCGCACCGCCGACCTTGCATGGGGCAAGCATGCCGAGGAATGGGAGAAGGTGCTGCGCCGGGTGAGCCTGGGCGAAATGCCGCCGCTCAATAAACCGCAGCCCGATCCGGCGCAGCGCGCCGCCTTTGTCTGGTGGCTGGAAAAGTCGCTGGACGATTATGCCGCCGCCCATCCCGATCCCGGCCGCGCGACCATTCGCCGGCTCAACCGCGTCGAATATGCCAACGCCGTGCGGGATTTGCTGGCGCTCAAGATCGATATGTCGCGCGAGCTGCCGCAGGATAATTCGGGCTATGGCTTCGACAATATCGCCGATGTGCTGAGCGTTTCGCCGACGCTGATGGACCGCTATATCGCCGTCGCGGGCAAGGTCGGGCGGATGGCGACGGGGCTTGCCTCCGCGCGGCCGTTCGTCACCAGCTATGAGCTGCCCAAGGACGGTTCGATCATGAATGGCGGCCGTCCCGCCTATAATGAGCAGGCGAGCGACGATCTGCCGCTCGGCTCGCGCGGCGGCGGCGCTTTCACCTATTTTGCCCGGCACGACGGCACCTATGAGATCAGCGGCTGGCTGAACGCCAACACCAATAACGAGACGGACCGGCTGCCCGAGGACAAAGTGAGCGTGCGCGTGCCGATGAAGGCAGGCGCGCATGTCGTGGGCCTCTCCTTCCGTCGCCAGCTTGCGCCGGAAGAGAGCGTGCAGACGTTGCGCAACGATCTCGACAAGGTGCCGATGCCGACCGCCGCGCCGCAGATGTTGCCGATGGATGTCTCCATCGACGGCAGGGTGGTGAAGACAGTGACGGTGCCCTCCTATCGGCTGTCGCCCCGCTACGCTCAGCAGAATTATCCGCGCGATGTGCTCCAGATCGATGTTGCCGGGCCGTTCGCGCCGAAGGGGATAGCGCGCACGCCCAGCCGGGACCGCATCTTCCTCTGCAATCCGAAGGGCGAGGCGGCGCAGACGGCGTGCGCGCGCCGCATCTTCGGCTCGCTCGCCCGGCGCGCCTATCGCCGGCCGGTGGTCGACGCGGACCTCGCGCCGCTGATGCGTCTCTACGCGGCCGAGCGGGCGCGGAGCGATTTCGAGCATGGCGTCGAGGCGGGACTTGAGGCGATCCTGGTGTCGCCGCACTTCCTCTTTCTCGTCGAGGGCGACCCCAAGGGCAGCGCGCCCGGCAGCGTCCACGCGGTTAACGATCATGAACTGGCGTCGCGCCTCTCCTTTTTCCTGTGGAGCAGCATCCCCGACGACACGCTGCTGGACTTGGCCGACAAGGGGCAGTTGCATGACAAGGCGGTGCTCGACGCGCAGGTGACGCGGATGCTCGCCGATGCCAAGGCGCAGGCGCTGACCACCAACTTCGCCGGGCAATGGCTCTATCTGCGCAACCTCAACCAGCAGCGGCCGGACATCAGCGTCTTCCCTCAGTTCGACGCCCGGCTGCGCAGCGCCATGGGGCAGGAAACCGCGATGTTCTTCAGCTATGTGCTGCGCACCAACCGCAGCCTGCTGGACTTCATTTCCGCCAATTACAGCTTCATGAACCAGCGGCTGGCCGATCACTACGGCATCGGCGGCGTCAGCGGGCCGGCGATGCGGCTGGTGAGCCTGCCCGCCGGCTCCAACCGGGGCGGGTTGCTGGGGCAGGCGAGCATCCTGACTGTCACCTCCTACGGCAATCACACGTCGGTGGTGAAGCGCGGCAAGTGGATTCTCGACAATATGCTGGCGGCCGCCCCGCCGCCGCCGCCGCCCGACGTGCCGGCGCTCAAGGAGACGCGCGACGGCCGGCTGCTGACCGCGCGCGAGCAATTGGAGATGCACCGCGCCGACCCGGCCTGCACCGGATGCCATGTGAAGATGGACCCGCTCGGCTTTGCGCTCGAGAATTTCGACGCGATCGGCGGCTATCGCACGATGGACGCGGGACAGGCGATCGACGCTTCCGCCGTGCTGCCCGACGGCACCAAATTCGCCGGCATCGGCGGCCTCAGAGAGGTGCTGCTGGCGCGCAAGGACCAGTTCACCGCCGCCTTCACCGAACGGTTGCTGACCTATGCGCTGGCGCGGGGCCTCACTGGCCGCGACATGCCGATGGTGCGCGGCATTTCCCGCGCGGCGGCGGCGGACGGCTATCGCATCCAGACGATTGTGCGCGGCATCGTGAAGAGCGACGCCTTCCTCCTGCGAAAGACCCCGCCATCATGAGGCTGATCCGCAATCCCCTCGATCGCCGCACGATGCTGTACGGGCTGGGCGCGACGATGGCGCTGCCGTTCCTGGAGGCAATGATGCCGAGCGCCAAGGCGGCGGACGTCGCTGCCCGGCCCAAGCGGCTCCAGATCTTCTATTCGCCCAACGGCATGATGATGAAGGATTTTGTGCCGAAGGAGACGGGCGCGGGCTTCACGCTGCCCTCGACGCTGGAGCCGCTGGCCGCCCACCGGGAGCGGATCGCGGTCGTCACCGGGCTTGGCCATCCGCAGGCCGCCGCGATGGGCGATCGGCCCGCCGGCCATGGCCGGTCCTGCCCCGCTTTCGCGACCGGCGTGCATGTCAAGCAGACCGAAGGCACCGACATACGCTGTGGCGTGTCGATGGATCAGGTCTTCGCCGATCATCTGGGCGACGCGACGCAGATCAGTTCGCTGGAACTGGGCATCGACCAGGCCAGCCTGCTCGGCAGCTGCGACATCGGTTATAGCTGCGCCTATACCAACGGCATCAGCTGGCGCAGCCCGACCGTGCCGCTGCCCGTCACCGCCAATCCGCGCGACGTGTTCGAGCGGCTGTTCGGCGATGGCGAGGCGCTGGACGAAAAGGGCCGGATCGCGCAATTGCGCCGGCAGACCAGCATTCTCGATTTCGTGATGGAGGATACGGCGCGGCTGTCGCGCGACCTGGGCATGGCCGACCGCGCCAAGCTGGACGAATATCTGACTGCGACCCGCGACAT
This sequence comes from Sphingobium sp., assembly GCF_036170395.1. Lineage (GTDB taxonomy): Bacteria > Pseudomonadota > Alphaproteobacteria > Sphingomonadales > Sphingomonadaceae > Sphingobium. Next base: position 42,063 of record NZ_JAVHPD010000081.1, read on the forward strand.
CGAGAAGCGCATCCAGCGGGCCATGGCTTCGCCCGTCACCGCGGGCGCGGGCGACATGGTTCAACCGGCCGGCATCCCCGACAGTTTCGACGCGCATGTGCGGTTGATGATCGATCTTCAGGTGCTGGCGATGCAGGCGGACATCACCCGCATCGGCAGCTTCATGATCGGGCGCGAGCTGTCCAACCGCACCTATCCCGAGATCGGCGTGCCAGATAGCCACCATATGCTGAGCCATCACGGCAACAATCCGGACAAGATGGAGAAGCTGGCGAAGATCAACCGTCACCATATGGGCTATTTCGCTTATTATCTCGACCGGATGCAGGCGGTGAAGGATGGCGAGGGCACGCTGCTCGACCGGACCTTGGTGCTGCGCGGATCGGCCTTCGGCGATCCCAACGACCATGACCATATGGACCTGCCGGTGATTATGGCCGGCGGCCTCATCAAGGGCGGGCGGCACATTGCGGCGGAAAGAGGGACGACTATGTCCAATCTGCTGCTGGCGGGGCTCCACCTGCTGGACGTGCCGGCGAAGGCGATTGGGGATAGCGACAAGCCGTTCGGGGCGTTGACGGATGGCTGAGTGTGCAAGCCTCCTTCGTCATTCCCGCAAAAGCGGGAACCTATCTTCCGTCCTGTCGCCCGGACGCAAGGCTCGGAGATGGATCCCCGCCTTCGCGGGGATGACGTTGGTGTTTTGGGGAAGCGTCGCTCAGGCTCAGGGGCCGCTTGTCGATGCCATCAAGGCGAACGATGTTGCCGGTGTTCAGGTCGCATTGGAGGCCGGGGCCGATCCCAATGAACGTCTCGGCTTCGGCGAAACGCCGCTCGCCTGGGCGGTCAGCCGGCAGAACCCCGATCTGGTGCGAGCGCTGCTCGCCAGGGGTGCGAAGCCCGACATAGCAGGCGCCGATGGCGCGACGCCGCTCGCGCTCGCCTGCGAGCTGGGCGACGCCGGAATCGTGACCCAGCTGCTCGATGCCCGTGCCGATGTCCGCACGGCGCGGCCGGACGGCGTCACCCCGCTCGCCATCTGCGCGCGCTTCGGCCCGGCCGAGGCGGTGGTGCGGATGCTGGCGGCCGGCGCGGCGGCGGACAAGCCCGATGCCATGGGGCAGACGCCCCTGATGTGGGCGGCCTCCTCCGGCCGGGTCGAGGCGATCACGCCCCTGATCGGCGCGGGCGCGGATGTGAACCGCGTGTCGAAGGGCGGTTTCACGCCCCTCTTCTTCGCGATCCGCAATGGGTCTGTTCCGGCGTGCGAGGCGTTACTGGCGGCGGGCGCGAAGGCCGGTTATCGCGGGCCGGAGCGGACGAGCGCGCTGCAACTCGCGCTCTACCAGCAGCATTATGCCGCCGCCCTGCTGTTCCTCGCGCGCGGCGGCGACCTTGCCGAGCGGGACCGGGAGGGACGACAGCCGCTGCATGTCGCGGCGGCGGGGGGCGACGTCGCTCTGGTCGCCGCGATGCTGGCGAAGGGCGCTGACGTCAACGGCCTCACCGGCCCCACCACCATCAAATGGGTGACCGAAGCGAATTTCGGCGTCCCGCCGCCACCGGTTCCCCCGACGCCGCCGCTGCTGATGGCGGCGGCGGGTGGCCATGCCGATGTCATGCGGCAGCTCGTCAAGGCCGGGGCCAAGGCGGATTTCATCGCAGAGGATGGGACCAACATCCTGCTGGCGGCGGCCGGCGGCGGCAATGTCGAGGCGCTCGCCTACGCGCTGACGCTCGCGCCCGACGCCAATGTCGCCAACGCTGCTGGCGCGACGCCGTTGCATGTCCTGCTCTATGGCGGACCGCAGCCGACGCTCGAACCCATGCTGCGCCTGCTGGCGGCGCACGGCGCGCGCGCCGACATCGCGACGAAGCGCGGCGCGACGGCGGCGCAGATGGCCGAAAACGGCCTCACGGAAGTGAAGCAGATATTCCTCAAGATATTTCCGCAGCCACCCGCGACGGCGGTCGCCACCGCGCAAAAATAGCCACGTAATCAGATTGGGCAGACAGGCATGAACATTTATAAGACTACCCGCCGCATCGCGCTTCCGCTGGCGGTGCTGACCCTGACGGGCGCGCTTGCGGCCGCGCCCACCGATCCCAAGGCGACGCGGCAGGCGAGCTTCAAGAAGATGGGCGCGGCGATGAAGGTGATGAAGGAACAACTCGCCGGCGGCTCGCCCGCCAAGCCGGCGATGCTGGCGGCGGCGCAGACGGTCGCCGCCACCGCGCGTCAGCAGGGTGCGCTTTTTCCCGCCGGCAGCGGCGCGGGCACCGACGCCTTGCCCACCATCTGGACGCAGAAGGCGACCTTCGACGCGCAGATGGCAAAGCTGGTCGCGGAATCGGGCAAGCTGGTGACGGTCGTCAATGGCGGTAATGTCGACGCCATCGGCGCGCAGTTCAAGGTCGTGGGCGGCACCTGCGCAGGCTGCCACAAGCAGTTCCGCGCGGATAATTGAGGCGCGCGCGATGAAGCCGCCCGTGCAGCCTATATGGGACTTCCCAACCCGCCTCTTCCACTGGCTGCTCGTCGGGCTGATCGCCTTTTCATGGTGGAGCGGCGAAAATCACGAGATGGAATGGCATCGCTGGTCGGGCTATGCGATTCTCTTCCTGCTTGTCTTCCGTCTTTATTGGGGAATCGTCGGCGGACGGACGGCGCGGTTCGCGCATTTCGTGCGCGGCCCCGGCGCGGCCTTCGCCTATCTGCGCGGGGTTGGATCGGGTGATGTCGGCCATAACCCGCTGGGCGGCTGGAGCGTCGTCGCCATGTTGGCGATATTGATCGCGATGGTGACAGCCGGCCTGTTCGCGGTCGATGTAGACGGCCTCGAATCCGGGCCGCTCGCCGATTATGTCAGCTTCGACGCGGGGCGATGGGCGTCCGACATGCACAGCCTGGTCTTCAACCTGCTGCTGGGGCTGATCGTGCTGCATGTCGCGGCGATCCTCTTCTATGGGATGGCGCGCCGCCGCAACCTGGTCGGACCGATGATTACCGGCGGCACCAAGTTGACGGACGGAGCGACTGCCGTGCCGCTGGGCGCCTCCCTCTGGAGGGCGCTGATCGGGCTGCTGATCGCGGGCGTGGTGACTTATTTCGTGTCGAAAGGTCTGCGCTTCTGATCGGAAGGCCTATTCAGCCGGGGCCGGGAGAGGCTGCTCAGCGCGATCCGGCACCAGCAGGTTGAGCAGCACGGCGATCAGCGCCGCCGGCAGCACGCCCGACGTCAGCACGATCCGCAGCGTATCGGGCAGGTGGGACACCGCGTCGGGCTCCAGTTCCAGCCCGATGCCCACCGACAGCGCGACGCCGAAGATGAGCATGTTGCGCTGAGTCCAGGCAACGCCCGACAGGATCGACAGCGCGGCCGAGGCAACCATGCCGAACATCACTATCACCCCGCCGCCCAGCACCTCGATCGGGATGGTGGTGACCAGCGCGCCGACCTTGGGCGCGAGGCCGCAGGCGATCAGGAACAGCGCGCCGATCGTCACGATATGGCGGCTCATGATGCCGGTGATGGCGATCAGGCCGACATTCTGGCTGAAGGACGTGTTGGGCATAGCCCCGAACATACCGGCGATCGCAGTGCCCATGCCGTCGGCGCAGGTCGCCCCGATCAGTTCCCGATCGCTCGCCGGCCGGCCCGCGCCATGTTCGCAGATCGCCGTCACCGCGCCGATCGATTCGATCGCCGAGATGAAGCCCATCAGCACGAAGCCCAGTATCGCCGATGCGGACAGGGCGAAGCCGAAATGGAAGGGCGAGGGCAACATGAACCAGGGCGCTGGCCCCACCGGCGCGAGCGACACCCGCCCCAGCAGCGCCGCCGCCGCATAGCCGGCCGCCAGTCCCAGCAGCACCGATGCCGTCGACCAGATGCCCCGGCCGAAGAAGCTGAGGCCTAGCGTGGTGAATACGACGATGCCCGCGAGCATCCAGCTAATCCCCGCGCCATAAGCAGGCGTGCCCTGCACGGCAACGCCGCCCGCGGCATATTGCACCCCGACCCGCATCAGCGACAGGCCGATCATCAGGACGACAAGGCCCGTGACCATCGGCGGCAGGGCGAAGCGGATGCGGCCGATGAAGACGCTGACCCCCATATGGAACAGCCCGCCGCAGATCGCGGCGGTGGTCAGCTGCGCCATGGCGGCGACGCCCTGCCCCGCCACGATCGGGATCATCACCGGCAGGAAGGCGAAGCTGGTCCCCTGCACCAGCGGCAGCCGCGCGCCGGCCGGGCCGACGCCGATCGTCTGGATGAGGGTGGCGACCCCGGCGAACAGCATCGCCATCTGGATCATGTAGATAAGCGCGCTGGAATCGCGCGATCCGAAGCCGAAGCCCGCCGCGCCTGCGACGATAATGGCGGGCGTAAGGTTGCTGACGAACATCGCCAGCACATGCTGGATGCCAAGCGGCAGCGCGACGGCGAGGCCGGGAAAATGATCGGGATCGCGCGCCTGTTCGGGCGTCATCACCCCGGCGCGGATTGGTGGGGCGGGCGACGGCGGCGCGTGCATCAGGCGGCTTCCATCAGGCGGGCGAGCGAACGGTCGGCGGCGCGCAGGATGTCGTGGCGGCTGGCCTGTGCCAGATCGCCGTCGCGCACGACCGCGCGTCCTTCGACAAAGACGTCGCGCGCGCCGGAGGGCGGGGCGAGCAGCAGCGCCGCCACCTTGTCCCACGCGCCGGCGGATGGGATGTCGGCCATGTCCCACAGCACGATGTCGGCACGCTTGCTCGGTTCCAGCGATCCGCAATCGGGCCGACCCAAAATCTGCGCCCCGCCCCGCGTCGCCAGGAACAGCGCATCGCGCGGATCGAAGGCCGTTGGGCCGCCGACCGCGCGCTGGAGCAACATCGCCTGCCGCGCTTCCAAGAGCAGGTGACCGCTGTCGCTCGACGCGGAGCCGTCCACGCCGATGCCGACCGGCACGCCCTGCGCCACCATGGCGCGCAGCGGCGCGATGCCCGATCCGAGCCGGCAGTTGGAGCAGGGGCAATGGGCGACGCCCGTCTTCGTCCGCGCGAGCAGGTCGATCTCCTGCGCGTCGAGCTGGACGCAATGGGCGTGCCAGACATCGGGGCCGGTCCAGCCCAGTTCCTCCGCATATTGGCCCGGCCGGCAGCCGAAACGCTCCAGGCTGAAGGCGACATCGTCGGCATCTTCGGCCAGATGGGTGTGCAGCATCACGCGCTTGTCGCGCGCGAGCAGGGCGGCGTCGCGCATCAGTTCGCGGCTGACCGAAAAGGGCGAGCAGGGGGCGACGCCGACCCGCACCATCGCGCCGTCCGTGGCGTCATGGAAGCGGTCGATCACGCGGATGCAGTCGTTGAGGATCGCGTCCTCGCGCTCGACCAGGCTGTCGGGCGGCAGGCCGCCCGCGCTTTCTCCCACGCTCATCGAGCCGCGCGTCGGGTGGAAGCGGATGCCGATGCCCTGTGCGGCGGCGATCGTGTCGTCCAGTGTCACGCCATTGGGGAACAGGTAGAGATGATCGCTGCTCATCGTGCAGCCCGATAGAGCCAGTTCCGCCAGGCCAAGCTGGGTGGCCGCGAACACATCGTCGGGCGTGTATCGTGCCCAGATCGGATAGAGGCGCTTGAGCCAATCGAACAGCGACGCATTGATCGCGCCGGGCAGCGCGCGCGTCAGCGACTGGTAGAGATGGTGATGGGTGTTGACGAGGCCGGGGGTGACGACGCAGCCGGTCGCGTCGATCACGTCGTAGGTCTCGCGCACCAGCATGGCCAGTTCCGCCGTCGTCCCGACCGCTTCGATGACCCCGTCGCGGAAGGCCAGCGCCCCATCCGCAATCTCGCGCCGCCGGTCATCCATGGTGACGATCACGTCGGCATTGCGGATGACCGTCAGGGTCACTCGGGCGGCGCCTTTTCGTAGCGATCCCAATGGCCGATCAGTTCATCGACCACCTTCGACCCCACGATATAGAGGCTTTCGAGCGACGCCTTCATGCCCGCATAACCTTCATTCTCGCGCAGCAGATAGTCGGCGGCGGCGACGCCCGGCGGCGGCATGGAGAAATTGCTGCCCGACCGCAGCACGAGGACGCGGTCCCTGTCCACCCTGTCGATCTTGTCGAGATAGGTGATTGCCTGAAGCGTGCCCGTCTCTTCCATGGCGGAGGTCACGAATTCGCCCTTGCCGCTGGTCGAATAGCGCACCCAGTCATTCGCCCAGTCGTTCAGCAGCTTGCCATGCCAGAAGGTCATGGCGGACAGCTGATCGCCCATCAGCACGAAGGGGGGCTTTTGCGCATTGGGATAGCCGGCGTAGCGGGCGCGCTCCTTGGCGATGCCCGGATCGTCGGGCAGCTTCACGTCCTTGGTGAGCTTGTAGGCCCAGTCGGTCAGCGTGGGGCTGAGCGCGAAGACCCGGCCTTCGGTGATCGGCGGGCTCTTGTCGTCCGGCCCCTGCTTGTCGAGGGGGAAGAAGCCCGATGTCCAGCCCTTGGGAATTTCGCGCGCGTCGATCTCATGCGCCAGATCGCCATCGACGCTGTAGCGCGCCCAGGCGGCCGATCCGATCGAAGCGTCCTGCGGATCGATGCCCGCGATCCCGGCGACCAGCCAATAGGTTTTGGACAGATCGAAGCGCGGGTCGAGGCCGAGCGCCATCACTGCGGTTCCAGACCGCGCCGTGCCCACGCCCGTCACCATCGCCAGGATCTGACTGTCGGGATTATAGTAGAGGTCGTGATAGCCCTGCGGGAAGGGGATACGGGTATCGAGCTTGCGCCGTTCCTTCCAGAGCTGGAACTCGCCGCGGGCGTCGCCCGTGTCCGCGCCGATCTCGAACATGGTGACGATGACGACTCGGACGGGGAGCGGCTTCGAGCAGGGCGCGCCGGGGGCGCAATCGGTGGGTTGCGCTTGTGCGCCGACCGGAACAGACAACAGGGCGAGGGCAAGCAGCAGGGCGCGCATCGGTCGGAACATGGGAAGCTTTCACAACGGCGTCTTTCCGCGAAGGCGGGAACCCATCTCCGGCCCTGTCGTCATACGGTGCAGGCTGGAGATGGATCCCCGCCTTCGCGGGGATGACGAAAGGGTTGTGGGGAGAAGTGCTGACTTAGCCAGTCTCCTCCCCCTTGTTCATCAGAACTTATACACCGCCGACGCCTGGAAGCTGCGCGGACGTTCGGGCAGGACGATGGTGCTGCCGAACAATTCGGTGAAGTTGGCGCGGAAATATTTCTCGTTGGTCGCATTCTTGACGACCAGGCGGAAGAGGAACGGCCCGGTCTCGAACGACGCGCCGAGATCGACGGTCGTGTAGGCCGGCAGCTTCACCGCCTGGCTCTGGCCCGAATAGACCGAGTCGACGTGGACGGCGCTGGCAGACAAAGCAAGGCCAAAGTCGAACGCATAGGTCGCCGTCGCCGAGAACATATTTTCAGGGATGCCCGCGCGCTTGGAATCGCTCCTGCTGTTGATCGGCACCAGGCCAATCGGCTGGCCACCCAGATAGAGATAGGGATTGTTGACATTGGTCAGATCCTCGATGCCGAAGAAGCTGAACAGCGTGCCGTTTTCAAGCGCGGTCAGGTTATAGACGTTCGTGTGGGTATAGGCGCCGGTGATGAGCAGGTGCCGATCCACCGACCAGCGGAATTCCGCTTCCAGACCCTTCGTTTCGACCGCCTGATTGACCGTGATGGACTGCACGTTGAAGTCGTTGCGCTTCTGCTTATAAACCGAGACCGCGGCATAGAGGGTGTTGTCCAGCCAGCTCCCCTTGATGCCGGCCTCATAGAGTTTAGAGGCGGAGATGAATGTGTTGGTGGCGGCGAGGTCGGGGTAGATCTCCGCGCCCTGGCCCGCGATCACGACCGACTGTTTGGCGATCGTCGCATAGGGGATGAGACCGAAGGGCAACTTATAGGAGGCGCTACCCGAATAGGACCAGGCGCCCTTGCTGCCGCTGCCATTGTTGATCGCGGGGATAGCGGCCGGCTCCATCTTCGACGTGAGATTGGTGGCCTTGACATCAAAATGATCGTAACGCGCGCCCAAAGTGACGTCGAGCCCGAAGGCGAAATCGAGATTGGCCAGACCCGCAAAAGCAATGTCCGAATAATGGCCGACCACGTTGCTAGTGTAATTGCAGTCGCACTCGGTCGACAGCAGGCGGTCAGACAGAGCATTGTAGCCGACGGTCAAATCGACGCGGTGGAAATATTCATAGTTGAAGTCGTCGCCATGCGCGAACTTGGTGTAGCGCACCGACGGCGATAGCTGGAAGGCGAATTTGCCCGCCTCATTCTCGAAGGTCTTGGACGCGACGATCTTGTCCTCGATCACCCAGCTGTCATGGAATTGCGAAAAGCCATAGGCGTTCTCGTTCAGATTCTCATAGCTGTCGTAGAACCACTGGTTCTTGAGCTCGAAGCCGCTGTCGGCGGTGTAGATCACGTCGAAATAGAGCGCGGTGCCCCGGTTGTTGAGCTTGTCGTCCTTGCCCGTCAGCGTATTGCGGCGGCTGAGCTTGGCCGTGCCGGTGTTGGTCAATGCTAGTGAAGGATACGCCGCTGTGAAACAGGCGTCGGTGAATCCAGTAGCAAATGGGCTGAAATTGTTTGGGTCGTCCGGGTCGACGATCGGACAGCCAAAGTTGCCGAAGATCGAGAAGCCGCCGGGGATGACGGCGTTGATCTCGCCCTGCGACATTTGACCGTCGCCATTGGTGTCCACCGGCTGCGCCTGTCCCGTCAGATAGGTGCCGTTGTCGACCAGATCCTGGGTCAGGCGGTTCCAGCCGCCATTCTGCTGGCCCTTGTAATTCTGATACTGGCCGCCCCATTCGATCCGCACATGGTCGGACAGGTCGGTGTCGAACGAGGCCTGCACGATATATTGCTTGGTCCCCATGTTGCGGTAATAGCTGCCGTCATCCTCATATTGGCCGAACAAGCTGTAGCCGAACTCCTGTTCGCCGATCTTCAGAGGGCCGGAAATCTCGCCCTTGAGAATATTCATGTCCCAGCTGCCGCGCGTGTAGCTGAGTTCGCCCGACGCCTTGTCGCGCAGCTTGCCGTCAGAGACGCGCGCGGACTTGGGCACGAAGTTCATGTAGCCGCCTGTCTTGGACGGGCCGTAGATGGGCGATGCAGGGCCGCGCACGATGTCGATGCGGTCGGACGCCGCGATCGGGGTCGGATAGTTGCCCGGATTGTCGAGCCGGCGCATGCCCCGGAAATAGACTTCGCCCGGCGTGCCGCGAATGTCGAGCGCGCCGCCGACGCCGAAGAAGCTGTTGGTGAAGGTGCCAGGCGCCTGCGCGACCAGATCATAGATGTCGGTGATGCCGAACCGCTCGATCTGCTCCTTCGAGATGGTCGAGGCGGAGCGCGGCGTTTCCACGATCGTCTTGTCGAAGCCGAAGATGGAGCCGACATTCTTGATCGGCAGCGCGTCCAGTGCGCCGGTGACGACGATCTCGTCGGTCTGCTCCTCGGCGGGCGCGGGGCTCTGGGCGAAGGCCGGCGCCGTCAGCGCGGTGCAGCAAAGCAGACCAGCGGCGATGAGATGGAAGGGCGCGCTCCGTGCGGGCCTTGGCGATGCGACAGTCGGTTCGACAGCCGGCGAATGCGTCTCGGTCATTATTATAATACCCCCCTTTGGCCCGTCGGGCGCCGCCTTCTCGCGGTGCGCCCCGGCGCTTGTCCCTGATCTCCTCTCCCGAATTTCAAACGGCCGCGCATGGTTGGATGCTGCGGGACAATGCGTTGACCGCTCTGCGCCGGCGACGGCAACAATGCTGTTTCACAGCGCAGAACATGCCACGAGAGAATTAGGGGGTTGACGGGATGCGAGCAAATGCCATGAACTCCACGCTGCGTTGCAAAAAATAGGTGGGGCGTGCCGGCTCTTTCGCGCTTTCTTCGCTATTTTCTCGCGGTGGGGCGGCTGGGCTCGATCCGGCGCGCCGCCGACGAACTGAACGTCTCGGCCTCGGCGATCGATCGACAGATATTGAATGTCGAAGCGACCTTGGGGATGCCGCTGTTCGAGCGGCTGCCGACTGGCCTGCGCCTGACTGCGGCGGGCGAGATCATGATGGCCGCGGGCGGCAAATGGCAGAAGAATCTGGCTGACGTCATCGCGCAGATCGAGGATTTGCGCGGCCTTAAGCGCGGTCATGTCGAGATCGCGGTCATCGATGCTCTGGCAAAGGGCTATATCCCGGCGGTTATCCAGTCGGTCCAGGGTAAATATCCCGGCATCAGCGTGGGCGCCCGGGTGCTGGAAAACGACCTTGCGCGACAAGCAACGGCACGAGGGGAGGTGGATTTCGGCATCTTCTTCGACCCGCAAAGCTATCGCGATCTGGCGGTGCGGGCTTTCGTCGACGTGGTGCTCGGCTTCGTGACTCCCAGCGGCCATCCCTTCGGCGCGAAACGCGAAGCGCGTTTTTCGGCGTGCAGCGGATCGAAGCTGATCGTGCCCGCCAAGCCGCTCGCCGTCTATGAGCAGATTTCCGTGCTGGAAGGCACGACCGGCGTGGTGATGGAAAAGGCGGTATCGTCCGACAATATCCAGATGATTACCTCGCTGGTGCTGCAAGGCGTCGGCATCGGCATCTTGACGTCGCTGGACGTCATCACCGAAGTGCGGCGCGGCCTCTTGTCCTTCACCCGCATTTCCGATCCGATTTTGCGACCGATGACGCTGGGCCTGTGCACAGCGTCGGCGCGAACCCCCTCTTATGCCGCTGCGATGATGTTGCAGGAGATCGAGAATGGCTTCAGCCAGCTCAGCTATCCGCTGTCGATCGAGGGACCGACCGGCCCCTAAACTTTTACGACGTCCCAATTGCCCAAAGCCTGCCGAACCGATAGCGGCGAATTTCCAGAGTTAACGGATTCGCGTCATGAGCATAGAGGCCGCCCCTGAACTTCATTACATCACCGACGAGGCGTTTCTGGCCGATGTCCGAAGCGTCGCGCGGCAGATAGGCGAGAGCGACTGGAAGCCCGACTTCGTGATCGGTATCGGGCGCGGCGGCCTTGTCCCTGCGGTCTATATCTCGCACCACGCCGACCTGCCGATGCTGTCGATCGACCATAGTTCCAAAGTGCCGGGCTTCGCCGACGAATTGCTGGCGAAGGTCGCCGCCAAGAGCGCGGCGGGCGTGAAGCTGCTCTTCATCGACGACATCAACGACAGCGGCGGCACCATCGCCTATGTCCGCCGGCTGCTGGCGGACAATGATTGCGAAGGCGCGAACCTGCGCTTCGCCGTCCTCATCAACAACAGCCGGTCGCGTGCGACCGTCGACTACTGGGCGCAGATGATCGACCGGGAGGAAGACAAGCGCTGGTTCGTCTTCCCCTGGGAAGCGGTCGGCACGCGCGACACGATCATCGAGGAAGCGCTGTCCGTCCCCGAGCGCCTTAGCTGAGGGAGAGAGAATTGCGTATCTGCGTCTATCTTGGCTCGTCGCCGGGCCGCTCGCCCGTCTATGCTCAGGCGGCCGAGCGGGTGGGCGCGTTGCTTGCCGAACGCGGGATCGGCCTTGTCTATGGCGGCGGCACCGTTGGGCTGATGGGGATTATCGCAGACGCCGTCTGCGCCGCCGGCGGCGAAGTGATCGGCGTCATCCCCGAAGCGCTGCGTGCGCGCGAGCATGACCATCAGGGGATCACCGAATTGCATGTCGTCAAGACCATGCACGAGCGCAAGGCGATGATGGCGAAATTCGCCGATGGGTTCATTTGCCTGCCCGGCGGCATCGGCACGCTGGAGGAGATTTTCGAGGCCTGGTGCTGGTCGCAGCTTGGCTATCATGAAAAGCCCTGCGGCCTGCTCAACGTCAACGGCTTCTACACGCCGATGGCGCGGTTCATCGATCAGGTGGTGGAGGAAGGCTTCCTCCAGCCGCGCCATCGCGCGATGCTGCTGGTGGACGACGATCCGGGCGTGTTGCTCGATCGGATGGCGCACTATCTGCCGCCAAAGACGGAGCATTGGCTGGGCGCGGACGACGTCTGACGCGAGTCAGTCGGCCCCGCGCCGTTCGCCCATCAGCCGCACCATCAGCGCCTCCAGCCTCTTGGGATCGATCGCCCGGACCACCTCGGCCGGCTGCTCGCCAAGGTCGGGCCGATAGTCGCGATACCAGGAGAGCGTGTCGCCGTATCCGGCCCCGAATTGCTTGTTGTAATCAATGAACAGCGTTTCGCGCCGCGTGATGATGCCGGGGTCGAGCCAGACGCCGGCGGCGATCTCGTCCCACAAGGGAAAGCCCGGCTCCATCGCCCCGATATAGTTAGCGAGGGCGGGCGGCGCGGCCTTTGCCATGCGGTCGAGCAGCGCCTTCGTGCGCTGCGTGTCGGTCGAGGGGTCGACCGGAACGATGGTGATCTTCCGCCAAGGGCTGCGCGACACGATGCTGGCGGCTTCGGGGTCGAAGCGGATGTTGAATTCGCGGCGGGGCGTGTTGACGAACTCGCGGGCGAACTGCGCCGCGGACACGGTGTCGAGCGTTTGCCGCGGATTGAGGCTGCCGCCCATATAGACCAGTTCCTTTGCCAGTCCTGCGAAGGCCGGGTCCAGCCGCTGCGCCAGCGCGAGATTGGTGAGCGGCCCGCAGGCGATGATCGTGACCTCACCCGGATAGCGGCGGACCATGCGGATCAGGAAATTGGCGGCGATCTCATCGGCGGGCTTGGTGGTCGGGTCGCCTTCAGGCAGATTCACCGGGTCGTCGGGGCCGAAATAGGGCGGCGTGCTCTGCTGGGTCGGCTCGACCCATTGCTTCATCCATGCGCCCTTCCAGGTGAGCTTGCCGTAGAGCGCTTCCCAGCGCTCCGTCTGCTTTTCGTTATTGAGCAGCGGGTAGGTCGCGCCCTGGACGACCGGCACGTCGGTCCGGCCGGCAATCTCCAGCCCGCGCAACGCCATGGCGGTCGCGCGGTTGGCCCAGACGTTGCCCGACACGGTGGTGATGCCTAGCACGTCGACATCGGCCGCCTGGAGCAGCATCAGGTGCATGAGGGCAAAGCCTTCGTCGTCGATGATGACCTTGCGCCGATCGTCCTGCGCCCGCGCCGCGTTGACCGACAGCAGGAGGAAAAGAAGGGTAGCAAGCAGCCTCATGACTGTGCCGCCGCATAGGCGTCGATCCGTGCAAGATGCGCCGATATCGCATCGGGCGGCAGGAAGGAGCCGGTGAAGCTGTTGCGAGCCAAGGTGACGAGTTGCGCCCGCGTTAGTCCGCGCGCCGCCGCGACGGCGCGGTAGTTATCGGCGACATAGCCGCCGAAATAGGCGGGATCGTCCGAATTGATCGTGGCGTGGAGGCCAAGCTCCAGCATCCGGTCGATCGGATGGTCCTCAAGTCGATCGATGACGCAGAGCTTGAGGTTGGAGAGCGGGCAGACGGTCAGGGTCATGCCCTCGCGCGCCAGCCGATCGGTCAGCGCCGCATCCTCCAGCGAGCGGTTGCCATGGTCGATGCGATCGACCTGAAGACGATCGAGCGCTTGGATGACATAGGCGGGCGGCCCTTCCTCGCCGGCATGGGCGACCAGCTTCAGCCCCTTGGCCCGCGCGGCGGCGAAGACGCGGGCGAATTTCTCGGGCGGGTGGCCGACCTCCGACGAGTCCAGACCCACCGCCGCGATCCGGTCCAGCCAGGGTTCCGCCTGCGCCAGCGTCTCGAAGGCTTCCGCCTCGCTCAGATGGCGCAGGAAGCAGAGGATGAGGCGGCTGGTAAGGCCATGGTCCGCTTCCGCCTGCGCGCAGGCGGACAGCAGCCCCTCGATCACCGTCTCGAACGCGATGCCGCGGGCTGTGTGGGTCTGCGGGTCGAACATGATTTCGGCGTGAAGAACGCCGTCCGCCGCCGCCCGGTCGAAATAGGCGGTCGCGAGATCGTGGAAGTCCTGCCGCGTCCGCAGCACATCCGCCCCGGCATAATAGATGTCGAGGAAATCCTGGAGGTTGGAGAAGGCGTAGGCGGCGCGGACATCCTCGACCGAGGCATAGGGGATGGCGACGCCGTTGCGCCTGGCGAGCGCGAACATCAATTCGGGCTCCAGGCTGCCTTCGATATGCAGGTGCAGTTCCGCCTTGGGCAGGCCGGCGATGAAAGCGTCGATATCGGTCACGGGGTGCCTCCGCTCGTCCTGTCCCAGGCGCATTCGCCCATGATGTAGGTCCGCGCAATCGCGCGATCGTCGCCCAATATCTGTAGTGCGAACAATCGCTCCATCAACGATGCGCCGGCCGTCCGGCGGGCGAGCAAGGGCGTCGAGCTGCTGTCCAGCACCACGAAATCGGCTTCCTGGCCCGGCAGGAGGCTGCCGACCCGGTCGTCTATATGCAGCAGCGCCGCGCTGCCCGCCGTCGCGAGATAGAGCGCGCGAAACGGATCGAGTGCGGCGCCGCGCGCCAGCGCCGCCTGATAAGCGAGGCCCGCGGTGAACAGCATCGAGAAGGAGGTGCCCGCGCCGATGTCGGTGCCGAGCCCCAGGCGGACGCCATGCGCGTCCGCCTGACCGAAATCGAAGAAGCCCGATCCCAGGAACAGGTTGGAACTGGCGCAGATGGCGATCCCCGCGCCCGCTTCCGCCATGCGCGCGCAGGATCGGTCGCACATATGAACGCCATGGGCAAAGACGGATCGCGCGCCCACCAGCCCGAACCGGTCATAGGCGTCGATATAATGATAGGCGTCGGGAAAGCGATCGATCACCGCCGCGCATTCGCGCAGATTTTCCGCAAGATGCGTATGCAGCAGCACGTCCGGGTGCGCGGCCAGCAGATCGCCCGCGAGCCGCAGTTGCGCGTCGCTGGAGGTCAGTGCGAAGCGGGGCGTCACCGCATAGGACAAGCGCCCCCGTCCGCGCCAGCGCCGGATGAGCGCCTCGCTGTCATCGCGCGCGGTTTCAACCGTGTCGCGCAGACCGTCCGGCCCCAAGTCCATCAGCACCTTGCCCGACGCGATCCGCATGTTCCGGGCAAGCGCCGCGTCGAACAGCGCATCGACCGAATGGGCATGAACCGTCGGAAAGACCAGTGCGCTGGTCGTGCCGTTGCGGAGCAGTTCGTCCAGGAACAGGTCCGCCACTTCGCCTGCATGAGCGCGATCTGCAAAGGCTTGTTCGGCCGGGAAGATATGCCGTTCCAGCCAGTCGAGCAATTGCTCGCCATGGGCGGCGATGCGGTCCATCTGCGGATAATGGACATGGGCGTCGATGAAGCCCGGCACGATCAGGCCGGGCAGGCGTTCCACGGGGATGCCCTGATACTGGTCGGCGAAATCCGCGTAAGCGCCCCGCGCCACGATGACGCCGTCCTCGATCACCAGCAGCCCGTCAGGCTCGTGCCGCACGGCTTCCGAGTGATGGCGGGGATCGTGTGGGACCGACAGGATTTCGCCGCGATAGGCTTTGCGCGTCATGGCTGCCTCATCTGAAGCAGTTGGGCCAGCGTGGCGATGGCGATGACGTCCGGTTCCTTGCCCGCGATGTCCGCGATACCGATCGGGCATGTCAGCCGCGCGCGCGTTTCGGCGTCTATGCCGTCCCGCTCCAGCCGGGCATGGAAGCGCGCCCGCTTGGTCTCCGATCCGATCAGCCCGATGAAGGCCACCGGACGCCCGCCGAGCGCCGCCTTTGTCAGCGTGTAATCAAGGGCGTGATCGTGGGTCAGGATCAGGATCGCGGCGTCCTCCGGCGCTTCGGTGACGCATTGCTCGATCGCCCCCTCGGGCACGACGGTAACGCCCTCGACCGTCTCGAACACTGGCCGCGTGTCGAACCAGGCGAGGCGGAAGGGGAGGCCCGCGCTATGACGCGCGATGGCCTGGCCGACATGCCCCGCGCCGAACAGATAGAGCGGGCGGCGGCGCTGCCCGAATATCTCCACCACGCTGCTCCCCGCGCGCGGCCGGTCGCCCCGCGCCGACAGCGGGGACGCCGGCACGGCATGGGTGCAGTGCCGGTCGATCCGGTCGGCCGTGAAGGTCGAGACTAGCGCCCTCTCCTCCCCGGCGTCAGCGATCCAGCCCAGCCCGGCCGGATCGACATGCTCGATCAGCAGCCGCACCCGCCCGCCGCAGCATTGGCCGAGCAGCGGCCCCAGAGGATAGTCCTGCACGCGCCAGCTGCCCGGCGGCAGGGCAAGGATCGCCCGCGCCTGCTCCACCGCCCGATATTCGAGCTGCCCGCCGCCGATGGTGCCCAGCAGCGCGTCGGCCGTTACCAGCATTCGGGTGCCAGCGCCGCGCGGCGCGGACCCTTCGCTGGCAAGGACGCTGACCAGCGCGCTGGGGTGCTTGCGGGCGACATCATCCAGCCAGCCGAGCCATTCGATCATGGCGCGCGATGATCCCGCACGGCCAGCAAAATCCGCTCGGGCGTTGCCGGTGCGCTGAGCGCCGGCAGGGCACGCTTGTCCAGCGCGACCGACGCGATCGCGCGGGTGAGAGCCGAGAAGACCGAGATCGCCAGCATGAAGGGCGGCTCCCCGACGGCTTTCGACCGGTTGATGGTCGGCTGCACATTCTCCCCGTCCCACAGCGAGATGCTCATCCGCAGCGGCCGATCCGATGCGGTCGGGATTTTGTAGGTTGCGGGCGAATGGGTGAGCAGCCGGCCCTTGTCGTCGAAGACCAGCTCCTCGGTCGTCAGCCAGCCCTGCCCCTGGAGGAAGCCGCCCTCGATCTGGCCGAGATCGATGAGCGGATTGAGCGATTTGCCGACGTCATGGAGAATGTCCACGGCCAGCACCTTATGCTCACCGGTGAGCGTGTCGATCGCAACCTCGCTGACCGCCGCGCCATAAGCAAAATAATAGAAGGGCCGCCCTTTGTGCGCGGCGCGATCATAGGCGATGTCGGGCGTCGCATAGTAGCCGGTCGAGGCGAGCGAGACGCGGCCGATATGCGCCTTGCGGCAAAGCTGGCCGAAGGACAGGCTTTCCCGGCCGGCGATAACGCCATTCGGAGTGAAATGCACCTCCTCGGCCAGGCAACCGAAAGTTCGCGCCGCAAAGTCGATCAGCCGCGCGCGGATGGTCATCGCGGCATTGTAGGCGGCCATGCCGTTCAGGTCCGCGCCGGACGACGCCGCCGTCGCCGAGGTGTTGGGCACCTTGTCGGTGCGGGTCGCGGTGATCCGCACCTGATCGATCGGCACGGCGAACACGTCCGCCACGACCTGCGCGACCTTGATGTACAGCCCCTGCCCCATCTCGGTGCCGCCATGATTGATCTGGATGCTGCCGTCGGCATAGACCAGCACCAGCGCGCCGGCCTGGTTGAGATGAGTCGTCGTGAAGCTGATCCCGAACTTGACCGGTGTCAGCGCAATCCCTTTCTTGATGATCGGGCTGGCCGCGTTGAAGGCGGCGATCTCGGCGCTGCGCGCGTCATAGCGCGAGTCGGCGCGCAGCCGGGCGATGATCTGCGGCGCGATATTGTCGGCGATGGTCATGCCGTAGGGCGCGACATCGCGGCCGGGTCCGTAGAGATTGGCGGTTCGCACATCGAGCGGATCAAGGCCCAGATGCGCAGCGACATCGTCCATGATCCGCTCGATCGCGATCATGCCCTGCGGCCCGCCGAAGCCGCGAAAGGCGGTGTCGGACACGGTATTGGTCTTCAGCCGCTCGGACAGGATCTTGATGGCGGGCAGATAGTAGCAATTGTCGGCATGGAACATCGCGCGATCGTTGATCGCGGGCGACAGGTCCACCGTCGCGCCGCAGCGCGACGCCAGGCGCAGCTTGAGCGCCAGCACATGGCCCTGCGCGTCGAAGCCCACATCATAGCCGATGCGGAAGGCATGGCGCTTCCCCGTCATCGCCATGTCATCGTCTCGGTCGCAGCGGAACTTGGCCGGGCGGCCGGTGCGATGCGCGACCAGCGCGGCGGCGGCGGCGAACAGGGCGGCCTGCGTCTCCTTGCCGCCGAACGCGCCGCCCATGCGCCGCACTTCCACCGTCACGTCGGCCGAACTGCGGTGGAGCATATGGGCGACCAGATGCTGCACTTCGCTCGGATGCTGGGTGGAGGAGAGGATGTGCATCTGCCCGTCCTCGCCCGGCGTGGCGA
This sequence comes from Sphingobium sp., assembly GCF_036170395.1. GTDB lineage: Bacteria > Pseudomonadota > Alphaproteobacteria > Sphingomonadales > Sphingomonadaceae > Sphingobium. The sequence goes on from NZ_JAVHPD010000081.1 coordinate 60,167, forward strand.
CGGCAACCTGCCCCTCCAGGTAGAAATGATCCTGCCCGCCGATATCGAACCCGCCGGTGAGGCCGAGCGGCGCGGCCGCCAGAGCGGCGTCGGCGTCGCCCCGCGCCATGCGCTGCGTGGGCTCGATCAGCGATCCGGCCGCCTGCGCCGCCTCGATCGTGAGCAGCGCGGGCAGCGGTTCATAGTCGATCCGGCCGAGCCGAGCGGCTTTGCGCGCGGCCAGCTGGCTGGTGGCGGCGACCAGAAAGACCGCCTGCCCGACATGCAGCACTTCGCCGTCCGCCAGCAGCCGGTCGTCGCCCGCGACCGGGCTGACATCATTAGCGCCGGGAATATCGGCGGCAGTGAAGACGGCGACCACGCCGGGCGCGGCGCGGACGGCGTCGAGGTCCATGGCGACGATGCGCGCATGGGCCTGGCTGCTCTGGCCGAAGGCGAGGTGGAGCATGTCGGCGGGTTCGGGGACATCGTCGGCGTAGCGCGCCGCGCCGCTGACATGGAGCCGTGCGCTATCGTGCGGGTGCGAGGGCTTGGCCAGCACCGGCCAGTCGGGATCGCGCTCAGCCATGAGCGGCCAGCCCGTCCAGCACCGACACGGTGTCGCCCTGCGCGCCATGCCACAGGCGCAGCAGCAGGTTGGCGGCGGCCTCCAGGCGATAGTCGGACGAGCCCCGAACGTCGCTGAGCGGCGCAAAGTCGGCGCGCAGGGCGTCGGCCGCATTTTCGAAGGTCGCGCGCGTGAAGGGCTGCCCCGTAAGCGCGGCTTCGCACTCGCTCGCCCGGCGCGGCGTGCCCGCCATGCCGCCGAAGGCGACACGCGCGCTCGTGATCCTTTCACCCTCGATCGACAGGTTGAATGCGCCGCAGACCGCCGAAATATCGCTATCGAACCGGCGCGAGAGCTTGGAGATATGGATGACGGCGTGCTTTGCCGGTCGAGGTATCCAGACGCTCTCGACAAATTCGCCTGGGCGGCGATCCTGCTTGCCGTAATCGAGGAAATAGGCCTCCAGCGGCATCGTGCGGGCGCCTTCGATGCTGCGTAAGGTGAGTTCCGCGCCCATCGCGATGAGCGCCGGCGGTCCGTCGCCGATCGGCGACCCGTTGGCGATATTGCCGCCGACCGTGCCGGCATTGCGCACCTGAAGCCCGCCGATCCGGCGCACCAGTTCGCCAAGGTCGGGGTGCAGCCGCGCCATGGCCGCGTGCGCGTCGGCATAGCGCACGCCCGCGCCGAGCCGCAGGCCCTCCGCCTCTTCCTCGATCCCGCGCAGTTCGGCGATATCGCCCAGGAAGATGAGCGTGTCGAGCGTGCGCATCCCCTTCGTCACCCAGAGGCCGACATCGGTCGCGCCCGCCACCATCCGCGCGTCGGGATACTCGGCGAGAAGCGCGACTAAAGCCTCCATGGTCCGGGGCGCGAACCACCGCCGGCCCTGATACTCGCCAGAGACGGTGTCGGGCGAAGATAAATCCTTGAGGGTATGCGCAACCGCCGCATCATCCTGCGTCACCGCTGCGGTAGTCTCCCCCGCCGCCAGGATCGGCCCATAGCCGGTGCAGCGGCAGAGATTGCCCGCGATCACGTCAGCAACCGGCAGGTCATGGCCCACCGCGCCGATGCATCGGCCATGGAGCGACATGACGAACCCCGGCGTGCAGAAGCCGCATTGCGAACTGCCATTGGCGGCCATGCAGGCTTGCAGCGGGGTGAGCGCGCCGTCCGCGCCCGCCAGACTTTCGACGGTCATCAGCGCCCGGCCGTCCAGCATCGGCAGGAAGGTGATGCAGCTATTGACCGCGCGCCATTGCACACCGTCTCCATTAAGTTCGCCCACCAGCACGGTGCAGGCGCCACAGTCGCCCTCCGCGCAGCCCTCCTTGGTGCCGGTGCAACCCATGCGATAGCGCAGATGGTCGAGCAGCGTGGCAGTCGGATCGACATCCGCGATCTCCACGACATCGCCGTCGAGCAGGAAGCGCACGCCCATCTCAGCTCCCCCGGTAGGTGGAGTAGGCAAAGGGCGAAACGAGCAGCGGCACATGATAATGGCCATCCGCATCGGCGATGCCAAAGTCGATCGTCACGACGTCGAGGAAGGGCGGATCGGGCAGATCGACCCCGCGCGCGCGGAAATAATCGGCCACGGCGAAGCGCAGCGCATAGCGGCCGGGGGCGAGCGCCGGCAGGCCGGGGCAGCGGCCGTCGGCGTCGGTCACGCCGCTGAACAGCGATGCGCCGTCCCCACCGAGCAAATGCAACGCCATACCCGCCGCCGGGTAGCCATGGGCGGTGTCGAGGACATGGGTGGACAGGCTGCTCATGCCGCCGCCTCCCGGCGCGGCCACTCGCCGACGAATTCGGCCTCGTCATAGGCGAGGAGGTCGGCGATCAACGCGTCCCGGTCGTCGAGGAACAGCTGATCGGTTACGCCACGCACTAGGCGCGGCAAGGCGGTCTGGAGACCCGACAGCGCCGAGGCGGACAGGCCGAGGCTGATGAGCGCGGAGTAATTAAACGCGAACAGGCCGTGCAGCAGGGCTTCGCCTTCCGGCGTGCGGGGCAGCAGCTCGAAGCAGGGGCCGAGATAGGGATGCGCGTCGATCAGGGCGTTGGTGGCGCCCGCCGGGGCGAAGCGATCGGCCCAGCGGGCGATATGCGGCGACAGGGCGGCAAGCTCCGGGCGCAGGCCGGGGTCGCTGACAAGGCCGGTCGACAGCAGCACGAAATCGAAATCATGCGTGGCGGTCGGCGTCGTCACCCGCACCTTTCCATCCACATGCGCGACTGCCGTCCAGGGCGACCCCAGATGCAGGTCGAAGCCGGGCCAGCGCGCCGCGCGCTCGAACGTGTCGTTGGTCGGCGGCTGGTTGTGGCCGAGAAAGCTCGCCATCACCGCATATTTTTCGGCGTCCGACAGCACCGGATAGCGGCCGGTGAAGCCGACCCGCTCCATGAAGCGGATGGGGTTGATTCGCGGCAGTATCTTGCGGCGGATGAAGACATGCGCTTGCGCGACGCCAAGACTGAGCGCGGCGTTGGCGTTATCGAACGCCGACGCGCCGCCGCCCAATATGCCGACGCGCTTGCCGGCCAACGCGGCATAATCCACCGGCTCGCTGGTATGGGCATAGAGATGCCGAGGCAGCGCGTCCTTGACCATGGCCGGCATATGCCATTCGCCCCCGCCCTGAATGCCGGTCGCCAGGACGACCTTGCGCGCGAGAAGCGCGGGCTGCCCTTCGATATGCAGCCTGTGGAGCCCGTCGCCAATCGGCTCGATCGCGGTCAGGCGCGTATCGTTGCGCACCGGCAGGCGCAGCACCCGCCGATACCAGCGCAGATAGTCCATCCAGTCGCCGCGCGCGATCTTGTCCACCGCCTCCCACCCCGCCGGGCCATGCTGTGCTTCCCACCAGGCGCGGTAGGTCAGGGCGGGGATGCCGAAGTCGATCGGATTAAGTTCCTTGGGCGTGCGCAGCGTAATCATCCGCGCATAGGTGCCCCATGGGCCTTCATAGCCGGCCGGGCTTTCGTCGATGATGAGGATGTTGGACACGCGCTCGCGCAGCAGGCCGAAGGCGGCGGCGAGTCCGCTCTGCCCGCCGCCGACGATGACGGCGTCATGGACATGCCCTTGCGGATGGCTGCGCGGCCGCGTCCAGTCCGCGCCGCCGAAGCCGATGAGCGAAAGCTGGCGGGCAAGCTCCGCTTCGAGCGCGGGGAGGCCAGCAACGGTCATGCGAGATGCCCTCCACAAATTCCGTCATTCCCGCGCAGGCGGGGATCCATCTCCGAACCTTGCGGCAGAAGATAGGGCGGGAGATGGGTTCCCGCTTCCGCGGGAATGACGAAAGAAGAGGACATCATATCTGCGCCTCCCTCTCCTTGAGCCTGAGCCTCACGATCTCGCCGATCTGCGCCAGCGCGTTCGCGATTTCGGTGTCGCGGTCGTGCGACAGGCGCGCCTCCATCGCTGCCAAAATCCCGGCCTTGTCGGTCAGCCGCACGCAGATGATGAAGGGGAAGCCGAAGCGGTCGCGATAGGCGGCATTGAGGTCGTGGAAGCGCGCGAACTCCTCCGGCGTCAGCCGGTCCAGCCCGGCGGACGCCTGCTCGGCGGCCGACGCATCGGTCAGGGTCCGGTCGATCGCGGCCTTGCCCGCCAGTTCGGGATGTGCGCGGATCAGCGCCAACTGCTCGTCGGGCGTCGCCGCATACAGCACCGCCATCAGATCGGCATGGCGGTCGCCGGACGAAGGCCGCGCATCGGCGCGCGCCTCGATCCAGGGGCTATGTTCGAACAGGGCCGTCAATGCGTGTTTCCTTCGAGGGATACATGGGCGGAGACGACTTTCCAGCCATCGGGGAACTTGACCCAGCTCTGCGTCTGACGGCCGCGCCGGTCGCTATTCTCGCGGAAGAATTCGGCGTCGGCGGTCGCAAAGCTGTCACCATAGACGGTGATGGCGACCTTCCCCAACCGGCGCTGCGGCGATCCGCCGCGGCCCTTGCGGAACTCGCGTATCTCCTCGATGCCGTACAGCACCTCGCCGACGCCATAGCGGTTGGTGGTCGGCGCGTCGTGGAACAGTGCGTCCATCGCCGGGATGTCGTCCTCCATCAGCGCGCGCTCATATTCCATGAAGGCGGCGGTGACTTGCGCCAGCAGGACCGGATCATCAATCTTCATGCGGGGTGGACCTCCATCCAGTGGCGGGCGATGTCGATGCGGCGCGCGATCCAGGCGTCGCCGGCGGCGGTGACATGATCGAGGAAACGAGCAAGGGCGCGGGCGCGGCCGGGGCGTCCGGCGATCCGGCCGTGCAGGCCGACCGACATCATGCGGCCGCCTTCCTCGCGCAACTGATCGAACGTGTCGCGCAGATAACGGAAGAACTGCTCGCCTTCGGTAAAGCCGTTGTAGGCCACGATCTTCATGTCGTTGGCGTCGAGCGTGTAGGGGACGATCAACTGGCCCTCGGCATAATAGGGCAGGTCGTCGGCATAGCTGTCCGCGTCGTAGAGAAAGCCGCCTTCCTCGCGCACAAGCCGCGCAGTGTTGGGCGAGGTGCGCCCCTGATACCAGCCGAGCGGGCGCGCGCCGGTGAGTTCTTCGTGGAGCGCCACCGCCTGCGCGATATGGTCGCGCTCCACCTCTTCGGGCACATATTGATAGTCGATCCAGCGCAGCCCATGGCTCGCTATTTCCCAGCCAGCCTGGATCATCGCCTTGACCGCTTGCGGGTTCATCGCCATCGCGCTCGCCACGCCGAAGACGGTCACCGGCAGCCCCCGTTCGGTGAACAGCCGGTGCAGCCGCCAGAAGCCGGCGCGGCTGCCATATTCGTAGAGGCTTTCCATCGCCATGGCGCGGTCCGGGTGGCTCGCCGCGCCGACCATTTCGGACAGGAAGGCTTCCGACCGGGCGTCGCCGTTCAGGACTGAATTTTCTGCCCCTTCCTCATAATTGATGACGAACTGCACCGCGACCCGCGCGCCGCCGGGCCAGCGGGGATCGGGCGGCGTAGCGCCATAGCCGATGAGGTCGCGACTCATCCTTCCCACGCCTCCATCGCCGCGTCCACCGCCGCGCCCGTCGGCAGGCCATATCCCTCGCGCCGCAGGCAGGTCTCCAGCGCGCCGAGCGTAATCAGCACCTTGTGCCGGGCGGCATTGTAGCCCATCGCGCCGATCCGCCAGATCTTGCCGGTAAGCGGGCCGAAGGCGGTGCCGATCTCGATCTCGAACGCCTCGCGCATCATCGTGCGGATGCGCTCGCCGTCCACGCCTTCAGGGATATACACCCCGGTCACATTGGTCATGCGATGGGCGTCGTCTCCGAAGACGGTCAGCCCCATGGCGCGCAGCCCCGCCGTCACCGCGCGACCGGCGCGCGCATGGCGGTCGTAGCGCGCCTCCAACCCTTCCCCCAGCATGATCCGCGCGCATTCCCGCGCGGCGTACAGCATCGACGTCGCCTCGGTATGGTGGTTGAGGCGTTTTTCGCTCCAATAATCCATAATCATGGCGAGATCGAAATAGTTGGAGCCGATGCGCGGCCCCGCGCCGTCCGTCATGCCGGCCGCCCTTATGCCAGCTTCGACATGGCGACGGGCGAAGATATGGTCGGCGGCAGCGTCCGAGATGGTGATCGGTGCCGATCCCGAGGGGCCGCCGAGGCATTTCTGAAGCCCGCCGGTGACGATATCCGCGCCCCAGCGGTCGCTCGTCATTTCCATGCCGCCGATCGTTGCGGTCGCATCGACATAAAGCAGCGCGCCGGCCGCGTGGGCAAGGTCGCCCAGGCCATCGAGCGGCTGCGCCATCGTCGTCGAAGTGTCGCCATGCACGGTGGCGACGATTTTCGGTCCGGTTCGCGCTATGGCGGCGGCGACGGCTTCAAGCGGGACGGTTTCGCCCCAAGGAACATCAACCGTTTCGACGATAGCGCCGATCCGCCCCAATATCTCTTGGAGCAGCAAGCCAAAGCGGCCGAAATTGACCACCAGCACGGTGTCGCCCGGTATGACGAGACTGACCAGCGACGCCTCTATGGCTGCGCGCGCGGTGCCATCGATCAGCATGGTCCAACGATTGCCCGTGCCGAAGATCGGGCGGTAGAGCGCCATGACCTGGTTCATATAGCCGGTCATTTCGGGATCGAACTGGCCCAAGAGGTCCGCCGACATGGCGCGCAGCACGCGCGGATGCGCGTTGACGGGGCCAGGCCCCATCAGCAGGCGCTGGGGCGGGTCGATCTCGCCGAAGAAGGTCGGGTCAAGCGGCAAAGGAATCTCCCAGTCGATCGATGAAGCCCAGCATCACCTGTAGCGCAATCTCCGCGTCGGCGGGATCGACATGCTCGGCGGGGTTGTGGCTGACGCCGTCCCTGCACCGGATGAACAGCATCGCGGTCGGGCAGAGCGCGGCCATCACCGTCGCGTCATGGCCCGCGCCGGAGACGAGGCGAAAGGGCGGCTGGCCGGCACCAGCGATCGCCGCGTCCATCATGGCCATGAGATCGGGCGCGCAGGGGCTGGCGGGCAGATCGTGGATGCGCTGCAGGTCGAAATCGAGACTGCGGGCGTCGGCGATACCCTGAATGGCCTCGATAATGTCCTCGGCCGCCTTGTCGCGCCGTGCCGGATCGCCCGAGCGGATATCGAGGGTGAAGCGCACCTCGCCCGGAATGACATTGGCCGCGCCGGGCAGCGCCTCGATCCGGCCGACCGTGGCGACGAGATCGGAAGCGTCCCCGTGCGCGATCCGCTCAATCGCCAGCAGCATCTCCGCCGCGCCTGCCAGCGCGTCACGGCGGAGCGGCATGGTGGTGGTGCCGGCATGATTGGCCTGCCCGGTCACGATCGCCTGATACCGCAACTGCGCCGCAATGCCAGTGACGGTTCCGACGGCGAGACCCTCGGCTTCTAGGACCGGGCCTTGCTCGATATGTGCTTCAAGATAAGCGAGGGCGGACGGGTGCCTTGCTGAGAGATATTCGTCACCCCGGACTTGTTCCGGGGTCCCGCTGTCTTTTCCGGCGTCCGATAAGAAGCGGGACCCCGGAACAAGCCCGGGGTGACGGAAATGAGCGATGGCGTCCTGCAACGTCACCCCATCCCCATCCACCAGATCCAGCGCGTCCGCCTCCAGCACGCCCGCCACCGCACGGCTGGTCAGCATCGCGGCGGGAAAGCGCGATCCCTCTTCGTCGCCGAACGCAATCACCTCGATGGGAAAAGGCATCCGCTTGCCCGCGCGGTGCAGCGCGTCCACGGCCTCCACGCCCAGCATGATGCCGAGCGGCCCGTCATAGCGTCCCGCGTCCCGCACGCTGTCCAGATGACTGCCGATCAGCAGCGCCGGCGCATCGGCGATCTCGCCCTCGTAGCGCCCGATCAGATTGGCTGCCGGATCGAGGCGGACGCGCATGCCCGCGTCCTCCATCCAGCCGGCCAGCGCACCCTGCGCCGCCGCATAGGCGGGCGTCAGATAGGCGCGGAACAGCCCGCCCTCCATGTCGCTGTAGGGCGCGACGCCCAGCGCGTCGCAGCGCGTCACAGCCCGTGCGCCCCCGCTCACCATGTCGCCACCGCGCCGTCGCTGCGGGGATCGGTCGCGCCGTCGAGCCGTCCGTCGGGATGCCGCACGATCGCGCCGGCATGGCCCATGGTGGCGGTCAGCGGCCCGACCTGCTCGACATCATGGCCAGCTTCGGCAAGGTCCACATAAAGCTGTTCATCGAACCCGTCTTCCAGCTTCAGCGTCGTGCTCTCCTCGCCCCAGGTGCGGCCGAGCAGCCAGCGCGGCGCGCTGATCGCCTGCTGGAGATCGACGCCGAAGCGGGCGTAGCGGGTGAAGAGCGCCGCCTGCGTCTGCGGCTGGCCTTCGCCGCCCATCGTGCCATAGGCCATGACCCGGCCGTCATCGAACCGCGCGAGCGCCGGGTTGAGCGTGTGGAAAGGCTTGCGGCCGGGCCTCAGCGCGTTCCAGCCATCCGGTGCAAGGCGGAAGCTGGACCCCCGGTTCTGCCAGGTGATGCCGGTCCTGGGCAGCACCACGCCGGAGCCGAACTCGAAATAGGTGGACTGGATGCAACTGACGACGCGGCCTTCGCTGTCCGCCGCCGCGAACCAGCAGGTGTCGCCCCATTGCGGCGGCTGCGGCCATGGCAGGGCGCGGGCCGGATCGATCTGCGCGGCCAGGCTGTCGAGCGCCTGGTAGTCGTCCAGTAGCCCCTGATAGTCATAATCATGGAACGCCGGGTCGCCGACATGGGCGTCCCGCAGCAGGAAGGCCCGCTTGGTCGCCTCGACCAGGCCATGGACATGATCGAAGCCGTCAGCGGTCTCGGCCCCCAGCCGGTCGAACAGCGCGAGAATAAGCAGAGAGGCGAAACCCTGCGTGGGCGGCGCGCTGTTGTAGAGGGTCGCGCCGCTGATCGGAACATGGAGCGGCGTGGGGCGGGAGGCTTCGTGCGCGGCGAGATCGGCGGCGGACACCGGGCTGCCCAGCGCGTCGAGATCGGCGGCGATGTCGGCGGCCAGCGCGCCAGTGTAGAAGCTGCCCAGCCCATCCTGCGCCAACCGTTCCAGCGTGTCGGCGAGCAGCGGCTGCTTGAGAATTTCGCCTTCCACGAGCGGCCGGCCTTCCGGCTCGAAGATCGCAGCATAGGCACCCGGCTGCACGCGCAGTTCTTCGCCCTTGGCCGCTGCGATGCCCGCGCCGCCCTTCGTCACCGTCACGCCGGCGCGCGCATGGCGACAAGCGTCGCGCAGCAGGCGGTCGAGCGGCAGCATCCCGCCGCTGCCCGCCAAGGCTGCTGCCCAGCCGGAGATCGTCCCCGCCACGGTGTTCGCCGCCAGCGGCCCGCGTGTCGGCACGGCAGCCATGCCCGCATAGAGCGATAGGTCCGCCTTCACCGCCGCCCCGCCGCAGCCATGGACGCCATGCACGCGCCCGTCCGGTTCGGCAATCAGCCAGAAACCGTCGCCGCCTATCCCCGTCATATGCGGATAGGCGACCGCCAGCGTCGCGGCGATCGCCACGCAGGCTTCCACCGCATTGCCGCCGTCGCGCAGCACGTCGCACCCGGCCTGCGCGGCCAGATGATGAGGCGCGGTCGTCATGCCGCCCCGGCCGGATATAGTCCGCATCGCCATCAGTCCGGCAAGGCCGCGACATAGGCGCGCACGACATGCGCGCTGTTGACCGACGCGAGATGCTCGAAGGTATCCTCCATATTCTTGGTGGCGTCGCCGCCGGCAAGATCGGAGAGGCTGCGGAAGAAGATCGCCGGCACGCGATTGGCATAGGCGACCTGCGCCACGGCCGCGCTTTCCATGTCCAAGAGGCGCGCGCCCCACGCCTTGTGCAGATATTGGCGGAAGGCCGCATTGTCGGCGAAGATGCCGGCCGATACGCCGGTGCCGCCGACGACGATCTTCGGCGATTTGGGCAGGCAGAGTTCAGAGCCCGGCAGCGCTTCGGGATGCGGCGGGACACAGCGTTCCAACTGCACGTCGGGCACGACTTTTCGGGCGATGTCCAGCAGCGCGGGATCGACCGCGAAGCGGAAGACGCGCTTTACCGGCGTCGCGTCGTTGCCGACCGTGGTGCCGCGCGGAAAGATGAAGTTCCAGTTGGCGGGTGCGTCCGGCCCGGCATTTTCGGGCGGGACATAGCCCCGCTTGGTGCGCCGGGCGAAGCTCGCTTCCAGATATTGGCCCCAGCTGTCCGCCACGATCACGTCGCCGATCGACAGCGCCGGATCGACGCCGCCGGCGATGCCGGAAAAGACGATGCGCTTCACCGCGAAACGATCGATCGCAAGCTGGCTGTTCATCGCCGCATTCACGATCGACACGCCGCTCATCATCAGGACGATCGGCTTGCCCGACATCGTGCCGGTCAGCAGCGTCATGCCGTTGATCTTGTGCTCGCGCGGCTGTTCGACATGGGCGACCAGCGCATTCCACTCCGGCCGATAGGCGGTCATCACGACCGTCCGGGGCGTCTCATCCAGCTTCTGCGCCGAAGCGGGCGCGGCGAACAGTGCGGAAAGAGCGAGGGCCAGAAAACGGATCATGCGGCCGACATCCAGACGAAGCGCACGACGAAGAGTCCCGCGAGCAGGAACAGGAACCAGTCCGTCCGCGTCGCGCGTCCCCGAATCAGCTTAAGCGCCGCATGGGCGGTGATGCCGAAGGCGAGGCCGTTGGCAATCGAGAAGGTCAGCGGGATCATCGCCACGGTGAGGAAGGCGGGGATCGCCGCCATCGGGTCTTCCCACTCGATCTCCGTCAGCGGCAGCAGCATCAGCCCGCCGACGATGATAAGCGCGGGCGCGGTCGCCGCCAGCGGCACGATCTGCGCATAGTGCGCGACGAACATGGTTGCCAGGAACAGGATGCCGGTGACCACCGCGGTTAGGCCCGTGCGCCCGCCGGCCTGCACCCCGGCCGCGCTCTCGACATAGGAGGTGACAGTGCTGGTGCCCGCGATCGACCCCACCATGGTCGCGACCGCGTCGGTCATCAGGATGCGGTTGAGGCCGGGAATACGCCCCGCCGCGTCCATCAGCCCCGCGCGCTTGGTGACCGCGACCAGCGTGCCGATATTGTCGAACAGATCGACGAACAGGAATACGAAGAGGATTTCGATCAGGCCGATGCCGTGCGACCCGGTCAGGCCGAACACGCCGGGCAGGTCGAGCTTGAACGCCGTGCCGGTCAGCGCGGTGAGGTCATAGGGTTCGGGCTTGACCGTCACTTGCCCGGTCAGCCAGCCGATGATGGTCGTTCCGACGATCCCGAACAGCATCGCGCCGCGCACATTCCAGACGCTGAGCGCGCCGATGATCGCGAGACCCAGCAGGGCGAGCGCCGCGCCGGGCGCCTTGAGATCGCCGAGCGCCACGAAGGTCGCGGGATTGGCGGCGATGATGCCGGCGTTCTTGAGACCGATGAAGCCGATGAAGAGCCCGATGCCGCCTGCCACCGCGGCGAACAGATAAGTGGGGATCACCGCGACGATCATCTGCCGCACGCCGGTCAGCGTCAGGATCAGGAAGGCGACGCCGGAAATGAACACGCATCCCAGCGCCACCGGCCACGGCACCCCCATCTGGCCGACGACAGTGAAGGCGAAATAGGCGTTGAGCCCCATGCCCGGCGCCAGCGCCAGCGGCGTGTTGGCGACCATACCCATCAATATGGACGCGAAGGCGGCGGCGAAGCAGGTGGCGGCGGCGACCGATGCCACCGGCATTCCCGCCGCGCTCAGGATCGACGGGTTGACCAGCACGATATAGGCCATGGTGAGGAAGGTGGTGACGCCCGCCAATATTTCGGTGCGCGGGGTCGTGCCGCGTTCGGTGAGGGCGAAATAGCGGTCCAGACGGCTGGTCGGCGGCGGCGCGGTCGCCGCCAGTTCCGGCGAAACGGCTTCGGTCATACTGAGTCCCCCTGAAACAAGCCCGCCGGCGACGTTACGCCGATCCGCCCTTCTTCTTCCAGCATCGCTGCGAAGCGGAATAAAGTGGCTTCGTCACCCGCCTTGCCGATCAGCTGGATGCCGATCGGCAGCTTGCCCGGCCGGTTGAGCGGGACGGACAAGGATGGCAGGCCGGTAAAGCTGATCGGCTGGCTGTGAATGCCGAGGTCGGCGCGGGCCGGAGACCAGGCGCCATCTATGCGGATGCGCGGATCGGCGATCAACGGCGCGACGCAGGGCGTCGCCGGCGCGAGCAGCACGTCATAATCGGCAATCAGCGCATTTACCTGCTGGCGATAGCGCGCTTTGAAGTCCTGCGCGGCCGCATAGAGTTCCGGCGGCAGCAGCGCGCCGGCGATCAGCCGGTCGCGGGTCGCGGGATCGAACGCTATGGGATCGCGCGCTAGCGCTGCCCGGTGCAGCGCCCCGCCCTCCGCCGCAGTAATCAGGAACGCCGCCGACCGCGCCGCGCCGATATCGGGCAGTTCGATCAGCGGCGCATCGGGCGCGATTGCGTCGATGGCCTCAATCTGGCCGGGATCGGCATTGTCGCGGAACCGCCCATCCAGCCGCGCGATGCGGAGCGCCCCGGTGCGGGGGGAGGACGTTGCCCCTGCCAGAACGCTCCAAACGCATTGCATGTCCTGGATGGACAAGGTGAAAGGTCCGACATCGTCGAAACTATGGGCAAAGGGCAAGACGCCGCCCATGGGCAAGCCATCATGCGTCGGCTTCAGGCCGTAAATGCCGGTCAGGCTGGCGGGCACCCGCACCGATCCATTGGTGTCGGAGCCGAGCGAAAAGGGCAGCAGTCCGGCGGCGACGACCGCCGCCGATCCCCCCGATGATCCGCCCGCCAGCCGGTCCAGATCGTGGGGATTGCGCGTCGTGCCATGATGCGCGTTGATCGTCGCGAAGCCGTAGGCGAACTCGTCCATGTTGAGCGTCGCGACCAGCACCGCGCCGGCGGCCCGCAGCTTCCCGATCGCTTCGGCGTCGGCGGTCGCGGGCGGCGCATCGGCATAGAGGCTGGACCCGGCCGTCGTCGGCAGACCCGCGACGTCGAACAGATCCTTGACCCCATAGGGCACGCCCGCCAGCGGCCCCGGATCGCCGCCCGCCGCAACGATGGCGTCCACGGCCTCCGCCTCCCGCCGCGCCCGGTCGGCGAGAAGTCGGGTGACGGCGACCAGCCTTCCGCCTTCGCGTTCCAGTCCGGACAGGCAATGCTCCAGTACGGACATGGCCGTCACCGCGCCGGAGTTGACGGCATCGGCGATGGCCGTGGCGGAGGTCATGCGCATTCCGCACCCCCTTCCGCCAGCAGCGTGCGCGCATGACGGTCGAGCAGCGCCAGATTGGCGAGCACGCCCGGCATACAGGCCGGAAGGATCGGCAGGTCGAGCGCCGCGGCTACGGCGAGCGCTTCGTCCTCGGTCAGGGGGATGCGGGGCTCCCCCATGTCAGCCCGCCTCCATCTGCCGGCGGTAGCGCGCGGCGAGCGCGGCGCAGACGAACAGCTGCAACTGGTGGAAGATCATCAGCGGCAGCACGATCATGCCGACGCTCGCCGGCGCGAACAAGGCGCCCGCCATCGGCACGCCCGAGACCAGGCTTTTCTTCGAGCCGCAAAAGAGCAGCACGATCCCGTCCTCGCGCGGCAGCTTCAGCAGCCGCGCGGCGAGCAGATTGGCCCCCATGACGATCGCCAGAATGAGCGCGCTTAGCCCCAGCAGCGCCGCCATGTCGCCCCATCCCAATATCGACCAGATGCCGTTCACCACCGCCGCGCTGAAAGCGGAATAGACGACCAGCAGGATCGACCCCCGATCGACGATCTGGAGGATTGCCTTGTGCCCCGCCACGAACCCGCCGATCAGCGGGCGCAGCAGATGCCCTGCGACGAAGGGCAGCAGCAATTGCAGCAATATGGCTTCGATCGAATGCCAGCTCATCTGCACGCCGCTGCCGCTGGTGGTCATCAGCTGGCTGACGAGTAGCGGCGTCAGCACGATGCCGATCAGGTTGGAGAGCGACGCGCTGCACACCGCCGCCGCGACATTGCCGCCGGCGATCGCGGTGAAGGCGATGGACGATTGCACCGTGGACGGCAGCAGCGTCAGATAAAGCAGGCCCGACAGCAGCAGCGGATCGACCCAGCGGCCCGACAGACTGACCGACGCCAACCCGATCGCGGGAAACACTATGTAGGTAGAGCCGAACACCAGCAGATGCAGCCGCCAATTGCCGATGCCCTGCACGATCGCTTCGCGCGAGAGCTTCGCGCCATGCAGGAAGAACAGCAACGCAATTGCGAGATCGGCGACCACCCCGACCCACTCCGCTGCCATCCCGCGCACCGGCAGGAGCGACGCAGCCGCTACCGTTGCGACAAGGAACAGCAGAAACGGGTCAAAGGATCGGATAAGGCGGATTGCACGCATGCAGCATGCTGATGCCTGTTTCGCCCCGATCTATCCAACGCAATGATCGGGACGGATCGTTGCAAAAAAATGCGCACATTCCCAAATGCCCACAGGCAAGCAGCGCGTTCAGCGCCCCTGACCGTCGCCCGGCATCGCGCCATAGGTCGCCCCCAGATAAGCGGCGATCCGGTCCGCATCGGCGGGTTCGATCGGCGCGCCATAGACCGTCACCATCTTGGCGACGCTGTCCTTCCAATATTGCGCGCCCTTACCCCTGGGCTGGGTCGTGATATAGTCGAGCGAATGGCAGGCCGAACAGATGCCCGCCGCAAGATCGCGGTCCGGCCCTGGCAGCAAGGCGACGGGTCGTTCCGCCGGCAGCCGATAGGTCATCGCCGTCGCTGCGCTCGCGCAGGCTGTACCGGCGATCAGGAGCGCTGCGGGCAAGCGCAACCTCATTGCGCAATGACCTCCACCGCCTCTACCTGGTTGCGCATATAGCCGGCCGGCTGCCAGCGCTGCTCCATCGGCTGGGTCTCGCCGTTCCGGCCGGTCGCGCGGACGAGAATGCGGTGCGCGCCGCGATCGAGCGCCACCGGCAGCGACCAGGGCCGGAAACTGTAGCGACCCAGATCCTGTCCCAGAGCTGCCGCCCGCCATTGCCGCCCGCCATCGGTCGACAGCGCCACCTGCGCGATCCCGGAGCCACCATCGAAGGCGATGCCCGACACAAGCTCTCGCCGCCCGGCCTTGACCCGCGCACCGTCGGCATGGCTGGTCAGGAACGACCGGACATTGAGCCGCCCGATCGGTCGCGTCTTCTCCGGCTTTGTGCCCGGCGGAACGCAGGCGCAGTCATTGTCGGGGATGCGGTAGGCGGTCTTCATCCAATAGCCGTCATAGGCGGCATCCACCACATTGATCTCGTTCAGATGCTTGATCCAGTAGGTGCCATAATGGCCCGGCACTACCAGCCGCAGCGGATAGCCATTGAGGAAGGGCAGGTCGGCCCCGTTCATGCCCCAGGCGAGCATGACCTCTCCATCGCCGGCATGGTCGATGTCCAGCGCCTTGATGAAATCGGGCACGCCCTCCACCGGCGGGTTGTCGAGGCCGTTGAAGGTTACCTGCCGCGCCCCTGCCCGCACCCCCGCGCGGTCGAGGAGCGCACGCAGCGGCACGCCGGTCCAGCGCGCATTGCCCATCGCCCCATGGCCGAGCTGGCCCCCGCCAACGCGCGGATCGGAAAAGCCCCGGCTGTTGCCCGAACATTGGTTGACCGCGACAACCTCCTGCACCGGAAAGTCCCGCTTTAGATCGGCCAACGACAGCGACAGCGGCCGTTCCACATGACCGCCCAGGGTCAGGCGAAAACGCGCGGGATCGATATCGAGCGGCAGATCGGACAGGTGGTAACGCACGAAAAAGGCGTCGTTCGGCGTGATCGGACCTTCGGTAAAGACGCCGAGCGGCGTTTCAAGCTGCGGCGGGCGCTCGGTGAGGCGGATCAGCGGCCGCTTCTGCGGACAGGCGATCAGCGATCGCGCGCCGTTACCGAAAGGCAGCACGATCCCGCGCGCGGCCGCGCCTGGGGCGGCGATGCCCGCAACGCCACCTACCGCCAAAGCGGCGATGACGCCACGCCGATCCGTCTCCGTCAAAAACGCCTCCGCAAGCCGTTCCCGGACCGATCGCTACTCCATTTCCGCCGCCGGGCGAAGGCGCGATCTGCACAAGGGGGAACATCATCTATGAGAATATCTGATAGGTCAGCCATCGGCACAAATGGGACGCTCCGCCCGCTTTGAAGATAGGGGCCCGGATCAAGCCCGCTGATCGCCCGCTTCGCCGCTTGACGGCGTGATGCCGGCGGCAAGGGCGATCTGGAGAAGTACGGTGAGGCTGCCTGCATTCAGCCGGCTCATCACCTGGGCGCGGTGCAGTTCGACCGTGCGGGGACTGATGCCGAGTTTCTGGGCGATCACCTTGTTGGTTCCGCCGTCGATGAGTCCGGCCAGTACCTCGCGCTCACGGGGGGTCAGGCGCGCGATGCGGGCGCTCGCATTCTCGTCGCGCGTCGCCGCGCGGGCGGAGCCCTGGCACTCGGCAATGGCGGTGGCAAGGCTGGCGCGCATCGCTGGTTCCTCGCCAGCCGCGACATAGTCGATCGCGCCTGCCTTCATCGCTGCAACCGCGCATGTCACGTCCGCGCCGGCTTCGTCGAGCGCGATCGTGGGCATGGGGATCGACCGCGCCCGCAGTTCACGCGGCACGGACAGCGCTTCGTCTCGCCCCTTGCGCAGGTCGAGAAGGATGCAGCCCGCGGCCAGCACGGGCGCGATGTCGAGAAAGGCGGCCCCGCTGTCAAAGGTCCGCGTGCGATAACCAAGAGCGCGGACGATGGTGCTTAGCGCGCGCGCTTCCCGCGCCTCGCCGCTGACGATATAGACGTGGCGCATATCGTCCTGCGTCAGATCTTCGGCGATCCCGCCGATGCGAGTCACCGCGCCACCTTCGTCGAAGATCGGGAAGCTGGTGTCGCGCAGCCAGCGGATCGCCCCGTCGCGGGGGCGCATGATCCGATATTCATATTGAACGACATCGCCGGCTTTCACGGCTTCTAGCGCATGGCCGACCTGCGGGCGGTCATCGGGGTGAACGTCCGTCATCCAGTCGCCAAGTTCGCTCGCGGCCGCTTCGCAGCTGATGCCCCAGATGCGTTCATAGGCCGCGCTCCGATAGATGATCCGGTTGGCGGCCGGATCGCCGATCCAGATGAGGTTGCTGCTGTGCGCGGCGAAGCTGCGGAACTGGGCTTCGCTCGCGCGGATCGCCGCCTCCGCCCGCCGCTGCGCCGTCACGTCGATCGCCGCGCCGATGAAGCCGGCCGCGCGCCCGTCGGCGAAGCTGGTGCGGCCGGACGTGGCAATGCGGCGGGTGACGCCATCGTCGCGCCCGATCACGCGATATTCGACATGATAGCTGCCATCGCCGGCGGGATCGACGCAGCGGGCGATGGCGTCGCGCACCTTGGCGCGATCATTCGGATGGATGCCGCCTTCAAACAGCGCCATATCGACGGGCGTATCGGGCGGCAGTCCCCACATCGCCCGCACCCGATCGTCCCATTCCAACGCGCCGGTGGCCGGATCCCAGGCATAGATGCCGATGCCGACCAGCTCGGTCGCCGCCTTGAGCCGCGCTTCGCTTCGCCGCAGCGCGTCGTCGGCGGGAAATGGGTCGGCACGATCGCTTGACGCGCGCGCGGCTGGCAATTTTTCCGCCACGGTTTCGGCTCTCCTCGGATCTTGCCGGCGCAGCCGGCAAATCCCGTGGCACGGGAAGGTTCCCTAGGGATCGCCCTTATGGGGTTGGAACGAGGCGAGACCTAGATCGGCGTCACCCAAACCAAGGAGACCGGCATGAAAGCCCTAGTCTGGCATGGCAAGGAGGACATCCGATACGACACGGTGTCCGACCCTTCGATCGAAAGCCCCCGCGACGCTATAATCAAGGTTACAAGTTGCGCCATTTGCGGGTCCGACCTGCACCTGTTTCATAACCTGGTGCCGGCCATGTTGCCGGGCGATATCATGGGTCATGAGACGATGGGCGAAGTGGTCGAGGTGGGCAGCGCGGCCAAGGGATCGCTCCAGAAGGGCGACCGCGTCGTCATCCCGTTCACCATCCAGTGCGGCGAATGCGACCAGTGCCGGCGCGGCAACTTCTCGGTCTGCCAGCGGACGAACCGCAAGGGCGCGCTCGGCGACAAGGCGTTCGGCCACCGGACGGCGGGGCTGTTCGGCTATACCCACCTGACCGGCGGCTATCCGGGCGGACAGGCCGAATATCTGCGCGTGCCCTTCGCCGACACGACCCACATCAAGGTGCCCGACGGGATAGACGACGAGAAGCTGCTGTTCCTCTCCGACATATTGCCGACCGGCTGGCAGGCGGCGGTGCAGGCCGACATTCAGCCGGGCGACACGGTCGCGGTCTGGGGCTGCGGCCCGGTCGGCCAGATGACGATCCGCTCGGCGATCCTGCTGGGCGCCGAACAGGTGATCGCGATCGACCACTTGCCCGAGCGTCTGTCCATGGCGGCAGCGGCCGGCGCCATCACGATCGACTTCACGCAGGAAAGCGTCGTCGAGCGGCTCAATGAGCTGACGGGCGGAGAGGGACCGCACAAATGCATCGACGCGGTCGGCACCGAGGCGCATGTTAACCTCGGCCAGCCCGACACGCTGCTCGACCGCGCGAAGCAGATGCTGATACAGGAGAATGACCGGCCGCATGTGCTGCGCGAAATGATCTATGTCTGCCGGCCGGGCGGGGTCATCTCGATCATCGGCGTCTATCTCGGCCTCGTCGACAAAATGCCGATGGGTCAGGCGATGAACAAGGGGCTGACCTTCCGCATGGCGCAGGCGCATGTGCCGCGATGGACCGGCGATCTCCTTCGCCGGATCGAGGACGGGCAGATCGACCCCTCCTTCGTCATCACCCACAAGGTCGACCTGTCCCAAGGCCCAGAGATGTACGCCACCTTCCGCGACAAGGCGGACGGCTGCATCAAGGTCATGCTCCAGCCCTGAAGGAAGCTCCCCATGCCTCTCACCAATCTCACCGGCATCACCCGCTCCAAGGGCGACCCTCGCGTCGAGGAGAAAGGGCCGAGTTCGCTGACCGCGCCCGACCGGCTGGCGCGGGCGCTCGGCTGGTTCTCGATCGGCCTCGGCGTCGCGGAATTGGTCGCACCCCATCGCATCGCCCGCTCGCTCGGACTTGAAGGCAGCGAGGAGCTGATCCGGGCCTATGGCCTGCGCGAACTGGCGAGCGCCGTGCCGACCCTGTCGTTCGACAAGCAGGTTGGGCTCGCGGCGCGGATCGGCGGCGACGCGCTCGACCTCGCCACGCTGGCGACGGCGCTGCACCCCGGCAATCCCAAGCGCGGCAATGCCGCGCTGGCGTTCGCGGCGGTAGCCGGCATCACCCTGCTCGACATCCTCGCTTATGCCGGCGTGCAGGCGGCGCATCATCGCGACCGGGGCAGCGCCAGGCGGGATTATTCGTCCCGATCGGGCCTGCCGCGCGGACCGGAAGCGTCGCGCGGGCTTGCGCGCGAGGACTTTGATATTCCCTCCGACTATCGAGCGGAAGGAACGGTGGCCGCGGCACTGCCCGCGCCGGCCGCATAGCGCACCCCGTTGGTGAGAGGTCCAGCCCAAGCCATGACCTGAACCATGATGATCGAGCAGATGATCGGAGCAGCGCTGATGCTGCTGTTCCTCGCCGATATCTTCCTTACAGTGCTCTACGCGCGGGCTGGCACCGGATTGATCGCGCCGCACTGGAGCCGCCTGATCTGGGCCTTGCTCCGCGCGGTTGCGGCTCCTTTCGGCCGGCGTCGCGGCGAAGTTCTGTCGGTCGTCGGGCCATTGATCGTCGTGTCGCTGATCGGCTTCTGGGCGATCGGCATGGCGGCCGGCGCCGCGCTTGCGATCCACCCTGAACTCGGAACGGCGATCCGGCCTTCCAGCGGTAAAGCCTCGACCGATTTCGTCACTGCGCTAATGGTGGCGGGCAACAGCCTATCGATCGTGGGCGGCGGGGACTATTCGCCGCACACGACCGGCACGCGCCTGCTCTTCCTCATCAACTCGCTGATCGGCGCGTCGATGCTGTCGCTGGTGCTGAGCTACCTGGTGCAGGTCTATTCCGCCCTTCAGGCGCGCAACGCGTTGGCGCTGACGGTGGATCTGATGAGCGACGGCACCGGGGACGCGGCGGTGATGCTGGCGCGGCTCATGCCCGAAGGCGAAGCCGGTGACGCGACGAGCGATCTGGGCAATCTAGCCCGCTCGCTCGCCGCGACCAAGGAGGCGCATCATTTCTACCCGCTGCTCTTCTATTTCCGGTTCAAGGAGCCCTTCTACGCCGTGTCGCGGTTCAGCTTCGTCCTGCTCGACGCGGCGACGCTGATCGACACCGCGCTGGACCGCGGCGCTATGGCGCTGTGATAGCCTCTGCTTCTGTCGCGTCATTGCGGCGCGGCGTCAGCCTGCTGCTCAAGACGTTGCAGTCCAATTTCCCGACCGCAGACGAGCATGTCGATGACGCGATCGATACATGGCGCCTTCGCCAAAGCTATCTGGACGCTATCGAGACGCTCAAGGCGGCAGGGATCGCGGTCCAGACCGACGGCATCGAACCGTATGTCGCGGCGCGACGGGCCTGGGAGCCGGCGATCCAGCGTGTCGCGCCGGTTTTGGGCTATACCATTACCGAGATCGACAGCCGACGGACAGAGGATAGAGAGCGGTTGCAGAAAGGGCCGATCGGGCCGCGAGATTGAACAGCCGCCACCGCAGTCGGCAAGTCACTCTGCCAGTTCGACCCGCAACGCTTCGATCAACGCGCGCTTTCGCTCGAGAGAGGGCTCGCCGGCGCCAATCCCGGCATCGAGCGCTCGAGCCGCCTCGCCCAGCGCGTTCATACCCAATGTTCCTGCCATCCCGGCCATGCGATGCGCTACCCGCTGCAATTCAGCCGCCGGCATGTCGCCCGCCTCGATCGCGGCCAGATCCTCCCGGCATCGCTGCCGGAAGCGTGATCTGATCTGCGCCAGCCGGGCGTCGATGTCGGTCATAGAAACTGCCGCGCTTCCGCCGCCAGCGCCATGGGATCGAACGGCTTGGCAAGCACGCCGGCCGCGCCCAAGGCAAGCAGATGATCGGCATCGCGTTGCGAGCTGCGCGCGGTGATGAAGACGATCGGAATAACCGCGGTCTCCTCCTGCGCGCGCAGGGCACGCAAGGTCGCGGGGCCGTCCATCACCGGCATCATGAAGTCGAGCAGGATGAGATGCGGCTGCCAGTCGCGCGCCACCTCCACGGCTTCGCCGCCCGACGCGCACAGCCGCACATCCAGCTCCGGGTCGAGGCCGAGCGCGATGTCGGCCACTTCGCGAATGTCCGGCTCATCGTCCACATAGAGGATGCGTATCATGATTGCGCCTCCGGTGCTGCCTCACGCCACAGATGCTGCACCGTCGCGACCAGCCGCTCAATCGGTGTGCGCGCCTTGGTGAGATAGGCTTCGACCGTGCGCGCGACATCGGGGTCGGCGTCCTGCGCCGAAAAGATGATGACCGGCACCGGCGGCGCATCGTCGCGGCGCAGGTCCGGCAGCAGGTCCAGGCCCGACCCGTCGCCGAGGCCCAAGTCGAGAATGGCGAGATCGAAGGCAGCGCCCGCCAGCGCGGCGCGTGCGGCCTTCAGGCTCTCGACCGAGACGATATCGACCTGCCCCTCCAGCGCGGTCGCGACCAGCCGCAGCACATCGGGATCGTCATCGACATGCAGCAGCCGGGGCGTTCCGGCCCGCCGCTCCTTATCCACCACACGCCGGACGGCGGCGACCAGCCGGTCGAGCGGCAACGGCTTTTGCAGCCAGTCGATGATCTGGAGCGCCTCGACCTCGATCCCGCCCTGTTTCTTGTCCGCCGAGATCATCAGGATCGGCACGGCCTGCATTCCCTCTATCTGGCGTAGGCCGCGCACGAGCGCGATGCCGCCGCCGCTGGGCAGGTTGGAGTCGACCAGCACCAGGCGATAGCGACGTTCCTGCACCGCCTTCATCGCCTGCGCGCTGCTGTGCACCCGGTCACAGGCCATGCCGGTGCCGGCCAGCGCATCGGCCATCTTCGCGGCGAGATCGGGGTCGCGCTCACAGATCAGCAGGCGGTCGACCGCGCCCTCGGCTTCTTCCGGCGTCGCGGCCGGAAGGGTGACTTGGAAGGTCGTGCCCTGACCTGGCGCGGAATCGAAGCTGACCGTGCCGCCCAGCCGTGTGACGATTTCCTTGACGATGCTGAGCCCTAGCCCCGTCCCGCCCTTTTCCCGCGCATCGGACGAGTCCGCTTGGGCGAAGCGCTCGAAGATGCGCGCGCGGAAGGCCGCGTCGATGCCGCGCCCGCAGTCCGACACGCTGACCCGGTGGTGTCCCCCCTCGGTTGTCAGAGCGATGCCGACCATCTCTCCCGTGGGGGAGAATTTGACCGCGTTGGAGATGAGGTTGGCGAAGACCTGCATCAGCCGGTCGGGATCGGCCCAGACGAAACTGCCCTCCGGCACCGGCTCCAGATGCAGCGCCACGCCGAACTTGTCGGCATAGCCCTGGTGCTGATCCCGCGCTTGCGCCAGCATGGCGGACAGATCGACATAGCGATTGACGAAGCGCATCTGCCCGGAATCGATCTTCTCGATATCCAATATGTCGTTGATGAGCCGCACCAGCCGGTCGGCATTGTCGCGGGCGATGACGATCAGCCGCTGCGCCCGCTCCGGCAAGGCGCCGCCCGCGCCGCCGACCAGCAGTCCGAGCGATCCGGCGATCGAGGTGAGCGGGGTGCGCAGCTCGTGACTGACGCTTGCGACAAACTCGGCCTTCAGGCGCTCCACCCGCTTGCGCTCCGAAATGTCGCGCGCGACCGCAACATAATGGATGCCGTCCGCCAACGAGACGGCCGACACCGCCACGTCGCAGGAAAAGATACTGCCGTCGCTGCGCCGGCTCAGGATTTCCTGCATCTGGCCCGGCTCCCCCTCCACCAGGCGCATGGCGCGCAGCTGGGCGGCGACCTGCCCGCGCGCGGGTTGATCGGCAAACAACATGCCGACGTCGCGGCGCAGCAGATCCTGATAGGCATAGCCGAACATGCGGGATGCGGCGCGGTTCATCGCCTCGATGCTGCCGCTGGGGTTGAGGATGAAGATGCCGTCCATCGCGCTGTCGAGGATCGCTTGCCGCCGCCGCGAGATATCGTCGAGCCGCTCGAACGCGCGCCGCCGCGACCGCAGCGCCTGAAGCACGACAAATCCGCTTGCGCCCAGCAGCACCGCCAGCGCGCCGAGCAGCAGCAGGCTATTGCGCCGCATCGCGTCCTGCGCCTGGTTGGACCGGGCGAGGACGGAGGCGAGCCGCCGTTCCTCCGCCGTCCGCAGGCGGCCGATTTCCCCCCTGATCCGGTCCATGACGCGCTTGCCTTCGCCGCCCGTCACCATCGCGACCGCGCCGCTCCAGTCGCCTGCCTGGCGCAAGCGGATGGTGCGGGCGGCAAAGGCCAATTTCTGCGCCGACAAGCGTCTCAGCCGCGTGAGGTCGGCCTTGGTCCCCCCAGTGACCGGCAGGCGCTCAAGCGCCGTCAGGCTGGCGTCTATATGACGGCGCGCTTCATCATAGGGTTCAAGAAAGGCGCGCTGGCCGGACAGGAGATAGCCGCGCTGGCCCGTTTCCATATCCTGATGTTCGGACAATATGGTCTGGAGCAACCAGCGCCGATGATGGGACCGCTCGACCTCCTGCTGAAGGCTGCGGCTTTCATCCGCCTGCGCCGCCAGCATGACGCCGACCCCAGCGATCAGCAGGATGACGCCCAACGCGGCTGCGACAATGGCCCAACGCCGCCAGCCCAGCGCCATGTTCATGCCGCGCCTTCCTCGAAGACCCGCACATAGTCGACCTCCAGCCGCGCGGGCAGGGCATCGTCGTCGATCCCTTTGGCCCCGCCCCAGTCTCCGCCGATGGCGAGGTTGAGGATCAGGTACATGGGGCTGTCGAGCGCGACGCCGAGATCGGCCGGGTGAACCGTGAGCGCGACGCGATCATCGACGCCGATGCGGACCCACTGGTCGGTCCAGTGCAATTGATAGCGGTGGAAGGCGGCGCAGGCGTCTGCCACCTGCGTGGTCGCGGTCGGATGATCGCCGTTGCGGAAATTGCGCGCGGGCGTCTGCACCGAATGGTGGATGATGCCAGGTTGCGCGCCGACATGCTCGGCCATGTCGATCTCGCCGCCCTGCCAGCGCCGGCTTTCCCGCACCGGCAGCAGCCAGATTGCGGGCCAGGTGCCGCGCGCGCAGGGCATTTTGGCGCGGACCTCGAAATAGCCCCGCGTCCAGCTTCGACGGCCGCGCGTCACCAGCCGCCCGGACGTGTAATGCTGTCCGCCCCAGTCGGGATGGCGCGCGCGATCTAGCGTTTCGCGATGCGCCTCGATCAGCAACACGCCGTTTTCGACACGGATGTTGCGGCGGCGGTCGCGCGCATAATATTGCGCTTCGCCATTATACCAGCCCTGCCGGTTGCGATGCGTGTCGTATGTCCATTTGGCGGGATCGGGGCTGTCGCCGCCGTCGAATTCTTCCGACCAAGTCAACCGGTAACCTTCCGGCACGGCCAGGGATGCGGGCGGAGGTGCGCTGGACTGGCCCGGCTGCGCGGCGGGGATGCAGCCTGAAAGCGGGAGGAGCGCGGCCATCAGGCCGGCCGGCACGAGGCGCATGGCCGGCATCGAAGCGGCCTAGAAGACCCGGCTGACGCCCAGCGCGACATAGGGTTTCGCCTTTCGTCCGGCCTGTTCGCTCGCGCCCGCCGACAGCTGCCCCTGCCAGTCGCCGCCCAGCGCGGTGGAGAGATGCCCGCCCAGGCTGACGCGGGTATAGGTGGGATCGCCCTGCAACAGGGTTTCGAGGCCGATGCGGGTCTGGCTGCGTTCGTCGACCAGCCGGGTCAGGCGCAGCTGGCCGATATAGGACTCGTTGCGAACGCCCCATGAGCCGAACCAGCCCAGCCGCCACTGGTTGCCCAGCGCGCCGTCGGTCTGGAGGCCGGCGTCGATGCGGGTGCCGCGCAGCTTGTTGCCCGGATCGTCGGGATCGAGATTGGTGTCGGTGATGCGCGGGCCGGCCGACAGGTTGACCCAGCCCCAGTCGCCCGAAAACTGATAGACCAGCGCTACTTCCGCGCCGACATAGGTCGCTTCGATGCGCTCGCTGGTGCGGTAACGATAAGTGCCGCCATTGACCCCGGCTCGGACCGCGAGGCCATGCCCCAGCGATCCGCCGGGAAGCGCGACCAGCCCGCCGGCATAGCCGCCCGCGCCGTCCCCGACGCTGCCGCCGGCATAGATAACGCCCCGATCCTGCGCGAAGGCAACGCCGGACGGCGCGAGCAGGGCAAGCGCGCCCAGGATGAATCGGATCGTCACGCATCAGGCTCCGTCGATGACCAGACCCCGACTCTCCCCGCCACAGTTTAATTTTTTCTTAACTCCGATCCCTTCTATTCAAGCAGGATCAATCGGTTAGGGGGAGTTTGAGGCTTGCGGCAGGTGGGCCGAGCATGGGATGTGGCGAATGGAGCAGGTGGACGGGTCGGCCTTTGCGGAACTGGAGCGCGGCGGGCGGTCGCTGTCGATCCTCGCGGTCGATGACGATGACCTCTTCCTCGATTATCTGACCTGGGAGCTGGAGACGCTGAATGCCTCGGTCACCGCCGTGACCGATCCCGACCGGGCGCTGACCCTGCTTGCGGAGGGCGCGTTCGACATGTTCGTCACCGACTGGCAGATGCCCGGCACGGACG
Organism: Sphingobium sp.; assembly: GCF_036170395.1. Lineage (GTDB taxonomy): Bacteria > Pseudomonadota > Alphaproteobacteria > Sphingomonadales > Sphingomonadaceae > Sphingobium. Next base: position 86,021 of record NZ_JAVHPD010000081.1, read on the forward strand.
GGATCGCACTGGTCGAGCAGGTCCGCGCCCGCCATGGCCGCGACGCCTTCCTCCATGTCGTCATGACCACCGCGCGCGGCGATTCGAGCACGGTGCGCGCCGCGCTGGAGGCGGGGGTCGACGATTTCCTGTTCAAGCCGCTCGACCGGCTTCAGCTGGAACTGGCGATGGCTTCGGCCCGGCGCAATGTGCTGCTCCACCGCCGGTTGCATCGGCGCAATCATCATCTGGCGGTCGCCCATGCGCGCACCAGGGAAGCCTATCGCCGGCTGGAGGCGGACCTCGACGCCGCCGCCGGGCTGCACCGGCGGCTGCTGCCCGAGCCCGACCCCGCCGATCCGGTGCGCCTGGCCTGCGCCTATCGCCCGGCGCAGCATGTCAGCGGCGACACGATCGGCCTCATCCCGATGCGCAACGGCGCGCGGCTCTTTTTCCTCGCCGACGTTCAGGGGCACGGCGTGCCGGCGGCGCTTTCCTCCTTCCACATCCATCATCGCCTCGCCCAGCTTGCGCCGGAGACGCCCCCTGCCCTGTCGGCCGCCATCGCCGACCTCAATCGCGAGCTGACCGGCGAGCGCTCCGAAAGCTATGCGACGCTGGTCTGCGGCCTGCTGTGGCCCGACCGGCGGGAGGGATGCATCATCCGCGCCGGCCATCCCGCACCGCTGCTGATGTCGGACGCGCAAGTGAGGCCTCTGGACATGCCGGGCGCTTTCCCGCTCGGCTGGTTCGAGGATGCGATATTCGAGCCTGCGCCCTTCTGGCTTGCGCCCGGCGACCGGCTCATCCTCTATTCGGACGGGGTGACCGAGTGCAGCGACGGCAATGGCGTCCAGCTCGACCTCCCCGGCCTGTGCGATCTGCTCGCGCGCGCCGCTGCCGCGCCCATCGACGCCATGGTGCGGCATGTCGAGGAGGCGCTGCGCGCGCGGCGGGGGCTGGTGGGGTTCGAGGATGATGTGTCGCTGCTGGCGCTGGAACTGAAGGAAGGAGAAAGAGCGTGACGACGATCAGTCTGGACGGCGATGTGACGGTGATCGCGGTCGATGCCGAACGGCTCGACGCAGCGGCCGCGCCGGCTTTCAAGACGCAGGTGCAGGGCCAGCTCGACCGGTCGGCGCGCAAGGTGCTGCTCGATCTGCGCCGGGTCGCCTTCATGGACAGCACGGGCCTCGGCGCGCTCGTGTCGCTGCTCAAGATGCTGGGCAAGGATGGCGCGGTGGCGGTCGCGGGCGCGCAGCCTTCGGTGCGGCGGCTGTTCGAACTGACCCGGCTGGACAGCGTGTTCCGGCTTACCGACGGGCTGGACGAAGGCCGGGCGGCGCTTCGTGGCTGAGCCCGCCCCCTTTACGTGCCTCGCGCGGCTCGATTGCGTGCCGAGCCTTGCCGATCATCTGCGCCGCTGCTGCGCCGGCGGGGCGGTGCCCGACGCCGCGCTGATCGACCTGGAACTCGCCCTAGTCGAAGCGGCCAACAATATCGTGATCCATGGCTATGCCGGCCGGGACGATGGCGTCATCGAGATGACGGTGGCGCATGACGAAGCGGCGATCATGCTCGACCTGTGGGATGACGGCGCGCGGATGCCGGAAGGCCAGCTGTCCGCCTGCCGCCCCTTTTCGCTCGATGCGGAAAGCGGGCGCGGGATCGGCATCATCCAGTCCTGTATTGACGATATCGCCTATAACCGCGAGGGCGACCGCAATCATCTGCGGCTGACCAAGCGACTGCCGGCTAGGGACTGACCAGCCGACACGCTTCGCCTCGCGCCGTCATCGCATCGCACAAGGCACGGGCATCTTGTTCCGGCATCGGCCCCAATTGCGCCCGATATAATTTTCGGAAAGGGTCGACCCGCACCCCCGGCCGATTCGCCGCATCCAACGTCTCCCGCGCGGCCTGCGCCTTCCGCTCCGCCAGCGCCTGGCTGGCATAGGCGCCGATCTGCACATAGGTCGCGGCGGGCGGGGCCGCTGTCGGCCGGTTCGACGGTGGCGGGTTCGGACGCGCAGGATCAATCTCCGGCACCCCGGCGTGGGCGGCCGGTCGCCTGCCGGTCTCCTGCTCCAGATGATCGTCCTCGATCCTGACGACAAGCGTGCCCGCGACCGCCAATATCGTCGCGAAGATCAGGTGGCTGCGGCCTTTGCGCAATCCCTCGCGAAAGCTCATGCCGCCTGCTCCGGCTTCCAGAAGGCGGCCCGGACCATGATCGCCATGGCGAGAATATTGTTAAGCCCCCAGAGTCCGTTGGCGATGAGGCCGCCCAGCGTATAGGGGCCGATTCCCAGCGCGAAGGCGGTCGCCGCCCAGGCCAGCCCCGCTAGAGTCGCGACCATCACCGCCACCTGCGGCCAGACGAGGTGCAGGAAATTGCCGTCCTGCCGCTCCTTGGGCGTGACCGGAAACTTGATCTTCTGCTTGCGGAGGACCGCCCAGAGCGCGCGCAGCGATATGGGGAAGGAGGCGAGATAGCTGACCTTCCCCTTATAGCCCGACATGCCCCAGGTGCCGGCCATGAACGCCAGTTCGTTCATGATGAGGAAGGGCAGCGCATGGCCGAAGAAATCGCCGGTATAGGCGCTGACTGGCGCGACGCCAAAGAACAGATAGACGAGCGGCGCGAGCAGGAAGGCAAGGTTCCATACCGCCCCCAGATAGGACCAGAAGGTCGTCAGATACATGAGCCGCTGGCCGATCGACATGCCGGGAGCGGTAACCGGATTGTCGTGGAAGAAGATGTCGAGGCTGCCGCCTGCATATTTGAACCGCTGGATGGTCCAGGTCAGCAGATCCTGGGGCGAGAGCATCTTCGATTCGACATATGGGTGCAGCACGGACTTCCAGCGCCGGTGCCGGTCCTGATGCAGGACGATGGAGGTGTAGATATCCTCCGACACATGGAATTTATACGGGGTCAGTTCCTCCGCCTGCGCCGCCTGCCAGCGGGCCAGCGCCTGCGCCTGCGCCTGCGGGTCGGCGCTGCGGCGGCCGATCCGCGCGAGCCGCGACCGCGTCTCGCCGCCCGCCTTGGCGATGGCGTCGCCATAGGCGCGTAGCGCCACAAACATCACCGCTTCGCGCCGGTGTAGCGAGGCCGCGCCACAGCAGAATGCGGCATTGAAGGCGTTCCGACGGCGCTGGATGATGTCGTAGAACATGGCCGGATCATTGGCGAACGGGTCTTCGCCAATCCTGATTTCGCCGAAAACCGCCTCGACCGCGCCGCCAATCCATCGCCCCGGCCGCCCGAGGCGCGCGCCCATCCAGTCGCGCAGCCGCTCGCCCTCCGGCAGGTCGTAGAACCATTGGGGGGTCTGCACGAAAGCGACATCGGGGTCGCGGAAATAGCCGAGTGTGCGTTCTAGCAGGGTCGGGAAAGGCCGGGTGTCGGCGTCGCAGATCAGGATGAAGTCGCCGCCCGTCTGCTCCATGGCGTTGCGCAGATTACCGGCCTTGAAGCCGACATTATTGTCGCGGCTGATATAGCCCACGCCCTCCTCGTCCGCGACGGCGCGCATCGTCGGCCGCCGGCCATCGTCCAGCACATAGATGGAGCAGGCGATCGGGTGCGGATAGGTCATCGACTTAGCGTCGCGGATGCTGAGCCGGACCAGTTCCTCTTCCTCATTATAGGTGGCGATGAACACATCGACGCTGACGGGGCGGTCGTCGCCCGCATGGGCCTGGACGCACTGGCCGATCGTCTCGGGCGGCGGCCTCAGGGGGTAATCCTGGGTTTTCCACAGGTTGAGCGTGAACAGGATCAGCCCGAAATAGGCGCAGCTTTCCGCCAGAACGAGGGGAATGGAGAACCACAGCGCGTCCCAGTTCAGCGACTCCGACCACCGCCAGGCGATGTAACGCGCACCCAAAGCGAGGCTCGCCAAAGCGAGCAATTGCCAGATTTTCTCGCCGATGACCGACCGTGGAAGCGGATCAGGGGGCCGGCGATGCTCGAAACGGGAGAAGTAGAAGCTAAAGCCCAGCCCCCACCCGGCTTGGACCCGCTGCCTGCCGACCGGATCGGGTGGGATCGTCGCATCTGCATGGGTAAAAAGTTAAGACTATAAAATTAAGCAGAAATTAAGATGCGGGCCGGCTTCCGGTCTGCGGCCGACAGGCACGGGCACAACCAAGCGACGGCGCGCATTGCGGCGGCTGCCGTCGCATTTCCCATTAGACGGACCTCGTGGGTCTCGGACTTCGCGCCCCGTTTGACTGGAGTCAAAGAGCGTGAGGACGCACAACGGTTCGACAAAGTTACAGGCCGAACAGATCAGAGCCACATCAATGTAACCATTTTGTGAGGTAATGTTGCCGCGCGGATGCCGGAACTTGTCTCGCTGACGACCCTTCCTATAGCTGACCGCATAATCACAGACATGAGGTCGAAATTGGCTGGGGAGCGTTTGGGTCTGCGGCATGCTGCCGCTTGGCTTTCCGAGATTGTGGGGCCGGACAGGGGCTATGTGAATGTCGGCATCGTCTACACGTTGGCGATCACCCTGCTGTCCCTGGCGACGCCGATTTCCGTGCAGCTGCTCATCAACTCGGTGGCGCGGACTGCGCTTGTCGCGCCATTATGGATATTGTCCGGCGTCCTGTTGGTCCTTCTGCTGCTGGTCGCCTGCCTCAGCGCGCTGCGCATCTATCTGCTGGCGATGTTCGAGCGCCGCATCTTCGCGCGCGTGGTGGCGGAGGTCACCGTGCGCGCCGTCCATGCCCAAAACCCCTTCTTCTCCGACGAAAGCCGGGGCAGCCTGTTCAACCGCTATTTCGACATGGTGGTGGTGCAGAAGGCCGTTCCGAGCCTGGTGATCGGCGCTTTCACGATCATCCTTCAGGCGGCGGTCGGGCTGGTGGTGACAAGTTTCTACCATCCCTTTTTCCTCGCGTTCAACATCGTGCTGGTGGCGACCTGCCTGCTGATCTGGCTGGTCTGGCGGCAGGGCGCGATCACCGGCGCAGTCGGCGTGTCCCATGCCAAGCATGAGGCGGCGCACTGGCTGGAGAGCGTCGGCGCATCCAACGGCTTCTACAAGTCCGCCCGCCATCTGGACTTCGCCATGGACCGGTCCGAAGCGGTGACGGCGAACTATATCCGGGCGCACCGCGCCTATTTCCGCTACAGCTTCGCGCAGGCGCTGGGCTATTTCCTGGTCTACGCAATCGCGGCGGCGGCGCTGTTAGCGCTGGGCGGAAACCTCATCCTCGCCGGCCAGCTTTCGATCGGGCAGCTGGTCGCGGCCGAACTCATCCTGTCGGGCGTGTTCTACGGCATCTATCAGCTCGGCTGGTATCTCGACACATTCTACGATCTGGTCGCCAGTTCCGAGGAGCTGTCGCAGATATTCGCGATTCCGCAGGAGCCCCGCGGCCTGAGCGGGCAAGCGCCGCCCGACGGATCGGTCCGGTTCCGCAGCGTCGAGCTTGGCGAATCCCGCTTCGATTTCGCGATCGCCAGCGGCGAGCAGGCCGTCATCGTCGCGGAGCCAGGAGTGGAGAACCAGATCGCGCTGCTGCTCAAGCGCCACGCGACGCCTGAGCGGGGATTGCTGTCGATCGGCGGCAGCGAACTGGGCAGTTTCGACATGTATCTGCTGCGGTCGGCGGTGATGGTCATGAACCGGCCGACCATCGTTGATGTGACGATCCGCGACTATCTGAAGCTGGCCGCCGGCCGCGATGCCGATGGCGCGACGGTCATGCGGACGCTGGATCTGGTGGGGCTGGCGGCGCGGATCGCCAGCCTGCCCGACGGTCTCGACACCCAACTGGCAAGCTCCGGTTCGCCGCTCTCGATCGTCGAAGTGATGCAGCTCAAGCTCGCCAACGCGCTGCTCAGCCGGCCCAAGGTTCTCCTGCTCTCGCAGCTCTACGACATGATGCCCGCGCAGCCGCTGCGCGCGACGCTGGGCGTTTTGCGCGAAGAGGGCACGACGGTGCTGCTGTTCACAGGCCGCCCCGAAGCGCTTGCGCTCGACAGCTGCTTCTGGCTCGGCACGCGGGCGCAGCACCGCTTCGCCGACCGGGCCGAGCTGGCGGGCTTCCTTGCGACGCAGGAGGGGCGGGCATGACGATCGAACCGGCGCAGCTCACCCATTTCCGCTCGCTCGCGCGCCTGAGGCCGCCGAGGGTGGCGATCGTCGTGGCGTGGCTGATCCTGCTCGGCCTCTGCCTCGCGGTCGCCATCCTGTTCGTGCCCTGGCGGCAGACCGCGCAGGGCGGCGGGCAAGTCATCTCGCTCGACCCCGACGACCGGCCCCAGCAAGTCTCCTCGCTGGTCGACGGCCGGGTGCAGCGCTTCTTCGTGCGCGACGGCCAGTTGGTCGAGGCGGGCGATCCGATCGTCCAGGTGGTCGATGTCGATCCCGATTTCCTCGCCCGCCTCGCCGCCGAGAAGGCTGAGGTCGAGGCGCAGATCGCCGCGATCGAGCAGGCGCGCGCGGTCGCCTCGATCGACGTGGGCCGCACCGGCCAGCTCTTTTCCGAAGGGCTGGCGGCCCGGCGCGACTATGAGCAGACCCAGATCAAGGTCGCCGACGCCAATGCCAAGCTGGCCGAAGCGCGGGCCAAGCTCAAGCAGATCGAGGTGCGGCAGCGGCGGCAGTCCGCCCAGATCGTGACCGCGCCGCGCGACGGGCGGGTGCAGGATTTGAACGCCGCCGCCGGCGGCGCGCTGATCTCCGCCGGCACTGTGCTGGCTATGGTTGCGCCCGAACAGATCGAGCGGGCGGTCGAACTCTATATTGACGGGCGCGACGTTCCGCTCGTCGATCAGGGGCGGCCGGTGCGGCTGGAATTCGAGGGCTTCCCGGCGTTCCAGTTCAGCGGCTGGCCGGCTTTCGCCATTGGCATCTATGACGGGCAGGTGCGGTCGGTCGATCCGACGCCGCGCGCCGACGGGCTGTTCCGTGTGCTGGTCGAACCCATGCCCGGCAAGCCTGCCTGGCCGGAGCGCCGCTTCGTGCGGCAGGGGGGCAAGGTATTGGGCTGGATTCAGGGCGACAATGTCACGGTCGGCTATGAATTGTGGCGGCAGCTCAACGATTTCCCGCTGAACTTCGGGCAGGACCAGGTTGCCCAGAAACAGCAGGAAAAAGCGGAAAAAAGCTCGATCGAAAAGAAGAAGAAGTGACCATGCGCTCTTTGATCGGCATAGCTGCGTTGCTGATCGCCGCTGCGGGATCGGCGGCGCATGGGCAGGAGAGCGCGGCCGCCTCGCCCGATCCGGCGCGCGCGGGTGGTCCGTTGACCTTGCAGGAGGTGCTGCGATCCTCCGCCCGCTCCGCGCCCGACATCATCGCGGCGCTGGCCCGCAACCGCCAGGCAGAGGCTCGCGCGTTGACGGCTGAGGGCGCGTTCGACACCGTGTTCGCGGTCGAAGGGCGCAGCCGGATTGCGGGCTATTATGACGGGACGGAAATCGCCGGGAAGGCAGAGCAGCCGCTCACCGACAATGGCGGCTATCTCTATGGCGGCTATCGGGCGTCGCGCGGCGACTTTCCGGTCTATGAAGACAAGAGCTACACGAATCGTCTGGGCGAACTGAAGGTCGGGGCGCTCTATTCCCTGCTTCGCGACCGGCTGATCGACGCGCGCAGGTCCGAGTTTCGCCTCGCCGCCAACGATATCGACATCGCCCGGTTCGAGGCCCGTGCCACCAGCATCGGCGTTCAGGCGCGCGCGATCGAAGCCTATCAGAAGTGGGTGGCGGCGGGGCTGAAGCTGAAAGCCTATGCAGCGCTGCTCGCGCTGGCGCAGGACCGCACCCAGGGCATCCAGCGGCAGGTGGCGCTGGGCGCGAAGGCGGACATATTGCTGGTCGAGAATGAGGCCAATCTGGTCAAGCGGCAGGCGTTCGTGGTCGAAGCGGAGCAGGCGCTGCGCGCGGCGGCCGTGAAGCTTTCGCTTTATTTCCGTGACGCGCAGGGCCTGCCCGTCGTGGTCGACGATGCACGGCTGCCCGAGGATGCACGCGCGCTTGAGGGGATCAGGACGGACCCTGCGTTCAATCTCGAGGGGCGCCCTGACTTCGCGATCCTGCTGGAGGAGATCGACCAAGCGACGGTCAAGCTGGCGCTTGCGCGCAACGACATGCGGCCGCGGCTCGACCTTAGTGGCGAAGTCGCCAAGGATGTGGGGCCGGAGGGGCTGGGCGGGTCCAGCCGGACGCCGCTCGAAATGATCGTCGGCGTCACCTTCAAGATTCCGCTCCAGAATCGCAAGGCGCGGGGCAAACTGGCCGAGACGCAGGCCAAGATCGATGAGCTGTCGGTGAAGCAACGCTTTATGGCCGAGAAAATCCGCGCCGAAGTGGCGGCAATCGGGATCGAAGTGGATACGGCCCGCCAGCTTGTCGATACCACCGAGCGCGAGCGGGTGCTGGCGGAGCGGCTGGCAAGCGCCGAGCGGCGGCGCTTCAGCCTGGGGTCGAGCGATTTCTTCCTGGTGAACCAGCGCGAAGAAAGCGCGACCAACGCGCAAGTGAAGCTGATCGAAGCGCAGGCGCGTATCGCCGCCGCCCGCGCGGAACTGGCGGCGGCGACGGCCGACGAACATGCGCTTGGGCTCGATCGGCCGTTGCCGGTGGAATAAGCGCGTCCGGCAGACAGGCAGGCGCATCGATCTTAACTTAGGTTATTCTTTGAAAATCATAGGGTTAAGCGCTTCTCAACCTCCCTCCCCTATGGACGCTTCTTCAGGAGGGGCGTTGCATGGGATTATTGAAGAGGCTGCGCGATAACCAGGCGGGCAATGTGCTTGTGCTGGTCGCGGCCGGGTTCATCCCGCTGCTGGGGTTCATCGGCGGCGGCGTGGACATGGCGCGCATCTACCTCGTCAAGACGCGGTTGCAGCATACCTGCGACGCCGGCGCGCTGGCGGGGCGCAAGCAGATGGCGGGCGGCGCGTGGAACGCCAATGCCGACAAGGCGCGGCGGACCGCCGAGGGCATTTTCAACATCAACTATCTCGACGGCGCTTATGGATCGAGCGCGCTTTCCAAGAGCTTTACCGAAAGCCGGGGCAAGGTGACCGGGACAGCGGCGGTCACTATCCCGATGACCGTCATGGTGCTGTTCGGCCAGTCGACCAAGCGGATCAGCGTCACCTGCGACGCGGAAATGCGGATTCCCAATACCGATGTGATGTTCGTGCTCGACACCACCGGATCGATGGGGTCGATCAATACGGGCGACAGCGATACCAAGATCAACGGCCTCAAGAAGGCGGTCAAATGCTTCTACGAGGCGCTGGCGAAGATCGACACGACCGCCGAATGCGGCAGCAGCCCGACCGCCAGCAGCAACAACAACGTCCAGCTGCGCTTCGGCTTCGTGCCCTATTCGTCCAACGTCAATGTAGGACGCCTGTTGCACAATGACTGGATGGTGGACGCCGCGCAGTACCAGTCGCGCAAGGCCAAGAATGCGGGCGGGACCGATGTGGATGGCTATAAGGAAGGCGAAGCGCAGGTCGTGTCGACCGAGCAGGTGCCCTATAACATGAACTGGAGCGCCTGGGACAATGTCGGCGCGCCAGGCGGGACGAGCTGCACCGTTCCGGCCGATACGATCGATATGACCGGCGTTGAAAGCGCGCCCTATAATGAGGCGAGCACGGTCAGCGGCGACACGCGAACCGTAACCTGGTCCACCAATCAGGACGGCCGCTATTATAATTTCCAGGGAGTGATGACCGGCGGAAAATGCCAGATTCAGCGGCGTTACCTGAGCGGCTATCTCAAGCGTAATTATCAGCGCAGCGATGCGTCGGGGTTCAAGGAATGGTCCTATGAGCGGCTGAGCTTCAACGTATCGGCGCTCAAGGCCGGGGGCAGCAGTTGGAACGCGGCGATCACAGCGCCGGTCGGCCCTTATGGGCAGAATGCATCGATCGGCTGGGACGGCTGCATCGAGGAGCGGCAGACATACCGTAACAATGACGACGACCCGACCGGCGAGTTCAGCCCTATCCCGGCTAGCGCCCATGACATGAATATCGACATGGTCCCGACCACGGTCGAGGCGACCCGGTGGCGGCCGTTGCTGCCCGACCTGGTATGGGGCCGCTATGACAGCGCGGGCAATTGGACGACGGCGAAGGTCAAGACGACCAGCGACCTCAGCCGCAACTATACCTATGCTTGCCCAGCGGCAGCATCCAAGCTCAAAATCTACACGAGCGCCAATGCGTTCGAGGGCTATGTCAACAGCCTCTACCCCAACGGCAACACCTATCACGACATCGGCCTGCTGTGGGGCGCGCGGTTACTCTCGCCAACGGGCCTGTTCGCGTCCGAAAACGCCTTCACCCAAGCGGGCGGCGAGATCGAGCGACATATGGTGTTCATGACCGACGGTGACACCGTCACCAACAATCAGGGCTATACCGCGCATGGCGTCGGCTGGTGGGACAGGCGGCAGACGCGTAACAATGCCGCGCCGAGCAACGAATTGCTGACGGCGGTCGTCAACGAACGCACCAAGGCGATCTGTTCGGCGATCAAGGCGAAGAACATCACCCTTTGGGTCGTGTCGTTCGGCACGGGCGTCAGTTCCGCGGCGCAGGCGCTGCTCCAGTCCTGCGCCTCCCCCAACCGCTTCTATGTCGCCAGCAACAGCGCCACATTGATCTCCAACTTCCAGCAGATCGCCGACGAAATTTCGCAGCTGAGGCTGACGCGATGAGGATGCGCCGTCTTGCCACGGATCAGACGGGGGCGACGCTGGTGGAGTTCGGCCTGATTTCCACGCTGTTCGTGACCACCCTGCTGGGCTTCCTGGATCTGGGCCACAGCCTCTATATGCAGTCGGTGCTTCAGGGCGCGGTGCAGAAGAGCGCGCGCGACGCGACGCTGGAAAGCGGCAAGGCGGAGGCGCAGCAGGGGCTGCTGGACGATATGGTGCGGCAGCGGGTGATGAACCTGGCGTCGAACGCGACAGTCAGTTTCTCGCGCCGCTATTTCCGCGACTTCACCAAGGCGGCGCAGCAAACGGCCGAAGCCTATCAGGATATCAACGGCAACGGCCTGTGCGACAATGACGAGCCGTTCCAGGACAATAACCGCAACACGGTGTGGGACAAGGATGGCGGCGACAACGGCCAGGGCGGAGCGAAGGACGATGTCGTCTATACGGTGCGGATCACCTATCCGCGCCTGCTGCCGGTCGCAAAGCTGATCGGGCTTCCGGCCAATGTCACGGTGGAGGCCCGCACCGTGCTGGAGAACCAGCCGTTCGGCGAGCAGGGCAGCTATGGCGCGCCGCTGGTGGGGCATTGCGTATGAGGCGGCGGTTGGGGCGGACCATCGCGGCGCTGCGCCGGGACCGGCGCGCGGTTGCCGTGGTCGAATTCGGGCTGGCGCTGCCCCTCATGACGATGGTCGCCTTCACTGGGGCGGAACTCACCAATTATGTGACGACCAAGATGCGGGTCAGCCAACTGGCGCTGCATGTCGCCGACAATGCGGCGCGGATCGGCACCGGCACAGTGCTGGCGAACAAGCAGATCACTGAAGCGCAGATCAACGACCTACTGACCGGCGCGGGGCTGCAAGGCGGGCGGCTGGACCTCTATACCCATGGCCGGGTGATATTGAGCAGCCTGGAACCGGTCGCCAATCCCAACCCCACCAACCGCTTCCGCATCCGGTGGCAGCGATGCCGCGGCGCAAAGGTCTGGCCATCCTCTTATGGCCGGGCGGGCGACACCAACCTCACCGGCATAACCGTGGGCGGGCAACTGGCAACCGCGCCGGACGACGGCGCGCTGATGTTTGTCGAGGTCGCCTACAATTACCAGCCGTTGATCGCCCGCCTTTTCATCCCGAACGGCCAGATCACCGCGGTCGCGGCCATGACGGTGCGCGACCAGCGCGATTTCGGCGGCGGGAACAACGGCATCTACAATAATGAGAATATGGTCCCATCGACCTGCTGAAAGGGGCGCAACGCCATGGAAAAGCTCATCCTGATCGTGCTCGGGCTCGGCCTCTTCATCCTTGCCATGGGGGATGAAAGCGGCGGCGACGCCGAGGCGGGCGCGGCTGTCCCAGGCACGCCGGCAAGCGCCGTCATGACCGTCCCCATGGGCGGGATGCGCCCCGCCTATGCGACGGGGGCGCCCAGCCCCGAGCGCGAGCCGCTCACACCCGTCAACCCGATCCCGCCCGCATCGGCGCTGCACGGCAAGGTCATCGACGACCGTTACCAGCCGGACGGTTGACGGAATGCCTCGGCGCTAGTTCAGCGATATGAGTTTCGCGATTTCATCTTCCAGTCTGACGTATCGCAGAGCGCCGCCGGGCTGGTCAAAATGCTGCGACCAGACGGCGACGGTCAACTTACGCCGCCCGGCCGCCGAGGCCCGAATAACCCGGCACCTCGACAGCATATCGGGTTTCAAATTGATCCGGCCACACAAGGTGGCGCTCTCGCCTAATGCTCAGCCGGCGACGCCTCTCATCGCCATGGCCTTGCATCGGCAGGAATGCGGTAGCTGACGACACCGCTTTCAACAGATCAGATCAGGCGATCGAGCGTTAGGGGCAGGTCGCGCACGCGCTTGCCGGTTGCGTTGAAGACGGCGTTGGCGATGGCGGCCGCTACCCCCGTTGTTCCGATCTCGCCGATCCCGCGCGCGCCGAGCGGCGTGCGGGGGTCGGGGATGTCGGTCCACAGCACATCTATGTCCGGCACGTCGAGATGCACCGGCACATGATAGTCGGCGAGTGACGTGCTCATGATGCGGCCGGTCCGCTCGTCAAGCAGCGTTTCCTCGGTCAGCGCCATGCCGAGGCCCATAATCATGCCGCCCTTGAACTGGCTGGTCGCGGTCTTGGCATTGAGGATGCGGCCGCAGTCGAAGGCGCCGACGAGGCGATCGACGCGGATTTCGCCCGTGACCGCGCTGACGCGCAGTTCGCAGAAGTTGGCCGACGTGCTGTGCATCGCATATTTCATGATCTCGAGCGGCGCGCCGCTTTCGCCGATCACGCTCACCTCGCCCCGGCCGGAACGGCGCAGGATGGAGACGAGGCTTTCCTGGCGGGCGGGATCTTCGACGCTGCGAAGGCCGCCGTCTGCGAACTCGACCTCGCTGGGCTTGAGGCCTGCGAGCGGCGTGTCGTTGCCCGCCAGCCGCAGCAAGTCTGTCACCAGCTTGCCGGTCGCCGCGCTGATCGCCGCGGCCAGGGACGCGGTCTGCGACGACCCGCCGGCAAAGCTCGCGAAGGGCAGGCTTGAATCCCCGATCGTCACGGTGACGCGATCGAGCGGCAGGCCCAGGCGATCGGCGGCGTGCTGCCGCTGCACCGTTGCCGTGCCCATGCCCATCTCGTGCGCGGCGCTGGCGACATGCGCGATGCCATCGGCGTCGATGGTGATGCGCACGGACGTGCCGGGCATACGCATGAACGGAAAGGTGCCGGTGGCGCAGCCCATGCCGATCAGCCACTCGCCTTCGCGCCGCATCCCCGGCTGCGCGATGCGCCGGTCCCAGCCGATGCGCGCCGCGCCGAGGTCATAGGCCTTCATTATCGCGCTCTGCGAATGCGGCGCGCCGCTGACCGGATCGCAGGTCGCGACGTTGCGCCGGCGCAGTTCGATGGGGTCCATGCCAAGCGCATGCGCCAGTTCGTCCATCGCACATTCGATGGCGAAAGTGCCTGGCGCCTCCCCGGGCGCGCGCATGAAGCTGTTCGCCAGCAGGTCGAGATCGACATAATGCTGGACGATGTCGAAGCTCTCGGATGCGTAGAGCGAGCGGCCGGTGAGGGTGAAGCCTTCGTCGCTGATGCTGTGCAGCGGCTTGACGCCATAGCCATGATGCAGCAGCGCCTTGAGCTTGCCGTCGGCATCTGCGGCCAGCGCTACCCGCTGCTCAGTCTGGGTGCGTCCGCCGATCAGCCGGTGCATGCTGGCGCGGGACAGCGCTACGCGCACCGGGCGATTGGCGAGCTTTGCAGCGGCCGCGCCGAGAATCTGGTGGTCCCACAGGCCCTTCGCACCGAAGCCTCCGCCCACATAGGGCGAGCTTAGCTCGACATCGTCCGGCTTCAGTCCGAATATTTTCGCGAGCGAGCCGGCGGTGCCGTGGATCATCTGGGTCGCGTCGTGAACGATCAGCCTGCCGTCGCGCCAGACGATCGTCGCGGCGTGGGGCTCGATCGGATTGTGATTCTCCCAGGGCGTCGTGTAGACGGCGTCGATCTTGAACGCGGCCTGCGCGAGCTTCTTGCTCGCGTCGCCCTTTTCCAGACGATTGCGTTCGACGAGGATCGATTCGGGCGTATAGGCGCTGGCCTTGCCTTCCCCGAACCGCGTGCGCGCCGGCGCAGCGTCATAGCGCACCCGGATCAGGGTGGCCGCATGGTCGGCCTGCTCGCGCGTGTCGGCCAGCACCACCGCCACGACCTGCCCGTTCCAGCGTATTTCGGCATCCTGCATGATCGGCAATGTGTGATTGCCGGCGGCCTTGAGGTTGGTCATGCCGATCGGCGGCGGAACGCTCATTTTGGGCGCGTTGCGATAGGTCATGACCAGCGCGACGCCCGGCGCCGCCTCGGCTGCCGATACATCGATATCGGCGATGCGGCCCCGCGCGATCGTGGAATGGACGAAGGCGGCGTAGAGGAGCTTCTCCATCGGCACTTCGGCGGCGAACCGCGCCTTGCCCCGGACCTTGTCGGGTCCGTCGATCCGTGACTGTTGCTCGCCGAGCGACACGCGCTTGTCGATCAGGGGATCGGGCGTGCCGCCGGGCAACCAGCTTGCCGGCACATGGCCGATGACGGCGCGCACGCCGCCGACGATGACATTTTGCAGCTTGCTCATGGGTGCGCTCCTGCAAGGGCGGTCAGGACAGCGACCGTCGTTCGTTCCACCAGATCGATCTTGAAGCCATTGCCCGATAATGGCCGGGCGCCGGCCAGTTCCTCGCGGATCGCGGCAAGACATGCGTCAGGCGTCGGCGCGGCGCCGACCAGCGCCGCCTCTGCCCTGGTCGCCCGCCAGGGCCTGGCGGCGAGCCCACCCAGCGCAATGCGGACTTGCGTGACGCGCCCGTCAGCGAGCGCCAGGCCGCCGGCAACGGAGATCAGCGCGAAAGCGTAGCTGGAGCGATCGCGGACCTTGCGATAGTCGGCGTTCGTGGTTGCGGCCGACGGCGGCGGCAGTTCGACGGCGGTGATGAGTTCGCCCGGCTTCAGCACGGTTTCCACGTCTGGCGTCGCATCGGGCAGGACATGAAAGTCCGTCAACGGCACCGATCGGTCGCCGCCCGGACCGGCGAGATGGACCACGGCATCGAGCATGGCGAGCGCCACGCACATATCGGACGGGTGGGTCGCGACGCATTGGTCCGACGCGCCCAGGATCGCATGATAGCGATTGAAGCCGTCGAGCGCGTCGCAGCCGGCGCCCGGCTGCCGCTTGTTGCAGCGTGCGCCATCGACATCGTAGAAATAGGGGCAGCGCGTCCGCTGGAGAATATTGCCCCCGACCGTCGCCATATTGCGGATTTGCGCCGACGCGCCGGCGAGCAGCGCGCGCGCAAGCACCGGATAATGACGGCGCACGCGCGGATCGGCAGCGAGCGCGGCGTTCCTGACCGACGCATCGATCAGCAGCCCGCCGCTATCGGTTTCGCTGATGGCGCCGCCCAGACGGCTGACATCGACCAGTTCGCTCGCCTGTTCGACATTCTGGCGCAGAAGATCGACGAGGTTGGTCCCGCCGCCCAGAAGCCGTGCGCCACTCTCGATGCGAGCAAGGGCGTCGGCCCGATCCGCCGCGCGGAAATAGGTCAAGGGCGTCATGCCGCCGTCTCCGCCAGCATCTCTTCGATCGCTTCGACAATCCCGTTATGCGCGCCGCAGCGGCAGAGATTGCCGCTCATGCGTTCGCGTATCTCCATCCGAGTTACGGCCGGCGCAGCGGCGAGATCGAGCGTCACATAGCTGGGCTCGCCGCGCCGCAGTTCCTCCGCCATGGCGATCGCCGAGCAAATCTGGCCGGGGGTGCAATAGCCGCATTGCAGCCCGTCATGCGCGATGAAGGCCTGCTGCAACAGGTGAAGATCGCCGCCTTCGCCAGCGAGGCCTTCGATCGTCCGCACCTCGCCGCCGTCCGCCTGTGCCGCCAGCGTCAGGCAAGACAGGACGCGGTTGCCGTCGAGCAGAACCGTGCAGGCGCCGCAAGCACCCTGATCGCACCCCTTCTTCGTGCCGGTGAGGTGGAGATGCTCGCGCAACAGGTCGAGCAGCGACACTCTTGCATCGTCAGGCACGGAAACCTCCGTGCCGTTCACCCATAACGCCATGACTGCGCTCCTCGTGCTGGTGCGACACCGCTCCTTCAGCGTGGCATGAGATATGACGAAGTTCGGACTATTCAACCATCGTTATAGACGATCTTGGTAATCATTGCGATGAACCGATCCCGTTCCTCGGGGGACAGCCGTAACAGCATCAGCATATACATCTGCCGGTAGGCCTCAACCTGTGCCTGCGCATAAGCCGCGCCGGCTTCGGTCAGGGTGAGCGCCACGGCGCGCCGATCGGCCTCGATACGGTCGCGCCTGAGGAAGCCGCGCCGCACGAGCCGGTCGGTCGCCGAGGACAAGGTGGTGGTGGGTACGTCAAGGAAGCGGGCGACATCGGTCGGGCCGCAACCGGCATGGTCCGCGACATAGAGCAGCACCGCCTTGTCCAACTCGGCAAGCGGGCGCTCGGTGCGCATGGCGGCGGCGAGCTTATATCGTCGCGCGAAGGCTTCAAACGCAGTCCCGAGCGCGGCGAGCTGGTCTTCGGTCGGATCGGTCATGCTCGCCGCATATCGCGTTTCAGCCTCCATTGGCCAGCATTACCCAGGTGTCGGTGTAAACCCGTCCGTCGATGAACCGAGCGACGGTGGCGCCTAGACCCCTCTTTTGACCTCCTTCGTGACCGTCCGTTCGGGGGTCAAATGCTCGGTCAAAGATGCCAGAGCCGCCGCTGGATCATGGCGCGCGCCGCACAGGAAAATATCGGCGGCGGCATAGCCATGTTCGGGCCATGTGTGGATCGACATATGGGATTCGGCGAGCAGGACGACGCCGGTGACCCCCTGCCCTTCGCCGAAATGATGGAGGTGAAGGCCGATCACACTCGCCCCTGCCCTTTCCGCCGCGCTGCGCAGGGCGGCTTCTATCAGCGCCGGATCGTTCAGCACCGGGCATCCGTAGAAGTCCGCCAGCAGGTGCCGGCCGTCATAGGTGGAGGGTGGGATCATAGGAAAGTCTCATGCGCATGGCCGAGCGAGGACAGCGCGGCTTCGGCGGCGGTCATGCCCTGATAATGGGCTTCCTCGAACAGGGACAGGCCGCTCATGTCCGAATGGGCGCGGAAGAAGGGCGGCCGGATCGCCGCCCGCTCAGCCGGTGCGACCTGCCACAGAAAGCCGGGCGTCGGCCGGATCATGGCATGGCCCCATTTCCACAGGTCGATCGACCGGATCGCGCCGGCGAGATCGGGGTTCATTTCGAGGAGATCGTCGCGCACCAGCCGCCGCCAGTCGGCGTCGGTGCGCTCGACCAGAAGGCGGCGCGCGGCGGCGGGCGGCATGTCGGACAGCGCCATGTACCAGGTGAGGACGGTGGGGCCTTCGCGCGAGGCGCTCTGGTGGGTGGCGACGACATAGCCGAGCGAGGCGCTGGTGGCCGAGACATTGTCCCATGCCAGCGCGCTCCCCTTGCCCGCCGGCGCGCGATCGACGGTGATGTTGGCGACGAGCCAGGGGGCGTAGCTGAAGGCGGGATCGGGCTTTTCGCCCAGCAGGCGGCTGGCGATGAAGTGCGGCATGGCGAGGATGACGGCGTCGGCGCGGTAGCGGATGCTGGTCCCCCGCGCGGCGTCAAACACATCGACGATCGCGTCCTTGCCGTCGGTGCGGGCGCGGAAGGCGATCTGCCCGGTCACGACGCGGCTTCCCAGCCGGTCGGCCATCAGCCGGGTCAGGCGGCCATTGCCTTCGGGCCAGGTGAGGTCATTGTCGCCCGCGCCATCGGCGGTGAAGCCGCGCCGGCTGGCGAAATAATGGACGCCGGCCCAGGCGGACAGGTCGGCTGGCTCCGCGCCATAATCGTCGCGGCAGGCGTAGCGGACATGGGCGCGCAGCACCGGCGAGGTCCAGCCTTGCGCGTCGAGCCAGTGCGCGAAGCTGATCCGGTCGAGCGCCAGCAGATCGCCGTCCTGCGCGCTGTAGGCGATCGGTATGGCGAAGGCGGGGCGGCCCTGCGCGTCCCGGCGGCGGGAGAAATCGGCCATGGCGCGGTCGAAGGCGGCGAGATCGGCCCTGTCCTTTGGCGTAAGGCCGGTTTTCGGTACCAGTCCTTCCTGCCATTTGCCCTGCCACAGCAGCCGCTCCTGAAGGTCGGCGCAAAGCTGAAGCGGGTCGTAGATCGGGTGGCCGTCGCGATCCCCCACGATCATGCCGAACTGGCGCAGCATATGGCGCAGGCCCCGCGCTTCCCGATTGGGGATGGGGAGATAATGGGCGCCCAGCGGATAGGCCGAAACGCCGTTGCGGCCGCAGCGGGCATTGCCGCCGGGCTGGCCTTCCAGTTCGATCAGCAGGAAATCGTCGAACCCCGCTTCGCGCAGGCGCCAGCCGGCGGCAAGGCCCGCGACCCCGCCGCCGGCGATCAGCAGAGGGACATGCGCCTCCTGGACCGGATCGGGGAAAGCGCCGTCGCGCAACCGATGGCCGAGGGCCATGTTCGCGCCGCCGCTGCCGCCGGAGACCGGCGCTTCGCAGCCCGGCAGGGCCAAAGCGGTCGCCGCCGCCGCCCCGCCCTTGAGCACGGCGCGCCGGTCAGCCTTCATAGCGCGCCCATTCCTCGGCGAAGCTGCGCACCAGCGCCTGATTGTCGAGCCGGTTCACCGGCACCGGGCGGCGCGCCATGTCGGGCGGGAAGATCAGCGCCTGTCGCGCGGTCGCGTCCGACAGGAAGCGGTTGTCGGGCAGCAGCCGGGTTGCAACGCCGGGATCGCTCAGCCCGGCGAGGATGAAGCCCCATTCGCCGAAGCTCGGCACATAGACATGATAGGGACGGGTCTGGAAACCGGCCGATTCCAGCGTCTGCGCCACGGTCCAAAAGGCGGCGGGCGCGATCAGCGGCGACGTGCTCTGGATCACCGCCATGCCGCCGGGCGCGAGACGCGGGCGCAGCATCCGGTAGAAGGTCTCGGTGTAGAGCTTGCCCACCGAAAAATCGACCGGGTCGGGGAAATCGACGATGATGACGTCGAACCGCGCCTTCGTTTCCCGCACCCAGCGAAAGGCGTCGGCATTGACGACGTGCATCCGCCGATCGGTCAGCGCGCCGCCGTTGAGCGCGCGCAGCAGGCTGGTGCGGCTGAACAGGCCGGTCATGGCGGGGTCGAGATCGACCAGAGTGACGCTGCGCACCTCGCGGTGGCGGAACACTTCGCGCGCGGCGAGCCCGTCGCCGCCGCCCAGGATCAGCACATGCGCCGGGCGGGCCACCCGGCCCATAGCCGGATGCACCAGCGCGTCATGATAGCGATATTCGTCGCGCGAGGAGAATTGCAGATTGCCGTTGAGATAGAGGCGGATGTCGTCGTCATGGCGGGTCAGCACCAGCCGCTGATAGGGGCTGGAGGTGGCATAGATGACGCGCTCCCCATAGGCGGCGATTTCCGACCAGCGCTGGATGCGGTCGGCCAGCAGGAAGCCCGCGATCAGGCTGGCCGCGACGACGAGCGCCAGGATGCGTTCGCGCATCAGGCTGGCGCGGGCGGGCACTAGGAGGAGCAGGAGCAGCGCCACGCCGACATTGAGCAGGCCGAACATCAGCCCGGTGCGGATCAGCCCCAGATGCGGCACCAGCAGCAACGGAAACAGCAGCGACGCCGCCAGCGCGCCGACATAGTCGAAGGTGAGGACATTCGACACAGTCTCGCTGAAGTCGAAGCGATCGCGCAGGATGCGCATCAGCAGCGGGATTTCGAGCCCCACAAGGAAGCCGATGACGAAGACGAGGCCGTAGAGGATCGGCCGGAACTGCTCCACCAGCGGGAACAGCAGGAACAGCCCAGCCGCCGACCAGCCGCCGAGCAGGGCGACCAGTATCTCGACCCGGATGAACAGGCGCAGTTCGTTGCGCTTCACATAGCGCGAGCACCAGCTGCCCACGCCCATGGCGAACAGATAGGTGCCGATGATGGTCGAGAATTGGGTGACGCTGTCGCCCAGCAGATAGCTGGCGATGGTACCGGCGAGCAGTTCGTAGATGAGGCCGCAGGTCGCAACCGCAAAGACGCTGGCCAGCAGCAGCCCGACCAGCGCGGTGCGCCTGCGCTCGGCCAAACCGACCTGCGGGGCCGGCGGCGTATCAGCCATGAATGGCGGCGGCGACGATGATGCCCAGAGCAATGGCGATCGCGCCCGCGAACTGGGCAACAGCGACATTCTGCTTGTCGCGTATCTCCTCCCACAATTTGCCGGGCGTCAGCAGATCAAGGATGATGAAGCCGACGACGAAGACGGCAATGCCGACCCCGGCATAGAGCAGCGAATTGAGCAGGATGGGAAGCGAGGTGACCATCGACGTCTCCTATTTATGCGTGGGACCATAAGCGCGGGCGGCTCCCGTTGTCCGCCCGCCGTCGGCGAAGGGGGAATAGCCCTGCGATGCCGCGGCGAGGTAGAGGCCGAGCACGCCCAGGCACCAGAGCGCATAGAGGAAGCTGCCGCGGCTCATGGCGATTGCATCCCCTGCCACCAGTCATCGGCATCGGCCGGCGCGCCGTCCTTTTGCGCAAGGCGGGCATTTTCAAAGAGGATGTGGAACAGCAGCATGAGCAGCGGGGGCGCCAGGATCATCAGCGTCGCGAGCCAGAAGTTGGACAGGAAGCGCGCGCCCCGCGCTACGGTCAGGACGACCTCGACGGGGGGCAGTCCGTCGCTTTTGTAGGTGCCGCTCGACGGATCATAGGCGAAACTGCCGGAACTGCCCCAATGATGCGCCTGCGCGTCGACGACAAGGTCATAGGTGCCGGCGGGCAGGCTCGCGACCTTCAGCGTCTGCGACCGATCGCCCTCGGACCAGTAGCCGTCCGAATCCTGACCCGAATAATGTTCGTTGAGGGCGTAGGCGTCATACCTGTCCTGCGTCTTGCGATTGACGAAGGACACATCGACATCGACCCAGCCCTGCTCGACGCCCGGCGTATGCGCCTCCACCGTCATCGCCTGCCGCGCGAGCGGCAGGACGATCGGGCCGAAGGTCTGCGATACGGAGGGACCGTCCGGCGTGACCGACAGGCTGAAGCGCTGCGGCTGCATGGTGGCGCCGAACAGCGACAACATCAGCAGCAAAGCAACGAAAGCGACGGCGCCGATCGGCCACCAGCCCTTGATGCGCCGGGCGAAGGGGGACGGCTGATGCGCCAGCGGCGTCATGCCCGGAAGCCAGGCCGGCGGCGGCGGCACGTCGAAGGCGGCGCGTATCTCCTTGCCGCTCAGCCATTCGTTCAGCGTCCAGCTTCTTTCCCGGTCATTCTGTTCCAGGCTGAGCATCGCGCCGGGGCGGACATAGTCGGTGGCGCGCACCGTCTCGCCAATCTTCACCCGCCAGTAGAATTCGCCGGCCACGCGCAGGACGCGCGCGCTGTTGCCGCCGTAGAAGACGGTGAAGCGCCGCCCCGCGACGATCGCGTCCGCGCCGTCGAGCCGGGGCGCGGCGGTCAGCATCGTGCCGAAGCTCCAATGCCCGTTCTGCGCGATCAGCCAGCGATAGCCGGCATAGGGGTTGAAGAGGAGATATTCCTCCCACGTCGCCCATCCGTCCGCCCGCTGCATCCAGCCGACCACTTCCCATTCGACCCCGCGCAGCGTGCCGCGCATGCCGAGCGGGATCGCAAGGAAGGCCTGAAGCTCATGATAGCGGGTGATGATCCGCGCGTCGGGATTGGTGGCGTCGATCAGCGTGCCGCAATATTCGCAGGCCAGCGTCACGGTGTAGCCCGCCGCGCGCATCGCGATCGTCCCGCCGCACGCCGGGCAGGCCAGCGTCCTGACGCAGCTGTCGTCAGGCGACATGCGGGTGCAGGCTCCAGCCGGGCAGGGACCGCAGGTTGCGCGGGGTGAGCGACGCCAGGGTCACATAATGGCCGACATAGAGCGAGGGGCCGTGGCGATCCTTCTGAAAGGATGCGGAGCGGCCATCCGCGTTGCGGAAATCGACGCTCAGCGCTTCCCAGCCGGCAGGCGCGGTGAAGGGCAGTTCGCCTTCGCAGCCGATGCAGCGTACCGTGCGCACATCGGCGACTTCATAGGCATGGCCGGCGATGCTGCCGCTTTGACCGGGAACGGCTTCGCCGCCATTCAACAGCCCCCAGATGAGCGGCGCCGTGTCCAATTCGACCTCCCGCAGCGCCATGAACTGGCCCATCGCCTCGCCCATCCAGGCGTGGCTGCCATCGTCCAGCAGCATCAGCCATTCGTTCCACGCGCCATCGTCCCAGGCCCAGCGGACGCGACCGATGACGGTAAAGCCCTGGTCGAAGCATTGCCCCTGCGTGCCGATCTGGATCGGGCTGACGTCGAAGGGCAGCACGGCGGCCTCCCCCATCGCCTGCGCGCTCTGGCTGTAGCGCACGACCAGCGTGCGGCAATGGTCGCATACCCGGACAGGCAGCGCCGGCGAGCGGAAGCTGACCTCCGCGCCGCAATTGGGGCAGGCGACCGACTGCATGAGCGGATCAGCGGATGCGGCCGAGCAGTTCCGCCTTCTTCGCGTCAAACTCCGCCTGGGTGAGAGCGCCCATTTCCAGCAGCTTGTGCAGCTTTTCAATGAGCGCGAAGGCGTCCTCCGCCGGGGCGGCCGGCGCGCTCGCCGCCCCGCCGAGCGCGCCGGCCATGGTCTGCCCGATGGCGAGACCCGCCGCCGCGCCCGCGCCGATGCCCGCAACACCGCCCGACTGCGCCGCCGCCGTCTCGATCGCTTCGGCGGCCTGGAACTTGGCGTAGCGATCGAGATCGCCGAGCACGCGCATGGAGCTTGCCTTGTCGAGATGCTTCTGGACCTCTTCGGGCAGCGACAGGCTTTCGACGAAGAAGCTCTCCACCGACAGGCCCCATAAAGCGAAGGCGGGCGCGACCGCCGCCTTGAGCGCGTCGGACAGTGCGCTCTGGCTGGCGGCAAGGTCCAGGAAGGGGGTGCCGCCGCCCGCGACGCCAGTCGCCAGCGCGGTCTGGATCGCGGCGCGCAGCTGCGGCTCGACATCCGTCACCTTGACTTCGCCCAGCGTTCCCATGATGCGGGAGGCGAAGGGCGCAACCTCCCTGATGCGGAAGCTGTAGCTGCCAAAGGCGCGGACGCGCAGCGGGCCGAGTTCGGGATCGCGCAGCGTCACCGGCTGCGCCGTGCCCCATTTGAGGCCGATCTGTTCCTTTTCCGAGAAGAAATAGACGTCCGACTTGAACGGCGACTTGAACGCCTTGTCCCAGTTCATGAGCGCGGTGAGCAGCGGCAGCGTGGCGGTGTCGAGCGTGTAGAGGCCGGGGCCGAACATGTCGGCGATGCGCCCTTCATTGAAGAAAGCGGCGATCTGCCCCTCGCGCACCGTCAGCTGCGCGCCATTCTGGATCTCGCGATCGGCGAGCGGCACCCGCCAGCCGAGTTGGCCGGGCTCCTCGACCCAATCGATGACATCGACGAACTGCTTCGAGAGAAAATCCAATATGCCCATAAAGTCCCCCTGTGCGCGGCGCAGTTTACGTGACCATGGGTGCAGGACAAGCGAATTCAAACGGAGCGGACAAGTCTGTCGGTGACGGCGGGACCAGATTGAGGCCGATCCTGAAGCCGAGGGGTGATCGGGCGGAACGGCGCGGGCCGGCTATCGCTCCAGCCTTGCCTTCAGTCGCGGGACGGCAAAATCGAGGAAAGCCCTCAGCTTGAGCGGCATGACTCTCTGGCCATGGTAGACCATCTGCACCGGCAACGGCGGGGTGTCGAACGGCTCCAGCACCTTTACCAGCAAGCCCCCGGCGACGGCGGCGGCCACCTGATAGGATAAGACCCGGATTATGCCGGCGCCTGCCAGCGCTGCATCGATCGCGCCGTCTGCCGTATTGACGGAAAAGCGCGGCGAAACTGCAACCTGCTGCGGGCCATCCACGCCGTCGAATGTCCAGATGCTGTCGGCATGAAGGCGTTCAAATCCGATACAGTCGTGCGCGGAGAGATGGCGCGGTGATTCAGGAACCCCGCGCGCGGCGAGATAGGCCGGGCTGGCGCAGGTGATCCAGCCTATCGAACCCAGTCGCGTCACTATCAGCCCGCTGTCGGGAAGGCTTCCGATCCGCACGGCCAGGTCTATGCGGTTCTCAACTATGTCGACGACATAGTCCGCCAGCGTCAGCTGGATCGCTATGTCGGGATAGGCCTTGAGAAATTCCAGGATGACAGGCTCGACATGTATCCGGCCGAACATGACAGGCGCCGTAATGGTCAGCTGTCCACGCGGGGTCCGATACTCGCCCGTGGCAAGGCGCTCCGCGTCATCCAACTCGTCGAGGATCTGCCGGCAGGAAGCGACATAGGACCGACCCGCCTCGGTCAGCAGTAGCTTGCGGCTGGTCCGCACGACAAGCTGGACGCGCAGATGGGTTTCAAGGTCGGCAACCCGCCGGCTCACCGTGGGCAGCGGGATGCCGAGCTTGCGCGAGGCAGCCGAAAGGCTGCCCCCGTCGATCGCCGCGACGAGCGTTCTCATGGCTTCAAATCGATCCATTGAGGCTTCCACTTTTCGGAAGAGACATTCTCCGAAATGCTGGATACTCAGAAATTCAGGAAGGAACTAGCTCTTTGTCCGCGGCCGACACCCGGCCGTGAACGCACGCACAAGGATCTGACCTCATGCCCCGCATTTCCCAGCCCGCCACGATCGCCGACGCCCCTGCCGCGTCTCGACCGCTACTCGAAACGGTGGTCAGCCAACTCGGCTCCGCGCCGAACCTGTTCCGCCTCGTCGCTGCCAGCCCGCAGGCGCTCGAAGGCTATCTCGCTCTGTCGGGCGCGCTCGGCAAGGGCGCCCTACCGGCGCAAACCCGCGAGCGCATCGCATTGGCGATCGCCGAGATCAACGGCTGCGCCTATTGCCTCTCGGCCCACACCTATCTCGGCAAGACCCTTGCCAAGCTGGACGATGCCGAGATCGCCGCCAATAGGAGCGGCGCGTCGAACGATCCCAAGGCCGACGCCGCCATACGCTTTGCCGCCAACGTGGCGCGGTCACGCGGGCATGTCAGCGACGCGGATTTCGCTGCGGTGAAGCAGGCCGGCTATACCGACGCCCAGATTATCGAGATCGTCCAGCATGTGGCGCTGAACATCTGGACCAACATGTTCAACAATGTCTTTCAGACCGACATCGACTTTCCGGTGGTGGACGCCCGCCAGGCGGCCTGACCGGCACGGTGGCGGCGCCGGCTTCGGCGGGCGCTCGCGGCTTTCCGCGACATAGTTTCAGGGGACGCATGGCATGACATTTTCCAGCGACATTGCCTTCACGCCAACGGTGAAAGCGCTTCAGGCCGCGCGCGGATCGCGCGACAGCTACGCCCGGATCGAACAGCGCGGCGGGTTCCGTACCAAGATCACCTCCGATCTGACGGATTTCCTGGCCGGGATCGATACCGCCTATCTGGCGACGGCCACGGCCGAAGGGCAGCCCTATGCCCAGCATCGTGGCGGCCCTCCCGGGTTCATCCGGGTGCTCGATGAGCAGACGCTCGGCTTTGCGGATTTCACCGGCAATCGGCAGTATCTGACCAGCGGCAACCTTGCCGAAAACGACAAGGCCTTCCTGTTCCTGATGGACTATGCCAACCGGCGCCGCATCAAGCTGTGGGGACGCGCGCGGGTGGTTACCGACGATCAGGCGCTGGTCGATCGGCTGATGCCCGAAGATTATCCCGCACGGCCGGAGCAGGCGATCCTGTTCACCGTGCTGGCATGGGACGTCAATTGCCCGCAGCACATACCCCGCAAGGTCGATGCGACCGACGTCGGCACGGCCATTGCGAGACTTGAGGCGCAAGTCGCCGCTCTCAAAGCGGAAAATGCCGCCTTGCGCGCCCGGACTTAATGAATGCGGCCATGAACTGCCCGCCACCCCCGCCCGCTGCGCGCCAAGGCTTTATATTCTCATCGGGGAAGGTCGGACAGCCGCGGCCTTCGTTTCCCTTTCGTTCCAGAGCGTGGCATAGCGGCGGGCATGGACTCGCCGCCTCTGCGCAAGATCATCCATATCGACATGGACGCCTTCTACGCGTCGGTCGAGCAGCGCGACGATCCTTCGTTGCGCGGGTTGCCGATCGCGGTGGGCGGGGGCGGGCCGCGCGGGGTGGTGGCGACGTGCAGCTATGAAGCGCGCAGGTTCGGCGTGCGCTCGGCGATGCCGGGCGGGCGGGCGCGGCGACTGTGCCCGGACCTCATCTTCGTGCGGCCGCGATTCGAGGTGTATCGCGCGGTGTCGGGGCAGGTGCGGGAGATTTTCGGCCGCTTTACCGACATCGTCCAGCCCTTGTCGCTCGACGAAGCCTATCTGGACGTGACGGTGAACAAGCCCGGCATCGCTTCGGCCACGGAGGTGGCGCGGCAGATCCGGGCGATGATCCGCGCGGAGACCGGCCTCACCGCGTCGGCCGGCGTCTCCTACAACAAGCTGATCGCGAAACTCGCGTCGGACCAGAACAAGCCCGACGGCATCTGCGTCGTGCGGCCGCAGGAGGGGGCGGATTTCATCGCGGCGATGCCCGTCCGGCGCATCCATGGCGTGGGGCCGGTGACGGCGAAACGGATGCAGGCGCTGGGGATCGAGACCGGGGCGGACCTGCGCGCGCGCGACATGGCCTTCCTGTCGGCGCATTTCGGCAGTGCGGCGCACTATTATTATCGCGCGGCGCGGGGCCAGGACGACCGGCCGGTGCGCGAGCGCGAGGGGCGCAAGTCGGTGAGCGTGGAGGACACCTTCCTCGATGACCTGACCGAGGAAGCCGCGCTGGTGGAACAGCTCGACCGGATCGCCGACAATCTCTGGGGACGGATCGAGAAGGCCGATGCCTGGGGGCGAACGGTGGTGCTGAAGGTGAAGTTCGCCGATTTCCGCATCATCACGCGATCGCGCAGCTTCGCCGCGCCGGTGCGGTCGCGTGAACTGCTGGCGCAGGTGGGGCGCGAGTTGCTGCTGGCGCAGCTGCCGCTGCGGATGGGGGCGCGGCTGCTGGGGCTGGGCATGCATAATCTGGAGGGGGAGGAGGACGCGGGCGAGCCGGGCGCGCAGTTGGCGCTCGGTCTCTAGCCTTCGTTCCGGGGAGGATCAGAAGGGCAGCCAGTTCCGCTTTTCGGAGAACTTCATATAGCCCGCGTTGACGCCGAGCCGATAGCCCACGCCGAGCCGGATGGGGATCAGCACCACATTGCCCCAGCGCAGATAGGAGGCGGTGAAGCCACCGACGAGATAGGCGGTGCCCTCCGCCGCGGGAAAGCGGTGGTAGAGATCCTGCGTGTCGTAGAGATTATAGACGAGGACGAAGGTGTTGGCCGCATTGCCGCCGACGTCGAAGCCGATCGACGGGCCGGTCCAATAGACTTCGCGCTTGCCCTCCACCTTGTGGTTGAGCGTGCCCGAGCCGTAGCGCAGGCCGACGACGAACGCCCCCGAGGCTTCGCGTCCGGCGATATAAGCGTTGGGGCGGCCCTGGTCCTTCAGCACCTTCTCGATCAGGCCGGCGAGCCCCTCCGCGCCCTTGCCAAACACGCCTTCGGCCGCGCCGATGAGGTCGTCCTGCTGGTAGCTGTCGCCGGGCGCGATGGCGGCGGGCGGGCTGCTGGCGGTGACGGGCGCGCCGGTGGCGGTAGTGCCGTCGGTGGTGACGGCGCTGTCCTCCCGGCTCGTGCCCGCGACGCTGCTGTCGGTGGGGACGCTGGGGTCGACGCCGGGATCGGTCGGCGCGCTGCGGGCTGGCGGCGGCGGGGCGAGATCGGCGTCGATCGCGGTGTTGGGATCGATGGTGCGCACCTGCGCCTGCGCCGCCACGGGGGTGACGGCAAGGCCCACCAGCCCCGCCGCGAGCACGACCGCGCGCGCCATGCGCCGGCCCAGCCGATCGACAATCCCGTCCATGCCCTTACACTCCCCGCAACCCGCTCGAAAAATCAATAAGCGCCCGATTATCGGCTGCCAAGCTGAAACGGCAATGAATGAACGGCCATGCGAGTCGATTCCACGCTGGACCGAGTCTTCGGGGCCGCGAAGGGCCGAGAAAAATCGCCGCGCTGCCCGTTGCCATGCCGCAAAGGCCCCGCTATAGCCCCGGACCTAGCCACTGCCCGCTTGGCGACAAGCGGGCAAATTTGCGCGGAGACGTGGGTGAGTGGCTGAAACCAGCGGTTTGCTAAACCGTCGTAGCCTTAAGGGGCTACCGAGGGTTCGAATCCCTCCGTCTCCGCCATCACCTTGCTATAAGAAGTTGAAATAAATAGGAAAAAAGCTGGCGGCTGTTTTGCAGCCCCACATTCGGCCCCACATCTATTAAATGTTTAAGCGGGTTCAGCTTGTTGCCTCGTCGCTGCTACTCCCAGCTGCCTCGCCGCTTGCTGCCTTGATCGCCCTTCTTCGACCGTAGAGCCGATGTGATGGCTCGCTCGATAAATCCACATGCTTCTTTTTGATTCGGCGTCCCTTGGGCCGCGTCGCATTTCGCTTGGTCGCTCTGATATGTCGTGGCGTGTCAATCGGCGTCCAAACGGGACCCCCGATCGGCGCGCAAAAGGGACCCCCT
>NZ_JAVHPD010000082.1:0-7767 GCF_036170395.1 Sphingobium sp.
GACGTCGTGACCAAGTCGAACGGCACGTCCAACCCGTATAACATGATCCGTGCGACCTTCGCGGCGCTGGGCGAGCAGACCAGCCCCAAGTCGGTGGCGCAGCGTCGTGGCAAGAAGGTCGCCGACCTTCTGCGTCGCGGCGGCGCCTCGGCCGAAGTCGCGCAGGCTGACGCCGAAGCGATTGCGGAGTAACTGGCATGGCCCAAGAGAAAAAGACCATCAAGATCAAGCAGATCGGTTCGCCGATCCGCCGCCCTGCCGACCAGAAGAAGATTCTGATCGGCCTCGGCCTTGGCAAGATGCACCGCGTGGTGGAGCTGGAAGACACGGCCGAAGTTCGTGGCGCGATCCGCAAGCTGCCCCACATGGTGGAAGTGGTCGATTGACAAAGACTGCCTTTCCCGCAAGCGGGAGAGGCAACGAGACTTAGGTCCGCGCAGCGGGCCTTAGTCGCAGTGGTGAGGGTCTGGCCCTCACCAACTTCGCCTAGCGAGCAAGCTCGCAAGGCTCCGTATCCTCTCCCGCCTGCGGGAGGGGATAGTTTTTTCAGCGCGACAAAAGCGAAAGCGAGTGCACATCATGACTTTCAAACTGAACGAACTCACCGACAATGACGGCGCCCGCAAGGGTCGGATGCGCGTGGGACGCGGCATCGGCTCGGGCAAGGGCAAGACGGCCGGGCGTGGCCAGAAGGGCGCCAAGGCGCGCTCGGGCGTCGCCATCAACGGCTTCGAGGGCGGCCAGATGCCGCTCCACATGCGCCTGCCGAAGCGCGGCTTCAACAATATCTTCGCCAAGGATTACGCGATCGTGAACCTGGGCGCGCTCCAGAAGGCGATCGACGCCGGCAAGCTGGACGTCGGCGCGACCATCGATCATGCGGCGCTCAAGGCCGCTGCCCTGGCCCGTGGCGGCAAGGACGGCGTTCGCCTGCTCGGCAAGGGTGAGCTGACCGCCAAGGTCAACCTGCTGGTCGCCGGCGCGTCGAAGGGCGCGATCGAGGCGGTCGAGAAGGCCGGCGGCAAAGTCGAGGTGATCGAAGTCGTGCCCGCGGCTGAAAAGGCGAAGGCCAAGAAGGGCAGCGCGCTCGCCGCCGCCAAGGCCGCCCGGCAGGGCTGATCGCCCGCCTGCATCTTGCAAGCCTGACCCCGCTGCCCGATATGGGTCGGCGGGGTCATGTGTTTCGGGGTTCCCGAACGCTTCTCCTCCCCCCGTTCGTTTCGAGCGCAGTCGAGAAACGCAAGGCTGACCTCTCCGTGTCTCGACTTCGCTCGACACGAACGGAGTTGGATGCTTAAGGGGATAGCGATTCCGGTCGGGCTTGCGCCCGGCAAAGAGTGATTTGAAGGGCAGCCACCATGGCATCGAGAGCCGACCAGCTCGCATCCAATCTCAGCCTGGCGAAGTTCAGCCAGGCGACCGACCTCAAGAAGCGCCTGTGGTTCACGCTGGGCGCGCTGATCGTCTTCCGTTTCTTAAGCTTCGTGCCGCTGCCCGGCGTCGATCCGACCGCCCTGTCGCAGCTTTACAGCCAGACCAACGGCGGCATCCTCGACATTTTCAACACCTTCTCGGGCGGGTCGCTCTCGCGCATGAGCCTGATCGCGCTCGGCGTCATGCCCTATATCACCGCGTCCATCGTGGTGCAGCTGGGCGCCAGCCTCTCGCCGCAGCTTGCCGCGATCAAGAAGGAAGGCGAGAGCGGGCGCAAGAAGCTCAACCAATATACCCGCTACGGCACCGTCGGCCTCACCGCCGTGCAGGGCTATTTCATCGCAGTCGGCCTCGAAGGCTTCGGCGCGCAGCAGGGGATGCAGGCGGTGGTCGATCCCGGCCTGCTGTTCCGCCTGACCGCTGTCGTCTCGCTGATCGGCGGCACGATGTTCCTGATGTGGCTGGGTGAGCAGATCACCTCGCGCGGCATCGGCAACGGCACCTCGCTCATCATCATGGCGGGCATTGTCGCGCAGCTGCCGGTGACGCTCAGCAACCTGTTCAAGTCGGGCAGCGAAGGCTCGATCTCGGGCCTGCTGATCTTCGTCATCGTCGTGGCGCTGATGGGCCTTGTCCTTCTGATCTGCTTCATGGAGCGTGCCCAGCGCCGCGTCCTCATCCAATATCCCAAGCGCCAGACCCGCCAGGGGCTGATGCAGGCGGACCGCAGCCACTTGCCGCTCAAGGTCAACACCGCCGGCGTCATCCCGCCGATCTTCGCCAGCTCGCTGCTGCTGATGCCGCTCACCATCTCGCAATTCGCGGGGCAGACGGTGGCGGGCGAAAGCCGCTGGGGCGATTTCGTGCTGACGCTGAACCAGTATCTGTCGCACGGCAGCCCGGTCTATATGGCGCTCTATGGCCTCGGCATCGTGTTCTTCTGCTTCTTCTACACCGCTGTGGTGTTCAACCCGGAAGAGACGGCCGATAACCTCAAGCGGAATGGCGGCTTCATTCCCGGCATTCGTCCGGGCAAGAACACCGAAAATTATCTCGATTATGTGCTGACGCGCATCACCGTCATCGGCGCGGCCTATCTGGCTTTCATCTGCCTGGTGCCGGAATTCGCGATCGCACGCGCGGGCATTCCCTTCTACCTGGGTGGGACTAGCCTGCTGATCGTGGTCAATGTAACGGTCGACACCGTGACCCAGATCCAGAGTCACCTGCTCGCCCATCAATATGGCGATCTGATCAAGAAGGCGAAGCTGAAGGGCCGTCTGCGCTAAGCGGCGTCCCTTCACACAGCGCACGAACAGGGGAGTATGCGCGCGATGAACATCATTTTGCTTGGTCCTCCCGGCGCAGGGAAGGGCACGCAGGCGACCCGCCTGGTCGAGAGCCGGGGCATGGTTCAGCTGTCCACCGGCGACATGCTGCGCGCGGCCGTGAAGGCGGGCACGCCGATCGGCCTCAAGGCGAAAGCCGTGATGGAAGCGGGCGAACTGGTCTCCGACGAGATCGTCTCGGGCATCATCGGCGAGGCGCTCGACGCGCTGTCGCCCGACACCGGCGTCATTTTCGACGGCTATCCCCGCACGCAAGCGCAGGCCCATTCGCTCGACACCATCCTGTCGGATCGGGGTCGCACGCTCGACCATGTGATCGAACTGGAGGTGGACGAGGACGCGCTGGTCGAGCGCATCACCGGCCGTTTCACCTGCGCCACTTGCGGCGCGGGCTATCATGACAGCTTTCACCAGCCCAAAGTCGAGGGCGAGTGCGACAAGTGCCACGGCCATGAATTCAAGCGCCGTCCCGACGACAATGAGGATACGGTCCGCACTCGCATGGCCGAATATCGCGCCAAGACCGCGCCGATCCTGCCGCTGTACGAGAGCCGCGGCATCGTGTCGCGCGTCGACGGCATGGCCGACATGGACGATGTGACGATCGCCATCGCCGCCATCTTGGACGGCGACGCGGCCTGAGCTAGGCTGCCCCCTGAAAAGAGGGGGACAGGTCATGCGCAAATGGGGATTTCTGGCATGGGCCGGGGTGGCGATGGCCGTTCCGGCCCATGCGGCCGTCACGGCCAGCAGCGATGCCGGCTTCGTCAGCGAGAACAAGGTGGAGATCGCGGCCGACCCGGCGGCCGTCTATGCGTTGATTACCGCGCCGGGGCGCTGGTGGAACGACGCGCATACGTATAGCGGCGATTCGGCGAACATGACCATCGACGCGCGCGCCGGCGGCTGCTTCTGCGAAGCTATTCCCGCCAAATCCGGCGCGGCCGGCTCGGTCGAGCATGGCCGCGTCGTCTACGCCGTGCCGGGCAAGCAATTGCGCCTTTCCGCCGCGCTCGGCCCGCTCCAGTCTGAAGCGGTCGTCGGCACGCTCGATCTGACGATCACGCCGTCAGGCAACGGCGTCAAGGTGGTGATGACCTATGTCGTGGGCGGCTATGTGCGCGGCGGCACGGCAAAGCTCGCGCCGATCGTCGATCAGGTCCTGGCCGAGCAGCTCGCGGGCCTCAAACGCGCGGGCGAAGCGCCTGCGCGCTGAGAATACCGACTTACGCGGCCACAGTGAATGTGAGCTTCTCGTCACCCCGGGCTTGACCCGGGGTCCCGCTTCTCCGCTGCCGTCGCAAAGAAAGCGGGACCCCGGATCAAGTCCGGGGTGACGATGTGGTAATGATGCGCAAGCGTGAGGTATCCGCTCGCCCAGCAAAAATCCAGCAAAGAAAAAGCGCGCCGGTGCCGCGATTAACCACGATCTTAACAGATTCGTTGCTGCCTTGTTGCTATGGGACGGCATGGCTGGACCGACCCTTGCCCGTGGCCGCTTGACGGAACTGGACGCGTTGCGCGGCATTGGCGCGCTATGCGTGCTGGTGTTTCATTATTCCACGCGCTTCCATGAGCTGTTCCCGCAGGCGGCGCATGTGCCCTTCAGCTTTCCCGGCGGCAATTATCGGGTGCTGCTGTTCTTCACCATTTCGGGCTTCGCCATCTTCTTCACGCTGGATCGGATCGCGACGGTGGCGGACTTCATCGTCAACCGCTTCGCGCGCCTCTATCCGGCCTATCTCGTCGCGATGCTGATGACGCTCGGCATCGAATATCTGGCGCAGGCGACCCAGCTGCTGGTCGGTCCCTTCGCCATCCTCGCCAACCTCACCATGTTGCAGGGTTTCGCCTTCATCCCAGAAGTCGACGGCGCTTACTGGACGCTGACGGTCGAGATCGCCTTCTATGTCTGCATGATCGCGATCTGGAAATTCGCGGGGCTGAAGCGGCTGGAGCCGGTGCTGGCCGCATGGCTGATGATCCGCTGGCTTTACTGGGCCCGGCCCGACATGCCGGAGCGGATCATCATGCTGCTGGTGCTGCGCTACACGCCCTTCTTCGTCTTAGGAATGCTCGCTTATCGGCTTTGGCGCGGGCAGCGCACCCTGCGGCAGCAGGCGCCCTATGCGGCACTGGCTCTGCTCTCGGTCGCGACGATCGAGACCTGGGACGTGGCCCTGGTCGCCTGTGTGCTGCTGGCAGCGTTTCTGGCGCTGATCCACGGCCATCTGCGCTTCATCGCCATCCGCCCGCTCGTCTGGCTGGGGGGCATCAGCTACAGCTTCTACCTCATCCACCAGCATGTCGGCTTCGTCGTGATGCTGGAATGCGCGCGCGCCGGCTACAGCCCCTGGATCGGCTTCGCCGCCGCCTTCCTCGTGGCGTTGACCCTGGGCACCGCGATCAATCGCGTAGTCGAGCAGCCGGCGGGCGAGGCGATATTGGCGTGGTGGAAAAGGCGGCGGGAAGGCCGCCGCCTTGTGCCCGCGCCGGCCACGACCCAAGGTTGAGGCGAAGGGCGCTCGCCTAAGGCAGCGCCCTTCGCCCTTCCTTACTGTGCGACTGGCGCTGCGGCCGCCGCATTTTCCGGCAGGCCGCCAAGCTGCGTCACCAGCTTGGTGTAGGCGTCAAGATAGGCGAGCACGATCACCTGCCCGATCTCGGTATTCTGGTAGCCGCTGCCACCCGCCGCCGCGAAGCCCCCCCACCAGCCGCCGCCCGCGCCGCCGCCGAAGCCGATGTCGGTCTTGCGCGCATAGCCTTCGGTCAGCGCTTCTTCCTCGGTCGTGCGCGCGTTGACGATGGACAGCGTGACATTCGCTTCCTTCTTCTTGATGTTAAGGCCGCCGATGATTGCGCCGCCAAAGCCGCCCATCAGCCCGCCCAGCGCGCCGCCGATGCCGCCGCCGCCCGAATTGCGGTTGGACGATACGATGTCCGGCTCCAGATAATAGTCGGCGGTCTTCACCTGACCGCGCCCCAGGTTGGAGCCCGCCTGAAGCTCGCCTGAATCGGCCATGGCGCGCTCCATCGCCCGGCTCTGCATGGCGCGGCCTCGGTTGACGATGCCGAAACAGCCGGACTGCTGGATGAAGACCTTCAGGATCGCTTCCGGGCTGCCCAGGCTCAGTTCGCGCCACCATTGATTGTCCGGTTCGACAATCGCGACCGTGCCGATGCGGCGGGTGCAGCGCGGAATCTCGCGCGTCGCACGCTCCTGCGCGCGGCGGCCGGATGACGCCCCTTTGGTGGTCCCGTCCTTGTAGGTCTGGCCCGACGAGCTCATATTCGTTTGCGCGGCCGCCATGGTCGGCGTCGCGATCATTGCCGCCGATGCGATCAGCGCGGAAACCTGCTTTAACATTGCCCCAAAATCCTTTGATGCGGTAACAGAAAGCCGTTTCTTGTTATGGCGCGACCCGTCAAAGGCGGCTCCGCTCTATCATAAGCGCACTGCCTTGCCTACTGACGGCGCAAAGGCCGCGCTACCGTGCTGACACACGTCAAAACCCCTGCTATCGGGCACCGATGACCGACCTCAGCCATATCCGCAATTTCTCGATCATCGCCCATATCGACCATGGCAAATCCACCCTGGCCGACCGCCTGATCCAGCGCACCGGGGGCCTCACCGACCGCGAGATGAGCGCGCAGGTTCTCGACAATATGGATATCGAGAAGGAACGCGGCATCACCATCAAGGCGCAGACCGTGCGCCTCGATTATGTCGCGAAAAATGGCGAGACCTATGAGCTCAATCTCATGGACACGCCGGGCCATGTCGACTTCGCCTATGAAGTCTCGCGCAGCCTCGCCGCCTGCGAAGGCGCGCTGCTGGTGGTGGACGCGGCGCAGGGGGTGGAGGCGCAGACGCTCGCCAACGTCTACCAGTCGATCGAGCATGACCATGAGATCGTGCCCGTCCTCAACAAGATCGACCTGCCCGCCGCCGAACCGGAAAAGGTGCGCGCCGAGATCGAGGAGGTGATCGGCCTGGACGCTTCGGAAGCGGTGCTGGCGTCGGCCAAGTCGGGCATCGGCATCGACGAAGTGCTCGAAGCCATCGTCGCCAAGATCCCGCCGCCCAAGGGCGATCGCGACGCGCCGCTGGAGGCGATGCTGGTCGATAGCTGGTACGACCCCTATCTGGGCGTCGTCATTCTGGTGCGCGTCGTCAACGGCGTCATCAGGAAGGGCCAGAACATCAAGTTCATGATCGGCGGCACCGAGCATCTGATCGACCGCGTCGGCTGTATGCGCCCCAAGATCGAGGCGCTGCCCGAGCTTGGCCCCGGCGAAATCGGCTTCATCACCGCGCAGATCAAGGACATCAGCCAGACCCGCGTCGGCGACACCATCACCACGGTCAAGAACCCCGCGAAAGCGCCGCTGCCCGGCTTTAAGGAAGTGCAGCCGGTCGTCTTCTGCGGCCTCTTCCCGGTCGATGCCAATGACTTCGAGAAGCTGCGCGACAGCATCAGCAAGCTGCGCCTCAACGACGCCAGCTTCTCCTTCGAGATGGAGACCAGCGCCGCACTGGGCTTCGGCTTCCGCTGCGGGTTCCTCGGCCTCCTTCATCTGGAGATCATTCAGGAGCGGCTGACCCGCGAGTACGACCTCGATCTCATCACCACCGCGCCCTCGGTGGTCTATGACATGCACATGAAGGATGGGACCGTGCGCCATCTGCACAATCCCGCCGACATGCCCGATCCCAACCATATCGAGATGATCGAGGAGCCGTGGATCGAGGCGGTGATCTACTGCCCGGACGAATATCTCGGCTCGATCCTGAAGCTCTGCCAGGACAGGCGCGGCATCCAGAAGAATCTGACCTATGTCGGCGGCCGCGCGCAGGTGACCTATGAACTGCCGCTCAACGAAGTGGTGTTCGATTTCTACGATCGCCTGAAGTCGATCAGCCGCGGCTATGCCAGCTTCGACTATCACCAGATCGGCACGCGCGAGGGCGACCTCGTCA
>NZ_JAVHPD010000083.1:0-7511 GCF_036170395.1 Sphingobium sp.
CCGAGCAGGCGCACAAGCGCCCCATCCGAGGCCCGCAACCCGCGGCCTCGGGACTATCTTGGGCAACATGAGAAACGAACCTCTGCCGACGGGATCAGCCCGCTGCCATGGCCGGCCCTGGCATCAATGGGCCGCGTCGAGCCAGTTTTCGATCTTCAAGGCGCGGATGCGGGAAAACTCGCCGACATTGGCGGTCACGAGGACCGCTTCGAGCGCATAGGCATGGGCAGCGATGAACAGATCATTGGGGCCGATCGGCTTGCCGGCTGCTTCGAGTTCGGCGCGAATACCGCCATATTCGGTGTCCGCCGGAACATCTAGCGCAAGGATCTGCACGCTCTCCAGAATCGCCTCGATTTGGGCCAACAGCCGCGCCGAACCCTTCTTGGCACAACCATAGCGTAGCTCGGCGGCAGTAACGATGCTGACGCAGATGGTGTCTGGGCCGACGGCCGCGATGCGCTTCGCCACGGCACCATGAGGATTTCGTGCAAGCTCGGACACGATGTTGGTGTCGAGCATATAGAGGATGCTCACAGGTCGATCGCCCGAGCGGGCAGCAGCGTATCGTCGATATCGGGAAACTGATCCTCGGGGCCGAGCGGCTCGAGCCCCGCCAGAACCTCCAGCAGGTTCTTCTTGCGGATCGGTTCGAGGATGAGCCGGTCGCCCTCACGATGTATGAGGACGCGGTCACCCGGCAGCTCGAAGTCGGCTGGAATACGCACCGCCTGACTCTTGTTGTTGCGAAAGAGCTTGGCTTCTCGGGAGGCTATCGGTTCGGATCTTGCCATAGTGGCCTCCTTGCATATACAAAGACATATACATGGCCGGCGCGCTTTGTTCAAGAGATCGCACAGACGGCGGAAATTCGAGGGATCAGACCTCAAGATAGCAATGATGGGCGAGGAAGAAAGCCTCCGCCACCGACTCACCCTCATGAAGGTCACGGTGTTCGCGCGAGCCAGCCCAGATCGGCCGCGGCAGGTGATCGCCCATGGCAAAGCGCCAGCGGGTGAGACCGTTCTCGGCCTCGAGCACGAAGCCGGATGCGCTCGCCTCGAAGTGTGCGACACGTGCGCGTTCGCTCGAAAAGTCGGGCAGATCGCGTATCTGATGGTGGCCGGCATATCGATGCTCCCAGGGCGGGAAGTCAGCGAGCTGGTCGGGATGGACCCCGACGATGCGATGGTCGATGTGCGCCGCGAGCGAAAAATAGTCGGAAGCCGGCGTCAGGGCCTCATGGGTCAGCCAGATCCAGCTGTCGGAGCTTTTAAGCGGAAGGACGAGCCATGAACCGCCGTTGAGCTGCCACCCCGAGAGACCGACCCCGCCCTGTCCATAGCTGCCGAGATGATGGGAATAGCCATTGAGGGTGCGATCGATTGGCCAGCCGTCCGGTACGGGGCCGATGACGCTGTTCCCCCTGACCGTGCTGAACGATCCCTGCGCAAGCATGCCCGATGGCCCGGCGCGGCGGTGATGGCAGACGGCGCCACCGGGGAGGTCGAGAACTTGGCGCGTGACATTGATTTCGAGGCTCAACGTACCGCAGCGCGGCCGGGCGGTTCGCGGACAATCAAGGCGCAGGCAGACATCATGGGTTGTGAGCGACGCCTCGTGATG
The DNA here is from genome assembly GCF_036170395.1 of Sphingobium sp. Lineage (GTDB taxonomy): Bacteria > Pseudomonadota > Alphaproteobacteria > Sphingomonadales > Sphingomonadaceae > Sphingobium. Next base: position 1,627 of record NZ_JAVHPD010000083.1, read on the forward strand.
CGGCGCGAGCGTGACGCCGCCGTCCCATGGGATCTGCCGGCGTTCATACCAGCTTTGCGAGAGGAGCCAGCTGCGGGCGGGCGCCTCGGATTCGGCCTCGGCCCGCTCGAGAATCCAGTCGGGAACGCTGGCCCGGAAAATGACGCTGTAGGTCGACATGGATTGCTCCTGCGGTGAAGGCGCAACCCGAAGCGCGTCCAGGCCGCGAGAGAGGGATGGCGGGTTGCGGAAGCCCGTCAGGCATAAAGCGGCCGCACTTCGGGGAAGACCGCGGGTGCCGTCCATTCGTAGACGATCGCGGTGTGGCGCCCGCCGTCATAGGCGACGGAACTGACCGGACGGCGGTGACGCTGGAGGCGGCTGAGAAGGCGGTTCGCGCGCTCGGCCAGATGGAGCGCGCGCGTTTCCGTCGGCGCCAGAGCGAGCAATCGGACGAGCTCGCCCGTGTCGAAGAACCATCCGCCCTCTTCGGGCCCGCCATAAGCGCGGTCGATTTCGTAGAGCGCGATGATGTAGCGCATGGCCGGTCTCCTCAGGCGCGCACGGAAGGGAGCGCCAGCCACTCGGGCTGGTCGTTGGCGATAGGCAGGTCGATGTCTGCGGCCTCGGCCTCGGAGAAGACAGTCGCGGTCTCGAGCGCGCCGAAACCGTCGTCGCCGTTCCAGAAGAGCAGACCTTCATCGGCGTCGCGCATGGCGATCACCAGGCACTGCTCCGCATTCTCCGTGCGACGGGTGAGCGCCTGTTCGAGGCCGCGCGCCGATCCGCCATATTCGATGTCATCGGCGCGGATCACGACATAGCCGCCGCCAAATTCTCCGGGCCGCATGCGATCACAGTCGAGCGCATATTCGAACCCGTACGGGAGAGCCGATGTCGCAACCGCCTGGATCAGCGCGGCGGCGGCCTCGATGTCGATCTGATCGCCATGGATCCAGACTCTGACAGTATCCGTATCGCCGGGCGGATCGATCTCGAGCGTGAAGCCGAGGGTCGGATAATCGGGATCGGAAAAGAGGCCGAGGAAGCCATCGAACGGCTCGGCCTCGGACGGCGGGAAACATGCCGCAAAGACCGGGCCCAACGCGGCGAAGCGGGCGGCGCGGTCCGCCGGTTCGAGCGCGGCGTCGCCGACGGTATCAAGCGCGTCGGCGACTTTGCGAAGCACGTCGGCCTCGGCCGATGTGACGGCGAGCACGAAACTCGCCTTGGTGAAGTGGTTGGCCATATGGGAAGTCTCGCGGGAAGCTGGGGCGCGCCGGGCGCCGCGGTGAACGGCCTCGGGATCTGCCCGAGCCACCCACCGTCTCCCCCCTTCCCTTTCACGGCATTTGGGTGTGGATGGGGGCCCGCCCCGACCGCCGCTAGTCGGTGTCGAAGCGCCGCCAGCGTCCGACAAGCTCGGCCATGTCGGCGCCGCGCCCGAAGGTATCGGGATAGATCGCCCCTTCGTGCTGGCCGAGAAATCCGATGATCGTCGTGATGTGCGTCGCGATCGTCGCATCGACGCCGAAGAGATCGGCGATCGGAAAGTGGCCGCAATCCTCGCCGTTCCACCAGGCGAGAAGAAAATTGGCGGCGCGGCGCGCCTGACCCGTATCGGAGCGCGCGAGGTCTATCAGCCTATTGAGGGCCTTGTGCGCAGCTTCCTGGCTGAAGGGCGCTGGCACCATGCTCATCCTGGCAGGGAGCTGTCGGCGCAAAACGCCGCGCGCGGTTTGGTTGGTGCGCCTGTCGATCGCGGTCTTTCTTCATTAATTGCGATCATGTGAGCTATTCCGGTCGGACGGTTTGACTGACCTGGCGGCGATCATAGGCACGCAGCCATTTCTCGCGAACGAGATCGTAGAGGGTGGATGGCAACTGACCGTAATCGACCCGCTGCTCTGTGTCTCCCGGAACAGGTCTTAGATCGGGACCGGGCCACGCGAAACGATTTGCCTCATCGAGAATGATCCAAGAGCGCTCACCATCAAGACCAAGGCGTGTCTTGGTTTTGACGGGAATCTCTACTGCGAGATCGGGATTCGCGGGCATTGCGTGAGTGATGGGGAGAACCGTGACGATCTCCTGACCTTCCAGATTTGCTATGGTGAGCAAGACGGCGCAGGGTCTGTCTTTACTGCCTTCCTCTGCGCCGCGCGCGGCTTCATGGCTCCACAGGAAGGAATACCGCAAGACCAGTCCGGGAACCGGCGTTGGAAGACTTCTCAAGGTCAGCGCAGTTCATCGTTGAACGCTTCCGCTTCCCTGGAAGGACGGGAGGCGGCAACGGCCGCCCGATCTTCCTCGGTGAAATCGGAAAGCATCAGCACTTGCCGATCGCGCCGCTTCAAGCGTTGAAACTCCTCGTGCGAAAGGAGCACCAAGCTCGGTTCACCGTGGTTGGTGATTGTAAGTGGCTCGCGCAGGGCTTGTCGACCAAATCGACCGAAAGCCTTTGAAACTTCCACTGAAGTGGCGGTCTGACTCATAAATCCTCCTATCCGTAAAGTACGGAGTTTACGGATCTACGTCAAGGGTGGCCGGCACCTAACATGTGTCTCGCGACATTTCGCAAGCTGCCGAACCGGCAGGATTGCCGCGCAGGATCCAGGGCATCGGCTGGATGAGACGGGCCCAGTCGGCAAAGGAGGGTATACGGCCGAGATCTTCAACGACATGTTGCTCCCCGATGAGGCGCACCGGGATGTCGCGGTCATCGCTGTTCCGGATCGTCACGCCGAATACCGTCTCGAGCAGAAATATACCCTCGGCATGATGGCGCAAAGCGCGGTGGCGCGGGTCGGCGACGATCTTCTTGGATTCGTCGAACCACTGGTGAAGCGCCAGATAATCCTCGGGCTTGCCGCCCCAGCGCCGCACGGAGCTCAGCGCATGATAATAGCAGTGCGACATTGCCTCAGAGCTCCGTCTCGGTCGTCTCATAGTCAATGAAACGAAGATTGTGGGTTAGGCCGACCGTGCCGCTCGCGACATCGATGGAGATAGTCCCATGCGCGCCTTCGCCATTCTCCCATCCGCAATGGCGCGCGCACACGGCATTCTCGGCGAAGGCGCTCAAGGCGTCTTCGAGCGCGATGGTCCGGCTTGAGACCTCGCCATTATATTCGAGGGCATGATGGTCGCACTGAATACCCGGAAGATCGGCGTCTCCATGGGCGGCATAGGCATTCACGTCGCAGACGGCGCCTTCGTCACCGCCGCCATCATAATGAACCTCGACCCTGACGATGCCGTGATCGCGCAGCAGCGGCAGGAAAGCGTCCTTGCAACGGGTCTCGACGGCCTGAACGGCCGACAAGGCCGTCTGGAGCTCGGCGCTGATCGCATCGGCGACAACGACGTCCTGGGGGGGTTGTGCTGGATGGTCCATGGTCAAATCTCCTGGAGCAGCCGCCGCGCGGCCTCGGCGCTGCGCGGGTAGGCGATGGTCAGATTGCGGTGGAGGATCTCGAAATCGGGGACGGCGAAGGCGCCGTCCGCATTGGGCCGGGTGGCGAGCAGCGCGCCCGTCACGATGTCGTCGATTGAGGTCCGATCGACCTTGGGCGGTCCGCCGTCATCATAGCGGACGGGCGGCGCGAAGCCGGATTCGATCCAGCTGCCGAGGCCCTCCTGCACGGCCTCGGCGAAGGCCGCGACGGTTGGCTCGCGCCGCGCGGCGCCAGCGTCGACCGTGAGTCCGAGGGTATAATAGACGCCGAAATCATGCCGGTTGGTAAGCGTCACCAGCGCGCAGCCTTGGGGCGGGCTGCCGTGGAGGGCGACGAGGGCTGCGCGGTAGGTAGCGACCTCGAGGCGGTTCAGCCGCTCGAAGTCGGGCGTGTGGCCGAGTTGGGCACAATCTTCGTTTGCTGGCGCTCCGCCCAGATCGATGGTGTCGGACATTCTGGTCTCCCGTCGCGAATGGACAGGATCCTCAGCCCCTCTCCGCTCTACGGCCGCAGGCCGGCATGGATTGAAGCTGACAGAAATGGGCCGCGACGTTAGACAGGATCGTCGTCCCGGATAATCTGTTCAGAGGCTCCGCTTTTGGAAACCATCACGCTCGTCCTGACATTGCTGTTCGCCGTCGTGCTGAGTGGAATCCTGGCCCGCCTCCTGCCGTTTTCAGTTCCGCGACCGCTCGTCCAGATCGCTCTGGGCGCCGCGATCGGCCTGGTCGCCGACTGGCGGGTGACGCTCGATCCGGACATCTTCTTTCTCCTGTTCCTGCCGCCGCTGCTGTTCCTCGACGGGTGGCGTATCCCGCCCGACGATATGTTCAAGGATGGGGCGACGATCCTCGAACTGGCGCTCGGCCTTGTCGTTTTCACGGTCATCGGCATGGGCTTCTTCATCCATTGGATGATCCCGGCGATGCCGCTGGCGGTGGCTTTTGCGCTTGCGGCGGTCATCTCGCCAACCGATCCGATCGCGGTCTCGGCAATCGCCCAGCGCACGCCGATCGCCAAGCGGCTGATGCATATCCTCGAAGGGGAATCGCTGCTCAACGATGCGTCGGGTCTGGTGTGCCTGCGCTTCGCCATCGCGGCCGCGCTGACGGGGTCGTTCTCGGTGGGCGCCGCGACGTTGAGTTTCCTGTGGGTGGCGATCGGCGGGATTATCGTCGGCGCAGGCCTCACCTGGACCGTCGGACGCGTGAAGGAGATGGTCACCAGGGTTGTCGGCGAGGAGAGCGGTTCGCAGATCCTGATCAGCCTGCTCATTCCGTTCGGCGCCTATCTGGTGGCGGAGCATCTTCATTGCTCGGGCATTCTGGCCGCCGTGGCGGCGGGCCTGACGATGGGGTTCGTCGAGGCGCGCGGCAATGCGATGGCCGTCACGCGCATCCGCCGGAGCGCGGTCTGGGATCTCATCCAGTTCACTGCGAACGGGATCATCTTCGTGATGCTGGGCGAGCAATTGCCGACGATACTGGCCGGCGCTGCGGCTTCGGTTCAAGTGACGGGGCATCGTGAGCCGTGGTGGCTCGCCATCTATATCGTCGCCATCAACCTTGGGCTCGCGGCACTGCGGTTCGCCTGGGTGTGGGTGTCGCTGCGTTGGACATTGTTCCGCCGCAAGGAAGATCGCACGCGCCCGAACTGGCGGCTGGTCGGGGCCATGTCTTTTGCGGGGGTGCGCGGCGCGATCACGCTCGCGGGCGTGCTCACGCTGCCGCTCGCCATGACCGATGGCTCTGCGTTTCCCGCGCGCGACCTCGCTATCCTGCTGGCGATGGGCGTCATCGTCCTGTCGCTGGTCGCAGCCTCGATCGGATTGCCCCTGATGATGCGCGGCCTCGAGATGCCGCCGGAGCCGTCCCGCGATGCCGAGATCGAGGGCGCGCGCAGCGCGGCGGCCGAAGCCGCGATCGCCGCGATCGAACGGGTGCAGCATCAGCTCGCCGAGGGCAGGAAGGACGCGGACCTCTATGTGCATGCGGCATCGCGCCTGATGGACCTGTACCGCGAGCGCATAGACCGGGAGGCGACGTTGCCGGAGGACATGGCCCAGCACCGGCGTGACGAACGGATCGAGCGCGAATTGCGGCTCGCGGCGTTGAAGGCGGAACGCACGGAAATCTTCCGACGGGTGAGACGACGCGAGCTCGGGAGCGAGGCCGCGCGCAGGCTGGTGCGGGATCTCGATCTTGCGGAAGCGCGCCTCGCGGGCTGATTTTCGAGCGGCGGAAAAGAAAAAGGCCCCCGCTCGGACGAGCGAGGGCCTTGATCGGTCGCCGTCGGAGCGTCAGCTCGCGAAGGCGTGTTCGGACGAAGACTGGCCGAGGCCGGTCCCGGCACCGGCCTCGCTGCCCTGGCCGCGATCGGCCGTCTCGTCGGCGCCGGGCAGCGGCGGCAGACCGTCATCGGCCTTGGGCGCCATCTCCGAGGCGAGGT